>CAKSBP010000048.1 GCA_934438135.1 uncultured Clostridium sp. | reverse complement strand
TAGATAATATTTACTTACCAAAGTACGTATGCCAGCTACGCTGGCAGTAATCACTCAAGATTCCGAGAGATCATTTTAAAGATAGTATAATGGATAAAGGCTTGTAATGGTAGGCTTGGCTCAGTTGACGCTTACATTGGAGCTGCTCTTTATTTCTGTTTGAACAGGTAGTTTCCTTACAAAATTCATTTTCAATTTTTTTCTTCTTTTTCTATCAAAATTACATAACTTTATGAAATATTCTTACATGCTTTTCTCTCTGTTTCACCTCTGGCAATCCCAATTATAATACCTGGTGGCAAACACCTCCCGCCTTTTGAGAAAATGGCTCACATACTATCTCATTACAGCCATTTTTCCATAAGATTGAAGGTGTTAAAAATACTGGTGCATTGATCTGGTTACAAGGAACCGGATATCTCAAATATTACCCTAAATCTATACACTCACGATGAGTCCTTTCCTTTATTTCTTTGCAATATACAAATCAATGGTGTCGTATACTTTTAAAATTCCATTATGTTTATTAATGGCATCAGCGATCTGCAATTCGAAGTGACGTCTCGCATCCTTTTCCATTTTTCTGTGATCCGAATATGTATTTAAAAGATTGATATATTCACTCGAAGAAAATTTTCTCACATCTTTATATAGATGAAATTCCAAATCTGAAAATCCAGAATCAACAATTTTCTCCTGCATTGTCTTATACCTTTCTTCATCATTTTCAACCTGCTTCTTACCTTTCGGGCGATAGCCCCTGTCTGCATACCATTTATAGATTTGCTGTATCTCCATATGCAGCGGGTCATCTTCCCGGGCAACAAATGGATGATTCCAGAATAGAGCCATGCTGCCTCCCTGTTTCAAAATCTCCTTCACCTTCATAAAACCGAACGGTTCCCTAATCCAGTGAAACGAGGTTGCAGCATAAACCAAATCAATTGTAGCACCATCAATCGGGTACTTTTCAAATTCCATGGTATCGATTTTGAAATTTTGATAGCACGAGAATTTGTCTTTTACATACTTCGACATTTCATCAGATAATTCAATTGCATGCACACCAAAACCCTTTTTCAAAAAATGTTCCGTAGCTTGTCCTGTCCCGCATCCTATCTCTATAATCTTTGAATCAGAATCAATATTTGCATACTTACAGATATCATGAATTACAGTGCAATTGTATTTAGGCCGATATTTATCATAATTTTGAACATCCTCACCAAAAGTCAATCTACTGTCCATAGTACAAACCCCCATGTCTTTTCATTATTTCTATATTCGGATACATGAATGAGGCTGGTTATTATACATTAGATAGAATAATCCACGATAATTCTCCCATGATCTAGGCTTATACTGTTCCTGACCAAAGATCTCCTCTACTTTCTTTCTAGCTTTCAAATAGAATTCAACATTTTTTGCTTCATCAATTCTACAATCTTCCTGCTCAGCTACGAAATCCTGTAAAATCTGGATTCCTGGGAATCTATTAATACTACCTTTTAAGTATCTCATTCCGGATTCCATCGTATCAAGATCCTCCAGTCCTAATATATAGAGAAAATTCGTTGAAAAACCATGTTGTTTTGCACGTTCCAGTAAATCTTTAATTTTATGTAAATCTAACTCAGCCTTCTCTTTTCTCATGATTTCCAAACGATTTGAAAAGCATTCTGCCGTAACTGTAAGTGAAAAAGCATTAATATGTTTCTTGATTTCATCCATTGCTTCATCACTACGTAACTGCGAACCTATATAACGTATTCTTTTTGAAAAACCATATTTTTTAAATGTATCATATACCATAAATAAATGTTGTACCAACTCAGCTTCATCTTTAAAACATCCGGTGCATAATGTAATTCTTACAACATCTTCGAAATCCTGCATATTGTTTGCTTTCAGAATTCCTTCCAAATATTTTGCCAACTTATCCTCAGTACTTAAATCAAATATATCAGCAGAATCCAGATTATATGTTCCGCAAAACTTACATCCCTTACATTGGCTACGCATATTTGAATTTAAAGTAAGTTCTGTTTTATTCCGTCTAAAATATGTTGAATCACATGTATCTTGCTCAATATCAATAATTGAGCCGATTCGACTGCCATTAAAAAGCAAGTCTCCAGATAAACTGAGTTTAAATGGTGTTGCACATGTATTAACACATATTGCAAAATAGAAGACCACTTCTGATGAGTCTAACTTAAGTTTAAAACGAATTCTCTTATCCTCGACATCTGCATCGATACCATAACGGTTAAGCGCAATTAGAATAACATCTTCAACAGGCACACAATATTGTTTTGATAATTCAACTGCTTGATCCATATTAAACATAATTAATCTCCTTTTTCATAACAACCTTACCATCTTTTAAAATATAAATGCTTTCATCAGAACAAATAATTGCAATAAATAATACTCCTTCTAATGTAGAACCACACAATGAACTGTGGAATCGCACTCCATGATACTGATTAGGCATTACTCCATTGATAACTGGCGGCACAAAATATTGTGCTACATGAGTCAGAATTCCCTTTTCATTTACCATATGGAATCCATCATGTAAAGTATTATGATAATCAGATATTTCCATTAAATAGTCAACGATTCTTTCATCGTCTACTCTGTATGGTGGACATGTGATATCAGGTCTAAGGTTGCAATGTCTGCTTTCATCAAATGTTGCCGTATCATATACTACTAATCCAATTCCGCTGAAATTAGGCTGTTTTGTCTCAATTACTTTTGTACATAAATTAAAAACTTCTTCTTCTAAACTCATTTTATTTAATCCTCTCCATTTCTTGTTATTCATTACATCAGTTTTTTTATAATTCTTTTTCCTTCATATCTTTTATTATTTTTACTCGAATAGCTTTATACCGTTCTTTTCCTATCCCTCCTTTTTCATAGAGTGATTCACTAATTTTTAACAATATGTGAAATCTCGAGCACTCGTTCAAAATCATTTTGCCTAGAACATTTGTAGAACTCATACTCTTATTTTGATATCCCATTACGGAAACGTTCCTGCCACTAAACCTGTCTGCCAGTATTGCATTCATGATTAATGGATATCCATGAAACAGAAAGACTACAGGTATGTCTTCCATAAATATCTGCTTCATTGTATCTGCATCGAAAGACTCCTCTTTATTCCATGAACACATTTTTGTTAAATCAACTATGCTGACTAGCCTGTATGTTATATTTGGGAATAGCTCTCTTAACATTTCTTCAGCCTTTCTCATTTCAAGCAGGCAATAATCTCCAGTTGCAACAAGAACAATATCTGGATTTTCAACCTCTTTATTAAAAATGTAATAACCTTTCTTCACCACATCTTCTGCTTCTTTCAATGAAAAATACTGTGGCATATTATGTTTTGATATTGTTATCACATTTATTTTCCCTCTGGATTTAAAACTTTGGTCAGTACAAACTAACAATGTATTTGCATCAACTGGATAATACACTTTTGCATAACAGTTTTTCTGAATAATGAGTGAATTAATAAATTCCGGATTTTGATGTGAGTATGTGTTTTCCCAGCAAGTACTTGTTAAAATATAATTTAAAGAAGGCTTATAAACTCTCTGTGAAACTTTGTCCATCTGTGTTAAACATTTCGTAAATTGACTAACCATACTAGTAACTACTGGCATAAATGCTTCATAACTAACCATTACACTATTCCTTCCGGTCATGTTATATCCCTGCATCCAGCCCTGGCATATATTTTCATTCAATATTTCCATTATGTTATCCTGAAAGCTTAACAGACTGCCAAGTTTATTGGATGTCAGCTCATCGGGTGACATGATGCGAAAGCAGTCACCGTTTAACTCAAGCATTTTTCTCAGGTAATCACCCAAAACGTTGATACTCTCATATTTATGTTCTACCTCTTCCAACGCTTCTGTCTTCAAATCAAAGTAGGTAAGTTCCTGTCTGTGATACTCCGCGTTTCCTATTTTCAGCTTGTCTGCAGGAATTATCTCCTTCACACCTGGCATAACACTTCCATCGGCATGAAATAATTCTTCTGGGTGATAACTTAATAACCATCTTTCCAAATATTCAAACGAATCACGATTCTCAAAAATATCATGCAGCGGAATCTTATGGGAAGAAACATTTCCCTCTATATGAATTGTTTCACTCTTAGGTGCTGTCCAGCCTTTCGGTGTACGCAGGATTATGAGCGGATTGTGTTCATACTTAATATCTTCCGACTTTTGAAAAACTGATACTGCCCAGTCAAGTGCCTCTTCCATATCTTTATGGCTTTTTTCAACAATCTTTACGCAATACCCCATGCCGCTAAACATATTGGACAATTCCTCATTGGTTCGATAGGATAATAGTGACCTGCTTCCCATCTTATAACCATTTAAATGGATAATGGGCAGGATATGCCCTCTCTTTTTTCCAAGACAGTGAAGGCTCTTCCACGTAGCGGATAAACAGCCTGTTTCTGCTTCTCCATCTCCAATCACGGACACGGTAATTAAGTCCTCATTATTCAAAGCGGCACCCATAGCAACTGCGTAGGAGTATCCTAATTCTCCACCGTCATAAATAGTTCCAGGATAAAACGGATTAATCTCTGAGCGCATTCCACAAATCTGATGTTCAATATTTACAAACTGTTCCATACCTGACTCATTATCACCAATACTGGGATACCATTTTTCAAGGCTTCCTTCTAAAAACAAATTCGATAACAATGCACTTCCGGCATGTCCTGGTCCAATGACTAACTGTATTTTACATTTATGCTTCCCAATCATATGATTCAGATGTGCATAAATGAAATTGATTCCAGGACTCGTTCCCCAATGTCCTGAATAATGTGTTTTTACATCCGATAATTCCAGCTTTCTTTTCTGTAAAACATTTTTCTTCAGGTATATATGTGCCAACGTCAGATAATTAGCTGCTCTCCAATACCTTTCAATATTCTCGTACATTTTTCTCCTTTCCCTTTTCATCGTGCGATATCCTGTCTAAATAGGTGATCACATTCTGCAGTTCATCACTGCTGATAATTCTACTTTTCATTTCACTTATATTCTTCTTAAATTTAGGATTTCTAAGAATTGTTATAAGCTGTGCTTCTAGTAAATCATTATCGATATCCACTATATCCTTCTTTTTCAGTCTCTCCCAGAAGGTCTTACGTAATAAATAATTACGAAGCCCTATCTGATGATAATATACTCTTGCCGCATTACCCTGCTGATCATAGCTGCTAGGACAAACCAGCATAGGTATTTCATTCATAATACACTCTTTTATGGTTCCTGCGCCACCATGCGTTATAACCAGATCACATATCCTTAATAAATTATTCTGATTTACAAAATCAAATATGGTAACATTAGATGGTACATTTTCAAAATCCAGCTTTGCATTTTTACTTCCCAGACTAATAATCAATTGAAGTTCTGGGTGCTTTCGCATTATTTCTATTAATCCAGTAAGGAATTTACCTGTCTTTAAATAGCGATAACTCATTGTGCCAAGAGAACAGTAGATTAACGTTTTCTCTTTACAAAACTTTATTTCCTGAACTTCTCCACAACCTGCAGAACCCACACATAATCCCGCATAAAGGATATCATCATGGTTTTTGAATTCCAACTCTTTTGAACTAAACTTTATATGAGGAAAACTAAGATAAAATCCATCAATACAAAACTTCCATTTATAATGATACTCCTGCGCGATCCTGCTCATTTCACAATATGGATAGGTTCTTTTTAATTCCTTCCAATTTAAATCATGCACTTTCCTTATATATCTTTTGCCCCAGAACCATATGTTTCTGATATCCCATGGCAGAACTGGAACAAATGAACAGGTACTTGGTGGTATACGTCCATTAAAACAAATACTTCCGCTGCTTGTATCATAAGTAACAATTCTAACCTTTGATAAAAATGCTGGTATAAAAAATATATCAAATCTTGATATATGGAACAAAATAACACTGGCTCCAGAAGCACGGATTTTCTCCTGGATTTCCTTATGAAGCATCGTGAATTTCTGCTCAGTGAGGTCATAATTATGTGCTCTCTTTTGTTTCTGTATCTCTTCATCCTGACAGGATACTAAGGGTATGTAATCAAATCCTTCCTGCTTAACGAAATCCTTTGTAGAGTCAAATCCCATGTAAACAACTTCATTTCCTACTAACTGTAGGCCTTTTGCTAATGATATAGTAGGTAGAAAGTGACTCAAAAATGGATTAACACAAATGAGTATCATAACTTCACCTCTATCTCTTTATCTCTATCTTCCATTTTTAGGACAGACTGAATGAATTCTGCTTTTCCCTCTGTATATTTAAGTCTGTCATCCCTATAACGACTTGCCAGCTCTTTCTTTACATCGCAGTATTTTGATACATACTCTGGATGTTTTATCATAAAGTTCTTGAAGTTGATATGGTTGTTCCAGGAAACTCCTTCGATTAACTCGACATGAATATTAAACATTCTATTTTCTGCTTTCCCTTTTGCAAAAAACCAGCGATCTGTATCACCTGCATTTTCGTTGTAATAATAATCATTTGCGAGTAGAATTTCTTTTACCTTGCCCAATTGTTCGATCGTCTCAATTCCAACTGCAATATCAATAATTGGTTTTGCAAACATCATGTTAGGTATTGATGTACTTCCAACGTGTTGTATTGAAACAACATTATCTTTCAGTAATCGCTTAAGATTGTCAGCTTCAGTCTGATACAATCCTGCCCAGTCCTCTGAATATCCTACCAACTTTACTTTCTTATTTGATAATCCTATCATTGTCAAACCTCTATTTCTAAACTGATGTTGTCTGAACTATTTCTAAAAGTTCGGACATATTGCTAATGATATAATCCGGTTTATTTATGCCCTGAAACTCCTCTTCCTTGTAGGTATTTTTACGGTTTAATAATACACTTATCCAGCCAGCCCTGTTTGCACCACAAATATCATTCCTATTATCTCCAACATGCAAACAGTACTTAGCATTCACATTGAAATATTGTTCTACATATAAAAACATCTTGGTGTCAGGTTTTAATGAACCAAACTGAAAGGAATACAGTTCCAAATCAAAATATTCTTCTATCTCATAAATACTTAATGTGTTTCTTTTCAGTGACATTGCATTTGAAATAGTAACCAGTTTATATCTTTGCTTCAGATAACGGATTGTTTGAAGAACATCGCTATATAGTATGTGCTTTTGATTGTGCTGCTCAATTATATTCTGTACTTTGGCAACATCATCAATTCCTACGTATTGGCAATACTCCGGGATACTAAAATCATGTAGTTTTAAACAATTCACCGCATCTGCTGAATATAATCCCTTCTGTCTTAAATAGTCACTTAATACCTCTTTCAGATGATTCTTCCTTGAGGTATCTACCAGTGTTCCACCAATATCAAAACTAATTATCTGTATCATTTATCCTCCTGTATCTGATTATGTTGATAATCTAAAACTGTATCACTGGTATCTGTCTCAAATCATAAAGCTCGGTTCCAAATAAATTACAATTTCCTGAACACAACTGTGTAACAGGATTGCTAATGAGACCTCCAACGTTGAACGCAAATACTTTTTCAGCTTCTGGATCCACACTAAGATAACTCCAGGGAACACGTAGATATATGGTTACGACATTCTCCTCAATATGGAGCTCATAGGAACACGCTTTCTTATCTACAAGCCTGTAACTCTTAAACAGTTCTCTTTCTGTGCTTTCAATAAGAATATACTCTGTATCACCATAAGCAATCGTGAAAAGCTTTGCTTCTATACCGTTTTTTGTAACTACATAGATTTCAACACCATCACTGTCAAATAGCTTATGGATTTCTTCATATACACAACATTTTTTATCTGTTATGTTAAATGTTACATCAATAAACTCTTTCGTAGCCTGAACCTCTAACTTTGCATGCGAATGCTTCTTGTTTTCAGTCCATGTTATAGGAAATTCCCGTTCAAAATTATACTTTTCCTCTACAGAAGACGAATCTCTGCTATTATGTAAAGGAATTTCCTTAATATCAATATAATCAAGGTATGTGCCTCTTAATATATTCCCGGCATTCTCCTTTTCAAATATGTCCAGCATGTCATCAAACATCCACATAAACTTTCCCCAGCCACGTTCTTCGTATCTGATATCAGCAATTTTAGAGTACTCTCTGACGGCTGACAGTTTTTCCAAAAATCTTTCCTCAAATATGTCACGATAGATGTGATTGATGAATTCTGCCACTGCCAGAATATACTTTGCGATATACATATTCTTAGATAATGTAACAACCTTGTCCCAATCAATGATTTCTCTATACTTATTGACCAGCAGTGCTATGTCGTTAACATTTCCCAGGTTTATCTCTGGACGAATTTTCAATATGGAATACTGCATATAGGATAAAGGAATATGCTTAATAAAATGTAACATGAGATATATCAGGTTATATTCAAGCGAGAGTACATATGTTTTTTCCCCTAACAGTTCCTTCTTTTCTGAATTCGCTAAAAACTCCTGCGAACTAATATAAAAAGCATTTCCTGCATTCACGATCGAATTATGAACCTCAATAAAAATTTTCATCCCATTGATAAACTTTTCATAACAGATGTGATACTCCTCAAGCGATTCAAGATAGCCACCTGATTCAACCTCCTGATCCTCAAGATCATTGCAGGTATATCCCAGACTTCTAAGAAAAAAATGCATCCTTGGAAAATCAGCACTTCCAGTACAGACATCGATATCTGTTGATAATCGTTCATCCACATCCTCATATATATCAGCAGCAAGAAAAATTCCTTTTATAAATACTATCTTTACATTTTCTTTCTCACCAAAATCAATAAGTTCTTTTGCAGCTTCTAGTACTTCCTTATTAAATTTTTTCTGTACTATTTTTTTTACTTTTGCAGTTTTATATCTTTTAGAATCATATTTTTTCAGTAGTTCCATTGCAAATAAGGAAATATTGCACCTGTCTATTACATCAATTAATACATCCTTACTATCACCAAAAGTATCATCTAGAAAGTCACATAAGAACTTATACTTCATACTTACCTCCTATTTCCAGCTGGATTTTCTCGATTGTATACATTTGCTCCAATATGTAGCCACCAAAGAAAAGAAAATGAATATAATTTAGGATTCTCCTTTTTTGATAGGAATCAGATGTTTCCTCAATCGCCAGCAAGTGGTCTTGAAAATAATAAAAGTAATTATAGTAACAATAAAACCGCAGACGTTCTCCTCTTAATTGATAATCAATACCATCCTTTAACAGGATTTTATTGAATCTGTCCACATCACTAACGCTATGAATCATAAACCACAAATCACGTTCAGGAGATGCCACTTTTACATTATCCCAGTCAATAATTATCATTTGTTCTTTCTGCATCATAATATTACTGGCACTATCACCATGCGTTATGTACATATGGTCCCTTGATGTTTTACACTTTTCTCTAGCATTTTGCAGCCTATCATAATAACATTTCAGGGTTTCAATATTAGAAGATATAATTGGATACTCCTTCTGTCTGCTTAAAACAAAATCTGCACAGTATATATTAAAATCTTCCTTGTCAACTGTTCCATCCGGCAAAGATTTCTGATATACTTCAGTCAGTAAATGTAGTAAATCTGTTACCTCATACTGTTTACTGTTTTCCCCTTCAATATAATCAAAAAGAGCAAGGACACCTCCGCCATATTCTACATACAATGTATTCTCTCTTGTCTTTATAACGTGGTTAATAAAAGTAATATTCTGTTGATATAAATAATCAACTATACCAAGACTAACTTTATACCGCTCCATTTTGTTTGACATATAATGTACTTTCGCGAAATAGTTTCTGCCCTTTGTTACTATATTCCATGTTTCACCGTAAGCACCTCTTTTCGCTGGTACAATTGTTTCAATTACAAGATTGTAGTTTTGCTCTATGCATTCCTTTAACATACCCTTGTCTTTTTCATTATTCTGTTTTTTTATGTATATCCCCTACACCCCTTCCTATCCTGGCAATTCTTCCTATCGATCGGCAATGGTTGTGCCATCATTGTGAACCACAATATGATTCCTTCTTGCTTTTATCATAAGATGTATGGAAGCAGCCTTAACTTTTTCAGCTATCTGCGGTTCATACCAGTTTCTCGCTACCCGGATGCTTTTGATGTTGCATTTTTTGCAGATATCAATAAAACCATCCAAATCCGCTTTCTCACAGTTATTCTCCATCAGAATATATTTAAGAATGATATGTCCACCATCTTCTGCATATTTTCCAATGTTCTCACAGACTTTTTCAAATAGATCGACTCCTTTAACTTTTCGATACGTTTCTCTCGTCCCACTGTCCAGGCTTACAACGATACTACTAGACTCCTTTTTAATAATTTCATGAATTTTACTGTTATATATCGTAGCGTTCGTTAAAAAAGCAACATCATAATCTTTTAAACTTTCTACAATCTTATCAACATCTGGCTGTATCGATATCTCCCCACTAGCATAGATAACCTGCGATTTCACAATAACCTGGTTTGATTCCAGTATTTTCTTAATGATTTCATTCACATCAACCGCTTTACCGGCTGCGTAGTTATTCTGCATTTTATAACAATAAGAACACTTCAGATTACAGCTGCTGTCTAACGAAAAATTCAGCTGCGTTATCTTTTTCTCTTTATCCCAGTACTGTTCCTTTAAATACTGACAGCCCTGACAAATTGTCTTTTCCCCTCTTCTATTTGCTTCGATGATGTTTTTCTTATCTTGAATCAGTTTCTCTAAAAACTCATTCGTATGGTTATAAAAAGTATCATCATATGGCATGACTGGTAATGTATTACAATCTACCGATATATCTCCACAGCAATGCCTGATTCCTTCCGTAAATGCCACTAATCCATACTCTAGATATTCACAGCTCTGATATTTTTCTCTTTCCGCGTTCTCCATGAATTAACCTCCCTTCAAAATGATAGCCCCTGTAAACAGCTTTTTATCTCTCCACTATGGTTTTGAATATGTAACAGTTTCTTCTGCACAGGCTCGTACAAACATGAATTTTTCAGTAACTTAAAGCTCATAAAACTGCAAAGCATTTTCCATTCCTTTAATAGCTCTCTTTCCTCTTCATAAAGTGCAATATTGTTATCCTTTAAAATGGCATACACCATATGCGAATATGGTATTATTTTTGATAGAATATTATAGTAATAACCATGATAGTAATATTTGGATTCCTTTCTTTCCAACTTTTCCTGCATATCAGCCATCATCTGAGGAATAAAATCACATGTTAAAACCTCGGAAACCACCTGTTTCAAAAACTCTGCTGTTTCTACTCTATTCACAAATCCACTGCCATCAACACTATAGAAAAGATTATGGTTAAACGTACTCTGGTAAACTGACTGTTCCAAGGCTTCAGCTGAAACTAAAATATCATGATTTAACTCTGAATCTATCATCTGTAATTCTTTCTTCTCATAATCAATACTCTTTAACAGCAGGAAATGCTTATTATGCCGTTTCCTATAACTTTTTGTACTGGAAGGGATAAAGTATTCATCTACATTCACAATAGAAAATTTTCCCTCTTCTGTATTACGCCTCAATCCCTCAATAATATCAATGTTCTCATTCATTATCACGCTATCCACTGTTAAATTGAATTTTTCCTTTAAAAATCCATAGAACTTCTGATTTACTGTAATCATTCCATCATTCTGTTCTTTCAGAACCACTGGCTGATACCCCCATGGATTGTCGCGATACTTCAGTCTGATTTTTTCCAAATCCAATTTTTCATAGACTGGCCTGCCAAAGTGTAAAAAGAATAGTAGAGAATTGTCTTGTTCTCCACCGCTCAAATGCTGTATGATACTATAATAGTAACTTCCGATACAATTCAAAAACAATACACTGGGAACACTTATCATACATTACATCCTTTCATTTCTTCTAAAAAACTGTAGGAAACATAGATATCATCCTCAGGATTTGATGAACCCGTATGGATTCGTTTTCCAACCCCATGATAATCACTTCCTCCACTTTGAAAAAGCTTCAGCTCTTCTGCCCATGTTTTGAATATTGCCCTCTCCTGTGTGGTATGGGATGGATGAATTACTTCAATTCCATCTAAACCATACTGCTTAAGCTGTAACACGATTTGCTTTAAATGCACATACTCTCTGCTTAATAATGCTGGGTGTGCCAGAATGGCAATTCCATTACAGCCATGAATCAGTTGAATGCACTCTGAGGGACTTGGGGTAACTGCTCTCCACTCATTAATAATAGATAGAAGATCCAAATCCAAATCATCTCCTGTTTCCACCATATTTTTCTCCAGCAGATAATTCTTCAGGTTCAAAATCGTAACGGTACCTTTTTCTTCACAAATATCCTTTGCTGTTACATCAATACCATTTTCTTTGACATGCCTCAAAGCTTTTGCCAATAAACGCAATCTGCTTTTATCCAGTTTATGTAGCAATTCCTTTAGTTCCTTATTTTGTATATCAAGGTTTAAGCCAATAATGTGCATTACTGGTTCATAATTAGTTGTAAACTCCACCCCTTTTACTAATTCAATTCCCAACTCGCTCGCTTTCTCTTCTGCTTTTAACAGTCCATCTATCGTATCGTGATCCGTAACTGCTATGGCAGCAAGACCATTCTGATATGCCTTTTCCACAAGCTGCTCTGGGGTTTTTACTCCATCAGAAGCCGTTGTATGAAGATGAAGATCAATTACTTTTTTTATACACTTCACGCTGCTTAACTCCTTTATTTATAGATTTTTTGCCCAATCTTCAAAGATGCTTAAATCTTTATCAACACTCCTCAATTTTTTCGTGATTGCAGCTACTTTTTGATAATCACTCTTTTCTGTTATGTCATATCTTCGCAGACTTGGATTAAACAAATAAATGAGTAAATCCATTTCTGGAAGATTATATGGATTAATTTTTCTCATAACCTTATCCCGTTCTGCCTTGTGCTGAATAAATACATCATTATCACGGGTTAAACATTTATCTTCCTCATACTTATCATGATTTTTTAAAACAAACCGGTAACCATATGCATACACGATATTA
Organism: uncultured Clostridium sp.; assembly: GCA_934438135.1. Lineage (GTDB taxonomy): Bacteria > Bacillota > Clostridia > Lachnospirales > Lachnospiraceae > Clostridium_AI. Next base: position 9,151 of record CAKSBP010000048.1, on the reverse strand, counting down.
ATCCTTTTTCGTAATGCAAAATTGAGAGCCTGTTCTACACTGTTTATAATGGGTTCCCCTTTATCGTTTAGTGACGTATTACAGATAATCGGCACTCCAGTTAATTTGTTAAAATCACTGATAACATTATAGAGTCTTTTTTCATCAACAAATTTCAACGTCTGCACACGGGCACTCATATCAAGATGGATGACTGCTGGAACCTTGTCCTCATATTTCTGTTTAATATCAAAATTATTCAACATATACGGTGAAGGATATGCATCTTCGAACCAGTCACCTACATTCTCCTCTAATACAATTGGTGCAACGGGACGCCACCATTCTCTTTTCTTATATTGATTCAGTAAATCTTTATGCTCCATTTTTATTGGATTGGCGAGTATACTCCTATGCCCTAAAGCTCTAGGACCTGCTTCTGCTCTTCCATCAATCCATACCACTGGCTCTTGTTCAATATCAGCAGCAGCTTTCTCTGTGCCTTCTTGAACACTTTCTATGAATTCTGCATATTGTTTTTCTATTACTTGAAACTTGTTCTCATCGGTATAACCATAGTACGGATTTTTGAATTTATACTGAAACCTTTCACAGTACTTGTGAAAGAAATAAAGTCCCATTCCTATACTTAATCCACCATCATTAACACATGGTGCACACTGAAGTTCTTTAAAATGATATTTCTTCATAATTCTTGAATTTGTCGGACAATTCAAAGCATATCCCCCTGATAATGCAAGTATTGTATTGGATGGATTCAATGAGTAGTCCTTCAATATCTGATCCAGCTGTGCAAATATATTCTGTATGGATAATTCCTGCACAACTTTCATAATCATGCTGACTTTAATTTCATACTCTGAAAATCTTGTATCGTTATCTTCATATAGAATTCCGATATCTTCTTTGCGATAGGCCATTATACGATTCACAATATTATTGATTGCATCGATACATTTCTTCTTATCCTTTAAATCCTTATAATCAGGAAGCGTATCAAATGTTTCAAGACTTTTTGTATTTGCCGCGTATGCTAAAGCCATTAGCGTTCCTTCCGGCATATTAAAGTAGTTGCTTAAATATAGCCAGTAGCCTCCTGGTGAAGAGATTGGAAAATATTTTATTTTTCCTTTCTTAGAAACTGCACCACAGAACAACGGCTTTTTCATCATCTCTGGGTCAATTAAACTATCTGGTCCACCATCATAAGCTAAAGATATCATATCGTTTTCATAAAAATTATCTGTATTAAGCAGCATGGAAGTATATAGATGTGAAATTGCATGATAGGAAAGCTCTTTTTCATCATAGAGACTGGAATAAGATAAATCCTGATTTTCCACCAATCCAGGCACTCCATATATTCCCACAAAATCACTTAACTTTAGATCATATTCTTTCAATATCCTGTTTAAGTAATTAATTGTCTCTTCGCGACTATAAAAAGCAACGTTATGATGCTTAATACCACTAAATCTTTCAAATTCCAAATGGCAGATTAAACTTACATCGTTGTCTTTCTTCATGAATACCGCCATATTCTGATCATGTCTTAATGAGTGGCCTAATACATTAAGAACATCATTGATCTCTGAATAAATAAACAAATAATATCCATCTTTGAGCATATCTTCCCTCTTTTCAATTGTAAAAATATTTTCCATGCTGCTTACAGATTAATCATTTCTGGATATATTGTTAAAAGCTGATATCCCAGATTAACCATTTTCTTTGCAACATCGTGATAGATATAAGAGATATCTACATTGCCAAATCTGCAGCGTTCTAATGTGTCTGCATCCTTAAGTATTGTTAATAGTTCATATGCCCGTTCTGTATCGCTGATTTTATACTGTTTTAAGTTTTCCATTGCCTCAGATACAGAAAGCTGATGGTTTTCCACTGCAAAACGAAATAACTCGGTTTCCGTCTCTGTAAAACTGCCAGGACATAATTTTAAATCAACTATTTTTTTAAAACTTGCAAATCCATGTTTCACATCCACTTTATGATTCTCCCGACCTATATCATGATAAGCCGCCGCATAAGCCAGAATATCCAAGTCATTACTAGTTAGCATACACTTCTGTGCAATTATCTGTGCCAGAACTAATACCCTTATTGCATGAGATACACCATGGGCAGAAGTAGGCGAGAAAAAATATTCTGGCTTAATCAACTTAATTAATGGGGCATACTTTTCCTTTAATTCTTCACGCTCTTTGTCGCTTAACCGTTCTGCAACAACAAATTCCCTAATTGATTTACCATGTCCATTATCGTAAAACTTTGTCAATGTATCATCTTCCCATATTTGCATCTCAAGCCATGTTCCTTCATCTTCAATGTATGGGAACTTATTGATAGCCCATTCCGCTTCATCCCACAATAACAACTTTCTTCGAGTAGGATGATTATCCTTTCTTGTCAAGGCCCGTGGTGACTGTCCATAAGTAAAACTAATCTGGTCCTTTGGAAATTCACTCATTGGAATCCTGATGCATTCTGGCTGCTGAAAACGGACATGCAACTGATTATTCTTTGGCAGTTTATCAAAAACTGTTGCATAATACGGATAGGTACGTTTTGGATTGCCACCTTGCCGTTTAAACATACGATACAATAAATCTTCAATTATTACCCTGTTTCGGTATATTTCATGAATGTTAATAATTCCTGCATCTTGTCCAATCTTTGTTACTTCATTATCACTAAACTGCCTTATGGATACAAACGGTCCATCTTTTTTTTCATAAAACCGAAATGCATATAATTCATCAAGAATATATTTCATATTACATAACTACCCTTTCCTCATTTATTCCAACACACTCCCGATTCTAATACTTTAAAAGCTGGTAAACATTATCCTGAAGCTCATGAGAGGATAATCCTATCTTCACATCATTGCCATCCTTGCTTACATCGGATAACCGGTAGGAAAGTGGTTTTTTGAATATATCTGCATCTACTACGGTTGTATGGAACTCTCCCTTTTCACCAAATTGGTCAATTCCCAATTTTTCAAATTGTTCAAAGGTTTCCTGATTGTATTCTTTTCCAAGCCATTTATCATCAAGAAAACAGATATTTACTCTTGAAATGATTGTTTTTATATTCCTCTTCTGAAACTCACAAAAAAGGAATTCATAATTTTTCTTCCACAACGGAAATCTAGGAACAATTCCTGCCTTCTTACAGATTATCTGTTGCAGCTTAACCGAATCCTCTATGTAGATATCGCCAAAAATTATACTTTTGACTCCCTGACGGGCTAATTCTTTATACTCTTCAATTAACTCTAACCGATGGCTCCATGGAGTATAGTTTGAAATGATGAGAGGCAGCTCCATGCATTTTGACTGTGATTCAATTATCTCCTGATCCTGTGCATGAAATACAGACTTATTTTTTTCCTCATCAAACCAATGAATAATTCCTTTACACTCACCACGCTCACATGCCATAGATAAAGCAATTGTACTATCCTTTCCACCGCTAAACGAACAGATAAATGGCTCACCATCAGGCATTTTTTCAAAACTTGTTTCCATATCAAACAAAATCATTTCCCCCTCACACTATCAGACTAATTTAGATTCTTTCCTAAGAAAACTTTCTACGTACACTCTCTTCCATTCATAGAAATTGAGATCCTCATAAAATTCAACCGTATTGTCATGTTTATCAGAACCTTTAGTTATCAGCATGCTTTTTTCTATTGCCTTCTTTTCTACTTCATTGTTTGCTTCCCTGCTACTATGGCAATTCAGTTCCAAACCACTAATAATACCTTCTAATTCATCTACACAGCTTAACCGGTTTATATCTGGATGTGCCAGAATATTAAATCCTGCATTGTCTAACTCTCTAATTCCTACTTGTCCAAACTCACTAATCGATAAACTTCCAGACGATTCATATTCGGGGTAATCATAATCATCAAGTCCAACAGGTGCAAGAATTGGACGCAGTTTACGAAAATCACCTCCTATATCCTGGGTTCTGTATTTTTCATAGAAACGGCTTAACATCATTTTTCTTTTCTGCTTACGTTCTTCACATATATCAAGTTCATTCTCTGCAATAGACCTATTGTATACATCCCAGACACTAACCTGCTTTTCACTTAATAGCATATAGATGTATTTCATTAATATAGGATAATCTGCATACCTTATTTCGTTTTTCCAAAGATACTTCCTAAATCCATCTTCAGAACAATCTATCTGTTTCTCTTGGAAAAAATACTGCAGGCTTCTGTTTTTCTCAATACGCTGAAACCATAAGTTAATCCGTTTCCCATATGCAGATTGTGTCTGATTTAGATTATTAATAAACCCTTCATCCTCTTCATCGAAAAAATACTTCAATACATGGCATCTTCCCATATACTCTGGATACGATACAGTAAATTCTATGCCAGGTATCACAATTGGCATGTCTTCACGCATATACAAACCGCTGGACAGAATCTCGTTATAGGCAAGAATGGAATCGTGATCTGTGATAGAGATAATATCAAAATGGTTTTCCTTCGCATGACAGAATGCCTGTTCTACTGATTGAATGCCGTCTGCAGAATAGCTGGTATGTAAATGCAGATCCACACGATAATTTTCCCGATTATCCGTAAGCAGCTGCTTCAGCTTTTCTACCTGCATGGCATTAAATTTTTTATCAATTTTCACACTACATAGCCCTCTGTTAATTTTTCTTTTCCATATAGGTTTCTACCAAATCTGCCAGTTTATTAATTGTATTGATTTTATATACTTCGTAATCATCATCATTGATTTCAATATCGAAAAATGTTTCTATTTCCACAATTAAAGTAACAAATCCAACAGAATCAAGGATTTCAGAGATGTCGTCGTCAAAAGATTTTATCTTCTTACTTTCCTCATTTAATACTTCCTCAATAAGGCTAAAAATCTGGTTACCTATTTCACTTTTACTCATTTTATTTTCCTCCAAAATTATTTTATTACTTTTTATTACTTTACATTGATCTCCTCTTTTTCTGATACACCATACTTTCATTTCTGGTAAATCCATCAAACTGCAGAATTTCTCACATACATCGAATTGAAATCCAAAATGCATAGGAACAAAAATTTTAGGTTTCAATTTTTCACAAAAATATTCTGCACCTTCATAATACTTCCCTCCTATTTGTGGATCTACAGGAAAAAACGCTATATCTATTTCAGGATTATCAAAAAAATTCAGAGCCTTTTTAAATGCATATTTCGCTATTCGATAGACATTTCTGCTATCAGATTCCCAATGCCACAAATTCAAATCTCCTGCATGGAATATTGTAAAGCCCTCCACATTAACCAAGAAGCTTACACCAATATCCGTACTTGGACAAGCTGTTATCTCTATGCCTGGATCCGTAATTGTATCTCCTTCGTGAAGATAATGTGCTGGTTCTTCTCTGACAATATCATCTGATAAAATGTATGTCACATTCCTATACTGTTTTCCCCAGTCCATGATGGCAGTATTGAAATGGTCATAATGACTATGACTAACAAATACATATACCTTGGATTTTTCTTTGAAGATTTCAGGCAATATTATTCCAGCTGTTAGACCTGCTCCATGTTCAGCAGGCATGTGCATTGCATAATCGAATATTAATAATTTATCATTTATTTCTATGGCAACTCCACTATTATGCAGATAACTTATATATGCTACTGTAGACTTTCTCATTTCCTCCTCCCTTTGTAAACAACATTTCGAATCACGATCCCGTCGATTTATATCTTCTTACTCCAAACATAAACAAGATATAGCATGGAATCAGGAAAAGCAGCGATAATACTGGAAATAACATATAATACTCTTCTGTTCTCTTATCCAAAAGATACAATAATGGATAATACTGAAACAGAGCTAAAGGAATCACATAGGTTAATATATTTAATATTCCTTTTCCATAAATAGAAAAAGGATATTTTCCAAACTCCCGTGCCCCATAGGTAAATAAGTTCAGGAAATCCAGGCTCTGCACTGTAAAAAATGAAAAAGATGCTTTAAACAGAAACAATGCAAAAAATAAAATACTTCCGCAGATTATCATAAGACAGATTGTAATAATCTTTTGGCAGTTCCAGGCGACGTGACATAATGGCAGTGCATAAATTAGAACGAGTACTGCCTGTAATAGTAATCCTATTCGAGTAAAATCAACTCTTGGTGCCAATAACTGCAATACCACATTTCTCGGTCTGACAAGGGCACGATCAAATTCTCCGTTGCCCAAAATCCCAGCAAAAACTGCTAAACCGCCGCCAAATGTTTCACCAATCGAAAAAGCTAACGTAACAATAGCAAAACACAGAAGTACTTCATTATAACTAAACTCTCCTATTTCACTCATGTAACCAAACATAAAGGAAACTCCAAAAACTCCGACAAATGATGTAACAAATTGTCCTATAACAGTCATTAAAAACGATAATTTATACTGCATCTGACTTTCCAAATTTAAAAGAATTAATTTCCAATACACTCTCATACAAATTTATCCCCCTAGCACAACTACCTTTTTGAGTGAACGCCGCATCAAAAGCTGACCTATTATAACCAGTATTATAAGCCAGACTATCTGAAATACAATTCCTTCTATGGCTTCTACCCCTTTTATATTTCCACTATAAACCAGTAGCGGAACATTCTGCATAGCTGAAAACGGGAGAAACTTAATAACACCAAGGATTTCTTTTGGGAAGAATGGCAATGGAATAATTCCACCCGAAAGAAAGGACGTCACAGCTGTTACAATTATCTTAATTCCTCTCTGGGCCACTGTATAAAATAAAGATATAAACATCAGCATTGAAAATGCCACAACAACCCCTAATGCCAATACTAACGAAATAAGAAATAGAATAAACTGACCGAAATTATCTGGTAATGACATCCTATATGGTACTGGAAACAAAAAAGCAATAATCAGCATTGGCAGACAATTCACTGCTGTAACAGCAACACGGTTTGCAGCGGCCTGAAAATACCACTTACCATATAAACTCATTGGTCGAACAAGCTCATAAGCTATCGTACCATCTGAGATTACACTGAAAATTTCACCATCTGCTCCTACAACTGATAATAAAAGCATAATTGCACGCTGCATCCACATATATGATACAGTCTGTGAAAAATCCATGGGCAAAGCCGTATTTGCTGATTTATACACTTCACAATACATAACGATTCCCAAAAATGCCCATACAATATTAGAAAGTATAGCTCCTAGTGCAATTGCTCTGTATTGTATATTATTAATAAGCCGTATTCGAAATAAACTAATATACATTTTCATATGCGATACTCCTTATATAAACCAGCAACCATTTCATCTGCCGTAATATCAGCGACTGATAAATCTAATATCTCTGTCTGTGATGCAAAATACGTAATACATTCTGGTACCGATATTTCTAACGGATCCAGTGCGATTGACATCTGTCCTTCCTTTGCTTCCGTTAACTCCATGCCTTTACACAATTCTGGTGTTCTTGTTTTGTATTTAATGACAAGATGCTTTTTATCTGATACATGTTTCTTTAATTCTTCCAGGCTTCCATCCAATAGGATTTTCCCTTTTCCAATTAGTATCACTCTCTCCGTCAGGGCTTCAATGTCCTGCATATCATGAGTAGTGAGAATAACCGTCGTTTTTCTCTCCTTATTAATAGCCTTTATAAATTTTCTTACTGCCAATTTTGACACTGCATCCAAACCTATGGTAGGCTCGTCCAAAAAGAGTATTCTGGGATTATGTAATAATGAAGCAGCAATTTCACATCTCATACGTTGACCAAGGCTTAGATTTCTTGTAGGTGTCTTTAACAATTCCCCCAAATCAAGCAGCTGACATAGTTCATCTACATTTTTTCTATACTGTTCATCCGGAATCGAATACATATCACGAATCAGATCAAAACTGTCTATTATAGGCACATCCCAGCACAGCTGGCTTCTTTGTCCAAAAACGACTCCAATTTCCTTAACATATGTTTTACGCTCTTTCCATGGAGTATAACCATTAATATTGCAGGTTCCTCCGTCTGGGGTTAAAATTCCGCACATGATTTTAATTGTTGTACTTTTTCCCGCTCCATTTGGTCCTATGTAACCTACCATTTCACCATCCTGAATGTTAAAACTAACACCTGATAATGCCCGGATCGTTTCATAATCACGTGAAAACAGAGCTTTTACAGCATTCTTAAAACCAGCCTGTCTCTTAGCCACCTGATATGTTTTTGTAATATTTTCAAACTCAATCATTATGTTTCCTCCATTAATCGTTTCCATTTTCTTTCTAAAAACAAAATTAAATTAACTCTAATGCAGCTTTTCCTCGATCAATGAAAATAATTCCTCTGCTATTATTTCTTTTGAACGATTTGCATCAATCCACTTAAATTCCTTACTCATAGACTTATAAAAGTTATATGCCTTCTCTAAGGAATCTGGCTTCTCATACAACGTCAACTCTTCTCTCTCGATTAATCGCTGATAACACCTTTCCGGCCGCAAATCCAAAAAAACATTCACATCTGGATCCGGAATCCTTCCATATATTTCTAGTATACTTGAATACAGTCCTCCCTCCATCAAATGATAATACTTTGCAGATTCTCGATAACGGTCAACGATAGTAACATCATATTTTCGACATGCCTCTGTTATTTCCATCTCAACTTTATTAACAAAAATAAATGCACTCGTAATATTTTTTATCTCATCCGAATTCTTTATATGGTGTTCCCTGATAAATTTTCTTATTTTAGAGCTTACATATGATAAGTTTTGAAAGGAATTTACTGTTTTCAAATGAATATAATAAACATTAATACCTTCCTTTTTACATCTGTTATACAAAAGCTTTCCCTGTGTTGTTTTTCCGCTTCCATCAAGACCAGACAAAGAAAATAATATTCCCATCTACTTTTCACCCAGATTCATTATATTATGGTTTATAGTTGCTCTGTTTCTTCCTTTTAGTTTCTATGAACGAAACAACTCCTCTTACTAATAACACACTTTAGGCGTTTGCAAAACGCCGCAAGCCGCATAAATACGGCACTTTTTGTTACAAAAAATGAAATAACTCCTCACTGGA
>CAKSBP010000047.1 GCA_934438135.1 uncultured Clostridium sp. | reverse complement strand
GGTGGATACAGTGATGAAAAGAGTGACATTTATTCATTAGGTATCACGATGTATGAAATGTTATGTGGAAGAGTACCATTTACTGGAGATAATACAATTTCTGTTGCACTTCTTCATATACAGGGGGAAGCCGTTCCTTTGCGGGAAGTGGATCCAGAGATACCAATTGCTTTGGATAAGATTGTACAGAAATGTATGCAGAAGAAGCCGGAGAGACGCTATACATCCGTTACAGAATTGATTAAAGATCTGCGCAAGGCAATTACAAATCCAAATGATGATTTTGTAAAGATTCCGCCAATGGTGATTAATGATTCACCTACGATTCACATATCTGATGACGAAATCAGCCATATTAAGAGTGCATCCAAAGAAGTACCGAATCAGGCTGTATTCCATGAAACGGAAGAATCGGAGACAGAAGAGGAATTAGAAGAATTAGAAGATGAAACAGAGGAAGAGGACGACAGTGATGTAGATCCCAAAGTAGAAAAGCTTATGGTAGCTGGAGGAATCATTGCTGCAATTATTTTAATCTGTATCATTGTGTTTATTATTGCAAAAGTTGTATTAGGTGGAAATGGTAAAGTAGAACTGCCGGAAGAACCAACTACATCAACAGAGGCATTGGCATCGCCAGAGGCATCTGTTGATACAGATGGAAAAGTTTCTGTCCCAAAAGTAGTTGGAGAAACACAGTCCGATGCGGAAGAAATTTTATCTGCAAAGAATCTGAAAGTTGAGATTGAAACACAGGAATCTACTACTTATGAAAATGGGGTTGTTATTTCACAGGATCCGGAAGATGGAGACGAAGTAAAAGAAGGCACTATTATTACACTGGTTGTCAGTAAAAAACCAGAGGCATCACCAAGTGCATCTGTGAGCAGCAAGGTAACTGTAAAAGAAGTCCGTGGCTCTAGTTACAGCAACGCAGAAAGTGCATTGAAATCCGCTGGATTCCGTGTATATAAACAGCAGGTATACAGCGATACGGTTGATGAAGGAAATGTTGTAAAGACCTATCCTTCTGCAGGAAGTTCTGTGGATTATGGTTCTACTGTGACAGTTTATGTCAGCAAAGGACCAGAACAGAAGAACAGTACTGTTCCAGATTTATCTGGAATGACAGAAAGCCAGGCAAAGTCTGCACTGGAAAAGGCAGGTCTTTCCCTTGGAAAGGTTTCCTTTGATTATTCGGACAATGTTGCAAAAGATCAGGTGATTTTGCAGTCTTATACGGTTGGAAGCAGTGTAAAACAGGGAAGCAGCGTGAATATTACCATCAGCCGTGGAAAAAAGGAAGAGGAAAAAACGTATAAATATACAAGTAGTGCAACGATCAGCCATAATCCATTTGAATCAGATGATGAAAGTGGAAAAATTGAAATTGTACTGAGCCAGAGCGGTAATACCAAGACCGTATATAGTGAAGAGTGTGATGGAACACAATTCCCATTCAGCATTAGTTTTGAAGGATTCGATGAATCCGCCGGATCACTTCAGATGTATTTAAATGGCACACCAGTGGGGGGTCCAATCAAGGTAACATTTACTAAGGTGGAAAGCAAATGATAGGAAAGATAGTAAAAGGAATTGCTGGATTTTATTATGTTCATACACCAGGGAATGTGGTGTATGAATGTAAGGCAAAGGGCGTATTCCGGAATAAAAAGATAAAACCTCTGGTTGGCGATAACGTAGAGATTGAAGTACTTGACAAATCAGCCCAGACAGGAAATATTATTAAAGTACTGGAACGAAAGAATCAATTAATCCGTCCTGCTGTAGCAAATGTGGATCAGGCTGTTATTATTTTTGCAGCGGCAAAGCCGGATCCTAACTTTAATATGCTGGATCGTTTTTTAATTATGATGCAGAAGCAGGGGGTTCCCTGCAGCATCTGTTTTAATAAACGGGATATTATTGAACTGGAAAAAGAGCAGGAATTACGGGAAATGTATGAAAAATGTGGTTACCCGGTAATTTTTACAAGTACTGTTACGGAAGAAGGAATGGATGCATTTCATGCATTACTGGAAAATAAAACGACTGTTTTAGCAGGACCTTCCGGTGTCGGAAAGTCCTCTATTATTAATAAGGTAAAACCAGAAGCAAATATGGAAACTGGGGACATCAGTCGTAAAATTGAACGTGGAAAACATACGACCAGACATTCTGAACTGTTCCACGTTTCAGGAAATTCCTACATTATGGATACTCCAGGTTTTACTTCTCTTTATATTGAAGGAATTGAATATCAAGAATTAAAAGATTATTTTACGGAATTTAAACAGTATGAACCATACTGTAAATTTAATGGATGTGTTCATGTAAATGAGCCACAGTGCGGTGTAAAGGCAGTATTGGAAGAAGGAAAAATCAGCCGGAGCCGTTATGAAAATTATGTAGCATTATATGAAGAATTAAAGCAGCAACGAAAATACTAGGATAGGGTGAATATCATGTATAAACTGGCACCATCATTATTAGCAGCAGATTTTGCGAAACTTGGAAGTGAAGTAGAAAAGATTGATAAGGCAGGAGCCGAAATGGTTCATATTGACGTTATGGACGGCAGTTTTGTACCAAGTATTTCTTTTGGAATGCCTGTTATAAAATCCATACGAAGTGTAACAAAGAGAGAATTTGATGTGCATCTGATGATTGAGGAACCGTCTCGTTATATTGATGACTTTGTGGCATGCGGTGCAGATTTAATTACCGTACATGCAGAAGCCTGTCGTCATTTAAACCGTACCGTTATGGCAATTAAGGATGCAGGAGTAAAAGCGAGCGTGGCATTAAATCCAGCTACTCCATTATCTGCACTTGATTATGTCCTGGAAGATTTGGACATGGTTCTTTTAATGAGTGTAAATCCTGGATTTGGCGGACAGAAGTTTATTCCATCTACCATTCGAAAGCTTGAAGAACTTTCCAATATGATAAAGGAAAGAGGGCTTTCTACGGATATTCAGGTTGATGGTGGTGTAAACTTTACGAATGCAGAAGAGATTCTTTATGCCGGAGCCAATGTGCTGGTTGCTGGAACTGCTGTATTTGGTGGAAATGCAGATGAAAATGTAAAAGCATTCAAAGAGGTGTTTAGGCATGTGGAATCCGAAAGAAAATAAGAAAAATCCCAAGCGGATTTATATTTTATCTGGAGGCCGTATTGATAGAGAACTCTTGAAAGAGTATATCCGCCAATGTAAAGATGCAAAGCTTCTTTGTGTGGATGGAGGACTTAAGACAGCATGGGAAGAAAAATTAACGGTTGATTACATTGTCGGGGATTTTGATACGATTGAACCACAAATTTTAGCAGAATATCAGAGAAAACCAGAAATTGAAATCCGGGCATTTGATCCTATAAAAGATAATACTGATACAGATATTGCACTGGAGTATGCCATAGAGAAGCATCCAGAAAGCATTTATCTGTTTGGTGCTACTGGGACCAGGCTTGATCATACTCTTGGAAATCTCCATATTTTGTACAAGGCATTGCAAGCACAGGTGGAAACATATATAATAGATTCATATAATAAAATTTATATGATTAAAAAAGGCATGACACTTCAGAAAGACAGGCTGTATGGAACATATCTTTCTCTGATTCCATTTACACAAGAGGTAACAGATGTAACTCTTACCGGATTTAAGTATCCTCTTTGTAAAAAGACAATGCGGATGGGTGAGAGTTTAGGAATCAGTAATGAAGTGACAGAGAAAGAAGCTGTGATTGACTTTAAAGAAGGAATTTTCCTTGTAATAGAGGCAAGAGATTGAGACAGTGAATTCTTAACAGAAAGAGAAAGAGGTATCATTATGAAATTAGGAATTGTTGGATTACCAAATGTAGGAAAAAGTACATTATTTAATTCATTAACAAAAGCAGGAGCAGAATCTGCAAACTATCCATTCTGTACAATCGATCCAAATGTCGGGGTTGTTACGGTACCAGATGAGAGATTAAACGTATTAAGCAAAATGTACAACTCAAAGAAGGTTTTACCAGCTGCAATCGAGTTTGTTGATATTGCAGGACTTGTAAAAGGTGCTTCTAAAGGAGAAGGGCTTGGAAACCAGTTCCTTGCAAATATTCGTGAAGTAGATGCGATCGTTCATGTTGTACGTTGTTTTGAAGATACAAATATTATCCATGTAGATGGATCTATTGATCCATTAAGAGATATTGAAACCATTAACTTAGAGTTAATCTTCTCTGATATGGAAATGATTGAAAGAAGAATTGCAAGAGCTTCGAAAGGTGCAAGAAATGACAAAGAACTTGCGAAGGAAGTTGAATTCTGCCAGCGTCTGAAAGCTCATCTGGAAGAAGGAAGGATGGCGAAGAGCCTTTCTATTGAAGATGAAGATGAAATCGAATGGCTGAAGGGATACCAGTTACTGACAGCTAAACCGGTAATCTATGCGGCAAATGTAAGTGAAGATGATCTTGCAGATGATGGTGCGAATAATGAAAACGTAAAACGTGTTCGTGAATTTGCAGAAAATGAACATTCTGAGGTATTTGTAGTCTGTGCACAGATTGAACAGGAAATTTCTGAATTAGATGATGATGAGAAAAAAGAATTTTTAGAAGACTTAGGATTGAAAGAATCTGGACTCGATAAATTAATCCGTGCTTCTTATTCTTTATTAGGTTTAATCAGTTATCTGACAGCAGGAGAGCAGGAAACAAGAGCCTGGACAATTAAAAAAGGAACAAAAGCACCTCAGGCAGCTGGTAAGATTCATACAGATTTTGAACGTGGATTTATCCGTGCCGAGATTGTAGATTATGATAGTTTAATAGAATGTGGAAGCATGATGGCAGCTAAAGAAAAAGGTCTTGTTCGTCTGGAAGGAAAGGATTACGTAGTACAGGATGGTGATGTCATATTATTCCGTTTCAATGTATAGAATGGATGGTGAAACTGCATGACAGGATGTGAGGTAGATTTTCCCCATCTGGGAATTTATATAAAAAATCTTGTTAGTGGATTTGATATATTTGGTTTCCGGATTGCATTTTATGGAATTATTATTTCAATTGGCATGATACTTGGGTATTTGACGGCAGAGTGGCAGGCAAAACGAACGGGCCAGGACAAGGATATTTATCTTGACTTTGCCTTGTACGCAGTTATTTTTTCTGTTATTGGTGCGAGAATTTATTATGTCATTTTTGCATGGGATGAATTTTCGTATAATCCTCTTCGTATACTCAATTTAAGAACTGGCGGACTTGCTATTTATGGTGGTGTCATTGGTGGAGTCCTGACAGCTTATGTTTATTCCAGAGTAAAAAAGCTTTCGTTCTGGTTATTGACAGATACTGCATGTGCAGGTCTTTTAGTTGGGCAGATTATTGGAAGATGGGGGAACTTCTTTAATAAGGAAGCATTCGGTGGTTATACCGATAATCTGTTTGCCATGAGACTTCCATGGAGTGAAGCAGTGCTTCATATGTCAGATGCATCTGCCCAGAAACTGGAAGGACATGTGGTGGATGGTTTTATTCAGGTGCACCCAACGTTTTTTTATGAATCTGTATGGAACCTGATGGTATTAATCGTGATTCTTCTTTATACAAATCATAAAAAGTTTGACGGAGAACTTTTCCTTTGGTATCTTGGAGGATATGGTTTGGGAAGGCTTTGGATTGAAGGACTTCGTACCGATCAGCTTCTGCTGTGGGGAACTAGTATTCCGGTTTCACAGCTGCTGGCTGGATTATTAGTTGCCATTTCTGTATGTGGGACTTTAGTCGGAAGAAAAAGAGTGCAAAAACTAAAATAATTAGACAATATGCTTAAAAAACAGCTTAAAAAAATAGCAATAGTTACAACTTTATGTCGTAATTATTTGCTATTTTTTTTACGTTTAACTTGATCATTTATTAAAAAAGGTTTAAAATTATAACACATGTGGAGCAAAGTGGTGGGAAGTGGTGGATTATCCCTCCAAAAAGTGAAACATGCTAAGGCAGGTGGAGTTCATGTTCATGGGTGAATATAATCATACGATTGATGCCAAAGGCAGAATCATCATGCCATCTAAATTTCGAGCTGAATTAGGCGAGGAGTTCGTTGTAACGCTAGGCTTAGATGGCTGTTTATTTGTGTACCCGAATGAAGAATGGATGAACTTCGTAAACGAACTTAAGAAACTTCCTGGGAATAAAGAAGCCAGACAGTTACAGCGCTATTTTATGGCAGGTGCCGCTATGGTAGAGCCAGATAAGCAAGGAAGAATACTGCTTCCAACAAAATTGAGGGAACATGCTGGGTTAGAAAAGGATGTAGTATTTGTAGGAGTTTTGAGCAAAATAGAATTATGGAGTAAAGAGCGCTGGGATGCTAATAACAGTTATGAAAATATGGATGAAATTGCAGATCATATGTCTGAGTTTGGTTTGAGTTTCTAAAAGGAAGGAAAGAACAAAAATGGAATTTAAGCACGTATCAGTATTATTAGAGGAAACAATAGACAATTTAAATGTCCGTGAAAGAAAAACATATGTCGATGGAACATTAGGTGGAGGAGGACATGCTTATCAGGTCCTTAGCCGGTTACATGGGACAGGCAGATTTATCGGAATTGATCAGGATGAAGCAGCGATACAGGCTGCAGGAGAGCGATTAAAAGAGTTTGGAGATACCGTAACGATTGTCCGGGATAATTACTGTAATATGAAAACAGTACTTAACAACCTGGGAATCGAAGCAGTGGATGGGATTGTACTGGATCTTGGCGTATCATCTTACCAGTTAGATACAGTAGAGAGAGGATTTTCCTATAATGTAGAAGCGTCTCTTGATATGCGTATGGATCAGAGAAATTCACAGACAGCTAGAGATATTGTGAATGATTATGGTGAAATGGAGCTGTACAAGATTATCCGTGACTACGGTGAAGATAAATTTGCAAAGAACATAGCCAAACATATTGTTCAGGCAAGACAAAAACAGCCGATTGAGACAACTACTCAGTTAGCTGAGATTATAAAGGAAGCAATTCCAATGAAATTCCGTGTAACTGGAGGCCATCCGGCAAAGCGTACATTTCAGGCGGTTCGAATTGAATTAAATCATGAACTGGATGTTTTGAAAGATACATTAAATACAATGATTGATTTGTTAAATCCAGGCGGAAGAATCTGTATCATTACTTTCCATTCTCTCGAAGACAGAATTGTAAAGAATATTTTCCGGGATGCGGAGAATCCATGTATCTGCCCACCGGGATTCCCAGTCTGCGTATGTGGAAGAAAGTCAAAAGGCAAGGTCATTACGAGAAAGCCAGTACTTCCAAGTGAAGAGGAATTAGAATACAACAGACGATCAAAGAGTGCAAAACTCAGAGTCTTTGAGAAAGCAGAATAAGCTTACGGTACAAAAGAGCGAAACGTAAAGGAGGGAGAGTATGAAGAACAGTTACCAAAAGAATAAATACGTCACAGACGGAAGTGCAGCAAGAAAGTTAAACAGCCAGCCAGCTCAGTCTTACGAAGAGTCCATGGACGATTGGCTTGAACGAAGAGAGTTACAGAGAAGACAGAAGAGAAACAGAGAACAGAGAAGAAGAAGGCTTAAACGGGAGGAAGAGACAAGAATGCAGCTTGGTACATTTTTATTTCTGACTGCTCTAGTCGGCCTGACGTTTGGTGTCTGTATTTCTTATCTAAAAGTCCGTGGTGATGTAACCAGCATAAGCAAGGAAATTGCATCCTTACAAAGCGAAATTATTACGTTAAAGGATGAAAATCAGATTGCTCTGGAACAGGTTGATTCGGACGTCGATTTATCTTATGTTTATCGTATTGCAACCAAAGAACTTGGAATGGTTCATCCGAAGCAAAAGCAGATCATTACGTATAAAAAAATGGAAAGCGATTTTGTGAAGCAGTATGCAGATATCCCTGAAGCGAAAAAAGACAACTTACTGAAAAAAATGATTAAAAAGTTAAAGAAGCACTAAGAGGCATTAGGGGGATTTATGAAAGATAAAACCGGTAAAAAGAGAATAAAAAAATTTGGCATATTCATGCAGACAAATCTTCTGTTTGTATTTGGTGCAATAATTGTACTTTTTCTGATATTAATTGGAAGATTATTGTATTTAAATTACAGTGTTGGAGATAAATATGAAAAGAGAGTACTTTCACAGCAGACATATGTCAGCAATGCCATTGCATATAAGAGGGGATCCATTTTAGACAGGAACCAGACTGTGTTAGCACAGAGTATCCGCGTTTATAATCTTATTCTGGATCCAAAGAAATTACTATCCAAGGAAGAGTATCAGAAACCAACGCTCAAAGCCCTGGAGAAAAGCTTTGGAATAAAAGCAGAGGAAATCGAGGAGATTCTCGAAAAGAAACCAACTTCTCAATATGTTGTTTTCCAAAAATCTATTGAGGCTGATAAAGTAAAGACATTTAAGAAAATGCAGGATAAGGATAAGAACATTCAGGGAATCTGGTTTGAAGAAGATTATAAACGTGTATACCCGTATAATACTCTCGCATGTGATGTAGTTGGATTTACTACATCTGGTATGAGTACAGGTATTGAATCTTATTATAATGATGAACTGACGGGAGAGGACGGCAGAGAATACGGTTATTTTGATTCCGATTTGAATTTACAGAGAACAGTAAAAGATGCGGTCAATGGAAATACTATTGTAACTACATTAGATGCACAGATTCAATCCATTGTGGAGAAGAAAGTAGCTGAATTTAATAAAAGCACGGGAAGTAATAATACGGCTGTTCTGGTAACAAATCCTCAGACAGCGGAGATTTACGCCATGACATCTGGTGAACAGTACAACTTAAACAATCCAAAAGATTTAACAGGATTTTATACAGAAAAGCAGCTTGCAAAAATGGATGAACAGGCAAAGCTGGATGCTTTAAATCAGATTTGGAGAAACTTCGTTGTCAGCGATATGTTTGAACCAGGTTCCACATATAAGCCGATAACAGTTGCATCTGCACTGGAAGAGGGCGTGGTAAAAAAATCTACGAAATTTTACTGCCCTGGCTACCATATGGTAGCAGGTGTGAAGATCCGCTGTGCATCCAGAGTCGGACATGGTACGGTATCATTAGGGGAGTCCTTAATGTATTCCTGTAATGCTGCTTTGATGCAGATAGGAGAAAAGCTCGGAGTTAAGAAGTTTTATAAAGAACAGCAGAATTTTATGTTTGGTTCCAAGACAGGAATTGATCTGCCGGCGGAAACGACAGGTTATCTGTTTAATGAGGAACAGCTTGGACCAACAGAACTTGCAACTTCAACCTTTGGACAAGGTTTTAAATGTTCCATGCTTCAGATTGCGGCAGCAAATTCTTCTCTTGTAAATGGAGGAAATTATATTGAGCCTCATATTTTGAAAGAAATTAACAGTAGTACAGGAGCATTAATTGAATCCAAGGAGCCGGTTGTAATTAAGAAAACGGTTTCTGAGGATACCAGTGAATTAATCAGGCAGTATCTGCTAGATACTGTAAATGACGGTACTGCAACCGTTGCCCAGATTGATGGATATGCTATCGGTGGTAAAACTGGTACAGCAGAAAAATACCCTCGTGGAAATGGAAAATATCTGGTATCTTTTATTGGTTTTGCACCAATGGATAATCCGCAGGTTATGATTTATGTTGTAATTGATGAGCCGCACGTGGCAGATCAGG
This sequence comes from uncultured Clostridium sp., assembly GCA_934438135.1. Classification (GTDB taxonomy): domain Bacteria; phylum Bacillota; class Clostridia; order Lachnospirales; family Lachnospiraceae; genus Clostridium_AI. The sequence continues at coordinate 12,735 of CAKSBP010000047.1, read as the reverse complement.
CGCATAGTACCTATGCAACTCAGCTGTTCCATGATATTGCAGAAGAGATTTTCCCATTCCTTGATATTCCAAAGTCAAAGACGAAAGCGGAAAAAGCAGTGGAAAAGAAAAAGAAAAAGGAAGCTGCGGCTCAATCTAAGAAACAGGAAGAGGAAAAAAAGTCCAATAAGACAGAAAACGGGGTAACACCAGAGGGTGAAGTGAACAAGACGGTTGGAGATGAGGCAGGTGCAAAACAGGATGCAGAACTGCCTTCTGTAAAACAAAATATGGAAAGACAGGAAGAAGATACCCAGAATTCTGGTGAAAACGGACAATAAATCGTTTTCTGTAACATAATCTAATCATCCGGTTAATAGAATAAATTGATAACGAGTATAAGGATGTTTGCGTTGCACAATAAAACATTTAACCGGAGAAATTTAGCTGCATTACTGATTTTTATTTTGATTGCATGTGTGGGACTTACGGGAAGGCTGGCTTATTTAATGATATACCAATCAGATCATTATGGCGTCCTGGCCAAACAGGTTCACGAGAGAGAACGTTCAATTAAAGCCGAACGAGGAAAAATTCTGGATTGCAACGGAGTAGAACTAGCCAACAATAAACCGGTTTGTACCATTTCAGTCATCCATTCCCAGATCAAGGAGCCAGAGAAAGTCATTCAGATTCTTTCTTCTGAACTGGATTTACCAGAAGAAAAGGTAAGAAAACGGGTGGAAAAAATCTCCTCGATTGAAAGAATCCAGTCCAATGTTACGAAGGAACTGGCAGATAAAATCAGGGAATATGATATGGATGGTGTTATGATTGATGAAGATTATAAACGTTATTATCCGCTGGAATCTCTTGCATCAAAAGTAATTGGATTTACAGGAAGTGATAATCAGGGAATTATTGGTCTGGAAGTTGCCTATGAAAAATATCTTCATGGCATTGACGGAACCATTCTGACATTGACCAATGCCAGGGGGGTTGAAATTAAAAATGCAGCTGAGAACAGAGTGGAACCTATTGCGGGAAATAATCTGACTTTAAGCATAGATGTAAATATTCAGAAGTTTGCAGAGCAGGCTGCAAAAAAAGTCTGTGAGAAAAAGCAGGCAGATAACGTAAAATTCATTTGCATGAATCCACAAAATGGAGAAATTTATGCGATGGTAAATTATCCGGAGTTTAATCTGAATAAGCCATATACGTTGAATTATGATGCAGGTTCTACATCTGGTAATAAAAAAATGAATGATTTACTGAATCAGATGTGGAGAAATGGCTGTATTAGTGATTCCTATGAACCTGGTTCTACGTTTAAAACAGTTACAGCTACAGCAGCTCTGGAAGAAAAGGTGGTTAAACTGACGGATAAATTCAACTGTCCAGGCTACAAGATTGTAGAAGACAGGAGAATCCGATGTCATAAAACAAGTGGGCATGGTGCGGAGACATTCGTACAGGGCATCCAGAATTCATGTAACCCAGTATTTATGGAAGTTGGTTCCAGGGTTGGCGCCCAGGGAATGTATAAAAATTTTCGGAAGCTTGGATTATTTGAGAGAAGCGGAATTGATGTACCTGGTGAAGCCAATTCCATTATGCATAAAATTTCGGATGTCAAGCCAGTGGAGCTTGCAACTATGTCCTTTGGTCAGGGATTTCAGATTACACCGCTTCAGCTGCTTCGTGCAGCGAGTGCTATTGTAAATGGAGGAACTCTTGTGACACCGCATTTTGGAGTGTCGGTTTCAAATGCGGATGGTACCGTGGTAAAAAAAATAGATTATCCAATCAAGGAACATGCAATTTCTGAGGATACCTCAAAAACCATGCGTATGCTGTTAGAATCTGTTGTAGCAGAAGGAAGTGGTAAAAATGCTTATATCGAAGGTTTCCGAATTGGTGGAAAAACAGCAACATCTGAAAAGCTTCCGCGAAGCAGCAATAAGTATATTTCATCGTTTTTAGGATTTGCACCGGCAGATAATCCAAAGATTATTGCAATTGTGCTAATTGATGAACCACAGGGAGTTTATTACGGCGGAACCATAGCAGCTCCTGTTGTCAAAGAGGTATTTGAAAATGTTCTTCCGTATCTTGGTGTAGAGAAACAGGCGGTGGCAGATGCCGGGAAAAAGGGACAGCAAAACCTAGATGAGTAGAAATCTCTCTTGATAATGAAATTAAGATAGAATATAATAGTGTAGTTGATGTAGCCGTCGGTTACAGACAAACAATACTTATGATAATTACGAGGTGAATTTTAATGGAGTTTCAAATTATACTTCCAGTTTTAATATCATTTGCTATTAGTGTGGTATTAAGCCCAATATTTATTCCATTCCTGAAAAAACTCAAGTTTGGACAGTATGTGCGTGATGAAGGACCGCAGTCTCATTTAAAGAAGGCAGGTACTCCTACTATGGGGGGACTGATTATTTTATGCAGTGTATTAATCACATCCCTTCTTTTTACCAGAACACATAAACAAATCATTCCAGTGCTGTTTGTAACACTTGGTTTTGGATTGATTGGTTTTCTGGATGATTATATTAAAGTGGTTATGAAACGTTCTCTTGGTTTACGTGCATGGCAGAAAATGCTTGGTCAGTTTGTTGTAACCGCAGTATTTTGTTATTATGTTCTGAATAAGAGCAGTCTTGGAACTGATACATTGATTCCGTTCTATGGAATGATTACTCTTCCAAAGACCTTCTTTATTGTATTAATGTTCTTTGTTGTAATTGGAACTGTAAATGGTGCGAACTTAACGGATGGACTGGATGGCCTTGCGACCAGTGTTACAGCCTGTATTTCAACGTTCTTCGCTGTAGTAGCAATTGGTACAGGAAATGGAATTTCTCCAATTGCATGTGCCGTAACAGGTGCTTTATTAGGTTTTCTTGTATACAATGTTTATCCTGCAAGAGTATTTATGGGAGATACGGGTTCCCTCGCACTTGGTGGATTTGTAGCAGCAGCAGCCTATATGCTAAAGATGCCATTCTTTATTGTAATAGTAGGTTTCATTTATTTAATGGAATCTGTATCTGTTATGTTACAGGTTTCTTATTTTAAGATTACGCATGGAAAAAGAATTTTTAAAATGACTCCGATCCACCATCACTTTGAATTATGTGGATGGTCAGAAACAAGAGTTGTTACAGTATTTTCAATAATTACAGGGCTTCTTTGCCTGGTTGCATACGCAGCTATGTAATTGTGGATGGAGGAAAAGATGATGACGTTAAATAACAAAAATGTAGTAGTAATAGGAACAGGAAAGAGTGGAACTGCATCAGCATCCCTTTTAGACAGTGAGGGGGCAGAGGTTATTTTATTTGATGCAAACGAAAAACTGAATGCAGAGGAAATCAGTCAGAAAACACCAGATGGAGTACATGTGGTAATTGGCACGTTAGGGAAAGACATAATAGAAAAAACAGATCTGGTAGTAATCAGTCCTGGTGTTCCTGTGGATTCTCCTATGGTTCTGGAATTTAAGAACAAGAATATACCTGTAATCGGTGAAATTGAGCTTGCATATCAGTGTGCCAAAGGAAAAGTTATAGCAATCACCGGAACAAACGGAAAGACAACAACAACTTCCTTAGTCGGCGAAATTATGAAAGCCTATTATGAATCCGTTTTTGTTGTTGGGAACATTGGAAATCCATACACAGACGTTGCGCTTTCTACGAAAGAGGAGTCTATTGTAGTAGCCGAAATCAGTAGTTTCCAGCTGGAGACGACGTATGATTTCCATCCGGCAGTAAGTGCTGTTTTAAACATCACGCCGGATCATCTTGACCGCCATCATACAATGAAAACGTATATTGATACAAAATTCCATATTGCAGACGCACAGAGCGAACAGGATTTTTGTATTTTGAATTATGAGGATGAGATTTTAAGAGAGAGAGCAGAAAGCCTGAAGCCACAGGTGCTGTTTTTCTCAAGTAAACAAAAGTTATCCAAAGGTATTTATTTAACAGAAGATAAATATATTGTTTATAACGATGGCAGTGAAGAAGTAAAAGTATGTAAAACTTCCGACTTAACTTTACTTGGAACCCATAACTATGAAAATGTTATGGCTGCAGTTTTGATTGCAGTATCTATGGGGGTTCCTATGGATATTATCCGTAAGGTATGCTGTACATTCAAAGCCGTAGAACATCGTATTGAATATGTCTGTGAAAAGAATGGCGTGAAGTTCTATAATGATTCGAAGGGAACGAATCCAGATGCTGCAATTCGTGGTATTATGGCAATGGAATCTCCAACTCTGCTGATTGGTGGAGGTTATGATAAAAATGCAGATTTTACTGAGTGGATTGAAGCATTCAATGGAAAAGTAAAACTTCTTGTCCTGATTGGCCAGACAAGAGAAAAAATTCAGGAGACGGCAGCAAAATGTGGTTTTGATAAAACGGTTCTTGCAGACAGCTTGGAAGAAGCAGTAAATATCTGTTACAAAAACGCAGACAGCGGAGACTGTATTCTACTATCACCAGCATGCGCAAGCTGGGGCATGTTTAAAAGTTATGAACAGCGTGGCCGTATCTTTAAGGATTTAGCCAATAATTTATAAGATTAGAAAGAGATGCATGGAAATTTCCTGTGCGTAAGATTTTGATTCAAGGAGTGTTAAACAGTGCCTGAAAGAAGTAGGGATAGACGACAAAGCAAGAAAAAAATGAATAATTATTATGATTACAGCCTGTTGCTGCTGACAATCTTTCTGTCCTGTTTTGGACTGGTCATGATTTTCAGCACAAGCTCTTACACAGCACAGGTGAAATTTTCAGATTCTGCATATTTTTTAAAGAAACAGCTTGTCGCAGTAGTCATAGGAATTATTGCGATGATTGCTGTATCAAAAATTGATTACCATATTTATATAAAAAAACTACCAGTCATTCATATGAAGCTGGTGACTGCGATTTATATTGCAGCCTTGATACTTCAGATGTATGTATCGTTCTTTGGTATGAAAATCAATGGTGCAAGACGATGGATTAGTCTTGGACCATTTGGGACGTTCCAGCCGTCGGAGTTATCGAAAATTGCGGCAGTTTTATTTGTGGCATATGTAGTAAATGTACTCCCAAAGAGTTTGAACCGGGTAGGTGGATTTGTCCGGGTTATGGTATTTATTGCACCATTAATTGCCCTGATTGCAAAAGAAAATTTAAGTACGGCTCTTGTTGTTTCTGCAATATCCGTTGGAATTTGTTTTGTGGCAAGTAAGAAAAAGTGGTATTATTTTTTCTTTGGAATTTTGTTTGCTTTATTAGTTGGAGCATACATACTTTTAGGAGATCAGTTCCGAAGCGTACGAATCCAGGTATGGCTGGATGTGGAAAATCATTCCCAGGGCTTTCAGATTTTACAGGGATTGTATGCAATTGCATCTGGCGGTATTTTTGGTACCGGACTTGGAAATAGCATGCAGAAACTTGGTTTTATCCCAGAGTCACATAATGATATGATTTTTTCTATTATTTGTGAAGAACTTGGATTGTTTGGAGCAGTAGCAGTTATTCTGCTGTTTGTTCTGTTAATCTGGCGTTTATTTATTATTTCCATTAATGCGCCGGATTTATATGGTGGACTTATCTGTACAGGAATTTTAATTCACATTGCTGTACAGGTTGTCATAAATATAGCAGTTGTATCCAATTCGATTCCGTCTACTGGTATTCCACTTCCATTTATCAGTTATGGAGGGACTTCCATTGCGATTCTTCTGGCAGAAATGGGCGTAGCACTTAGTGTTTCGAATCAGATTCGGTCGGAACGGGCATAAAAGAATGCACAAACAGCAAAACCCCTCATATATTATTAGTATATTATTGGCTATATGGGGTGTGCCCTATGGCATTATTTCAGGTAGAAGGAGGCGCGAAGCTGTCTGGCGAAATTACGGTACAGGGTTCTAAGAATGCCGTTCTGCCGATGCTTGCAGCGTCTGTTCTTTGTAAAGAGAGTATTCGTATTGAAAATTGTCCCAAAATCAGTGATGTACTTGGAATGATATCACTGTTAGAAGGAATTGGATGTGATATACACTGGGAAGACAAAGCAATTGTTATTAACCCGGCTGTTATAAATTCAGTAAGAATTATGGAAAGTCATGCAAGAGTAATGCGTTCCTCTATTATTTTAGCAGGTTCCATGCTTGGCAGGGAAAAGAATGTATTAATCAGTTATCCAGGAGGCTGTTCCATTGGAGCACGCCCGATTAATCTGCATTTAAATGCATTTCGAAAGATGAATGTAGAAGTAGAAGAAAAAGAAGAATGGATTACACTGAAAACAAATCAGCTGACAGGCTGCGAACATGTATTGGATTTCCCAAGTGTTGGTGCTACAGAAAATATTATTCTGGCAGGAGTTCTGGCAGAAGGTGTTACGGTCATTTATAATGCGGCAAAAGAACCGGAAATTAAGGAATTATGCCACTTTCTTTGTAGTATGGGTGCTGAAATTGCCGGTGCTGGAACAGAAAAGATTGTAATCCGGGGAGTAAAAAAACTCCATGGAACCACATATCAGGCACCGAGCGATAGGATTGTATTTGGTACGTATCTGGCAGCTGTTACAGGTACAGGTGGAGAGATTCATATTGATGGAGCATGTGCAGGTGATTTAGGCGAAGTGTTTGATATTTATCAGAAAATGGGGGTTCTCCTGGTAAATACAGAAACCGGTGTTTATGTGAAAGCATCCGGTAAAGTGAAAAAAGTAGATTTAATCCGTACCAGACCATATCCTGGATTTCCGACGGATATGCAGTCCCAGACAATGGCTGTTCTAACAAAGGCAAAGGGAACCAGTATTATAATTGAAAATCTGTTTGAAGGACGTTTTAAAACGGTTCCGGAACTGAAAAAAATGGGAGCAGGCATATATGTAGATGGAAGAGCAGCCGTTATTCATGGTGTGAATACCCTGCATGGTGCCAGTGTCAGTGCATCTGATTTACGAGGTGGTGCGGCATTAATCATCGCCGGACTGATGGCTGAAGGAATGACAACAGTATCCAACATCCAGTATATTGAACGTGGATACGAAGATATTGCTGGAACGATGCAGAAACTTGGCGCTCATATTCTACGTATTTCATAAAGTTTCCTGAGAATTTTAAATAGGAGTATGATAAGATGAGTAGTGTATTCTGGAAGAATAAACTGAAAATACAAAAGAAAAAAGTATCTGTTATCCTGTTTCTTGTATGTGTGTTTCTAGGTATGCTTCTAATCGCCCTGGCTGCCTTTTTTCGTTTGAAAACCCTTCATGTAACAGGATGCAGTTTTTATACAGAAGATGATATTACAGAACGATTTGAAAAAAGTGTGTTGGATGAAAATACACTGATATTTTATCTGAAGTATAAATACTTTAAGAATGTGAATATTCCGTTTGTAGACGGATATGAACTTGATTTTATAAGCCCAAAAGAAATTCATATTAATATATATGAAAAATCATTAATTTCATGCATAAAATATATGGGAGAATACTTGTATCTGGATAAGGATGGTGTTATCGTAGAAATATCCAATAAGCGGATGGAAGATATTCCGTTGGTTACTGGTGTATCCTTTCAGAAAATGAAGCTTTATGACAAGCTTTCTGTCGACGATGATTCTATATTTGACACCATTTTGGACATATCTTTATTAATTCAGAGGCATAAATTAGACATTGATAAAATATATTTTAATTATAATAAGGAAGTAACTCTGTATTCTGGTGATATAAAAGTCCTTTTTGGAAAGCAGAAAAGTTATGATGTGCAGATTGCAAACCTGAAAAATCTGTTGTCTCTTGCAGAGCAGAAGAAGCTTACAGGAGTTTTGGACATGCAGGATTACAAGGAAGGGCAGGACGATGTCATTTTACGCGAGAATTAATTTTTATTGAAGAAAGGGTTGATTATTTATAGGAAAAAATATATTATATAGTATAGAAATTAGTGTTTAATAGAGCTATTATGCAGTTGGGCAGAAAAATAGGGATTTTTTATATAGAATAAAGGAGGAAGTACCTTGCTTGAAATTAAAACGAACGAGCCTGAATCAGCGGCTAAGATTTTAGTTGTTGGTGTTGGGGGCGCAGGCAATAATGCTGTTAATAGAATGATTGAAGAAAGTATTGCGGGGGTTGATTTTGTCTGTGTAAATACAGATAAACAGCATTTAAAGACGTGTAAGGCGCCGACCTGCATTCAAATTGGAGAAAAACTGACAAAGGGGTTAGGAGCAGGGGCACAGCCTGAAGTTGGGGAAAAGGCTGCAGAAGAAAGCCGCGAAGAATTAGCTGATGTAGTAAAAGGATGCGATATGGTTTTTGTAACCTGTGGTATGGGCGGTGGTACCGGTACAGGTGCAGCACCGGTTGTAGCACAGATTGCAAAAGAAATGGGAATCCTGACTGTCGGAATTGTTACAAAACCATTCCGTTTTGAAGCAAAGACCAGAATGAATAATGCGATTAGTGGTATTGAACGTCTTAAGAAAAATGTGGATACGCTGATTGTTATTCCAAATGATAAATTACTTGAAATCGTAGATAGAAGAACTACTATGCCAGATGCCTTAAGAAAAGCAGATGAAGTATTACAGCAGGGTGTTCAGGGGATTACAGACTTAATTAATGTACCAGGTCTGATTAACCTCGACTTTGCGGATGTACAGACTGTAATGAAGGACAAGGGTATTGCACATATTGGTATTGGTGTGGGACATGGTGATGAGAAGTGTGTAGATGCAGTAAAACTTGCAATTTCCAGTCCATTGCTTGAGACAACTATTGAAGGTGCATCTCATGTTATTATTAATGTATCCGGAGATGTCAGTCTGTTTGAAGCTAACGAAGCAGCTACTTATGTACAGGAGCTGGCAGGTGAATCTGCAAACATTATCTTTGGTGCGATGTACGATGAAACAACACCAGATCAGGCTGTTATTACTGTTATTGCTACCGGTTTAGAAGAACAGGGTTCTCCGATTGCAACTCCAAATTTTGTGAACGCTGCAGCGACGAAACAGTCTTATGGTTTTAAATCACAGATAAATCCAGAACCACAGCCACAGCAGCAGTATACTGTAAATTCCAGTGCAGTTGCAGCAAAGCAGGCACCAACTCAGAGACCATTTATTCCTCATAGTGCACCGACTCAGAACTATGGCTATAATCCAACACCAGTGAAACCAGTGTTAAAGCCAGAATCTGAACATGGCGGAATTAAGATTCCAGAATTTTTACAGAGAAATCATAATAAATAGGTAAGGGTAATAGAATCGCTTATAGAAATTAGAAGATCTCGTTTTTAAGAACGAGGTCTTTTTGTTTGCTCTATTGTAAGAAAGTATCTGGTTGACATCCGAATGTATTCATACAAGGCAAAACCACATGTGAAATCCTCTGCAAAGATTAAGAAGAGGATGGAAGAACTCACCTGTCGTATCTAGGATGTAAGCAATAGTTATAAGGCTGAGAAATGCGCCCAGTTTATCAGAGAGTGGGTTAATATGTTAGATTTCCACCTTAAACCATGAGAAGAGATGGGCTGGACATGAATAATGTAAAAAAAAGGAAATGAAAAACAGGAATATACTTCCATATTGTGACATATTTAAAGGACCACTTGTTTTATAATAGCTAATGGAAGTGAGGTACAGGAGGTGAACATTGCATTTAACAGTTTATATTGATGTTTATTTTTTCGTCAATGTGTGTATGGACTTTACTTTGCTTGCAATTGTAAAGAAGATAGGGAGATGTAACAGTACATATATAAAAATGTCGCTGGCAGCGCTTTTAGGAGGATGTGGGAGTTGCCTGTCACTTATGATGGCAGATATTCCACCTGTTCTTAGAGTAGTGTTGTTTTATATACTGACAGGCTGGGGAATGCTGCTGACTGCATTTGGCTATCAGGGAATTCGAATTTTTGCTACGCAGGTATTAGAACTTTATCTTACTGCTTTTCTTATGAATGGTCTGTGCGATTTTATCTATTATCACAAAGTAACAAATCAGCTGATAAAAAATATACCGTTTTACTCCGTGTGGAGCAGGATAACTGTCTGGAATTTGATGGAGGCGGCAGGATGCATGATTGTATTTCTGCCTCTGTGTGGTGCTCTGCGTCAACAGACTGTAAAAAAAAGTAAATTATTTCATGAAGTTTCGATTGGATATAGAGAAAATCAGGTAAATGGACTAGGACTTGTTGATACCGGAAACCTGCTGCTTGATCCAGTAACCAGACGTCCGGTATTTATTGCGGAGTATGAATTTGTAAAGAACTTATTTTCAGAAAAAGAGAAACAGACATTGGAACTGTTTATGGAACAGGGATTCTCACAGGAAACAGTAGAAGCGGACAGTCATTTAGCACCCAGAATGGTGCCATTTCACTCAATAGGCAGGGAAAACGGGCTTTTAATTACCGTTACAGTGGATTATCTAGAGACAGATATGAGAGAGAAACCAGTTCGAAGGGAAAATGTATTAATCGGACTGTATCCGGGAAAATTGTCGTCACAGGGAAAATATCAGGTGATTTTGCATGTATAGAACACCTGAATGTAAATTTGAAATTCAATAACAGGGGGAACGTCAATGCTTTTAAAAATTTCATTACCAAATAAATTTCAGTTCCGGGTGATTCCGGATTTGAAACAGATGCTGCTTGGACAAAAAGGTGACATTCATTATATTGGAGGAGCAGAAGTACTGCCGGCTCCTTTGGATGCGGAAGAAGAATCTGCGGTAATCGGTTGTCTTGGAACCGAACGGGATTCAGAAGCAAAGGCCATTTTAGTAGAGCATAATCTGCGACTGGTTGTCTACATTGCGAAGAAATTTGACAATACGGGTATCGGCGTAGAAGACCTGATATCCATTGGAACCATTGGACTGATTAAGGCAATTAATACATTCAATCCAGAAAAAAATATTAAACTTGCGACTTATGCTTCCAGATGTATTGAAAATGAGATATTAATGTATTTAAGACGCAACAATAAGACAAAAATGGAGGTTTCTATTGATGAACCGCTGAATGTAGACTGGGATGGAAATGAACTTCTGCTTTCTGATATTTTAGGAACAGATGAAGATATTATTTATCGGAACTTAGAGGATGAAGTTGATAGAAAATTATTAAATAAAGCATTAAGTAAATTAAGTGACCGGGAAAGAATGATTGTCCAGCTTCGTTTTGGACTCAATACGGAGGATGGAAATGAGCGGACACAGAAAGAAGTAGCAGATCTGCTTGGTATTTCTCAGTCTTACATATCCAGACTTGAGAAAAAAATTATTAAACGCTTAAAAAAGGAAATGCTAAAGCTGGAATAAGATAGATTACCTAAAATTTACATGATGCAAACTGAATAAATGAGAGCCGTATAGTAAATCATTTTATATGTGACATAAGAATAAAATGGTAGATTTGGGAGGTACTATATGGCTCTTTTTAAAGTTGAGATTTGCGGTGTAAATACGTCGAAATTACCATTACTTAAAAATGCAGAAAAGGAAATTTTGTTTAAACGTATTCAGGAAGGAGACAAAAAGGCCAGAGAAGATTACATTAAAGGAAACCTAAGACTTGTATTAAGTATCATACAGAGATTTTCCAACAGTAACGAAAATGTGGATGATTTGTTTCAGATCGGATGCATCGGACTGATGAAAGCAATTGACAACTTTGATGTTACCCAAAATGTGAAGTTTTCCACGTATGCCGTACCAATGATTATTGGTGAAATCAGACGTTATTTAAGGGATAACAATTCCATTCGGGTCAGCCGGTCGTTGCGCGATACTGCCTACAAAGCAATCTATGCGAAAGAAGCTTTAATGAAAAAAAATGATAAGGAGCCATCCGTTAGTGAAATAGCGGACGAAATTGGTATCAATCCAAAGGATATTACATTTGCACTGGATGCAATACAGAACCCGGTGTCGCTTTATGAGCCGGTCTATTCGGAGGGCGGGGACACGCTCTTTATTATGGATCAAATCAGCGATAAGAAGAATAAAGAAGAAAACTGGGTGGAAGAGATTTCCTTGAAAGAAGCAATGGGGCGTCTAAGCGAGCGGGAAAATAATATTATTAACCTACGTTTTTTTCAAGGAAAGACGCAGATGGAAGTTGCAGATGAAATTCATATCAGTCAGGCTCAGGTCAGCCGGTTGGAAAAATCAGCTCTTAAGAACATGAAAAATTATCTGACAGAAAAAAAATAGCCAAAGCTCTATAAATATTCTATTACTCTGCCTCATATACTATAACAAGAATGTTCTGAGGTGTATGCTTTGAGGATATGTGATTTGAGGCAGAAAGAAGTAATTAATATTTTAGACGGGCAGCGAATTGGCTATGTCTGCGATATGATTTTTGACTTAGAGAAAGGATGCATATTAGCTATAATTATCCCTGGACCTTGTAAAGTATTTGGATTTATCGGCAGGGAGAGTGAATATATTATTGACTTATGCAATGTAAAACAGGTTGGAGATGACGTAATTTTAGTAGAAGTTAATTTGGAAAACTGTCTGAAAAAGTGTGTTTGATAAGAGTGTTGTAAATCAGGGCCGGAATAATGGCTCTGATTTTTTTATTGCCAAATGACGTTTTTTTGTTATAATCCCGTCTTTGACAGTTAAAAAAGCAAGAAACTGCTATACCCCTTGCTGCATAAGGGTTATAGC
>CAKSBP010000046.1 GCA_934438135.1 uncultured Clostridium sp. | reverse complement strand
TTTTAGATAATATTTACTTACCAAAGTACGTATGCCAGCTACGCTGGCAGTAATCACTCAAGATTCCGAGAGATCATCTTATGTTTCTAAAATATACTAATTAATTCATCTACAACGCTTAAAAAGAATTTCTTTTCACCATAATGAAATGCCTCTGCCTGCTTTATTGTCCGTAAGTGCATACATTTCCCACGATATGCATTTAATGCTTCTGTGATTTCTACAATATGCATAAACTTTAACTGGGATTTGTACTGTTCCAGCATTTCTTTCTTCTTTGAAAACTCTTTTGTAATATTCACCATCAAATTTGCATACAAAGGACTCATTACTTCATACATAGCAACTGCCACCTCATAATCAGGCAGATTTTTTAGTGCTTTTTGTAAGAATCCAGTTGTATACTGATGATCAATATGCTGGTCTAATAACCACGGGGTAAAAATCAAATCCGGCTGATATTCCTGAATGCATTTCTGGATAGATTCTACCGCATTAGACTCAAACAAATGAGAATCTTCAATTCCAAGAAAAACCAGCTTAGCTCCAGTTCCTTTCCACACCTGTTCTGCCTCTTTTTTCCTTATATCTGCGTCTCCATTCATAATGCCATATCTGCCATCGGTCATATACATGATTTGTACCTTGGCACCTTCTTTTAAATAAGAAAGAATTGTGCCACCGCAGCCAATCAATTCATCATCCTGATGCGGTGCCAACACAAGAATTCTCTTTGCAGGAGCAAGTGCACCAATTTTTGACTGTACCTGAGTAATATTACGGATCAACAAATTTCCTTTTTCCATCTTTTTCACCGCTTTTCTATATATCTTTTTTCTGTTCTTCTATCTGTTTCACCACTTCACACTTTAAATAACAACATCTTTTTGTTGGTTCCATGTTCCGGATGGCTGCTCTTTCCCTTTCTCTGGCATCCAGTATCTTCTGTATTCCATCCTGTTCAATTTGTCCAAGACCAAAATGTTCCCCATCTTTCATATAAACGCAGGAAGAAACATATCCCTGACAACTCACATAAACTGCATTTTCCAGCCAGACACAATAACCAGTCTGTCCGGAATTTTCTTTTACATCTTCTTCAATCTTAGTAAAAAAATGCTCTATCTGATCATTCACTTCAATATACCGAAGTGCCCTGAAATAATTTCGTCGCACCAAAAGCTGTTCCTTTTTCGACAGATACTCAGCATTTTCCTTTTCCGTATAATAACGGCTGTATTCTTTGGACGCATTTAAAAATTGAATAGCAATTCCACCATCCATTCCTAATTTCTGATATAATTTAAAAATATCCTTTAGTTTAGATGCCGTGCTTTTTAAAACCGTTACGGAAAATCCTACTACCGGTCTGGAAATTTTTCTCTCTTTCTTTCTACGTACCAGCGTCCGAATACCTTCTATGATTTTCTCCAGATTTCCTCCTCGGATGTTGTGAAACTCCTCTGGAACTGGTGATTCTATCGAAATATTCAGACTATCCAGTCCACTGTCCAGGATTTTTTCCACATTTTCTTCAGTCAGCATGCTTCCATTTGTAATACTGCATACCTGAATTCCATGATCCTTGGCATACCGAATCATCTTATAGATATCCGGATGGAGAAAAGGCTCACCTTCTCCCTGGAGCTCCATACAGGAAATACCAGGGATTTCGTCAACAACTTTTTGAAACGTATGAAACTCTAAATCCATCTGCTTCATATGCCGGCCAGAACAAAAGGCACACTGAAAATTACATCTGGTTGTAGGTTCAATCTGAACGAGTTTCACCTTATTCATTGGCACCTGCCTGTTTTTTTTCAATATACACTGCCATGCTCTTTAATGTGCGGAATAAGTCAATGCTTAAATCCTCATCATCGATTTCAATATCAAATAAAGTTTCCATACGGACAACCAGTTCAATTGCAACAATCGAATTCAGGTTTAATGCTTCTACAATATCCGTATCCTCTGTAATTCCTGTAAAATCAACATCTTTCCTTAATACAGAACAGATTGCCTGTTTCATATTTTCATAAATCTCTTTTCTTTCCATAATTCTTCATTCTCCTTTGCTTTTTTTATGTAAATTAATATAGCTCTCATAGTTTTCTATGCTTCGGATTTCACCCGAAAGCAGTTTGGGTAAAAAATAAATAAAATCCTCCGGATGCAGTTCATAAAACCTGTGGCTGGATTCTTCCAATGCCTCTTTAAAATCCATACGTGCATGCATCATATGGTAATTGCATGCATCCTCCAGATAGACAAATGGAATCTGCTGTTTGAACAGCCGGTAACCAAGTTCAAAATCCTCTGCTCCCCATTTCTTTCCCAAACGTTCATCAAATAATCCTACCTGAATAAGAAGC
This sequence comes from uncultured Clostridium sp., assembly GCA_934438135.1. Taxonomy (GTDB): domain Bacteria; phylum Bacillota; class Clostridia; order Lachnospirales; family Lachnospiraceae; genus Clostridium_AI. Next base: position 20,746 of record CAKSBP010000046.1, on the reverse strand, counting down.
TTTTTCTCACAGGAAAAATTTGCTCCTGTACAGGAGAGCCACTCATATTTCATTCGTTTTTCCTCGAAAACAGAATGGATAATTTTCTCGATTAATGTTTTCCGGCTCTGGCCTTTTATTCTTTCTATATCTTTTATATCTTCCTTCTGAATACAGTATTTTTTTACCTCAACCAGAGAATTTCCATCCATCCCTTCATACATTTCTCCTGTAGATGGATTCTTAAAAAATTTCAAAAATGGAAGATTATAAATAATCCCATGAGCCATGCAGTTCTTCCGCTCATGCGCTTTCTGATGAGCTTCAACAAACTCTTTCGAGGCAATTAAATCATCATCGCAGAAAATAATCAGTTCCGACTGTGCCTCCTGGATTCCTCTGTTTCTTGCTATAGAACGTCCTCCATTATTCTGGAAGATATAACGAAGTTCAAATGCTCCCTGCCAGTTCTCAAGCATCTCTTTGGTTCCATCCGTAGAACCATCATCCACAACAATCACTTCAAAGGTATCTGGACTGGCTGTCTGATACCTGAATGACTCCAGTGTCAGTGCCAGCCGTTCTTTCTTATTATAAGTTGGAATCACCACGGAAGATTTTTTCTCTTTCATCAACATACCTCCTAGCTGCTCGCACTTGTATAATTCTGAATTGCCTTTTTCCAAACCAGACGAACCAGAACAATTAAAATAACGGGAGACAAAATTCCCCATAGAACTGCCCTTCCATCCAATTCTCCTATTACAAATAAAAACGAATTATTGCTGATCAAAAAGAGAGGGAATAAAAAAGTTCCAATATTCTGCATCCACTTTTTATAAATCTTCATAGGCATATTGTTCATTCCCCATAAAGCGTCCGATAATTCATGTACTGCAGAGCCTTTAATCGTCCAGAAGCACAACAATTCTGGAATCAGTGTCACACAATATGCCACAATTACACCTGTAAAGATAAAACCAAGGTATCCAAAGAAATTTACTGCTGTAAACGGAATCTGGGCTTTACGCCATCCCATTACCGTACAGATAATTCCTGCTGCAATATTAGGTACCGCCGTAGCAATATCTACATTTCGAAGAGTTACCATAAACTGAAGAGAGACTGGCTTAGTAATGAACATATCCAGTTCTCCTTCCTTTACATATTCCTGTATCTTTGAGAAATTGAAAAAGAACAGAGAAACGTGTATTCCCGACATAATGATAAATGTTCCCGAATACAGTAAAATCTGATCCGGTGTAAATCCTTTAATTTTACATCCGGCATTATATACAACAATCACATACAAAAGTTTGGTAAATAAGAATGAAAGTTCTACCGCCATGCTCATAAAGAAATTTGCACGGTAAATCATCAGCTTAATCAGACAGTTCTTCACAAACTTCCAGTAGATATAAATATGTCTCCCGATTTCCTTTAATATATACTTCAATTTGTCATCCTCCTACTGCCTCATATTTTTTTAGTCCAATTTTCCAAAGTACCTGAAGCAAAAAACACAAGATTATAATCCAAACTGCCTGAATACACAGACTGGGAAGAATCTCACCAATTGGAATATTTCCATTTAAAATATTAATTGGAAAATAGACCGTATACTGAAATGGAAGCACTTTTAATACAGCCAGAATTTTTTCGCCAAAGATATCAAGTGGAAATACTCCCCCACTTGCAATATTAATTGCAAGGCTCAGAATCAAAAATGCAGACCATGCTTCTGTAATCCAAAATGCAATCACACTTACCATAAATCCTAGAAACATATTTATCATAATCCCAAGCACTGCTGATACAGCAAAATAAATCAATCGCTCAGGTGATACCGTAAAAAAAGAATTTATCCGTGCAATGATTAAAATGACTGCAAAAATCATTAAAAACAGGATAAACTGCACTGATTTCTGACCTAGGAAACAGCATACACGATACCTGAAATATCCCATTGGCTTAACAATATATTTATTCAATCCTCCGTCCCGTATATCCCCTGCCACATCCCACTCACAGCCAGCTGCCATTAACTTAGAAACAACACCTGCCAGAATGGTATACATAATCATAGAAGAATATGTATATCCATAAACAATTCCATTTTCCGAACTTTCAAACATTGCTGTCCATAAAAACAACTGAGTAATCGTAGGTACTATAGTACTGACAATTCCTAATAAAAAATCAAATCGGTACTCTAAAGAGTTCTGCAATCCTAACTTAAAAGATTTCCAATACATTTCGATTCCTTTCACTTATCCCTCCTCCTTTTTGTAAAGCTTTGCAATTCCCTCTTCCACCGGAATATCTTCTACATTAAAATCATTAATTGGCAGATTCTGAAGCAGTTCCATAGCACATGATTTTACCTCACCTTTTGGAACCCGAAGAGTATAATTCATATGTTCATGCCTTACAATTGTTCCATAGTTAGCAACCGTCTTCTCCGGAATATTAGAACCCAGCTGGAATTTTAAAAGTTTATCCTGTCCAAAGACACCGTTTACTTCTTTCAAACTTCCATCGTAAACAATCGTTCCATGATTTAATATAATAGTTCTTTTACATAGCTTCTCAATGTCATTCATGTAATGGCTGGTAAGAATAATGGTTGTTTTAAATTCCTTATTATACTGATATATAAAATCCTGAATTGTTTTCTGAGAAATAATATCCAATCCGATACTTGGCTCATCCAGGAATAAAACTTTAGGACGATAGATTAATGATGCAATCAGTTCCATTTTCATACGCTCGCCCAATGAAAGCCTCCGCACCTGAACATTTAACAGGCTTTTCACATCCAGAAGTTCCGTCAGATAATCTACAATTTCCTGATACTCCTTCTTATTGATTTCATAGATACAGCGGTTTAATTCTAATGATTCACTGGCAGGGAGATCCCACCAAAGCTGGTTTTTCTGTCCCATTACAATAGAAAACTGCCTTTTAAACTCTTTTTTTCGTTCAGAAGGGCGGTATCCCATAACAGATATTTCGCCAGATGTGGGATATAAAATTCCAGAAAGCATTTTTAACGTGGTTGTCTTTCCTGCTCCATTTGCTCCAAGAAATCCAATAATTTCACCTTCCTTGACCTGAAATGATACATCTTTTACGGCATCCTTAACTAACTTCTTTCTAGAGAACAGTCCTTTAATGGAATTTTTTAGCCCTTCCTCTTTCTCATAATAATTAAACTGTTTACATAAATTTTTTACTGTGATAATGTTTTCCATCTTTCCTCCTTCTTCGACGCTATAACAGCATATTCACTAATTTATTAATTTTTTCTACCCCCTGTGTTTCGCAGAGAATCGCATCATTGAGCCTCTTTTCTATTCGCTTCTGTAATGCCTGGTCTTTACATACGCTAAGTTTAAACGTCAGATTGGTAATCTTGGTCCATTGCTCCTCCAGACTGGCATAAAGTGTCCCCGCATCTTCCGCCTCCTGGCAGTTCCACTTTTCCGCTATATACTGAAGAAACAGTCTCATATTCCGTCTTGTTTTATATAATCCTCCCCCTCGGTTCATTTCATAAAAATAATTATAAATTTCTCCATAGTCCTGACAGGCGGCAAAAACTTTTTTATATTCTTTCATTCCTGCAATCCCAAAGTACTGCTGGGGCAATGTGCTTTTTTTATTCAGATTTTCCACCACACGCATCAATCCTTCTCCTGCCATCTCCTGTTCCGTCTTCTTCCATTCTATTTCCGGATAAGATGCATACTGAATTTCTATCACACCATCTCTGGATATCAAATCGTTCATTCTCTCTTTTCGAACAATAAGTTCTTCATTATTAAAAATAAGTAGTTCAGATTCCTGTTCTTTTTGTATTACAGACATAACCCATAAATGATTTTTCTGATAATTATAAGCTTTAGGAAGATAAAATTCGTCCATCCACATCATCGGAATAATTTTCTTCTCAAGCAGTACATGCACCCGTTCCAAGGCATCTGCTTTATTTGTAAAATATTCTTTTATCAATGGCTTCTTTAAATAATCCGTTAAATCTTTGTACATTCCTTCAAAAGATTTACTTCTTCCGTGGATAACAGAAGGAATTCCTGATTTAAGAGTAGTAAAATAGAATCCCATTACCCCTGTAATCCCGCCAAGCCAATACTCTTCGATTTCCACTCCAAATGTGCTGAGATACTGTTTCATATTTGCAAGAAAGCAGAAATCTCCCTTTCTACCATTTGATTCGCTCATACCTGCCTCCTAATCTTTACAAATACCGGCTTTTTCCAAGACCAGACTTTGTAATTTCTTTCACCCAGGTAATCACACTAGGCACTTTATATGCCGCCAGTTTTTGTTTACAATATGATTCGACTTCCTGTTCCGTAAGACTTTCTCTCTTCTTTACCAGAACCGCTTCTACCATTTCACCAAAATTTCCACTTTTAACACCTTTTACGAATGCATCCTTAATATCCGGATGTTCTTTTAGGCATCGCTCTACTTCAAGTGGATTTACTTTCAATCCTGTAATATTAATCAGTCTATCTGCTCTTCCAACAATGCAGATATATCCATCCTCAATCACACACAAATCCTGTGTCAGATATCCATCCCGTTCAAATGGTTTTTCTCCAATATATCCAAGAGACAGCCCTTTACTAATAATCATTAACGTTTTATTTCCCTCTTCGTCATAAGGAATTAATTTGCAATTTACATTATGTAATGGCTTTCCAACATATTTTACTGCGTTTTCCACATCATTACTTAAATTAATGGCAATCGTTCCTGTTTCGGTACTCCCATATTCCTGATGGACTACAATTCCTGTCTGTCTGTAAAATTTTCTAAGGCACTCCTGATCCAGCCGACTTCCAGCCGAAATACAATGACGCAGGCTGCTTAAATCATAAGATGCCAAATCCAGCTGCTGGCTCATTAAATGAAACATAAATGGAACTCCATGCAGTACCGTTGCCTTTTCTTCCTGAATCACCCGCAGCACTTTTGCCGGTACAAAATTACTCATAAGAAGCAGCTGTGCACCTCGGTAAACGGCCACCAGCATACAGGAATCAAATGCATAGGAATGAAAAAAGGGTGCTACGCCAATAAATTTATCTTCACTTGTAAAATCCATGGTTTCTGCATAATTTTTCAATGCCTCTTCCAGATTTTCATGACTGTTTAAAACTCCTTTCGGTTTTCCCGTAGAACCCGAAGTATAAAGAACGGTAGAAAGCTGTTCTTTGTGAAAATCCTGTGCCGCCAGATAGGAATCCAGTTTCATGGATTCTTCTTCCTTCAGCATTTCCTTCTCAATAAAGAAAACTTCTGGTACGTTTTTTACACAAAGCTGTATAAACTGTTTTCTGGTGGTAAGTAGAAGTTTTATTCGGTTATCCGAAATAATATCTTCCATTTCTTTCTTAAATTTTGTATCAGCCAATACAGCTACACATCCAATCAGATTAACTGCAAAATAGGATACCAGCTGTTCTTTACTATTATTCATCCAGATAAGAATCCGATCCCCAGGTCTGCATGAAAGAGAGAGCAGCTTCCCAGCAATTGTTCTAATCTGTTTCTTAAATTCCCCATATGTAATTTCTTCTGTATCTGTCTTCAAGGCAGTTCTATCATCCAAAACCGCAGGGTTTTTAAAAACCACATCGCTGATCATTACTGATTCCTCTTTTCCTTTACCGCTTCTAGTACATAATCTGCAATTACACCTATGGAACTTAATTTGTCATATTCCCAGTAATCATCCTCAATATGTATCTGAAATTCTTTTTCTACTTCTGTTAAAAGCTGAAGAAAAATCAGAGAACCCACTTCCAGCTGTTTCTCTGCATTCTCTCTGTTAATTTTTAAATCTCCTGCCTCTGGAATATTATATTTTAAAATATCCACTATCTTTTTGATAATTTCTTCTCTTTCCATAGTCAACCCTCCTGTATTTTTTGTACAGCTGCTATCGTTTCCTCGTTCCAATTTGAAAAAACTATTGTCTCATATCCATCCCAGGTAAACGATGGTTTGATGGTCTTCATCAGTACAGTTCCCTCTAACTTCAGTTCTGGATATCGTACTTTCTGCTGCTCATTTGCAGGCTCAATTTTAATCTCCTGGTTCATGCAGCATGAACTGCATTCATTATCTTTTACTGTAATACCACGATCCCTGGCAATTGGACATGCCCTTGCCACTGCCGCAATGGTCTGATCTGCAAAACCAATAATCCGAAATCCCTGTTCCTTAATACCTGCCAAACTCTTTTCTTCTTCTGGAAAAGCGGTTGTTTCAATTCCTTTGATATTCCATTTTCTAAAGAGTTCCATCTTCTCCTGCTGAAAGAAATTATTTTGTGAAAAATATTCTTTTACCGGTTCACTTTCTCGTGAAATATGTAATTTTCCCCAAACCCAGCGGTTCACACTCTTTGTCAGCAGTCTTCCGAGATAAACCGGTGATGTAAACTCTACTTCTCTCTGCATTTTATAAAGAAGTCCCAAATCATTAATGCTCACTGAAATTCCCTGCTCTAAAAAAGACATTACCTTTTTATATTCATATTCCATAAGTGCACTATTGACCTTCGGACTAATATAATGAAAGATTACATCGATTCCAGAAGCCGCTTCTTTAAGTTTTCCTAATTCTGGTACTCTTTTATAACATCCATAATCCCCGAACAGAATCCATTTAGGATATACCGCTTGTTCCATTGCTAATTCCAAGTGCTGTGAATCTTTTACATAAAAGCCAATTTCCATATTCTTCGCTCCTTACATAGTATCTAACCCGATATATGCATTCGTTGTCGGGTTTGTCAAGTATTTACACTGCTGCTTCTGACAGTACACTCTCCGCCACCATCCTGGCAGTACTTCTTTTCGAAGTGCATCATATTCTTCTTTATTCATACTGCCTTTTCGAAGACCTTTCAGGAGTTTGGAATAAATCGAAGTAATCTGATAATTCAAATCCATATCTAAATCTCTTCCAACCAGTTTTGTTGCATAAACACCTGCTTCATTTAATTCCCGCATGGCACAGACGCTGCAGGCAAGAGAGGCATTTAAGAACTGACAGGAATGGGTGCATTTCTCATTTTCAAGCACATTATAGACGTTTCTACACGGTACCCCTAATAAATCCTCGGTATTCTCGCCAAAATTGTGTTTTAAGTTGCAGTCATCATAAAAGGAACATCCGTAATGACCGAAAATCTCAATTTCTAACTTCGTGCTCTTGGTCAGCTTTTTAATTTCATCCAAAGTCAGCTGATAAGATAACACAATTCGATTTACCCCTACTTCTTCAAAAAACGCAATCTGCTCTTCATTAATGATTTCAAAAAATGCACTGGCTGCCAGATTTGTCTCAATTCCCTGTTTTCTCAGAAATAAAACAGCCCCGATATCTGCAACGATAATAGAATCGACACCCGTTTCCACTGCATCGGACACATATTTTAAAAATTTGTTCAGATACGTTCGAGAACCTTCTGGATCATCTGCTAAAAACGGAAAATTAGCAGTAAACATAACCTGAACTTCTCGTTCATGAGCATACTGAACAATATCTTTAAGTTCTGTAAAATCTGGGCAGTTCAACTCGCCTTTCGGATTTTTTCTTCCTCTTCCATTAAAACTCAGATTATGAAACGTACTGCTGTCTGCTCCAAGATATATCTCCTCTCCTCCTGCATCAATCTGCTTTACCGTTGAGTCAAAATTATTAACAGGTACTAGTAATTTCATATTCTTATCTCCTTTACTCCATTTCGTAAGTTCCAAATGATACGGCAAATAAAATTACATTTGGGCAGACAGGAAGCTTTATTTGCTTCACTGGTTTTTTCTGTATCTCATATGCTCTTGCATACATACCAACTTCCCATAAATGTTCTTCAATATCGTCAATTAATCCACAACGTCCATTCCAAATCATAGTATCTTTTATAAATGGATTCGGGATCGTAGCATCTGGAACTACAATTGGAATCGTATCACTGCTTCCATCTTCATAGCAGATTTCAATTTCCTCCTGAAACGAGCACAAATCCCCATATCCCATTAATAAAATACTATCATGAATATTAGAATCACCTGAAATCACCTGTCCATCGCAGCGGATACTGTCCTGCTCTCTTCCATTTACAGGTGCGTGGGTAAATCTCATCCCATGATGCTTCCATTCTTTCTGCTTCACTTTATCATCAACCAGGAAAAAATAATTCATTCCTGGAATATCAGCCACAGAATCCCTATCCATATAAACTCCAAAGCACTGGTTGTTATAATAATTTTCCAAAGAAATAGGCTGAATATCTGCAAATTTTCTTTGCATTTCTGGTTCTTCCTTTTTCTTTCTGGCATCTGTTCTCTTCTGCTGCCAGTTTTCATATATATGGGCAGTTTCTTCTTCCAAATCAGCCACATGGCGTATTCGCTTTATAACCCGTTTTACCAGCTGCGTCGGATCTTCTAAGTAATATCCTTTTATCAGCATTCCACGAATCTGGTTCCATGCCAGTGCCATTTTATCCATCTGCTCTTTTACTAAAAGAAGATTTTCATCCTCTTTCTGCTCTAAAACATATGTTAGAAGTCTGGAATAATCCAACCGATCAGCGAGAATTCCTCCAATATTAAATATAATTGGTTCAATCCAGATGCCTCCATGTTTATTATCAATTTCTCTTTTTAAATTAAAATTTTTCTCCATAGCATCTGCAAAACGTCTGATATCCTGAATATCTTTTAATTCATCCGTATTTCTTCGAAGTTTTCGAAGACAATACTGAATCATTTCTTCTACATCAACTTTCTTTTCATATTCCGGAACACAGCTGAAAATCCAATACTTTCCGTTATTTCCTAGCAAAAAGTCTTCAAATGACAATTCTGCGTTTTTGTGCTTATACATATTATCAAGACAGTATACACAAGATTTCTCCCGATCTACACCAACCACCATAAGAGCATGATATAGATGATTATCGAATTTCCTATAATGTTCATTCCATGGAAAATAATATGGCGTCACAAAAACCATGACTGGATTTCCTTTTTCTATTTCTTCTTCCAAAAGTCCAATAAAATCATCTTCCTTTGTTACTTCACTTCGGTAAACATCAATTCCATGATACCGTTTCAGATAATTCATATTTAAAATTGTCCTGCTTTTAATTTTCTCCCCCAGTTTATCTGTTTCCTCTTCTTCACGAAATTCAAATCCCCAGGCACCTGCAAAAATCATCTCATACCGTCTTTTTTCTGCCATAGCATAACAGACAATATTTTGATCATAACAAGGCATATCTCCTAAATTCTGCAAAGGTATATCAATCATTTTCTCATCCTTTCCTGCTAGCACATCTAAAACATACAAAAGTGCCGCCTCGGAATCGTTCTATCTTATTTTCTATGCAATTGTAATTCACATACAACAAAGGCGCAAAATGCCATATTCCGCGGCATTCTGCGCTCCATGTCAAGTCCCTATTTCTACGGACAGCTGATACCTGTCTATTCCTGCCACATCAAAATAACCTTATCTCAGCTTTCTTGAAATCATAACTTTACCTTAAAGCTCAATCTGCATCTGTGTAGTTCCTGGATCAGCTTTCTTGACAATATCTGTTCCAGCAACAGCAACCGTAAATTCTTTTTCACATGCAGTATAAGAAACTGTAATTACATTTCCTTTTCGTTCTGCTGTAATATCTGTAATCTTAACTGCTTCACTATCGTAAATAGATGTGGATGCTTTCCTTCCATCCTCTAAATGGTAAATCACTGCTTCTGCACCTTGTAAATAATCATATACAAAATTACTCTTAAAATCTCCATATGTAAGAATAGAACCTGGTCTTGCCAAAATCGGCATCTGGAAATAATCACAAGTACGGTCATAATATTTACCGCCTTCATATACCTCATGAGAATTAATATCTTCCCATTTTCCGTCTGGAAGATAAAACTGTACGGTTCCTTCTTCGTTCATAACAGGAACAATTAACAGGTTATCTCCAAGCATATACTGCTGATCCAGATATTTGCAGGCTGGGTCTTCTGTAAATGCCATAATCATAGAACGCATCATAGGAATTCCTGTTTCATGTGTTTTCACTGCCTGAGCCCATAAATATGGCATAAGTCTTCCTTTTAATTTTGTATAGAAACGTAATACGTCACATGCTTCCTCGCCATACAGCCAAGGTACACGATAAGAAGTAGAACCATGCAAACGGCTATGGGTTGACATTAACCCAAATGCACACCATCTCTTATAAATATCTTCCGAAGTTTTTGATTCAAACCCACCAATATCATGACTGAAGAATCCAAAACCTGAAGAACAAAGGGAAAGCCCTCCACGAAGGGTTTCTGCCATATTGGAATACCATCCAAAGCAGTCGCCGCCCCAATGAACTGGAAACTTCTGACATCCTACTGTTGCACTTCTTGCAAAGAGGCATGCTTTGTCTTTTCCAAAGTATTCTTCCAGTGCTTCAAATACACACTTGTTGTACAGATATGTATAGTAATTATGCATTTTAATTGGGTCTTTTCCATTATAATATTTACAATTCCATGGAATTCTCTCACCAAAATCAGTCTTAATGTTATTAACACCCATTTCAAATAAACTTCTTAAAAGACCTTTGAACCACTCACATGCTTCTGGATTTGTAAAGTCTACAATTGCCATTCCCGGCTGCCAGAAATCAGACTGGAATACACTTCCATCTGGATTTTTAATAAAGTAGCCTTTTTCCTTTCCAATATCAAATAGCTTGGAACGCTGTCCAATATAAGAATTAATCCAGACACAGATTTCCAGACCTTTCTCATGCAGTCTTTGAAGCATTTCCTTCGGATTGGAGAACTGTCTCTTATCCCACTCAAAGTTACAAAGCTCAAACTCCTTCATCCAAAAACTGTCAAAATGAAATACCTGTAATGGAATATCCCGTTCTGCCATTCCATCAATAAAAGAAGTTACCGTTTTCTCATCGTAATCAGTTGTAAATGATGTGGACAACCATAAGCCAAAAGAATATGCTGGCGGCAGTGCTGGCTTTCCTGTCAGAGTTGTATAGTTCTGCATCACATCTTCCAAATTATTTCCACCAATTATGAAATATTCCAATTCTTCTCCTGGTACTGCAAAGGATACTTTAGAAACCGTATCGGACATCACTTCATAAGAGACTTTGTCGGCACTGTTTACAAGTACACCATAACTCTTAGATGAAAGATAAAATGGAATACATTTATAACTTTTATCTGTACAAGTACCACCATCACTGTTCCATGTCTCAATGCTTTGTCCATTTTTTACAAATGGTGTAAACTTCTCACCAAATCCATAAATACATTCCCCAGCATCCGTACTCAACTGTTCTCTCATATAAGTTGTTCTCGTATCCTGTGGATAAGCAAAAAATAAATCATTTTTCTGCAGTTCAATTCTTGCCTCAGCATTCCGTGCACTCTCTGTAATATATGAAGTCGTTCTCCAGCCGGTTCCAGTGAGGAATTTATCTTTATAATAATATTTCACTTCCCAAATTTCTCCATCTGTAATCACAACTTTTGTATCGCCGGAAATTAACTCTGCATAACCTTCTCCACGGTTTACAATCGGTTTAAATTCTTTGTCCTCATATAATTCAAATTCAGGTGCATCCTCTAATCCTCCACGGTAATGTGCCATGCTTACCTTAATGATATTCTCTACAGAGGATGAAAAAATAATTTCAATATTAGGTCCTAAAATAGTATCTGCACGCTCTTTTCCCGTATACGGCGTCGCCAGAACGCGAATCGAATCTCCCATCGTTTCTACTTCAAATGGCTGTTCTGCAAAAGTTACTACATAACCTGGTTTTGTCAACCAGCATCCATCGGAAAATTTCATTTCTGTCTACCTCCAATTTCTTTACTCTCAAGATACTTTATGTTATCCTTTTAATATAATATACTTATTTTGATATTTATTCTTGAATTTTGTTGCTGCTTTATAACACTATTTTGATATTTCAAAGAGAGGACGATTCAAAATGAAACGTGAAAAATTATACAAAGAACAGATACATCATACAACAGCAGATCTTCCAGTTGCCCTGCACCGCATGAAATACCCTTGCGGCACAGATGTCTTATTTTATCTACACTGGCATAAGGAATTTGAATTTTTCGTTGTAACAGAGGGCAGAATTGAATTCACCATTGAAAGCAACACCTATTTACTCGAGCCCGGAGACTGTGTTTTTATTAATTCGGACGCTTACCATAGTGCAAAAAATGCTGGAAGAGAAAGTTGTAGTTTCTTTGCCCTTGACTTCTCTTATGAATTTTTACAGGAAAACATGCATACAAATTTTTCCCGCAGATACATACGACCAGTTCTTGACTGCCAGCTGATTTTTCCTGAACTAATTCACTCCCAGGCAGTTCCATCTGTTACCTGGCAGGTTCAGGCTGTTACATACCTTTATGATATCAATGAATGTGGTGAGGAAACTCTTTTTGAACATGAGCTTATAATTAAAACTCGTATTTATCAGATTTGGGAACTTTTTTATAAACATGCTGTCTTAAAAACAACTACTTATACAAAAATTTCAGAACAAAAAGACCGGCTCTCCCCCGTCTTTGATTACATTCAAAATAATTATTCTTATGAAATTACCCTTTCACAGCTTTCTCAACTTCTTCCTATGAGTGAAGGACAATTCTGCCGAATTTTTAAGGAAGCAATGAAAGTATCTCCATTTCAGTATTTGATGCGTTACCGAATTATGAAAAGCTGCAGCCTGTTAATCGAAACGGATAAAAAAATAGGAGAGATTGCGAATCTCTCCGGTTTTAATAATATCAGCTATTACAATAAAGTCTTTTTAAAAATGATCGGCTGCACTCCCAAACAGTACCGCAACTCTTACATAACCATTCCACCATCTACATGAATTACCTGACCAGTTATGTAAGATGCTTTATCCGACGCTAAAAATACAATTAAATCAGCCGCTTCTTCTGGTGTTCCAAAACGTCGTAATGGGATGTCTTCTAAGGCTGATTCCTTAATATAATCTGGAAGCCTGTCATTCATGTCGGTTTCAATAAAACCTGGTGCAATTGCATTTACTGTAATATTTCGATATGCTAGCTCTTTTGCTGCAGATTTTGTAAATCCAATAATTCCTGCTTTGGATGCCGCATAATTTGTCTGCCCTGAAATACCAGTAATTCCTGCAATAGACGAAAGATTGATAATCCGTCCTTTCCGCTGTTTCATCATCTGTTTGGATACCAATTTGGTCATATAAAAAGTTCCTTTTAAATTCACATCCAATACTTCACCAAAATCTTCTATACTCATATTTCGAAGAAGCCCGTCCTTAGTTACTCCTGCATTATTTACCAGAACATCAATTCTTCCAAACTGCTCTTCCACCTGCTTTACCAGATTTTCGCACTGTGCCATGCAGCTTACATCACACTGCATTACATAAAGTTCATACCCTGCACTTGTCATTTCCTTCTGAAATATTTCTGCTAATTCCTTACTATTTCGGTAAACTGCAATAACACGCACTCCTTCCTTAAGAAATTCCTTAACTGCAGCTTTTCCAATTCCCCTCACACCACCTGTAATAATGGCTGTTTTTTTTTGACTCACAATATCTCTCCTTTCCTACCCCTTACAGCACCTCTTCTTACACATCCCCCGGCACTGCCTCGTACAATGTACTTCCTTCGACCCACAGGTCGGACAGACATAACTTCCATTCTTTACTTTTTGTATATTTTCAAATCTTTCCTTCCACTCATACTGGCAGGAGCCACAGCGGACCGTGCAGATATTAAGCGTATAATTGCCGCCTTCAATATGAATCATTTTTCCATGAATGATACTGTCGGCGATTTTTTCCCGGGCAGATAATAAAATACGCTGGAAAGTCGGACGGGAAACTTCCATTTTTTCCGCACATTCCGCCTGCTCCAGTCCCTCTAAATCCTTAAGACGAATCGCCTCCACTTCTTCCAGCAGCAGCACGTTCTCTTCCGCCTCAGAGATTCCGTGCTCTGACGGAATAAAATAAGGCATCGCCGGCTTTCCTTCTATCTTTCTCCATTTCGTTGGTCTCGCCATCGTAAATCCTCCTACTAATCCCAATCCATAATTTCTTTCTTTTATTATAGACAACCTGCCCCTATCTTTCAAGAAATGAAATTTTGGCATTATTCATAAAACACTGCTTCGAAATAAAAAAAAAGAACAGATTCCAATTTTTCGAATCTGCTCTCTAATGCCTGTCTCAATTTAGTGTGCACAATGTCCGCTTCCACAACCATGGTCACCGCAGATATGCCCACTTTCTCCATGTTCATGGTCATGATGATTACAATGAACATCTGGATTAAAGGAAAGATTTCCTGCAAGAAGTGCTTTTACTGCCTGTTCTGCATTTCCAGAAATGCCTCCATATAATTTAATTCCTGCTTCTGAAAGTGCTGCCTTTGCACCAGCGCCGATACCACCACAGATTAATACATCCACCTTATTTTCAGCTAATACACTTGCAAGTGCACCATGTCCTCTTCCATTGGTATCCACTACCTGAGATGATTTCACCTGATTATTTTCTACCTCATATACTTTAAACGTACTTGTCTGTCCGAAATGCTGAAAAATCTCTCCATTAGAATAAGTAACTGCTATCTTCATATTACTGTTCCCTCCGTTCTTGTGATGCTTTCATTATACTCCGTTATGAGCATATGTCAATAACTTTATTTATTCTTTTCCTTATTCACTCTTGTCACTTCTATTCCATACAATTACTCTGTTCATAAAATCATCACGAATCCGATTTATACTAAAAAGGTGTGTGTTCCACACACTGACAAAAGAAGATGATTGTAAAAACGGAGGAAGCTTATGAATGAATATCTTGTATCTTACAGTTTCTATTTACTGCTAATATTAGGGCTGCTGGTAGGATTCGGTTTCCTGTTTAACCAGCTGGTTGTATCTGGATGGAACAAATTTGGAAGGATTTTTGGATACAGGGCCTTTTATCCCAGATTTATTGGAACATTAGTCCATGAACTTGGACATCTACTTTTCGCACTGATTACCGGTTCCCGGATTAACAAAGTAAAGCTTTTCCCTGTTATCGACCGAAAGAACCGCAGCTGTGGTGGTGCCTATGTATCTTTTGCGCCAAGGTATGGACTAATAGGAAGCTTTTCTTTATTCTTATCCGGCATTGGTCCCATGCTATTCTGCCCATTTGTGATTATGGTACTAATGTATTTTCTGGTACCCGAACTATACCTGGGTATTCTAAATGTCATCCCTCAGGTCAGCTTGATTCAGAGCGATAACCTGGCTGTTGTAATTCGACAGGTATTATACGGCTTCTTCGGAAGCTTCCAGCCAGAAATGCTGACCGAATGGAAATTTTGGCTGTTTCTTGTACTGTCAGTTCCCATTGCAAATGAGTGCGTGTTATCTGGTGCCGACATTAAAAGTGTCGGAAAAGGACTTATTGTACTCCTTATTTTGCTTGCCATTGTTGGATATGCCCTGTCTTTCCTGCCTTCCATCTGCCTTTTAGTAGTTGCAGGCCTGAAACGGACAGCTACATTTCTAATCTGTATTTTCTGTCTGGCACTTATGTTTAATCTACTGCACTGGCTATTAGGAACGGCTCTTGGAATGATTTTTAAGTAGACTGTAAAGAAAAAAGAGGAAGACATGCGACGTCAAATCACATATGTTCCTCTTTTCTTTTTAAAGCCCTACATTAAAGCCGAATCTCCACATTCCCCGTCTTAATCTCCTGCTCTGCAAATAAATGATTTACTGCGTCTTCATAATCCTGAAACTTCTGAGCTTTCCGGATTTTCTTGGCATATTTCTCGGAATTGGTAAAAATACGGCTCATATAGAACCAAATTTCCTTCATTTTAAAT
The DNA here is from genome assembly GCA_934438135.1 of uncultured Clostridium sp. GTDB lineage: Bacteria > Bacillota > Clostridia > Lachnospirales > Lachnospiraceae > Clostridium_AI. The sequence goes on along the minus strand of CAKSBP010000046.1, from coordinate 4,769 downwards.
AAAACATTCCGGTCTCCAGACATTTCCACTCGATAATCTTCTACCAAACGGTCATGAAATGCATGGATTGTTTCCTTATCCACTGGTTTTTCTCCGCGAATCTCACCAGCAAGTCCCGGATTGGCAAGAAATCCACGTCCCATCATAATTCGGTCTGCCTTTGGAAATGTTTTGGTAAACTTCTTATAATTTTCTATATTAAAAATATCTCCATTGTAGCAGACTGGATTTTTACTAATTGACAATGCATCGCCAAACACTTTCCAGTTTGGTGTATTTTTATACATGTCCTTCTGCACTCTGGCGTGAATTGTCAACTCTTTCACTGGATATTTATTGTAGATTTCCAAAAGTTCATAAAATTCATCTGGATCGTCTTTTCCAAGTCTGGTTTTTATGGAAATATCCATAATATCCACTGAAAAGATTTCATCCAAAAATGCATCCAATTCTTCTTGATAAGCAAGCAGTCCAGAACCTTTTTTCTTCGCCACAACTGTTCCAGACGGACAGCCTAAATTCAGGTTCACTTCCTGATAGCCAGCTTCTTTTAACCGCTCTGCAGTTTTTAAAAAATCTGCTGCATTATTGGTCAAAATCTGAGGAACCAATGTAATTCCTTTATTATTTCCCGGAAGAATGTCTTTCATTTCTCTGCTTTTCATTTTTCCACTCTGGTTTGCCACAATAAATGGTGCATAATATTGATCAACTGAATGAAAAAAGTCATGAAATGCATTTCGGTATACATGTCCCGTAACTCCTTCCATTGGTGCAAAATATAATTTCATCTGTTTCTTCATCCTAAACGTAGTCCTTTCTCCTCTTCTAAGATCAAAAATTGGAACCAGGGATTACTCCATGGTTCCAAGAATAATAATTCCGACAATACAGATTCCGATCATCAGATAATGTTTCACCGATAATTTTTCTTTTAAGAAAATCCGGCTCCAGATAACCGACGCAACACAGTATGCAGAAATAACCGGTGCTGCCAGAATCGCATTTGCTCCAATTGCATAAATATAGGCAAACTGACCTGCTGTTTCAAAGACTGCACCAACCATCTTGGGTGTTTCCCGTTCCACAGACAGTTTCTGCTTTTTCCATACAACCACATAAAAAAATGCCAGAACTCCCATAAATAAAAAAGTAAGCTCGTATGCCACATTTGCAGTATTTTCGTTTAACGTTTCTAATACCACACTATCTGCATAAGTTCCTGCTGCATCTAAAAGGCAGTAAATCACAGGCAGAAGCAGTGCAAGAATATTTTTCTCATACTTAATATCTGCTGTCTTTTGACGTTCTTCTCGAAGTTCGTCATTTTCTGTCATTTCTACCACACCAAGTCCGACTACACCAAGACATACCAGAAATACTGCCCATCCCTGAAGCATACTCATTCTCTGTCCTAAGAAAAGGAAACAGAAAACCGCTGCAATGGCTCCAGACGAATTACAGATCGGTGATGATATGGAAAGTTCAATATAACGAAGTCCTAGATATCCCATTGTCATGGACAGGATATATAAAAGGGATACTGGCAGATACGTAACAACTGCCTGCCAGGAAATCTGGGTTCCTCCGATAAAAACTTCATACGCCGCATGAAGCCCCATGACAATTCCAACCGCCATGACCATTTTCAGGTGGCTGTACTTGTCATCAGGCTTTGATCCAATTTTACTAAATAAATCCGATCCACTCCAACAAAGAAGTGCCGCCAGGGCTAACCAAAACCACATATACAATTCCTCTCATTCTATCATGAATAACATATGCCAAAAAAGCACAAAAAATATCATACCTTATTTTTTTAAGAATGTGTATAGTAATTTTTCATTTTTATACGAGATATAGTTTCCATCTTATTTAATAACTGGAAGTTTCGCCAGGCTTTCTGCAATTTCTTCATCACTCGGAATATAGTTTGTCATCTTTCCATCATTAAATTTTTCATAAGCGAACATATCGAAATATCCGGTTCCTGTTAATCCAAATACAATCGTCTTCTCTTCACCTGTTTCTTTACATTTCAGTGCTTCATCAATAGCAACACGAATTGCATGGCTGCTTTCTGGTGCCGGCAGAATTCCTTCTACTCTTGCAAATTGTTCTGCTGCTTCGAATACAGCCGTCTGCTCTACGCTTCTTGCTTCCATCAGGCCATCATCGTATAACTGAGAAAGCGTTGCACTCATACCATGATAACGAAGTCCGCCAGCATGATTTGCAGATGGAATAAATCCACTTCCTAACGTATACATTTTCTGCAATGGACACACTTTTCCGGTATCACAGAAATCGTATGCATATTTTCCTCTGGTCAAGCTTGGGCAGGATGCAGGTTCCACTGCAATAAACTGATAGTCACGTTCTCCTCTTAATTTCTCACCCATAAATGGAGAAATTAATCCACCAAGATTGGAGCCCCCGCCAGCACATCCGATAATCATATCTGCTTTAATACCATATTTATCCAATGCAGCCTTTGTTTCCAAACCAATAATTGACTGGTGAAGCAGTACCTGGCTTAATACACTTCCTAATACATAGCGATAACCTTCTGATTTTGTTGCTGTTTCTACTGCCTCAGAAATGGCACAGCCAAGGCTTCCTGTCGTTCCTGGATGTTCTGCTAAAATCTTCTTTCCAACTTCCGTTGTTTCTGATGGAGACGGTGTTACACTTGCTCCATAAGTTCTCATGACTTCACGACGAAATGGCTTCTGCTCATAAGAAACCTTTACCATATATACGTGACATTCCAGATCAAAATAAGAACAAGCCATAGAAAGTGCGGTTCCCCATTGTCCTGCACCTGTTTCTGTCGTTACTCCCTTTAGCCCCTGTTTCTTTGCGTAATAAGCCTGTGCAATGGCAGAATTAAGCTTGTGGCTTCCGCTTGTATTGTTTCCTTCGAACTTATAATAAATTTTCGCTGGTGTCTGCAGCTTTTTCTCCAGACAGTACGCTCTTACTAATGGTGATGGGCGATACATTTTATAGAAATCCTGAATTTCTTCTGGAATATCTATGTACGGATTCTGATCGTCTAATTCCTGCTTAACCAGCTCATCACAAAATACATGTCCTAGTTCTTCAGCCGTCATAGGCTTACCTGTTGTAGGATTTAAAAGTGGTGCTGGTTTATTTTTCATGTCCGCACGGACATTGTACCACTGCGTTGGCATTTCCTTCTCTTCCAGATAAATTTTGTATGGTATTTTTCTTTCACTCATAATAAAATCCTCCATTTCTTCCAGTTCTGGCAATCTGACGGGGCGAGCCTTTCCTTTTTTCTGTAATAGAATGTAAACTATAGATTTAAAAAACAAAAATTTCCTATTACATAAAAAAGCTCTGCCCCTTACATATTGATTGAAACATGTAGGGACAAGAGCTTATAAATTCTCTCCTGCGGTGCCACCCAACTTGGCGCATGTGCGCCCACTCAATGCATACTAACATATGCTGGCCTTGTTAACGAAGTATTCACTCCGGCTTACATACCAGAAAACTACTTTTCCTTCTGCTCGCCCTCGAAAGCCCATTCTTCTCCATCCCTTATACTGCATTCCACCACCTGCAGCTCTCTGTTATAATTCCATGAAGAATACTTACTCTTTCTCAACGGTTTCTTTTATATATTTTATAACTTTAGCCTGGTGAAGTCAATTAATATTTAATTAAAAAACAGGTTTGCTGTGTTGCAAATCCGACTGTCCAGAAAAAAACATAATCCCCTCGATGTATCTTTCCTGCTTTTACTGCCTCATAAAAAGCAATAAATGGAGAAGAACAACCTGTATATCCATATTTTTCAGCAATAAATGTTATTTGTTCCGAACTAATTCCTAACTTATTTTGAAGTATTTTTATTGCTTTTTTTGCCACTTGCGAAAAGCAAAACATACGAATATCCTCTACCCCTACGGAACATTCATCCATTAGAGATGTCATTATTTCCAGTGCCATTTTCGTATTTACTTTATAATCCTGCGTCTTATTTAACATGTCTTTCCTTGCTGCTGTTTTTAAATGAGAATATCCACAATATGGTCCTTTTCCCTGCACGACTTCCTCTGAATCAACCGCTGAATTGCATCCAATCAGCCTACTATCCTGTTTTGTCTTTTCCAGAATCAAAGCACATGCTGAATCAGCAAAACCGCCATATGCAAATGCACTTTCTTCATCTGAAAGATATGTTAGATAATCACTCCCTACTAATAATACCCGATTTACCTTTTCTGTTAAGCACATATACTTATAAACCAATTCAAATGCATAGCACATCCCGACGCAATTAAGATTAATATCGAAACACATTGCGTGGTCACTCCCTTCAATGGCCTTATGAAGACACAATGCAGTTGGAGGCACATTATATTCTGGGGATACTGTTGCCAGGCATATTAAATCAATATCTTTTCCTGTAAGTCCTGTCTTTTTTAGCACTCGCTTTGATGCGTGTACTGCCATCGTAAGACTGTTTTCATCTGAATTTTGATTTATCACATACTTTTTCTTTCTTCCTAATACATCTTTTAAATAATGTTCCGTATCTCTTCCTAATCGTTTGAAATGATTTACACAACACTCTATGTCCATTACATTATCTGGATGATATACCTCAATATCTCTTATTCTAACATTTTTTAAATTCTGCATTTTTATCCTCCTTATTTTCTTATAATCTCTCGGAATCTCTAAGCCAATAAATTCAAGGCTTTCAGATTCCTTTTCTATTAAAATCCCCCACT
>CAKSBP010000045.1 GCA_934438135.1 uncultured Clostridium sp. | reverse complement strand
GCGGTGGACTTACCTTGTATGGGTAGAACATTTCATAGTAATGGTTACATTTTATAGAGACAACTAACTTTCCTGATTCCAACTGTATTTTTACCCATCTTTTCTTCTGATTCTCAAACACAATCCTATACGCATATGAAACATACAATAGATCATGTGTGAATAATTTTTCATCATCATCAGCAGTCTGTTTACGAATAATTGAACTCTCGATTTGAGATTTGTTATAAGTATACTCCTCCGTTGTCTCTGGTAGAATCAGGACTGCTTTTTTCTAAAAAATAAAAAGGATTATCTTATACTTCACCAATAACAAGCAGTCAAGCTGATTCATTATTAACCCAATATTTAAAGATTGCGGTAAATACCGTAAATAATTTATCTTGTGCAGTAAAATTAACTCAAAATCAATTTAATGCATTAACTTCTTTAATATTTAATTATCCAGACGCAGCGGCTACATATGATTTGGCAGTACTGCTGCACAAAGGTGATGGGAAGTACAAAATAGGCTTATCAATAAAAGAAATGATGAAATGAAGTTATTTTGTACTGGAATGAGATATTCTTATAATCCAATGATTCTAGATAACAATTAATTTATTTTCTAAACTTTTTCACACCCTCTGGCACCTTAGGCTGATAAAACCAGGTAACGCAGGTTCCGCCTCCACCATTGCCCGGAAGAATTGGCGGCCAAGTATCCAGCAATTCTCTTTCGGCAAATTTTTTCAGCATTTGATTCATTTTTTTACTCATAGGTATCACCTCTTCTCTACAACATACCTTGCTTCAACACAATCGGTCATCCCAAAGCATTAGAGACCTGTTGCAAGGTTCACTGGCAATTCCTTGATCAGACTTTTACTGACAATCTGATGGCAGCCTGCAGAACACATGACTTTTCCCCGTTAAAGTGCAGCCATTGTGCACAAACCCAAAGAAAGCCAGCCATCTCAGGCTGACTTCACTCTATCTTATTCTGCTATCTGTCTATCCGTCTCAAGGATATGATTAACCAGCCAGTTGGTCAAATATTCAAGAATTTCATCTATCATTCCGTCTGACGTTTCATCAATACAGTCCAGATTCCAGTCTTCTAGTTTCTCCCGAAAAGCATTATGCTGCATCTTTTGGGTAAACATTTTCTTATAATGAATACTTTCCATATACGCTTCCTCGTGCTCAAAATGTTTAATCGTATAATCCCGCAGTTCACCTAGAATCTGTCGAACCTGATCATACTTATCCACAAGAAATTCCTGATTTCTCAATTGATAAGTTTCCTCTGCGATTTCAAATAATCTCCGATGTTCCTTATCAATTGCTTCTATGCCGATGAGATATTCATCCTTCATTTCATACACGATATATCATCCTCCCTGCTATGTACAAATTTTGGCTTCCACCATACAAGCATTTTATCATGAATAGAATTCTGTAACAATACAAAGATAATGACCGTCTTACAGTCTTTTTCTATAATTTCAATTCATTTCAAAAACATAACGTTGTCTGGAATCATACCCCATTTTTCTAAAATCAGAGTTCAAGATTTCATACTCATACGGTTTAATCTTCAAAATATGCATATTGACCATCAGCTTGGAAACCTGTTCTTTGCTGATTCCTTTTCCCGCAAATGCGTGGTAATACTCCTCACTGCCATATGGAACGATTTCTGCCTTACCCATGACCTGAAGGCCTCTTAGGTTCTGCATAGAGGAATATGGCTCATAAATTCCCATAGATACATTTGAATTTTTCAAAATGCTTCGGAATTTCAGACCACCTTCTGTTATAATATAGAAATTTCCATCTATAAACTGATATTCAATCGGTGTACAACGGACATAGTTTTCCGCTCCTGTTGCCAAAGCAAATGTATCGTGTGCTTTGATAAATTCTTCAATACTGGCTTTTAATTGTTCCGACTCCATCCTAGGATTAAACTTTTTTAACTGATTAGACACTTTTGCGGCAGCATCAATAAAATCCTCTGCTTCTGAAATCGTTTCATAGAAAATAGATTTTTCTTCGTGCTTTTTGCGAAATGCTTTTGTTACTTCTGAATTTTTATTTTCACCGGTAATTTCTAAAAATGCAAATTCACAATTCTCTTTCCAGGATGCAATACGGTTTTGTGCCTGTTTCAGGAAATTTTCCGTGCTGCCGCATCCTTTCTTATAAATAAAAACAGCCTGACTATAACCTTTACATTCTGCCGGCAGTTCATTTAGCGAAAATATCTTTCCATAACCAGCTGTAAATCCTATAATCTGTGCCATTCTACGTGTGTCATCTTCCTGTTTATCGTAAATAAATAACCTGATACTCATTTATACCTCCCTAATTTTTAATTCAATACACCAAATCCTAAGTCCTGCAATGACATGCCGCTGCATTTATTGTGAAGTACTACATCCCAGGCCATTAGTGCTATCCTTAAATTCAGATTGGAACAATTCTGAATATCTTTACTGTCAAATCCAATACTGGATACTTTTTTAAATACTATATTTTTTCCATTATATGAATCGGTATTCATCACTGCAGTTGTCTGGAAACTGGCATCCGATCCTTCTGCATAACACGTGATATTTCCTTTTTTTACATTGGACAGCCTAATCTTCATGGTCACAGCCGCATCTACTCCACTTACTTCATTTGCCATTACAAAAACAACGGTTCTTGTATTTTTTTCATACCCTATCCCAGCGGTGCTATAGTTGTCCAATGCTACGTAAAGAATATTTTCATTGTCAGATACTTTTGTTCCATTATAATTTATGTAATTTACAACCCTCTGATACCTGCCCTGGATAACGGCTTCCCCTTTTACTTTCACAGTAACATTGCAGAAATATTTTTTCGTGCCTGTTTTCGCCGTAATAACAGCCTTCCCAGCTTTCTTTGCGGTAACCATGCCTTTCTGGCTGACTTTAGCAACTGTTGATTTGGAACTGGACCATTTCACCCCAGCACTTGTTCCGGACAGCTTTAACTGGCTGCTATCTCCAATAGTCATTGTAAGTGTTGTTTTGTTCAATTTGATTTTAGTTTTGGCAGATGCACCGGTTACAGGCATAATCGCAATGACAAATGCCAATAACAGAAAAACAGACCGTATTCTTTTAGACATTTTCATGATGTCTCCTTCCATTCCTCTCTAATATTTTATCCGTTTGTCTACAAAGTTTTGCAGAACTGACTATATAATATATTAAATCTTTTTTGGATAAGTGTAAAGAGGGGGTAAGGGAGAATTTTAAGAAGGTGAAAAAAGACTTCTATACTGCTGTTTAACGCTTCGAACCAGAACGAAAATGAAAGACATCCATTTTCATCCCATATCATAAGGCACACCCTAAGGAGAAAGCTGCCCAAAGGCAGCTTTCTCACTCAAACATGCTATTTACTATAATTGAATCCAAAATCATCAAACGTAAGTCCCATCTTCTCATCCAAGAATACATCCCAGCATTCCATACTGACGGAAAAATCAGATCTTGCATAACTTTGAACATCATCATTATCCATACCTACAGCCGTAATTACATCAAATTCCATATTATCAAAATCATCACACGTTTCCGTCTCAAAAGATGCATATGCTTTGCAGCCTGTACTTTCATCAACACAGATATAATAAACATCGGCGGTACTTGTGTCGCTTAAGGATATAGTCATGGTTACTGCAACCTGAAGTTCTTCATCCTGATTTACTAAAATAAATACAACTGCATCCTGTTTGGAATCATATTCAATTCCGTACAGATACTCATCATAAGAACCATTGATTACTTTAAATCCACTGCTGTTGGTAACACCATTCGACATAATATAATCGACTAGTTTCCCGTAAACTCTTTCCACATCGTCTTCTTCCGCTTCTACCGTCACCTTGCAATAGTATTTTTTCTTTCCGACTTTTGCCGCAATCCTGGCAGTCCCCTCCCCTTTTGCACTAACCAGACCTGTTTTACTAACCTTAGCTACACTTGGGTTAGAACTGGACCATTTCACCTTTGCCCTTGTACCACTTACTTTCAGCTTACATGTATCACCTGCTGTTAACGTAATATTCGTCTTGTTCAATTTTACCTTCGTTTTTGCTGAAACACCATTTTCTGGAATCATCGTAATCGCAAATACCAGTAATAAAAGAATGGATAGAATCTTTTTGCTCATTTTCATCCTCATTATTTCCTCCATATACAATGGTTACTCTCCATTATATGTAAATAAGGAAAAAATGTAAAACCCGAAAATAAATTACTCTCCATTTTTTAGTGCTTCCTCCATTGGAATTTTCTGAATCCTGCGATACTGAAACAATGCAGCCAGCACATAGCAGATTAAACCTAGAAAAAACATTTTCACATAAATTGCTGGATGAATGTATAATGTCAGCCAGCCTGTAAATTCTTTCATAATCTGACCGTAAATGCCGTACATCACAGCCGTGGAAACTGGAAGGCTGATTAAAACAGACATTATCACCACAAGGGTTGTTGACATAAGGTAAAGCCTGCTGATTTCTCTATTTTCGTAGCCAAGAATTTTTACCATAGAAATGGCTGCTGCATTCTTTTCAATAATCAATTTAGACAACAGGTAAATCAAAAGCAGAAACAAAATCATAGAAAAACCATTTACCAGTAGAAACATTTTTCCCATAGAAACCGTAAGCTGCCTGCTCACTTTTGTTAAATCATCTTTCATTATTCTGGAAGCAATATACGCATCATCGATATCTTTGATTTTCTGATTTGTAAAATACCCATTATAAAAACCGTTTTCTTTCTTAAAAGTATTCCAAAAATCTTTCTGGCTCATAAACACCGTCAGTGCTGCCGGATACTTATAAATGCCCGCGATTTTAAAAGTATGCTTTTTGTCACCGTACTGCTCCTTTAGCGTAACTTTTCCGCCTTTTTTCAAATGATATTTTTCGGCAAGCCCATCCGATACATATACCCCGTCTTTTGAAAAATCCGCATCTACGAATTTACTCTTCTCCGAAATTCCATAAATACTGACAGTCTCTGGATTATATTTTCTGGAATCTGTCTCCAGGGAAGAAATACTATATTTCTCGGCATCCGTATTCTTTGTTTCCATCGGTGCTTTTAAAATATACTGATACCTGCTAATCATATGAGTTGTAATTTCATCTTGATAATGTGACAGCAACGGCGTCATCATCATACCAAATAAAAGAAGAATATTAGCAAACACAATTCCAATAAATAACATCAAATAACCGGGTATATTTTGAAAAATAACACGTATCCGAAATCGGGCAAAAAACCTAAATTGTGGCAGATGTACTGCCTTCTTTTTCTGTTTTCTTGTCAAATCCCGGCGGATAAACTGCAATGGAGAAAGTGACATTTTCCTCGTCAGAATTAGCAAATTAATTACCATCATAATGACTAACGGAACCAGTGTTGTCATAAGAAATGCCTCACCATTCCACAAGGTATGATACGTTGGAAGACTGTAACTTCCGTAATACATAGATGCCATCACATTTTTAAACACCGTGTATCCAAGAATATTTCCTACAGTTGACGCAATCAGCGTAATAATGAGTGGCATGGACATATAATGTCGAATCAATTCTCCCTTGGTATAACCCGATGCCCGCAGGGTTCCAATCACAGAAGCCTCCTTTGTTATGGTATTACTGGTCGTAATTGCAAACACAAATGCCATAATTGCAATCAAAATATAAAGAAGTGTCGTCATCATAGACTTATCGCTTCCCATATCATCTCCAGTAAAATGAATTGCCTGATTCTCATACTGAGGTGTATAATTTTTCAGTACTACCTGACTGCTAAGAACTTTTAGAAAAGCATCGGATTTTTCTTTCGCTTTTTCATCATCTTTCGGACGTGTTCTATATAACCAGGAATAATTATAATGAATCTTCGGACTTTCACTTTCAAAAGAAGTAAAACCATCTTCTGACATAACTGTCACGCCAAACTTAACCGCATCAAACATCATATCTCCGTTATCAGAAAACAAAGCGCTGTAATCGGGAAGTGCTATCAAACCGCTGACCGTCAGTTTCCTTCCTCCCGTTGTAATGGTATCGCCTATCTGGATTTTGTTATTATCTGCATACATTCGGTCAATAGCAGTTTCCGTTTCCTTTTCTGGAAGTTTTCCTTTCATGACACATGCCTTATTAATTTCTTTTCTGTCTTTAAAAATGCGAAGTACACTTTTTTTCCCATTTGCTTTCGTATTTTCTTCTATGTAAAAATTATTATAAATAGTTTTATCATCCTGCTCTAATTTCTGAATCACAGAATCCGATGCTTTCGATTCCAGTTCAAAATTTCCATCTTCGATTGTATACTTTTCAAAACTGTCATTGTATGCAGATATCATACTATTGTCTGCAACCAAAAAACCAGATATCAATCCAATTGTCCCCGCCATAAACAGAAAAATAACCAGATATTTTCCAAACTCCGAAATCAATTCTTTAGGAAGCCGTTTTCTTAATGGATTTCTCATCTTACTCACCGCCTTACCATTCCAGCTTAATTGCAGGAATTTTTGTTTCATTTCGATAGTTTTTCCGGATCTGTCCATCACGAAGTTTCACAACTCGGTCTGCCATCAGCTTAATTGCATCATTGTGAGTTACCATTACGACTGTATTACCATATTTTTTATTAACATCTTCAATTAATTTCAAAATTTCCTTGGATGTATTATAATCCAGTGCACCTGTCGGTTCATCACAGAGAAGAATATCCGGATTTTTTACAATGGCACGGCCGATTGCGGTTCTCTGCTGCTGGCCTCCTGAAAGCTGATTTGGAAGTTTATTCCTATGTTCATAAAGTCCCAATGTATGTAATAATTCCTCAATATCCAGCGGTTTGTTGCTTAGATAGGCACCAACTTCAATATTTTCCTTTACATTCAGATTCGGAATTAGATTATACATCTGAAATATATACCCCAAATGCGTTCTCCGATATCTGGTCAAACGTTTCTCATTCATTTCCACCGTTTTCTCACCATTGATCGCAATATAACCACTATCAGGAGCATCAATTCCTCCGATAATGTTTAGCAAAGTCGATTTTCCAGAACCTGATGGTCCAAGAAGAACACAGATTTCTCCTTTTTCTATGGAAATATCAATTCCTTTTAATATTTCTGTCCGGCTTTCTCCAATACCATAACTTTTTCTGATTTCATGAATTTCCAAAAACATCCCACACCATTCCCTTCAAATTAGTTTTAACTAACTGTGTATTCAGTATAACATAATCTGACAAAAAAGGAAGTGTCTTTATTGATAGGGTTTCTCAATAAGCTTTTCCCCATTATTTGATGTTTCTGGTTCTATATTTACAAATTATTTAATCATTTAAAAGAGCAACTGGCCTTACCCACCCAGCAGACCCCTCTGCAATTTTAATAGGAAACGCCATCACCTGAAATCCAGTCGGTGGGAGTTGAGCCAAATTGTTCATTTTCTCCATATGGCAGTAAATACACTCCGAACCCGCTTTATGTCCCTCCCAGATAAGGTTTTTATCATGATTTTCTTTAAACTTCTTCGCAGTCAATGGAAGCGGTGCATCCCAGCTCCATGCATCAGTACCAACGATATGGATTCCCTGTTTTGCAAGCCATAATGTACCTTCTCTACCGACTCCGCATCCTTTCAGCATATACTCCGGTTTTCCCCATTCTGTCATAGCATTGGTATGTACTAAAACAATGTCACCAGCTTTCAGCTGGTAATTAATTCTCTCTAAGTAGGCTTCAAAATCCTTTGAAGTACAGACATATCCATCTGGCTTGTCCGAAAAATCAAATAAAACACCATTTCCAATGCACCATTCTAAAGGAATCTGGTCAATCGTCCATGCTTTTTCACCGTTATTCATAGTTGGATGATAATGATACGGTGCATCCATATGAGTTCCGGTATGGCTTCCTAACTGCAGTAATTCTATTGCCCATCCATATCCTTCTTTTAAATCATCACGGGTAGTCCCTGGGAATGAAGCCAGCATCGTGGAAATCGACATATCACTTCCATGTTTTACATAATTCACATGAGCAACTTGTACGTCTGGATCCACTGGCAGATTATCTTTGATGCTAACACTTAAATCAATAATTTTCATCTCTTTTCACCTTCCTGTAATTTTTATTTAATATAAAAATAAGGAACAGTCAGAACCTTACCAGTCTAATTGTTCCTCATTTCCCCCCTATACTATTTCCAATCTGTATCCTCGTCTATAAATCCCTGTTTCTTTTTATAATTCAAAACTGCCTTTACAATAAAGCCACTGACAAATACCAGAAAAGTAACTGCCCATCCACCAACAATATTTGACCAGAATGGATAACCAGAATCCTTTCCATAAACTCCACCGCCTGAAAATAGCGTATACAGATTCCAAAGACCAAATCCAAATAAAACAACTGGTGCAATAAATTTAATAGAACCGACAAACCAGACAGCCGGCATATGATAACCTGATGTATTTTGATTTACTTCATCCAATACTTTCTTTGGTTTGAAAAACCATCCAACTACAACACATTCCATAACACCGATAATAATCATATTATACTGATTCGTCCAGTTATCTACAATATCCAGCCATGCAAGACCTGACTGAGTAATAAACACAATGGAAATTAATCCGGAAACCAGACAGACTGCCTTCGTTGTTTTTCCTGCATTTAATTTAAACCTTGCAGCAAGTGCTGTTGATACGCCTTCCAGAATGGAGAAAGCAGAATCAATCGCCAATGATGCCAGACACAGATAAAACACCATTCCAAATGCTGCATTCACCCAGCCTGTCTTCGTCAGATTCGCAATTGCCTGTGGGAAAATAATAAATGCTGTCGCAATTCCAGATGCAGACATATCACTGGTTGTCATGCCGACACCATACATTGTCGTAAACATAACAACACCGGATAATACACTGACACCCAGGTCTGCAAATGCAATAATCGCCGCATCCTTGGCAATATTCGCATCCTCTCCTAGATAGGAACCATAGGCAAACATAATTGCCATCATAATCGACAAACTGTAAAATACCTGACCAATTGCATCAATACATAGGCTGGACAATAGTTTATCTTCCATTACCTGACCAAAATCCGGTACAAAAAGTTTAGAAAGTCCAGCTGCTCCGCCAGGCATGGTAATTCCTTTTACCGCCATAATAAAAAGAAACGTTAAAGGCAGAGTCAATCCTGTATATTTAACTACTTTGCCGACACTTACCGTTCCTTTTCGAATGCATATGTAAATTAAAAACCAGGCAAACGCCAGTGCTGCTGCCATTGCCAATGGAATCTTCGTTCCTGAAATCGTCCAGGAAGTCTGTGTAACATCTGCGAATAAAGAACTTGCAGCTTTTGAATCGCCAACCATTCCTGCAAACTTAAAGCTGAAAACAGTCATTGCAATTACCCATGCAAATACTGCTGCATAATACACTGAAATGGCAAATGCATTTGTTGTTGCCGCCCATCCCACATACTCTGTCTTTTTATTCATGCTTCGAAATGCTCCTGGTGCTCCCTGCTTTGTTTTTCGTCCAATTGCAATCTCCATGGACAGCATCGGGATTCCTAATACCAGCATAGCTATGGCGTAAACAAGCAGAAATGCTCCTCCGCCATATTTTGCTGCCAGCCCTGGAAAACGCCATGCATTTCCAAGACCTACGGCAGACCCTATCGCCGCCAGAATAAATGTTATCCGAGATGACCATTGTTCTCTCTCTTCCATTTTACGTACCACCTTCACTATTTAAATTTATTTTTCATTATAACAGTATTCTTCCTATGAAACAAGATTTAAAAACATTTTCTGGAGATATCTTGCATGTAAATGAATTTTAACACAATATTTTTTTAACACAAAAAAACGGAATAGATTTCTCTATTCCGTTATTGCATTGCTTCTTCTCCCAATTTCCTTTTCAGTCTCCTCATAACATAAAGATATGCCGGAATCAAGAATAAATCTGCACATATCCATGCCATTGGACTTGCCAGACAAACTGCTGTAAAGCCAAATATCGGAACGAAAACAAATCCGACAACAGATCGGGCAATCATTTCACAGACGCCGGCTAAAATAGCAAACATGGAATAGCCTAACCCCTGAATACAGAATCTTACTACATTAACAAGACAAAGTGGAATATAAAAAGCTGCCTGTATCATCAGGAATTTTGCAACTTGTTTTAAAATCTCAGTTTCTTCTCTTTCTACAAAGAGCAAGGCAAGGTATTTTCCAAAAAATATAACCAAGATAAATGCTATGATG
The DNA here is from genome assembly GCA_934438135.1 of uncultured Clostridium sp. Lineage (GTDB taxonomy): Bacteria > Bacillota > Clostridia > Lachnospirales > Lachnospiraceae > Clostridium_AI. The sequence continues at coordinate 14,076 of CAKSBP010000045.1, read as the reverse complement.
GAATATATGGAACCAATTAAAATGCTTGCCTTAATACCCTGATTCATACGTTCAAGCTTCTTTGCCCCAATATTCTGACCGGCATAAGTGGCCATAGTAGAACCAAGTGCATCAAATGGACAGCATAAGAACATACTTACCTTAAATCCTGCCGTCATAGATGCAACCACTATAGAACCTAAGTCATTGACTGCCGTCTGCAGGATAACACTTCCAATCGCAGTAATGGAATACTGAAGTCCCATAGGAATTCCCATAAAACAAAGAGTTCTCACACAATTTCCATCCAGTTTTGCTTCACCTGGTTCATATTTTAAAACTGCATATTTTTTCTTCATATAAAACAGACAGAATACTCCAGAAACTGCTTGAGAAATCACAGTAGCCCATGCTGCACCAGCAACTCCCATCCCTGCCACAATAATGAGCAGAAGATCCAGTATAATATTTAAGACTGATGAAAGCAGTAAAAAATACAATGGTGTCTTACTATCTCCCAGAGAACGAATAATTCCAGACAGCAGATTATAAAGATACGTTGCTGGAATTCCCAGAAAAATAACAAAAATATAGGAATATGCCCCATCTATAATATCCGAAGGAGTTTTCATCCAGATTAAAATTTTCTCACAATATACGCAGACGAACACTGTCATTATCAGTGAAAATACGATGGAAAGCCAGGCACTGTTGGCCGCAAATTTTCGCAGACCTTTTGGATCATCTGCTCCAAATCTTTGTGCAACGGGAATGGCAAATCCATTACAGACACCCATACAAAATCCAATAATCATAAAGTTAATGGAACCCGTTGAGCCAACTGCTGCCAGTGACTTCACACCAAGGAATTTTCCAACAATAATCGTATCCACCATACTGTAAAACTGCTGAAACAGCATACCAAATAATAATGGTATAGAAAATCCCAGAATCAATTTTAGCGGTGAACCCGCTGTCATATCTTTTGTCGAATTTTTCTCCATCACATTATCCTCTTTTTCATAAATTATCAAACAGTATTATACTAGCATGAGTAGAAATGGAACGTCAACTACATATTGAATAGAAAAAATGATTTTTTATTTAATCTGCTAATTCTACACAGTCATATGCATAAGAAGCACTTAAATATGTGCTCATATCTGCATTTCCACTGATTGGTGTAATACTAATTGTGTTAGTTCCATTGACAAAGTAAGATGCTGGAATACTCCAGGAAAATGTCGTATTGTTTCCACGGTAAGTACCAACCGTCAAACTACGTGTCTTTGGCTGTGAGGATGCACTCTTTGCTGCTAATGCATGTCCGTTAATCGTGACACTTGGACGTCCATTATTATACGCCGTCGTAATTCCAATATTTAATGTATGATAAGATGATGCCTGACTGGAATTTAAATTAAATTTAATAGTTGTTGGACTATTTGCTGCACGGAACTGCGCTGCAGGAAACTGTACTGTACTGCTGCTTCCAACCGTATAGGTAACTGGTCCCCAACCCGCATTTCTTATATCAGATGGATGCATAATCGAAATATTCTTACCATTTAAAAATTCAAGTGGTGTACCATCCCATTTACCAATTCGCCAGATAGCAGATTTTTTAGCTGGATCATTGGAAATTGTCTGGGTATGAAGCATCGTCGTATTATTTGCAGTAACTGTAACACCCGTAACCGTATGAACACAAAGTTCGCCTTTGTATACTTCCATTGTATATGTTCCCGGTTTCATATTAGTACATTTTCCAAACCCATTTGTGCTATATGCTGTTGTCCAGTACTGTGCGTTTTCGTTGGAAAATACATACGTGTATTCCTGATCTGATTCCATTCCAGACAGTCCGGTAACGGCAACGGCTCCACGACTGGAAACCCATCCCTTTAAATTCAGAGAACGCATCCAGCTGAAATCTGGAATAGATGGTGTACTTCCATTGGTAAACACATAAGCGTAAGGTCCATATAATCCCATACGAAAACTTTCAGTTGCTCCAATTGCGTGATTCATAACATTATAAATCTCTGTATCGATTCCGGACTGGAACTGAATATCACGGTAAAATGGTCCACCAATTCCTGTCTCACGGCTTCCATATGCCATAAATACACCAACACCATTTCCAGTACAGCCACGGATTGTCAAATCTTTTGCCTGATCATTTCCGTAATATTTTGATGCAGTCTTTCCATTGGAGAAAGAAAATACATCTGGACCACCTTCAAACCCTACTGCATTTCTAATATCAGATTCCGTTGGAACGTTCTTCAATATATTCCCATTTCCACGGAAAATATAACGAAGACATCCGATAGATGGTTCTTCAGAAATATATGTTGCCATGTAAATAATATTTTCACCGCCACGGGACACATAATAATGTGTTAAGGTTCCTGCATCAACGGTAATTACCAGTGTAGAACCGGATGGAGAACGGCTCCAGGTTACATTTGCTGAACCAAGCCCAGAATTAATGTGGGATGGCTTCGTGCCAGTCAGTTCTGTTCCGTTTAACTTACAGGAAACCATATCACCATTTGCTTTGTTAATCGTGTAAATCAGTCCTGAACCTGTATTTACTACAAGTGTAGAACCGCTATCTGTTACATATACTGCCGCCGCTGAAACCTTTGGTGCAGATACCATCAGGGTTGAAACAATCAAAGTAAACACCATAAGGAAATTTACCAGCCCCATAAATACGTTGTGTTTTTTCTTATAAAACATAATACCCTCTCCTTATTCTAATATTATCTAATACCAGTTTTTTACTTTCCTATATGTACCTCCTTTCTTTTTTGACTATTTATATACACCTGGCACTGAAATTAAATACCAGCTTGTACCGCAGTCCAATTCATAGCTTCCAAAGCAGACAACTGCTTTTCCGGCTGTCAGATAAAATTTATATTTACCTACAGGTACCTTTTTCAATGCTGCAGTTCCTGCATTATAGAAATCCGAGCTCTGTTTTTTTAATTTAGCTGTACCGTATTTCACAACTGTCTGTTTTACTGCTGCTGCATTTCCCGGAATTACATTAACTGCACTTAATTCCTTCCAGCTTTTTGTATTATAGGTATGTCCATAATCGGAACGGTTATAAACACCGCCTGCATACCAGCGTTCTGTATAATGAAAACTTACGACATTTTTTCTATTATAGGTAACTTTACAGGTTGTTTTATAATAGTAATATTCTTTCTCATCATAAAAACCATTGTTTTCAATCGCTGCTTCCACATATTCTTTTATATTGGATGCCTGGCTGCTTTTCACAAAGTTCTCCGCCTGCTTTTTCAGCTTTGCATTTACGCTTTTGACTGCAGAGGAACTTCCACTAATAACAGGGTATTGAAATGAAACGACACCCCTAAGCGTTCCATCCGCATCCCGATAAGTTACTGCTTCTTTTTTTATCGTAACCTTTACACTTTCTGCTGCAGATATCTTCTCATTCTGTATCATTGGTACTGCTAATACAATACACAAAAGCAATGCTATCACATTTCCTATTTTTTTCATATTTTTTATCCTCACTTTCTTATTTCTTTGTTACCAGTTCATTTCTTTCTTCACAAACTCGGTCAGCTTCTTTGCTGCCTTTGTATGTGTCAGTTCCGATGGATGCCAGTCTACACAGTATCCATCCTCTTCTTTCTGATCCTCGAAGCGAAGTGCTATACTGTTGTTATCTCCAGTCTGATTCTGAAACCTTTTTACCGCTTCTTCTACTGCCGGATATAGAGAATTTCCCATAATTCCAAGGATGCAGATAATTTTGGCATTTGGATTATTTTTACGGATTTTATAGAGGAAATTCACGTACTCTGAAGTAAACTCTTCCTGTCTGTCCTTATTTTCCTTAACAAAAGAAGTATCGTTGGTACCCAGATTTACGATGACTGCTTCCGGCTGATAACTGGAAAAATCCCAGTCTATCATGCATGGATTCACTCCATTTGGATGAGTCGAACGTGAAAAGGAAATCTTATCATAGTATGGTGGAATCAGCTGGTCTGCAAGAGGCTCATCGGTATCTGTATATCCAGAAATAATACCAAATCCACTGGCAGAACAAATACTGTAATCTACGTCTAATGCACGAATCGTCTTATAGGCATAGGATTTCATTCCATTTTCAGTACAGGTCTTGAATCCTCCATCAATTTGCGAATCCTCTACACCATATCCGCAAGTGATAGAATCTCCGACAAACTCAATTCTGTGCTTTTTCGGCGGAACCGGATGAATCCCATTTTCTGAAACCACCGAAATATCTGAAATTCCAAAATCACCAAATGCTGATTCGGACAGCTTCAAGATCGAAATTGTTACATCCTGTACTACTTCACTGGAAAATATCTGATAGGTTTTCTCATCTTCGTCAATCATAGCATCCGTAACCAATTTTCCATTCACGAAAATTCCCATTCTGGCATGTACATTTACTTGTTCTGGAGCATGAATATAATTATCTGCAAGAACCTTGACTTCTGCCATAGTTCCTTTCATGGTAAAGGCGATTCCAGAACAGGTGCCAACCATCCAGCGTTCCTCTTTTTCGTTCCAATATGTACGTCCCATCACTTTTACATGGGCCCTATCTGCTTTCAATTGTATTTTCTCCTTTCTTCTGCAATTACCTAATACACATCTTACCATTTAACTATATCGTTCCAAAATAAAAATAGCAACCCCCCTTTTGTCTTTTAGTAGAAGAGTGCCAGTTTTTCTGCGAAAAATTGTATAGAATTTATAGTATCAAAAGAAAAAGCCATACACAGTCCTCTGCACATGGCTTTTTCTTTTGATTAACCCACTTACTTTTTATCTTCTGCTCCATAACAAACTCTTTTTTCAAACCATACCAAATACTCCCAGAATTCTTTTAATAACTCTTTCCATCTTTCCATGATTCTCACTCCTAATATGTAACTTATAATTTCTTCCAATACAAATATGTCCTCCTTTATCTTTATTCTGCTCCAAAATGTAGTAATTGTCAAGAACATTTTGTTTTATTTAATAAACTGTATTAAAAAGTCCACGGATATTCCATGGACTTTTTACTTTACTATGAATTATATTTTTTCCCAAACAATCTCTGTACCTGTCGGTAAAAACCAATGGATTCGAGGCGGTTTACAATTTGTTTTTCCACCGCTGCTTCCACTGTTTTCTCTATATCATTAAACTTAACTGCTGTCTTTGTCTGAACCAGCCCCTGAACACTTATATAGGTTCCAAAAAAAAGAATCCCAGACAGACACAAAGCCGCTGCTGCTTTCTTTTTAAAATAACGCTCCATTGTATGCTCTCTTTCCTTCCACTTTTATTTTATAAGAACCGCCAGCAGTTATTCTCCTGTGAGAGTAAGCCAATGCATACTAAAAACAGAAAAATCATAACAAACGGATATATGATTTCAATTACCTGAAATCCTTTCTTTTTCTCATAGACATATTGTTTCCCGAACCGTGCCAATGGAATAGAGAAGAGAATTCCTGCTGCCAAAGGCATACTATATTCCAACGCAAGCGCCGCTGCCTGACGGCCTCCAAATCCAGTACCAGCCAATCCAAACATAGATGCAAAGTATTTTCCTGCTTCTACTAAATCTTCCGCACGGAATAACACCCAGCCAATCTGTAGAATAAACAGACAGTAGACATGTTTTATCCAGGCAGAACCTTTGTTGTTTTCCAGGTTAAACAGTTTTTCCATTAAAATACAAAAGAACTGAAATACTCCAAAGAAGAAAAATGTCCATTCACTTCCATACCAGATTCCTGACACAAGACACATAACAAACAGGTTTCGGATCATTTTATCCTTATTTTCCACTCTAGAGCCCCCCAAAGGATAATACACGTATTCCCGAATCCAGTTCCCAAATGTAATATGAAATCTTCTCCAGAAATCACTTATGCTTTTCGCAGTGTAAGGATAATTAAAATTATCTTCCCATTTAAAGCCAAATATAAGTCCTAAACCAATTGCCATGTCTGAATAACCAGCAAATACATAATAAACCTGGAGAGAAAATGCGGCAGCCCCCAGCCATGCCACTGCCACTCCCATTGTTTCCATTGCAAAAATTCGATCTGTTAGTTCCGATACTCCTCTTGCAATCAACGTAATTTTTGCCAATCCGATAAGGAAACGACAGCTTCCAGTCGAAAACTTCTGCCAAGTTTCCTTTCTATCAATTAGTTGTTTCTCCATAACCGAATATCTTATCACGGGACCTGCCAGCTGCTGTGGAAAGAAACACAGATATAGTGCTAAGTTTACGGGATTTTTCTGCACATTTCCTTTTCCATGATAGACATCTGCCAAATAAGAAATTCCTCTTAATACAAAGAAAGAAATTCCAACCGGTACCAGAATTTCCGGTACTGGAATCTGCATCGCCTCCCCTAACTCCACATTAATGTTGTGAAGCAGAAATGTGGCATAGCGGAAATAAAACAATACTACTGCGTATCCCGCCACCGCTGTCCAAAGAATTTTCTTATTCTGGCTGAATTCTAGGATAAATCCCATTCCATAACTGTAAAAAATCAGTCCAATTAAAACCCAGATATATATCGGTTCGCAAAATCCATACAGTAAAAGGCTTCCTGCCAAAAGAATCACATTCTGAACGTTTCTCGACCACCCAGCCAGATAGTAAACCAAGGCTAATATTGGTAAGATTACGAATATAAAGATATCATTTGTTAGTAACACAGTTCGTTCCTGCACTTTCCATTTTTTCTTATAGTAATGCCAGTTCGTCAAAAGGCAGTTCTACGACTTCTTCCGACTCTTTCTGGTTTGTAATATCCAGCTTTTTAAGTTCTTGTAGCACAGCTGGATTATCAATCAATTCCTGACGGTTTTTTATTTTATAAAGCCCAACTTCTTCCGATGCTGAAACAGAGAAATAATCCAGCTTCCGTTCATAGGAGAGAGAAATTGCTATCTGGTTATTTAAAAAAATTTCTCTGTCCTTTCCTGCCCCTAAGAAACGTTCTGTTTTCAAAGAAACATACCAGTAATCAAAACTCAATAACATGACACGCTCACCACCTGCATCAGAAACCATTTCCTGCATAAGAATTCTTGGGAGCCTGCGGCTGTATTCATGTATCTTTCCACTCATTCGCTTTTCCACATTTTTTCGGATATTATCATAAAATCCAATATTCGTCTGAATAAAACGTGGGTGCGGCGGCACTCGGTCATGAAGCAGGAACAGAAGCTGCCGATACTCTGCTTCTTCGATTTTTGTAAAGTTAAATGCATAACGCCACTTCTGCCCAGTCTGCATTACCTGAACAATTTTTCCATGAGCTTTTGCTTCATAACCCAAATCCCGAAGAATTACGTTAACTTCCATCTCTGGATTCATATACCTTGGTTCGTCCAGTACAACGGAAAATCCTCCTTCTGAAATATCAAATGTTTCTGCTTTAATGCAATGTTCTTCCCAAGAAAGCTCGCAGTCGCAGGAAATTTGAAAACGCTCTGCCTTTCGGAACGATTTTCTTCCCAGCATGAAGAACAGTGCCATTATCAAATGATACAGATTGGATATCAGCCAGAACAACAGGAAGGATAAGCCTACATTTCCAGTCGAAAAAATCATGTATAAAGTACGTAAAATTCCCGTTCCAGTTAATGTTGCCAGCATTATATGCGGCATTGCCATCCGGACATGATATGCAGTATCTTCTTCTACATTTCCTTTCCGTGTTACAGAAAATTTCTTTTGGCTGATTCCTGCCATCTCTTTTAAAACATCCAGACATAACAGTGGACACATGATCGTTTCATAAATATTCGTCCATTGCAGAGTTCGAATATTTCCAGAAAGTTTCCGAATCGTAACACTGTTAATCCAATACATCGGCAGCCAGAATACCAGCAGTTCCAGTGGGCCTGCTACAAAAACGGTAATACCAAACACGGAAAAAAGAATCGGTGCCATCATATAAATCAGACGTTTTACACTATCATACCAGTAAGAAATCGATGCCATATAGGAAATTTTCTGACGGATAGACAGTCCTTTGCAAAATAAAACATTCAGCTTTCTTCCCGTCTGAATACATCCTCTTGCCCAGCGTTTTCGCTGTTTTACCAGGTTCTTTAAATCCTCCGGTGATAAACCAGATGCATGTACTTCATCAATAGCAATACACTGATAGCCTTTGGATTGAATCAGCATCCCCGTTGCAAAATCCTCAGTAATTACATTGGTAACAAATCCACCAATTTCCTCCAGTGCTTCTCTAGACAATACCGTATTAGAACCACCATAAATAATGGAATTACTACGGTTTTTCGCCAGCTGGATATCCCGATAGAAATAATCCTGTTCGTTCGGAATTGTGTTTTCCGAATACAGATAAAACTGAAATAAATCTAGATTATAAAAGCTTTGCGGAGTCTGCACAAAACCAATTTTTCCATTTCTGCTTTTTCCTGCTGCCTTTCCTTTCTGCTGTTTTAGTTCTTCTGTCTGTTTTAAATCCAGCATAAAATAGGGAATGCAGGATATTAGAAAATCTTTCATTGGAATCATATCCGCATCGAATGTCACAACCAAATCGCCTTGAGAATGACGCAGTGCGTGATTTAAATTTCCGGCCTTTGCACCTGTATGTTCTTTTCTTGCAAGATATTCTATATGAAAATGTTCCGCCAGCTCTTTTACTTCCTGACGTCCGCCATCATCACACAGATAAATTTTTACTTTTTCTAATTCCGGATACTCCATGTTGCAGCATCCATTTACTGTTTTATATAGGACTTCCACCGGTTCATTATAAGTTGCAATAAATACATCCACCGATGGATATTCCATTCCCGTTACATCTGGTTTTTCTGGATATTCCAATTCTGTCATACTTTGAAAATGTATCATTTGGCTTATCATACCAAGTACTTCCGCTCCTAACAGAAGAATACCAAAAACAGCTGCTGTAAAACCATATTCAAATGGCATAGTACAGCATATTCTCCAGACTAAATAAATACTTGTTGAGAGAATCGTGGCTGCCACCAGAATTTTTGATTTACTCCATTTCACATTTTTCCCCCTCCATAGGTCAATTAGCATTTTATGTATAGTATATACGCTGAAAGGGATACTTGTCTATATTTACCGCCACATGGTTTAAATTACCATTTCTCTTTTGCATAAAAACAGACAGCCTGATAAAATTCTCCAACAGACTGTCTGTTTTCTACAAAATCAACTCTTTCCAAAGAAAGCCGTATCAACTATATAAACAGCTCCATAGAATAAGAGAAATACGATAAATGCACTGACACTCAGCAATTGATAAAATCCAACAAAAATCTTAAAAAAGATTTTTGCCCCTATGTGTTTTGCTTTCTCCAAACTTACACCCCCAGGAATCTTTCATTTAAATACCATAGCTTTTTATTTAAAAGTATTCCCCGTAATCTTTTTATCAAACTTCTGCTGCCATTTCTTATTCTATTTATTTGCTTTTTTTCCTAATTACTCATCCAAATTCTATGCTTTAATCTTTATGTATAAATTCATACACCCGTTTCCATGCTTGTTTGCTCTCTGGCAAAGATGGCATCGTAACATAAAAGGTGTGAAACATACCTTTGTATTCAAAAAATTCAACCTTACCTCCTGATGCCTGTACCTTTTCCACAACTGTCGTACTGTCACTTAGAAGCATTTCATCTGTTGCTGATTGAATCAACATTGGAGGCATTCCTTTATAATCTGCAAAAATAGGTGAAAGATAAGGTTCTTTCAAATCACTATCACCGGCATACAGAATTGGTACTGGATAACGAGGTGATTTTCTCGCACTCTTAGACCCAAAAAATACATCTGTCTTCATATTTTTTTTATAGGACTCACCCTCTTGTGTTAAATCCGTCCATGGAGATGATAAAATCAATTTTCTTGGCATTGCTTTTTCATGATCTCTTAAATATAAACTCAATGCAAGACTTAGCCCGCCACCTGCAGAGTCTCCTGTTACAATAATATTTTTCGGATGATATCCATGTTTTAGAAGCCACTCATAACCTTCCAGTGCATCTTCCAGTGCTGCAGGATGATAAGCATCCGGCGCAGTCCGGTAATCCAGTGAAAATACATCCGCATCATCATAAGCCTTTGAATACTTTACTGCCACCTTGTTATAATACGCCTGGTAAAAAATAATATAAGCTCCTCCATGCAGATGGTAAATCACTTTTTCATGGTCTCCATCTTCTTTTGTCAGTAGATATCCTTTGGATTTTGACAAAGAAACTAAATCATTACTATATCCTTCTGGCGGTGTCCATGTCTTATAATTGTAAGGTTTCTTCGGACGTTCAGCTAACATAACTTTTGTTCGATCTCTGTCTCCATTTACAGCCCGCATTACAACCTTAATGGTGTTATTCGTTATTTCTCCTATAAAGGAAGCTTTCTGTTTCTTTTTTCTTATAATTACAACACCAATTATAAGCAGAGCAATCAGTACTGCTGCTATTAACAGTACTATCAACATGTCCTGTTTCATTTCTATGTATCTCCTCCTCAAATAATATTTACCCTATTATAATACCATAAGTTCATAAACTGAGTATAAACAAATTCATTTATTCCCTCATTTTTTATAAAAGCCCAGCAAATAAATCTGCCAGGCTTTTACATTTCTATGAAATTACCTGAATAGAAAATGCGGTTGTCTGTGGTGGAATGCTGGCAGTCATAAAAGAGGCATGCTCAACTCGCACCCGGAGACCAGGAAATAAATCATTTAGAGATATAATCTGTCTGAATCTGCCCCGTATCACCGTTTCCGGTGTAATATTAAAACGAATCAGGGATCGCACACCATCTCCGCTTGTAGTGATGATAAAACGCCCGCGGACATTAACTTCCACAATTCGCCCAATTGTAACCATCTGCTGCGGTCCCCGGCTGACAACATTAATCTGGAAAGCTTCTGCCTGTGGTGGAATGCTCCTTGTCATTACTTGAGAAAATGATGCATTAATTACCATGCCTACTTCTAACTGGGATGGACGAATTGGATTTCCTCTCCGATTAAAAATCTGAGTACGTCTTGTTACAACCAAACGTACCCGTACTTCCTGTCTACGGCCTCTTCCTCTACCCCCTTCAGGATTTCTGTCATATACAATTGTTACATAGGTTGTGTCCCTCTGCGTAGTAAGCTCTTCAATTTCTGCATTGCTGGCAAACTGTGCCCGATCCCTGTTTGGATTTCTTCTACCAGCTGTAACTTCATTATTAAAATCCGTATTATCCATGAAATAACTCCAATTTAAAACAGCTTCATAGTATACTATGCAGAAATCCATAAAATGGAAACATACTTTTCTTTCCAGATTCTCCCGCTAAATAAAAAATCCCCTTTCACTAGATTATTGTGTCTAACAAAAGGGGGAACTTCCCTCAGGAAGCTTTACACATCATTCGGCTTTTGGTTCTTCCAGACCAATAATTTCATAAATCTGTTCAGAACGTTCTTTTGTAGAACCGGACACTACCGTATATGGTACGTTTTCGGAATCTAAGAATAATTTAATTGCCTCATCAATGGATTTTGCAAGACTTTCATCCTGCCATCTTACACCATCTTTTTTATAACCGAACTCTCTTGGTACAAAGAAAATATGGTCATACTTGTCTAAGTCTCTTAATGCAAGTGCATATAAGTCTTTGAGAATCTCGATTTCTTTTACAGTGCGTTTTTTATCACCAAGCATAAATCTTGCATATACATATGGAATAAATGTCGCATAATCTGTAATAGCATAATCATACTCTTCCAAAGAATCTTCCAGCATCTTCTGACCTAGATAAATTCCATACTGTTCGGATATGGTTTCAATCATTCCTTTTTCTCTTAAATATTCCGTGCTGTATTCTGTCGCAGCACCAACATTCATTCCTTTTACTTTTAAATCAACATATACTTGCTGGATTAATGTAGTTTTTCCACATCTTGGTCCACCTAGTATCGCTATTCTAACAGGCATTCTGGCAATATCCTCCAATTAAATAAATAAAATACGCTATATTATACCATAATGGTAAACATTATACTAGAAAAAAATGAATCTTTTATAAGGATTGGGACCTATAAACGAAATCAATCTATCTGACTGCTGATTTCAACCAGACTCTTTGAGATTTGATCTACCTTATTAAAGGATTCTTCCAGTGTAGATGCAACAGTAGCCTGTGTTTTTGCTGCCTCTGAAATTTCATTGGTCTGTTCCAGCGTGTTCTGCACATCTAAAGCCATCGCTTCTGCCTGAGACACTACATCACGGCTGTGATATTTTGTTGTACTGCTGAATTCAAATACCTGCTGCGCCTTATCTTTCGTTTCGCCTTGAAGATTTTGAATATCCTCTGCCTGTTTCTTCGCATTACTAATAATTTCTATTCCCTCTACAACGGAACTTTGATTATTATCGATTGCTTCTTTGGCATTATGAATAACAGAATCGATACTCTGTATCATGGTAGATATACTATTGCTGGCATCTTTGGATTGTTCTGCCAGCACTCTTACCTGTTCAGCAACAACTGCAAAACCACGTCCATTATCTCCAGCTCTTGCAGCTTCAATGGAAGCATTTAATGCTAAAAGATTGGTCTGAGTTGTAATATTGGATATCGTATCTGCAAAAGAAGATATTTCCTTCATGCAGCTGGTAAGATTGTCAATGGCATCGCTGGTTGTATTAGAAGTCTGCTTAATGCTCTTCATACTTTCTACAGCATCATCCATAAGTTTTACATATTCATGCATAGCACCTGTCGTGTTATCTGCAATTGAAATCATCTCTTTGGACTGTTTCGTAATTCTATCTGCCATGTTCATCATCTGCTCAATGCTTTCATTTGTATTATGTACACGTTCCATACTTTTGCTGCAATCCTTCAATGTCTTGTCAGCAGCTGTAACAATTGTCTGATTTGCATTTCCTGTATCATCAACAGCCTTAGCAAGATGATCAACGACTTGAACTAAGCTTCCAGATGCTTCTTCACAGTTTTTCACAATGCGTTTTACCTGCTGCGTATCATGTAATTTTACCAGCAGTTTACGTGTTGCCTTTGCAACATTGATATAAATTACGCTCATAACAATATATTCCATCGTATAAGCAAGACCACCTGACAAAAATTTTTCAATATTTCCTCCCATTTTAATGAAAACAGAAGCCATCATTAAAATATATCCGATTAAGGCAATATTACGGGTAAATTTCTCATCAAAGTACATACAGCTTACAGCTGCACCTATAGTATATGTCATACGGATACCTAAGGTTTCATCTGAGGCCATAGCACATACTGTAATCATTACACCAATAATACTGATATACTTAGCTTGTCGAATTGGTATCTTCAGCCGCATGGCTACAGCAGGAGAAAAAGTTCCAATTAAGCCAACAATTGATACAATAATACAATTTGTAATACTTGTATGCCATAATCCCATTATGTTCATGATTAATATTAATGGAAACACGAGAGTGAAAAAGGGTAATATCTTAGAAATTTTCATACAGACTTTATAATCATTTTTGTCGAAAAACTGTTTTTCATCTTCCATATACTGTATCTCCTTCTTTCTTTTTCTATGTTTTTTTCAATAGCACATCACCATTATAACATAATATTACACGTATGGTAAATATATTGTTTATCAGAAAATAATTTTACTCTACAGTATATTGTATACACTCTATTCTTTAAAGATTTTACATAATTCATTTTTTCGGATTCAGGATTAGACGGTATTCAACTTTTTGTATCCACAGTTATATCTACCACCAAACTTTCGTAACAAAAAATATGCTACTAACTTTGTTTCCATACATCTCATGTTCTTATTAAACAAAAATCTGGGAATGGGTATGTTCTTACTCAGATGAGTTTCCATACATCTCATGTTCTTATTAAACTATACATAGAATTCCTTGTATGATATTTATATAAGCTAAATATCACATTTCCTTTCTTTTTTATTTGTGATTTATAATACATTCAGA
>CAKSBP010000044.1 GCA_934438135.1 uncultured Clostridium sp. | reverse complement strand
AGACATGTTCAAACCAGTAAGCTTATTATACTGGTTGACATGTCTTTTTTAAATGCGTTGTTGAGTTGACGGTTACAACGCTGTTGGCAGTATTCTTTGTATTATTAGCACCTTTGATGAACATTAACATACGATGTATGGAAACTTTTATGAGATATGTTCGATACAAAAAATATTGCACTGAACATAATCTTCCTTTCGCTTTCTATCAGTTCTTTTCGACATCGCCGTAATCTAGGATGTACAAAGGTTACGCCAGAAGCAGTATTTTATGTTATGCCAAAGATTCTCTTTAACATTCTCCTGTTAACTAGCCACTGCGTCGTATCTTTTATACCTGTTAGTTCAACTTTTGTTTTTTTGAAAAATCAAGAGTGTATATCAATATCCATAATGGCAATTTCTATCTAGAATCAATAATCTATCTCTATTTCTCCGTGGATAAAACTGTGAGCACTCAAATTCATTTCGATATTGCCAACTTTCAAAAAACATAGTATGATAAGTTAGTTGAAAAATATTTTGTAAAAATTAAGATACGATAGGAGAATAAGTAGTGCAGAATTTAGAACAGTCAAAACTTAACATAGACAATACAGCAAATCAGACACAGATCCAGTATGCTTATATGGAATCCTTAAAGAAATGGGTTTCTTTACAGAGTCAGAAATTAGGACGTCCTTTAACTGCCTGTGTCAATACATTCGGTTGTCAGATGAATGCCCGTGATTCCGAAAAAATCATTGGTATTTTAGAAAACATTGGTTACCAGATGATAGAAGATGAGCATGCAGATTTTGTTATTTTTAACACATGTACTGTACGTGAAAATGCAAATCTGAAAGTTTATGGAAGACTTGGTTTTTTAAAAAAATTAAAAGAACAAAATCCTCATATGATGATTGCACTCTGCGGCTGTATGATGCAGGAGGAGTCTGTAGTGGAAAAAATCAAAGAAAGCTACCGTTTTGTAGATATTATTTTTGGTACGCACAATATTTTTAAGCTTGCAGAGTTAATGCAGGCAAGAATCGATTCCAAAGGTATGATTATTGATATATGGAAAGATACAACGGAAATCGTAGAAGACCTTCCAAGCGAAAGAAAATATTCTTTTAAAGCAGGTGTCAATATTATGTATGGCTGCAATAATTTTTGTAGTTATTGTATTGTTCCATATGTACGAGGAAGAGAAAGAAGCAGAAATCCAAAAGATATCATTCGTGAAATTGAAAGCCTTGTGGCAGATGGTGTTGTGGAAATTATGTTACTCGGACAGAATGTAAATTCTTACGGAAAAAATTTAGAAAATCCGATGACATTTGCAGAGCTGTTACAGGAGATTGAAAAAATTGAAGGACTGGAAAGAATTCGTTTCATGACATCTCATCCAAAGGATTTATCCGATGATTTAATTGAAGTGATGAAACATTCCAAGAAAATCTGCAACCACCTGCACCTGCCGGTACAGTCTGGAAGCAGCAGACTGTTAAATATTATGAACCGTCATTATACGAAGGAACAGTATTTAACATTGGCTGAAAAGATTAAAGAAGCAGTTCCAAATATTTCCTTAACAACAGATATTATTGTTGGCTTTCCAGGAGAAACAGAGGAAGATTTCCAGGAAACACTGGACGTCGTAAGAAAAGTACGCTATGAAAGTGCATATACTTTTATTTATTCCAAGCGTACTGGTACTCCTGCTGCGAAAATGGAAGAACAGGTACCGGAAGATGTAATTAAAGACCGATTTGACCGTTTGTTAAAGGAAATTCAGAAAATTTCTGCAGAACTTGCGGGAAGAGATGCTGGAAAAGTAGAGAAAGTATTAGTGGAAGAAATCAATAGTCAGAATTCGGAACTGATGACCGGAAGACTAACCAATAATCTTCTTGTTCATTTTAAGGGAAGTGAAGATATGATTGGAAAAATTGTGGATGTAAAACTCAGTGAATCCAAAGGATTCTATTATATGGGGGAACTGGCGTAGAAGATACGCAGGAATGGAGGAAAGATGATTTATCCGGATTTTATTAAGCCGGGCGATGTGATTGGAGTAACAGCGCCCAGCGATGGAAATAAAAAAGAAACTGATTTCAGAAGATTAGATCATGGAAAAGAAGCATTGGGACTTTACGGTTTCCCAGTGAAGGAAACATCCAATGTGCGAATCAGTGAAAAGGGAAGAAGTGCATGTGCTAAAGAACGTGCCAGGGAATTTATGGAACTGGTGGAAGATGACGCGGTAAAAGCCATTATTTCTGCAAAAGGTGGAGATTATCTGGTGGAAATGCTGTCTCTTCTTGATTTTGATGTGATTCGTGAGCATCCTGTCTGGTTTCAGGGTTATTCGGATAATACCGGTCTTACGTTTACCATAACCACCTTATGTGATATTGCTACGATTTACGGGAATAATTTTAACGATTTTGGGATGGAGGACTGGCATGAAGCAGTAGAAAATAATTTTGAAATCCTTCGTGGAAGCCAGGTAAAACAGACCAGTTTTGATTTTTATGAAGATGGATTTTATGATAAAGTCACAGGCCTGGAAGGGTATACCCTGACAGAACCTGTGAATTGGGTAAATGCCAGAGGAGAAGAAGCTCTTTCTGTGAGCGGACGTCTCCTCGGTGGCTGCCTGGATGTACTTTTAAACCTCTGTGGCACCAAATACGATAAAGTAAAAGAATTCAATGCAAAATATGAAGAGGATGGAATCCTCTGGTATTTAGAAAGCTTTGCTTTAAATAGTGAAGCATTAACGATAGGTTTGTGGCATCTGAAAGAAGCTGGGTGGTTTGACACCGCAAAAGGCTTTGTATTCGGCCGCCCGTGTTTTTATGAGTCAGAAGTGGGTACGAGTTATCAAGAAGCAGTTCTTTCTGTTCTAGGAGAGTTGAATGTACCGATTATTCTGGAAGCAGACATTGGACATAAGGCACCACAGTTTACCGTTATAAATGGCGCAATGGGGATCTTTCAGAGTGCTGGAGGAAGAGGAACGTTTGTGCAGCAGTATAAGTAGAAGTATTTTAAGTGGAAAAAAGGCAAATCATATCTCGTTCATTTAAAAATTTCCTTTATAAATTCTAAATATAGAAATGGAAACACTGAATTTTCTAGATACCTTCTGAGATATGATTTGCTTTTTCACCATAAAGTGTATAAAACGAATTGAAAATTCCAATTTATGTTGCTATAATAAAATAGAATTAAACATAAGGAGTCGGTTGAATGATGAAAATAGCAGTTTGTGACAGAAACCGGATGGTTAATCAAATATTATGCGACAAAGTACATACATTTGGTGAACGTATACATGTTGACATGATGATTCATTCTTATACTGATGGGAAAAAAATAATTAATTCACAGCTGCATTATGATCTTGCATTGTTAGAAATCGGAGAACAGCCAGTGGAGGATATTCAAAACAGTTTTTTACTAAGGCATGCAGACAGGCAGGTGAAGATTGTTTACGTATCCAGACTGGAGAGTTACATGAAAGAAGCATTTCAGGTTCATGCATTTGCATATTTAAAGAAACCGATAGTGTTCAGTGAGCTTTATAAGGTTTTGTACGATGCACTGATTTATGGTGAAAAAGAGGAGCAGATAGTTCCATTTGTTACCTTTTGGCTGAGGAATGGAAAAAAAACGTTTCTTGTTCAGGAAATTATGTATTTTGAATATTGCAATCGGAATGTTCTAATACATGAATGTACAGGAAAGGTCTATGAAATACATGGTGAAAAAATTTCGAATATAGCACAGAAGATGAAAAAATTTAACTTTGAAGTACCGCACAAGAGTTTTGTAGTGAATTTGATGCAGATTGCTTATATTAAAGGATACTTTATTCATTTAAAAAATGGAGTTACAGTACCTTTATCTCAGCAGAAATCTAAAAATTTCCGTAGACTTTATCAGCAGATAGCAGATGAATGTAAAATAAATAAAACCTTTTGAAAAGTTTTAGTGAGCTAATCTGTATTTTATGCAAAAAAACTGTTTGTTGAGCACATACTCTTGTAAAGTATAAAAAATGAAAATATAATAAAGATACCATAATATATGGAAGTACTTAACTGATAAGCGATAGACAGATCCAACATGAGGGGAAAATGTCTGGATACCTGGTAGTCAATGCTTCGACTATATCTCTTATTGCATGAAGTGAACAGAGCAGCAGTGAAATTTAATTTTCGTTGCTGCTTTTTGTTCATGTTCTTGTAAAAAAATAATTGTATTTAATTTCCAAGATAAAAAATTATCTTTCGGGTATGTATAATCTATTGAAATATGGTATAATAAAAAGATGAAATTTATGCCGTTGTCCGGCTGCATGTCATTTTTGCGTGAAAAAACGTGATAGAATGGAAACAGCTGGTTCTATCAGACTGGACATGAATAAGAATTTAAAGCAGAGAGAGATCAGAATATGTTTAGAATATCAAAAGATTCAATTAAACGTTTAGCAACAGATGAAGCAACATATTTTAGAGGTTTGAGATATTATAAGGACAATGCGGTTTCTAATGTCACATGGTCTAAGACAAGTCAACAGTATCGTGCGACAGTAAAAGGAAGTAACCAGTATTTGGTAACCATTCACGAAGGCGAAGATGGAGGGATTAAGTATTCCTGCAATTGTCCGTCTCATATTAAACATAATGGGGCATGCAAGCATGTGATTGCAGCACTGCTTTATATTGCGAATTATATGGAGCGAAGCGAGACAAAGAAACCGGCAACCAAAGAAGAAAAGAATCTGTACAATATTATTGAGTACTTTAATAATCAATTCAAGACACCGTTGATGGGTGAGACATTCCATGTGGAAGTAACCATTCATTTTCCAGGACTGCTGCGGATGAGAGATTCGAAAGTATTTTTATCCCTGCGGGCAGGAAGCACTAGGTTGTATAAAGTGCAGAATATTAAGAAGTTTCTGCATGAACTGGCGTCAGGAGAGAATATTGTTCTTGGAAAAGAATTTAAATTTCTTGCAGGAGAGAGTCGTTTTTCCAGAGGTGCCAAACCGATTGTAAACTATCTGGGTGAGATTTATGAGATACAGGAAGCTCTAGGAAAAGTTTATTATAATAACCTATTTAATAAATCAGAGATAGCTCTTACTAAAAATATGCTTTATCAGCTGCTTGATTATATAGGAGAAGAGGAATTCTGCATTGATATGGGGGAAGAACTTTACCAGGGAATCCGTTTCGTAAAAGGAAATCCGCCGATTGCTTTCCGGATTGAATCAGATGAGGATAACATTAGTATTGAAATGAAAGAAAATAAGCCAGTGAAGCCATTGGCTGAAGATGGTTCACTGTTGCTCTATGAAAATGTGCTATATAAGCCATCCAGCGAGTTTATTTCCAATTATCTTCCATTTTTCAATACGATAAAAAAAGAAAATGAATCGTTGAATTTCAGCGGTGAACTGAAGGATAAATTTATTGAATCCGTATTGCCTCGGATTCATGAAACTATGGAAATTAATGTGCCGGAGAGTTTGAAAGATAAGTATATTAATGAAGATTTACAGATTAAGATTTATCTGGATAAATATAAGCGCTATGTGAAGGCAACGGTATTATTCCAGTACGGAAACTATGAAATTAATCCACTCTTGAATAATATTCCATCAGGTATTATACTGATACGTAAAAAAGAAGAGGAAAGTGATTTCTTTGATTATATGGAACAGCTGCAGTTTGAACCATATAAGGAGTTTTTTCTGCTTAAAAAAGATAACGATATCTATGAATTCCTGAATCATGATATTTATGCCATGAACGAGAAGTATCAGGTATTTCACTCGGATGAAATGAAAAATTTTAAAGTTAGTACCAGTAGCCTGATTCGTACCTCTATCGGATTTAATGAAAATATTAAACTCCTGGAAATGAACATTGTATATGATGCAGTTCCAAAGAATGAACTGAAGGAATTTTTTGAATCCCTGAAACAGCGTAAAAAGTATCATCGTTTGAAGGACGGCAGTTTTGTAAATCTATCTGGAATGGAGATTGACCAGATTGGAAATCTTCTGGAACAGTTAGATGTTGAAGGAGAGAATATTGACGAAGAAGGAAATATCAGTCTTCCAGCATATTCGGCCATGTATCTGGATCAGATTATTGATAATTATGACCGGATTGAATGTGAAAAAGGAGCTTCTTATCAAGAACTGTTAGAGGATATTTTAAAACCGAAGTCTGTAAATGTAGAAGTACCGGAATTGATTCAGGCAGATCTTCGTCCTTATCAGGTAGTTGGTTTTAAATGGCTCTACATTTTGGCAGATAACCACCTTGGTGGAATTCTTGCAGATGATATGGGGCTTGGAAAGACACTTCAGACTATTACGTATATTGCTCTTTGTCTGGAGCAGAATCCAGAAGCTATGTTTCTGGTGGTTGCACCGACATCTCTGGTATTTAACTGGCAGGAAGAGTTTGAAAAATTTGCTCCTTCTATCAAGACTGTAATTGTTGAAGGAACACCAGAAGAGAGACTAGAACAGATTAACCATGCAAAGGAATTTCATGTTGTCATTTCATCGTATCCGTTGATTAGGCGTGATATTGAGCATTATGGACAATATGAGTTTCATACAATGTTTATAGATGAAGGACAGTTTATTAAAAATCCACAGTCACAGAATGCAAAGTCTGTTAAGCAGGTTGCTGCAAGGCACAAGTTTGCACTGACTGGTACACCGATTGAAAATTCACTGTCCGAATTGTGGTCTTTGTTTGATTTTATCATGCCGAATTATCTGTATACCCACAACCGGTTTGTAGAGAAATTTGAGAAGCCGATTATGAAAGAATCGGATGAAGCAGTTTTGGATGATTTAGGAAAGCATATCGAGCCATTTATTCTGCGAAGAATGAAAAAAGATGTGTTAACGGAACTGCCGGATAAGATTGAAGTGAAGATGATGGCTGAAATGACCGAAGAGCAGGAAAAAGTATATCAGGCATATTTACAGAATATAAAACAAGAATTATCCCTTGAAATCAGTAAGAACGGAATTGAAAAGAGCCGTATTCAGATACTGGCAGCTTTGACAAGATTGCGACAGATTTGCTGCCATCCGTCTACCTTTGTGGAAAATTATGAAGGTGGCAGCGGAAAACTGAAGCTTTTACTGCAGATTGTTTCCGATATTCTGGAGAATGGTCATAGAATTCTGATTTTCTCTCAGTTTACCAGCATGTTAGAATTGATTGCGGAGGAACTTAAGAAACAGGAAATCGATTATTTTTATTTGTCTGGTGGGACGAAAGTGAAAGAGAGAAAAGAATATGTAATGCAGTTTAATGAAGGGGAACGGAGCGTATTTTTGATTTCCCTGAAAGCTGGAGGAACAGGGCTTAATCTAGTGGGGGCCGATGTAGTTATTCATTACGACCCATGGTGGAACCCGGCAGTAGAAGAGCAGGCAACAGACCGTGTTTACCGAATTGGACAGAAGAAATCTGTTCAGGTTATCCGTCTGTTAACGAAAAATACAATTGAGGAGAAAATTGATAAGCTTCAGAAGCGTAAGAAACAGCTATCAGATTCTGTCATTAAATCCAAGGAAGTGTTTATTAATCAGCTGAGTAGGGAGGAACTGGAGGAATTATTTTTATGAGACATATGTTGTTTGTAGTGAATCCGAAATCGGGTAAAGTGACAATCAAAAGTAATCTGCTTGCGATTGTTGATGAATTTACCAAAGCTGGCTATATTGTGACCGTGTATACGACACAGAAGCCAAGGGATGCTACGGAGACAGTAAAAAAATATGGAAATGATTTTGATGTTATTGTATGTGCAGGAGGAGATGGAACTCTGGATGAAGTGGTAACTGGCGTGATGGAGTTAGACATAAGCAAACCGATTGGCTATATTCCATCTGGAAGTACGAATGATTTTGCACGAAGCATGGGTATTTCCGCAGATAATGTGGAAGCAGCAAAAATTATTACAAATGATAAATTGTTTCAGTGCGATTTAGGCAGGTTTAATGAAGATTATTTTACGTACATCGCAGCCTTCGGTGCATTTACGGAAGTGTCTTATTCAACGCCACAGCAGACAAAAAATGTGCTGGGACATTTAGCATATATTCTGGAAGGCGCAAAGAGTCTGCCATCTATTCAGGCATATGACGTGAAAGTGGAATATGAGGATACGGTAATTGAAGACCGCATTATTTATGGTATGGTAACCAATTCCATCTCCGTTGGTGGAATGAAAAGCTTTAAGGGAGAGAATGTCTGTTTTGATGATGGACTGTTTGAAGTGCTGTTAATCAAAGAACCAAAGAATGCTTTGGAACTGAATTCCATCTTAGGTTCCCTTCTTTTAAATGATGTAAGCAATGATAATATGTACTTTTTCAAAGCTTCCAAAGTGAAGATTTCCAGTACCGAAGATATTTCCTGGACACTGGATGGCGAATTTGGAGGAGACCATAAAGAAGCTGTAATTCATAACGAAAAACAGGCAATGTCGATTTTCAGGAATATGGAAGTACAGTAATAAAAAATGTGCTGCAAATAGTATTTATCATTTTGCAGCATATTTTTTAATTAAATATTATTCTTCATATAATTTTTTTTCTGTAACAAACTGATAATATTCCTCTACCAGATCTTCTACAAGTCCTATATCATTGGTTTCAAACTGTTTTAGAACCTGTTTCTGAAGGGCTTCTGTCTGTTCTATATAGGCAAGTTCTTCTGGAAGGCCAGGCTCAACTGGAATTGCTTCAATGGTTTCTTTAGTAATATGTTTTTTCATCCAGTTACGGATTTCATTGGCAAGCTGATCTTCTTTATCAGCTTCTTCTTTCAGTGTTTTGGCATTATGAAGAGAATAAATTCCATAAACCAGTGCAGCAGCAAAAATGACTATGTTAAGGATTTCTGGTACAATACCCGATAAAACATGAAGAATACCAAAAATGTTCAGCAGGGCATAAATCAGTCCAAAGATACCGACCACAATCAGCATGACACCAGTGGAAGATACATCGGAATACTGGTCACGTTTTTTTACAAAAGCAGCCTCTTTTTTTGGAGTGTCTTCCTCCTCTTCCCCAGATTCTTCTTCGATTTCCTGTTCTCCCATTCGGAAACCATTGAACAGGTTAAAAATCTGTCTGGAATCTTCTTCACGTCCTCGGATATTAAATCCCAGATTATGTTCCGCAGTTTCATAAGAAATCGTTTCAATTCCTGAATATTTTACAAAGTCAACGAAGCGGGATGCTTCGGTTTCTTCCATAAACTGAACCAGCGGAATAATAACCGTATCTTCCAGTTTATCGACCAGACTGGAATTGCAGTCTGGACATTTGGTTATGCCATCCGAAAATTCGGATTTACAGTTAGGACACCAAGGCATAAAAAGACCTCCTCTTAGTTTAGATTAGTTGTATCGTAACATAACAGGTCTTTGATTTCAAGTAATCTGAATAAATCATTGTAAAATTTGGAATAACCAAGGTGAAACAAGATATAATTAAATAAAAGCGGTTTGGAGGATAACGTGAGTGATTTAAGTTCAAATTCCATGTCAAGAGAGGAAATGATACGGAACGCAAGAGCAAACTGCGTCCGGCAGATTGAAAGTCCAGGTTCCAGAGGGAATGTGGAAGAGAAGAGGAATGTAACAGACCAATCGGTTCCAATAGGGAGAGGAATATTGGTGAGGCTGTTTATAGCAGGTGCTTTGTTTCTGGCTGGATTTTCGGTAAAACAGTATAATCTGTCATATCAGCAGTATAATAAAAATACAGTTCAGAATCTGTTGGAGTCTCAGAAGGATTTTGAAAATCTGCAAAAACAGGCAGCTCTCTTATTGGAAGAAAAAATTCTTCCTGTTTTTCATAGACTGGAAGATAAAAGTCTGCTATAATGGCAAGAGGTTTCACCTGTATATCAGGTGACTGGTAGAAAAGGGGGATTTTAAGAGCGATCTTAGAATAACCCTTTCTTATAGTGTAGTGAAGCACTGCAGGTAAGAACTGCAATTAGTTTAGAATAGGAGAACAGCATGAGAAAATTAGCGTTGAGTGATGAAATACTGCTCACAGTTGAGAAACCCGCTAGATATATCGGAAACGAATATAACATGGTGATAAAAGATAAAGATAAAGTCGATGTGAGATTTTGTATGTGTTTTCCAGATGTTTATGAAATCGGTATGTCACATCAGGGAATTGCAATTTTATATGATATGTTTAATCAGCGTGAAGATGTATACTGTGAACGAGTATATTCTCCATGGGTGGATTTGGACAAGATCATGAGAGAACAGGATATTCCCTTGTTTGCACTGGAATCCCAGGATCCAATCACAGATTTTGATTTCTTAGGTATTACTCTTCAATATGAAATGTGTTATACAAACATTTTACAAATTCTTGATTTATCTAAAATTCCTCTTTATGCGAAGGATAGAACATGGGAACATCCGCTTGTAATCGGTGGCGGTCCATGTGCATATAATCCAGAGCCGATTGCTGACTTTTTTGATTTGTTTTATATTGGAGAAGGGGAAACGGTTTATTTTGAACTTCTGGATCTTTATAAAGAGGTGAAGAAAGCAGGCGGTTCCAGAGAAGAATTTTTATTAAAAGCTTCTTCTATTGAAGGAATCTATGTACCATCTTTATATGAAGTAACATACAACGAAGACGGTACTCTTGCAGAATTTAAACCAATCAATGACCAGGTTCCTGCTAAGGTAAAGAAACAGGTAGAAATGAATTTAAGCAATACCTATTATATTGAAAAACCATTGGTTCCTTATATCAAAGTAACTCAGGATCGTGTTGTGCTGGAAATTCAGAGAGGATGCATTCGAGGATGCCGTTTCTGTCAGGCTGGTATGGTATACCGTCCAATTCGTGAACGTGATATTGATTTTTTAAAGGAACGTGCCCACCAGATGCTTATCAGTACCGGACAGGATGAAATTTCTTTAAGCTCTTTAAGCTCCAGCGATTACAGCAGACTTCAGGAACTGGTATATTATTTGATTGACGAATTTGGTTCCAAAGGGGTAAATATTTCCCTTCCATCTCTTCGAATCGACGCATTTGCATTAGATGTTATGAGTAAAGTACAGGATGTAAAGAAAAGCAGCCTTACATTTGCACCAGAAGCAGGTTCTCAGAGACTTCGTGATGTTATTAATAAAGGTTTGACAGAAGAAGTAATTTTAAAAGGTGCCATGGACGCATTCAACGGCGGATGGAATCGTGTAAAACTTTACTTTATGTTAGGACTTCCAACAGAAACCGAAGAAGATATCGAAGGAATTGCAAAGCTTTCGAATGAAATTGCGAAAGAATACTATACCATTCCAAAGGAACAGAGAAAAGGAAGAGTAAGTATTGTATCCAGTACTTCCTTCTTTGTACCAAAGCCATTTACACCATTCCAGTGGGTTCGTATGAATACCAGTGAAGAGTTCCTGGAAAAACAGCGTTTCTTAAATGGTAAAATGAAAGAACAGATTAACTACCGAAGCATTAAGTATAACTGGCATGAAGCAGAACTGACTCTTTTGGAAGGTGTACTGGCAAGAGGTGACCGTAAAGTCGGAAAAATCCTTTATGATGTATATAAAAAAGGTGCTATGTTTGATTCCTGGTCTGAGTATTTCAAATATGATGCTTGGATGGAAACATTTAAGGAAAATGATATGGATCCTTTATTCTACACTGCAAGAGAACGTGATAAGGAAGAATTATTCCCTTGGGACTTCATCGATGCTGGTGTAACAAAAGAGTTTTTATGGAGAGAGTATCAGACTGCGATTGGAGAAAAAGTAACTCCGAACTGTCGTCAGAAGTGTTCCGGATGTGGAGCTATGAAATTTGGAGGAGGTGTCTGCTATGAAGGCAAGAATTAAATTTACAAAAACGGGAAGTATGAAATTCATCGGACACCTGGATGTGATGCGTTTCTTCCAGAAAGCAATGCGACGTGCAGAAATTGATATTGCCTATTCTCAGGGATTTAACCGTCACCAGCTGATGTCATTTGCCCAGCCTCTTGGTGTGGGACTGACCAGTGATGGAGAATATCTGGATGTAGAGTTAAATACAGCAGATTCTAAAGAAGCCATGATGGAACGAATCAATGCTCAGATGAATGGAGAAATTGAAATTGTGGATTTCCTTCTGCTGGAAGATGATGCCAGAAATGCCATGTCCATTGTAAGTGCAGCAGATTATGAAATCGTATTAAAAGATGGTTACAAGACAATGACAGATTTTAAACAGAAATTTGACCAGTTTTTGACACAGGATAGCATCATGATTGAAAAGAAAACGAAAAAAAGTACTGCTGTCATTGATATTAAACCATTTCTTTATATCTGTTCTTTCGACAAAGAAACATTTATGAAAGAGACTGGCAGAGATTATTCCAAATCTGTTATTCAGGAATTTAAGAGCGGACAGGCTGTTTATTTACGAATTGCAACAGGAAGTGTAACAAATATTAAACCGGATTTGGTAATGGAAGCATTTTTAAATTATGCAGGAGAAGAGATGGTACCATTTTCCTACCAGTATCATCGTTTTGACCTGCTTGCGGATGTGGAAGAAGGAAACAAAGAAGCCGGCTATGTATCATTAGGAGAATTAAAACGATAGCAGAAGGACAGGGATAAGTTTTTTTACCTTGTGTGCACAGAAAATGTGCAGGAATGGAGGGATACATGGACGAGAAAAAAAATCAGCTGCTTATTTTAAAAGATAAGATGAAGGGAGAAGAGTTTACCCTTTCCCTTCTCCTTTATAAAAAAGAACTGGTACAGATAAATGCTGAGCCGTCCGATTCTCAGAATGCCCGGCTTGGCAGTGTTTATGTAGGAAAAGTAAAGAATATTGTAAAAAATATTAATGCAGCATTTATCGAAATTGCGGGAGGCAGAATGTGTTACCTGCCTCTGGCAAAAAAACAGCACCCTATTTTTGCAAATGGAGTGCGAAAAGACAACATAGTCATTGGCGATGAGCTACTGGTTCAAGTAGAGAGAGAAAGCGTTAAGACAAAAGCCCCAACGGTTACGACTAATATTAATATTACGGGTAAATATGTCGTGCTGACCCATGGTGACCGAAAAATAGGCATTTCTGCCAAAATCAAAGAAGAAGAAGAACGAAAGCGGCTCCGGGATATTGCCGGTAAGTATGCAAATGAAACGTTTGGACTGGTTGTCCGAACGAACAGCAGAAATGTGGAAGCGGATGTCATTGAACATGAAATCCAGATTCTCTTACAGAAATACGAGAGAATTTCCCGGTACGCGATTCATTTTACCAGATTTTCACTGGTAGAAAAAGGACTTCCCAACTATCTATGCGACATCCGGGATAACAATCAGTCAAATCTTGATGAAATTGTAACGGATGATAAAGAGATTTACGAAGAGATGAAAGAGTATCTCTCACAGTTTCAACAGGAGGATCTTGTGAAACTGCGCTTCTATCAAGATGAAATGATTTCCCTGAAAAATATTTACAGCATTACATCAAAAATCGAGAAAGCATTCAAGAAAAATGTCTGGCTGAAATCCGGCGGCTATCTGGTGATTGAACCAACAGAAGCTCTGACTGTGATTGACATTAACACAGGAAAGGCAGTCAAAGGCAGAAAGAATGAGCAGGAGACGTTTTATAAAATTAATATGGAAGCATCCGTGGAGATTGCAAGACAAATTCGGCTTCGAAATATGTCTGGTATTATCTTGATTGACTTTATTGACATGAAAGAACAAGAAAAGCGGGATAGACTGATGGAGGAGTTTGGAAACCTTCTTTCAAAAGACCCGGTAAAAACTGCTTTGATTGATATGACGCGTCTGAATCTGGTGGAAGTGACAAGAAAAAAAGTACGGAAACCATTATGGGAACAGATAAATCTAAGGAGTGATGAGGATGAATAAAACAAATGCAATGAGGTTGCTTGATAAGGCGAAAATTTCTTATCGCACGGTGGAGTATGAAGTGGATGAGAACAATTTATGTGGAACCCATATTGCCGAGGAATCTGGCATTCCGTTGGAAATGTGTTTTAAAACTATTGTGCTTAAGGGAGAGCGCAAAGGTTTCTGTGTGTTCTGCCTTCCGGTTAATAAGGAAATTAATTTGAAGAAAGCGGCTCATGTTATTGGAGATAAAAAGATAGAACTGCTTCCAGTAAAAGATTTACAAAAGATAACAGGGTATATTCGCGGAGGCTGTTCTCCAGTTGGAATGAAAAAGAAATTTCCAACCTATATTGAACATAGTGCTGTGAAATTTGAAGAAATTAGTGTCAGTGCAGGGGTACGTGGTCTTCAGATGATTTTAAGCCCACAGGAATTAATAAGTTACGTCGATGCCGAACTGGTAGACGTAGCAGAGTAACAGGAAAATGAGGATAAGTGCATAAATGCACGAAATGCCTGTAAAACAGGAAAAGAGAAAGAAGTAAGCAATGATGAGAAAATTAAATATGAAAAAGAGGTCTGCTTTTTTGTGGACCCGTCTTATATGCCTTTTGGTAATTTTGGCAATGGTAACACCTGTAATAACGGAAAGTCTTCCGGTCTATGCATCCAGTTCTATACAGGTACGTTATTTTAGAAAAACAGTAAACTTTAAGCGGACGCAGTTAGGTGTGACGTTGGATGGAAAAAGCGTAAATATGAAGGGGACGCCTGGATTATCCATGGTTAACAAAAAGAAAGAATCTGTTTATATGGTATCGGCGGCAGATGTTTTTCGGGACGCACTTGGAACATCCTATACTTATTCCAATGGAAATATTACTATAAAAAAATGGAACGTAACTATTAAAATGACTTTAAATAGTAAAACGGCCTATATTAATGGAAAGAAAATGACACTGGCACATCCGCCGGTAATGGTCAAATACATCAAAGCGAATAAATCAAAAGTGTTAGTACCGGCAAGGACAGTGGCATCTGCCCTTGGCTATACGTATTCGTCCACAAAGACTTCTACAAACTATGCGACGATTAAGCTGACTACTCCGTTCTATATTAAGTATGACGGAACTTGGAGAAAATATACCAGAACTCAGGCAAAACTTACCTTTGATGGAGCGGATGTAAGTGTGAGTACCATGCCATGTGTGGTAATGAATGAGATGTTTTATGTACAGGCAAAGGCATTTGGAAATTCTGTGATTGGAGCTAAGTACAGCTATAAACCATCCCAAAAATCGGTTACGATTTCCTATAACGGAAATACGCTTCAAATGAAGTTAGATGAAACAACGGCAACGATAAATGGAAAGACAGCTAATATGCCGGCTTCACCAGAATTAACCACGAACGGTAAAACCAATAAAGACTATGTCATGGTGCCGATTGCATTTGTGGCAAAGCAGCTTGGTTTTAGCTACAACAGCAATACAAGCACAAAAACATGTATTTTAAAAAGAAAAGACAGCACGTATTTTACCTGGGAAGCATCAGGAAATACAGAAGATAATGTAGTAGTCTCTCCGTCTCCTTCACCAACAGTATCTCCGCAGCCGGATTCCAATGAAACAGCAACGGGAAGTGAAGATGCGGAAGATGGCAGTGATATTGATTCTAGTGTAATTGAACCAGGTAATGACCAAGAGGAGGAGACACCAGAAGAAACTGTTTTTGCAAAGATTTCAAAAATTATAGCACAGCGGAAAAGCGATAAAGATTTAGTTACGATAACGGGAAGTTTTACAAAAGATTTTGCAGCAGTGGAGGAATCTGGAAGCACAATAACCGTCACATTTACGAATACCAAAAATCCAATCGGAGCAAAATCAGAAGAATTACAATATCCATATCTGTTAACCAGTGTATCTATAACAGACGGAAGTGATGGTACGACCGTTCTTACGATTGCCCGTAAATCAAGCAGCATTGGATATGAGGTCGAAATTGAAAATGGAAAAGTAGTTATTGTATTGAGTAAACAGCAGACGACGGTGAAAAACGGCATTAAAATTGCGGTAGACGCTGGGCATGGTGCATATACGGCTGGAAAGAGAACGCCAAAGCTGTTAGCTTCTTTAGATTTTAATGGAGATGGCATTATCGACGCAGCAAAAGGAACACAGATTCGGGAACATACTGCAAATGTGGGAGTTGCTAAATATGCAGCAGCAGCTCTGGAACGATGTGGTTTTATGGTATACCGGAGTGCATTTGGTTCCACTGATATTTCTCTCACATCCAGACAGGCAAATATCAAAGCATCGAAAAGTGATTATTCCATTAGTATTCATTTTAATGCAGCAGGAAATGGAACAAGCTTTAACAGTGGACAGGGAATTGAAGTATTTTCCCATAGTAATGCTTCCAAAGCGGGACAGTCCAAATCTCTGGCAGCTGCAGTCTTAAAACAGGTTATTAACGGAACCAAGCAGATAAACAGAGGTGTAAATAGTCAGCATACGTTTGCTATGTGCAATACTCAGGCAATGGGAACGAAAGGCAGCATTTTATTGGAATGTGCTTTCATGACCAACTGGAATGAAGTAAAAAATATGATGGCAAAGGAAAGCTACTGGAAAGAAACCGGAGAGGAAGTCGCAAAAGGATTTTGTAATTATCTAGGCGTTCCTTATATTGCTGAGAAATAAATCGGCAGGAAAAAAGGAGAGAATGGAGGAAAGGTTGTTCTCTCCTTTTTTATGCTTCATTATCGATAGTATACTCCGCTATATCTATATTTTCTTACAATGTAAGTACTTTCATATTTTCTCTTGACAGACAATCACAATAGGATTATATTGGGCCTAACAATATATGATAGGAAGAGAGGGAGATTATGTTATTTACAAAAGAAAAATTAAGAAAACTGATTATTCCGATTATTATTGAGCAGATACTGGCATTTACAGTTGGCATGGCGGATATGGTAATGGTAGCACAGGCAGGAGAGGCGGCTGTTTCAGGTGTATCGCTGATTGATTCCATCGGAAATCTGGTGATCTGTCTGTTTAGTGCACTGGCAACTGGTGGAGCGGTTGTTTCAGCACAGTACTTAGGAAAGAAAGAAAAAGAAAATGCAGGTATGGCAGCTAATCAGCTGATACTTTGTGTGACTGTAATTTCTACGTTGATTGCAGCATTCTGTATTGTATTTTATAAACAGGTTATTCAGGTCATTTATGGAACGATTGATGCAGACATTCGAAGAAATGCAGAGCAGTATTTTTATTTTATTGCGTTATCCTTTCCATTCCTTGCGATTTATAATGGAAGTGCTGCACTGTTTCGCTCTATGGGAAATTCAAAAATCTGTATGTGGATTTCCATTTTGATGAATGTACAGAATGTAATCGGTAATGCAGTTTTTATTTTTGGATTTCATAGTGGGGCCAGAGGAGTAGGAATTTCTACGATGCTGTCCCGTGTAACGGGTGCAGTACTTATTACGATGCTGTTGCGGAATCAGAAGCTGCCGTTTCATATTGACCGGTATTTCCGGTTTGGCATTCATCTTTCTATGATTCAGAAAATTTTATATATCGGCATTCCTACTGGTCTGGAAAACAGCATGTTTCAGATAGGAAAGCTGGTGCTTGCCAGTCTGGTATCCAGTTTTGGCAGAATTGAGACGTCTGCCAATGCAGTAGCAAATGGAATTACGAATTTTGGCATTATTCCAGGAAATGCAATGGGACTTGCCTTGATTACAGTGGTAGGCCAGTGCATTGGTGCCGGAGACAGCAGACAGGCATATGAGAATACGAAAAAGCTGATGAAGATTTCGTATATTGCTATGATTGCATTGAATCTTGTAATGGCTCTGCTAAGCACACCGTTAATTCATCTATACAATTTGTCGCCGGAAGTAAATGCAGTGGCACAGCGGATTATTCTGGCACACTGTCTGGCATGCTGCTTAATCTGGGTTCCATCTTTCGTGATACCACATGCACTGCGTGCTTCGAATGATGTGCGGTTTACTATGGTGATATCTATCTTTTCCATGTGGACATTCCGAATCTGCTTTGGCTTTATCTTGGGTAAGTATGTAGGATTGAAGGCACTTGGGGTTTGGATTGCCATGTTTATTGACTGGACGTTTAGGGGGATGGTATTTGTGTGGAGGTTTAAGAGGAAGAAGCTAAAGGTGAGAAAAAATAAACTAAAACCACAAAAAAAATCATAAATTCCCGTTGACAACGCATTTGAAATGTGTTTAAATGTATTAGTATGCCGCACAGCGAGGTATAAGTTTGTAGAATTTTTTATTTTACAGCACCAAAGCTGGCGAGTAATTGAGTAGGAGGTGCCATATGTACGCAATTATTGCAACAGGTGGTAAACAGTACAAAGTAGCTGAAGGCGACGTAATTAACGTTGAAAAGCTTTCCGCTGAAGCTGGTGAAACTGTAAACTTTGATGATGTTTTAGCTGTAAGCAAAGACGGTAAATTAGCAGTTGGAAATTCTGACGCTAGTGTTACTGCAACAGTTGTAAAACAGGACAAAGCAAAAAAAGTTATCGTTTACAGATATAAGAGAAAATCTGGTTATCATAAGAAAAATGGACATAGACAGCAGTACACACAGGTTAAGATTGAAAAAATCAACGCTTAGTCAGGTGTGATATGATAAAAGTTGTTCTATCTAGAGATGATTATGGTATGTGCAACGGGTTTCATGTAACTGGACATGCCGGTTATGCAGACAGCGGTTATGACATTATATGTGCAGCCGTTTCTGTTCTGACACAGAATACAGTGAACTCCATTGAACAGCTTACGGATGACGAGTTATCCTATGAGGTGGACACGGAGAACGGTGATTTAAAGTGTGAGTTAAATGGTAAGATCAGTAAGGAATCCTGGTTGCTGATTGAATCAATGCGTCTTGGTTTGAGGAGCATTGAGGAATCATACGGAGAGAAATATATTAAAGTAATAGATAAGTAAATCACTTATGCTTTTAGGAGGTGCAAGAACATGTTAAAGATGAACCTTCAGTTATTCGCTCATAAAAAAGGTGTTGGTTCTACTAAGAATGGTAGAGATTCTGAATCCAAGAGATTAGGCGCTAAAAGAGCAGACGGACAGTTCGTATTAGCAGGTAATATTCTTTACAGACAGCGTGGAACAAAAATTCATCCAGGTCTTAACGTTGGACGTGGCGGCGATGATACTTTATTCGCGTTAGTTGACGGAGTTGTTAGATTTGAAAGAAAAGGTAGAGACAAAAAACAGGCTTCTGTATATCCAGTAGCAAAATAGTTTTGGCGAAACCCAAGCCCCAAATGTGAGTATTCATTATTTGGGGCTTTTTATCATAGTAAAAGGGAAAGGGTCGAAGAATGCTTAGACCCTTTTGTTATAAAATACGGCAGTCATTGCTGTGTATAGAATGGTTATAATAGTGCATTCTATTTGATAACAGAAGAATGTTTTAATTAGAAAAGAGGTTACTATGTTTGCAGATCACGCGAAAATAATGATAAGGTCAGGAAAAGGCGGAGATGGACATGTCAGTTTCCGGCGTGAACTTTTCGTAGCAGCCGGTGGGCCAGATGGCGGCGACGGTGGAAAAGGCGGCGACCTGATTTTTGAAGTAGACGAAGGGCTTAATACCCTGAATGATTTCAGAAACATCCGTAAGTATTTCGCTGAGGATGGAGAAGCAGGTGGAAAGAGAAGATGCCATGGAAAAGATGGTGCCAGCAAGGTCGTAAAGGTGCCGCCTGGAACAATTGTAAGAGATGCGGAAACAGGGAAAATAATCACGGATATGTCTTATGAAAATAAGAGAGAAGTAATTTTAAAAGGTGGACGTGGCGGAAAAGGAAATATGAATTTTGCAACTCCTACCATGCAGGTTCCTAAGTATGCACAGCCAGGTCGACCAGGCAAGGAAATGGAAGTTCTTCTGGAACTGAAAGTCATTGCGGATGTTGGACTTGTTGGATTCCCAAACGTTGGAAAATCCACATTTTTATCCCGTGTATCCAATGCCAGACCAAAGATTGCCAATTATCACTTTACAACATTGAATCCAAACCTTGGTGTAGTAAATATTGAAGGCTCTGATGGTTTTGTTATTGCAGATATTCCAGGATTAATCGAAGGTGCGTCAGAAGGAATTGGTCTTGGACATGAATTTTTAAGGCATATCGAGCGTACCAGAGTTATCATTCATATGGTGGATGCGGCTTCTACAGAAGGACGTGATCCAATGGAAGATATCGAAAAAATTAATGCAGAGTTAGCGGCTTACAGTGAAAAACTGATGAAACTTCCTCAGGTTATTGCTGCCAATAAAACAGATGTATTTTATGGCGATGAAGGGCAGGAGACACTTCAGAAACTGAAAGATAAATTTGAACCCCAGGGCATTAAGGTATTCCCGATTTCAGCAGTCAGCGGTAAAGGAGTAAAAGAACTTCTTTATTACGTAAAAGGCATGCTGAAAGAATTAAAGACCGAACCGGTTGTCTTTGAAAGAGAGTACTTCCCAGAGTTAGAGGAAGAAAAACAAGAAGCAGTTGTAGTCAAAAAAATAAAAGATGGAGTATACAGTGTAGAAGGTCCAAAAATAGACAAAATGCTAGGCTACACAAACTTAGACTCCGAGAAAGGCTTCAATTTTTTCAACCGCTTCCTGCGTGAAAACAATATTATTGATGAGTTGGAAAAACTCGGTATCGAAGAAGGAGATACGGTACAGATTTACGATCTTCATTTCGATTATTATAAATAAAATTATTAGACTTCTGGTTCTGTTAAAGCAGAATCGGGGGTCTTTTTTATTCAAAATGAAGCAGAATTTATTCGAAAAGGGATTTTGGTATAAACTGGACACATTTTGAACACAAACCTTACATATTTATTACACAAAACATACAATTTCTATACACAAATATTCCATATAATAAAGAAAACGTAAGAAATGCCACTGAAAACGTGGAGAAAGGAGGAAGCATGGGCGAGTTGCTATTTCGTCATGAAACAAAACATGAGATTACGTATTCTGATTATCTGGCAGTCCGGAGCAGGCTTCGGGCAGTTGCAGAATTTGATCAGAATACCAATGAAGATGGATTATATTTGATAAGAAGTCTTTATTTTGATAATTACAACGATAAGGCATATCGGGAAAAATTATATGGAGTGCCAAAGAGGGAAAAATTCAGAATTCGTTACTACAATGGTGATTCATCGCTGATTAAACTGGAAAAGAAAAGTAAGATTTATGGTTTGTGCAATAAGCTTTCTACCAGAATTACCAAAGAACAGGTAGAAAAGATTATTGCTGGTGATATTGAATTCCTAAGGGACAGTAACAATGCCCTTTTTGTAGATTTATATGTGAAGATGAAGGAACAGTCTATGAGACCAAGGGTTATCGTAGATTATATGCGGGAACCTTATATTTACCGTACAGGGAATGTAAGAATTACATTTGATACAAAAGTAAAGAGTGGATTATACAGCAGAGATTTTTTCGACAAAAAACTACCGTGTGTAAATGCAGCTGAGCCGGGAAGCATACTAATGGAAGTAAAATATGACAGGTTCCTGCCGGAAGTTATTTCAATGTGTCTGCAGATAGGGGAACGGCCTAGAACATCATTTTCAAAATATGAAGCATGTAGAAGATTTGGATAAAAGAGAGGATTTGATAATATGAATTTTTTAGCGACAGGAACAACAACATTTTCGGATGTATTTAAGTCTAATTATCTGGACAACATTACATCATTCAGCATAGTAGACGCAGTGATTGCATTAGCATTATCTTTTATTGTGGGATTTTTTATCTATTATGTATATAAGAAGACGTTCAACGGTGTTATGTATTCTCAGAGTTTTGGTGTAACATTGATTGCCATGTGTGTGATTACTTCTTTTGTAATTTTAGCGGTAACCAGCAATGTAGTATTGTCATTAGGTATGGTTGGTGCACTGTCTATTGTAAGATTCCGTACGGCAGTGAAAGAACCAATTGAAATTTCCTACTTATTCTGGTCCATTGCAGCCGGTATTGTAATCGGTGCAGGAATGTTCCCATTAGCAGTCTTTGGATCAATTCTTATCGGCATTGTTCTTGTTGTATTTGTAAATAGAAAAACATCCGATAATCCATATATTTTAGTTGTAAATGCAGTGAATGATGAAGCAGAAAAGAAAGTTGAAAATTATATCAGCGGACAGGTAAAGAAAATGGTAGTTAAGTCTAAAACAGTTTCTAAAGCTGGAATTGAAATGACGTATGAAATCCGTCTTAAAGATATGACAACTCAGTTTGTTAACCAGGTATCTGCCATTGAAAATGTAAAGAATGCAGTGTTAGTAAGTTATAACGGAGATTATATGGCATAGATAACGCTTTGAGATTGTAAAAAGGAAAGGTAGTGTTCTATGAAAAGAGATAAAATAATCAATCTGCTTGCTGTCCTGGGAATTACACTGGCCTGTGTATTTACTTTTCTATTAGCATACCGTACTGATATTTTTTCTATCCAGAAATCGTCTGGTTCTACCAAATATGCAACTTCTGTATTTGATAAAGATAGTATTATGAAAGTTAATATCATTATGTCAGATGCAGACTGGAATGATATGCTTGAAAATGCTGCCAAGGAAGAATACTATTCCTGTGATCTGGAGGTGAACGGAACCTTATATAAAAATGTAGGAATCCGTCCGAAAGGAAATACTAGTCTGTCACAGATTGTTTCGGATGATACGACAGATCGTTATAGCTTTAAACTGGAATTTGACCATTATGACAGTTCCC
The DNA here is from genome assembly GCA_934438135.1 of uncultured Clostridium sp. Taxonomy (GTDB): domain Bacteria; phylum Bacillota; class Clostridia; order Lachnospirales; family Lachnospiraceae; genus Clostridium_AI. Next base: position 1,677 of record CAKSBP010000044.1, on the reverse strand, counting down.
AGACGCTGGATGGTCTGGATAAGCTTTGTCTGAATAACATTATGTCAGATGCGACTTATATGAAAGAGTATTTGTCTTATGACATTATGTCTTACATGGGAGTAAAGAGTTCCTTGTACGAATTTGCCTCAATTTCTAGAAATGGAGAAAACTGGGGATTGTATCTTGTCATTGAAGGTGTGGAAGATTCCTTTGTAGAAAGAAATTATGGAGCAGCAAAAGTAAATCTCTATAAGCCAGATAATGGTATGGGGGGCGCTGGAAAAGATGATGGTAAAATGGAAATGCCAGAAAATATGGATGAAATGCCAGACGGACAGAATATGCCGGATAAGGGTGAGTTGCCAGATGGACAAGATATGCCAGATAATACTGGACAGGCTGGTGCCCAGTCAAATGCCGATGGTAATGTAAAGGAAAATCAAAATCCGGAACAGAATTCTGATTTTCAACAGGAAATGCAGGATAAGATGAAAGATGGCGGCGGCATGGGTTCCACTTTAGAATATACCGATGATGATTTGGACAGCTACAGTGTTATCTGGGATAGTGCAGTTTTTAATATAACGAAATCAGATAAAGAAAAAGTAGTAACTGCATTGAAGAATATTACAAACCAGACAGATATTGATGATTATCTGGATGTTGACCAGATGCTCCGTTATATGGCAGCTAGTGTTGTTATTTTAAATGATGACAGCTATTTCGGAAATATGTGTCATAACTATTATTTGTCAGAGATAGATGGAAAACTATGCATGCTTCCTTGGGATTATAATCTTTCTTTTGGAGGATTTGCGGGAGGCAATGCAACAGATCTTGTAAACCGTGCCATTGATACAGTAACATCCTCGGGTTCTCTGGAGGACAGACCGATGCTTGCAGCTGCACTTTCTTCTGATGAAAACAAGAATAAATATCATGAATATTTGACGGATTTAGTAAATGGCTATTTTAACAGCGGTGTATTTGAACAGACAGTGAAAAAAGTTCAGAAGATGATTGCACCATATGTAAAAAATGATCCAACCGCTTTCTACACATATGATGAATTTAATAACGGTGTAGATACTCTGCTTGATTTTGTGTCTCTTCGTTTTGAAAGTATTGAAAAACAGTTAAATGGAACGATTCCTGCATCTGCGGATGATAGAACTGGTTCTGGATATACATTAGTGGATGCTTCTGATATTACGATTTCTACTATGGGAACACAAGGCGGAGGCCAAGGAGGTCCTGATGGAGGGCAAAATGGTCAGGGAGTTCAAGAGTTTGGAAAAGGTCAGGGATTCCAAGGCAGAGATAAGAATCAGAATACAGATTCTCAGACGAATGCAGCTGGAGCTGGTCAGGGGCAGCCACCGCCACAGATGAATCAGAATGAAGAACAGACGGATACTGCGGATGCTAAGAATCAGCAGCATGACATGCAGCAGATGCAGGGTGGCAAAGGTTTTGACATGAAAAATATAAATGGAAGACAACCTGAATCTGGGAAAATTGATAAAAAAGCAGTGGCATATGCAGCTGGCATGATTGTACTTATGCTTTTGGCAGTGTCTGCCTTAAAAGTTTTCAATCGAAGAAAATACCGTTCAAAATAGTAAAATAAAAGACAGAGGGAAATAGTAGATAATAAGTTTCTTTCTGTCTTTTTTGATTTTAAAACCTTTCGGA
>CAKSBP010000043.1 GCA_934438135.1 uncultured Clostridium sp. | reverse complement strand
CAGTTGTAGTAGAACCTGTTGCGGCAAATATGGGTGTAGTACTCCCTAGCGAAACCTTTCTTCCATTTCTTCGGAATATTACACAACAGTATGGTTCTTTGCTGATTTTCGATGAGGTGATTACTGGATTTCGTCTTAGCTATGGTGGTGCACAGGAATTATATGGAATTAAGCCGGATATGACTACATTAGGTAAAATCGTTGGCGGTGGTATGCCAATGGCAGCTTATGGCGGTCGACGTGAAATTATGGATATGGTTTCTCCAATTGGTCCTGTCTATCAGGCAGGAACGCTTTCTGGAAATCCAGTGGCAACTACAGCGGGAATTGTAACTCTAAGCTGTCTGAAGGAAGATAAGGATATTTACAGCCGTCTGGAAAAGAAAGCGGTTATGCTTAAATCTGCTGTCGAAGAAGCCGGAAAGGGTGGAATCTGCGTGAATCAGATTGGTTCTCTTCTGTGTGCATTTTTTACAGAACAGAAGGTAGAAGACTACGACAGTGCTTTATCTTCTGATACAAAAAAATATGCAGAGTATTTTGGTCATTTATTAGAACATGGTATTTACGTTGCACCATCCCAGTTTGAAGCAATGTTTTTATCCGATGCTCATTCGGAAGAAGATATTGAGAAGACATGTGATGTTATTCGTATGTTTTCGATGTAATGGAAATAGGCTCTGGACACGTGAAAGCGTGTGCCAGGGTTATTTTTATAGAATAGGAAATAGTTTTAGCTGGCAGGCTGTTTGTTTTATAAGAAGGGAGAAAGTTACTATGTTAAAAGCAGTATTAGGTGATATTACGAAAATAGAGGGTATGGATGCCATTGTGAATGCAGCAAATACCAGCCTTCTTGGTGGCGGCGGCGTAGATGGAGCCATACATCGTGCAGCAGGCCCGGATTTATTAAAGGAATGCAGGACATTACATGGCTGTCCTACGGGAGAGGCGAAGATTACAAAAGCATATCGTCTGCCTTGTCAGTATGTGATTCATACGCCTGGTCCAATCTGGCGAGGCGGAAAGAATGGAGAGGAAGAACAACTGCGTTTATGTTATATATCCTGTCTTCAAAGAGCGGAAGAAAATCAGGTGAAGAAGGTGGCCTTTCCTTCGATTTCAACTGGAGTATATCATTTTCCAGTGGATAAAGCGGCTTTGACTGCAGTGGAAACGGTGCAGGAATTCCTTAAGGAGCATCCGAAGAAGATAGAGGAAGTGGTCTGGGTGCTGTTTGACAGAGAAACGTATGAGGTGTATGAGAGGGAGATAGGAAAAATCTGCGGAAAATAGGAATAAAGACACAAAAAGGAGCATACCAATATAAGGCCAATGCTCCTTTGTATTTTAATGAAATCTTCTGTATAAACCACGAACGCGACCAAGAATATCAAGATTATCCACGATAATAGGTGCCATCGTATCGTTCTCAGGCTGTAAACGGAAGTGACCATCTTCTTTATAAAAAGTCTTAACAGTAGCGGAATCATCGATTAAAGCTACTACAATCTCACCATTTTCAGCAGTAGACTGTTTCTCCACAAGGATTAAGTCGCCATCGAAAATACCAGCATTAATCATACTTTCACCTTTTACTTTCAGCATGAAAGTTTCGGCCTTTGGCACATCCTCGGAAAGAAGAGGAAAATAACCGTCAATATTTTCAACTGCCAGAATCGGCTGACCAGCTGTAACTGTTCCAACAATCGGTACATTCACGATTTCACGTCTGGACAGATTAAAAGAATCATCCACAATCTCAATCGCACGTGGTTTGGTCGGGTCTCTTTTTATATAGCCGTTCTTCTCTAATGTCTCTAAATGAGAGTGAACGGATGAGGTAGACTTCAGATGCACTGCTTCGCAGATTTCACGTACAGCAGGCGGGTATCCTCTCTGAAGAATCTCAGCTTTAATATAATCAAGTATTTCTTTTTGTTTTACACTAATTTTACCGTAGGCCATGAAGAAACCTCCAAATTTTATTTATTTTATTATAGCTCAAATATTCAACCTTGTCAAACGGATGTTCTGCTTTTTCTTGACAAGCGAACATATGTGCGATATAATCATCACGAAACATATGTTCGAAAGGAGACTTATCGTATGACAGTGAAAAGAGAGTTTTTATACGTATTTGTGGCAGTAGTTTTTATTGCAGGGGTGGTTACGATTACTGTGAATACAGCAGTTCCTGTTCGGGAGAATAGTGCTGCACAGAAGGTGATAACAAGTCTTTATATAGAGGATGGAGATACCTTGTGGGATATTGCATCTAGGTATTATACGGAGGACTGCAGTAGTTTACGTTCTTATATTAAGGAGATTAAAGAATGTAATAATCTTACATCGGATCGGATCCATGCAGGGGAATATCTGATTGTTCCATATTATCAATAACAGGGGAAGAATTTGTTTTTTGCGTATTTGACGAAATTATGACACATTTTTAACACGAAATTTTCTTACTCTTGGGTAATGAGAGAATTTTATGAGAGAGTAAGGGTGATAATATGAAGAAAATCAATTTGAGAAGGAGTTTGTTTCTGCTGGTTTTCTTTTTTCTGATACCAGCCGGTATTGTCAAGGCAGATGCTCTGGAAATTCAAATTGGGAAAGGAAACATGACCAGTTACAAAGGTGTCAAGGTGGGTGCCTCATTGGATGGAAGCAGTATCGCATTATCAGGAACACCTGGAATTATGGTAGATGGTACTGCTATGCTTCCATATGATTTGGTTTTTCAAAAGAGTCTGAAAGCATCTGTTTCTTATAATTCTAAGACGGGAGTACTGGTGTTTTGTCAATTTCAAAATACCGTAAAGCTGGCACTGAATAGTAGGAAGGCTTATATTAATGAGAAAAAAGTTACAGCACCATATGCCCCAGTATCTGTATCGTATGTTTCCAAGAAAGTGAAGCGAATCTTGGTTCCTGCGAAATTTGTGGCAGAATCCCTTGGTTATACCTGTTATTGGAATAAGTCAGCCAGCCAGTTTGTTTTTTGTTCTCCTTATGCATTATATTATGATAAGGAATGGCGAATTTATAGTGGTGGCAAAGGAAAAGTAAGTATTAATGAAAAAAATGTATCTGTAACTAAACTGCCAACACTGATTTTTAATAACACTGCATTTGTCCAGGCAAGGAAAGTATTTCATAATACTGCACTTGGAACAAATTATACATATGCGAAAGGCAAGGTTACGATAAAGAAAGGGAATAGGACGATCGTTTATACAATAAACAGTCGAATCGTGTATATAAATAAGAAGAAGTATACAATTCCTGATCCTCCAAGGATACTGAAAGATAATAAGCATAAAGTAAGCTGTGTGATGGTTCCAGGCCGATTTACTGCAGGAGCCCTGGGAATTCAGTATAAGTGGGATGCTTCTTCTGTAACAAGCTGCTTTATATGTGAGGATTCTGTAGGTAATGCACTATGGAAGTGGAACAGCAGTATTTCCCGTATACCGTCTGGGTCTCAATATTCGAATCTTCTGCTCTTTGCTGCTATTGAAAAAGAGAATAATACAGAGATTTTTACAGTAAAGACATTGAAGCAACAGAAGCCAAAACTGTTCTATCAGAAAAGCAGTAACGAAATTACCTTAACGTTTACGGAATTATCTAATAGCATGTCTGCTATTAAGCAGTACTTAAGTAATTCTACAGTCATTAAAAAAGTAACTCTTTCAGAGTGTAGTAATGGTTCTGTTCGGATAACACTTCAGCTCAAAAAAAATATGGAATATTACGAGAAAATATCTGGGACGAGTTATGTATTAACATTTATGAATAAGACAGTTACGATTTCCTCAGGAAAGGTTGTATTTCAAAAACCATCGGAAGTAAGTGCGGCGGAGATTTCTAATCAGGACTGTTATTATGAAAAGCAGTTTAAAATAACACTTCCTGGAGATTATAAGGATTATTATAATAATATTCATATACCAGACAATGCTCCAGTGAGGTCGATTACCAGCTCACTGACATCATCAGGGAAAACAGTTTTAACGTTTCAGACTTCGAAAATACAAGGATATGATATAAGCTGTTCTGGTGATATGGTTACAGTAAAGATTGGAAATCCGGATGAAATCTATAAAAATATTGTGGTTCTTGATCCAGGACATGGAGGAACGGATCCAGGTGCTATTGGATGCGGTCTTTATGAAAAAAATGTTAATTTTGCTATTTTATATACATATGCAAAATCACTATTTAATAGTCCCAGTTCTCCAGTAAAGGCCTATTGGACAAGAACAAGCGATACATTTATTACATTGGCCGACAGAGCAGCATTTGCTGCCAGTGTAAAAGCAGATTTATTTATCAGCATGCATATGAATTCTGCTGGTTCTACGGCGAGAGGTGCAGAAACTTATTACTGTGGCAATAATAATAAGGTAATGCCGAATGGAGCCAACAGTCAGATACTGGCGGAGTACTTCCAGAATAACTGGCCATCCAGACTTGGAATTGGTATTTCAAGAGGGGTTCGGACAGCAAACTACTATGTATTGAAATATAATTCGGTACCATCGATTCTGGTAGAGCTTGGATTTATCAGCAATTCCGGAGATGTATCGATTCTTGGAAATACATCCACCCAGAAAAAAGCATCCAGATATTTTTATCAGACCGTCTGTGGTTTTTTTAAGAAATATCCAACAGGACGTTAGAAAGGAGTTAAATCATGAAAAAAGAAAATATGACACATAAATTTTTAACAGGGATTCTGATTTGTCTGTGTGTTGTTTGTCTGCAGAGTTATCCAGCAAAAGCTTCGAATACAAAAGCACTGGTTCAGGAGCCTACATATAAGCTGTTAAACCAGAAAACAAAATCAGAGATGCGGGGAGTCTGGATTTCTTATCTGGAATTTCTTTCAGCCAAAACAAGTAATATGACATATTCACAGTTTAAGTCTTATATTAATACTATGTTTACAAAATGTAAAAGTGATAGAATGAATACGGTGATTGTTCAAGTAAGGCCTTGTGGTGATGCACTGTATCCATCTTCTTATTTTCCATGGTCCTCTTATATTTCAGGAACCCAGGGAAAGAATCCAGGATATGATCCACTTAAGTATATGGTTTCAGCTGCACACAAACGTGGACTGAAGTTTTATGCTTGGATTAATCCATATCGTGTTTCTATGTCTGGGGTAACAAATAGCAAGTATCTATCTTCTGGCAATCAAGCACGAAAATGGCGTAATTCTTCCTATTCTTCAGTGAAAAGGAATGTTCTTACCTACAATGGACAGATGTATTACAATCCTTCTAAGACAGCTGTTCAGAGGCTGATTGTAAACGGAGTAAAAGAAATTGTGAAAAAGTATTCGGTAAATGGGATTATTTTTGATGATTATTTTTATCCGAATCTTGGAAATTCCTATCGGTCCAATTTTGATGCTGTAGAGTATAAAGAATATAAATCTTATTGTCAGGAACATGATACATCTCCAACTGGAATTATTACATGGAGGAGAAATAAAGTGAATACATTACTGAAAAAAGTACATTCTGCGATTAAAAATATAGATTCCAGTGTTCGTTTTGGTGTTAGTCCTCAGGGTAATATTTCGAATCTGGAATCATCTACTGCAAACTATTGTGATGTGAAAACATGGCTGAAATCAACGTCTTATATCGATTTTGTTTCGCCACAGATTTACTGGAGTACCACAAATAAAACATCTCCTTATAAAAAAGTGTTGAATCAATGGATATCTCTGCGTGGAGATAGCAGCGTTAGTATTTATGCTTCTATTGCAGCATATAAAGCTGGACTTTCAAAATCAGAGGCATCCGCATTGTTACCTGCGGATACCCAATGGGCAGCATCCAGAACAAATCTGCAGCGTCAGGTTGCTTATGGAAGAAGTACTGGAAAAGTAGATGGTTTTATCATTTACCGATATGATAATATGGTTTCTTCTAAAGCATCTTCTGAAATGAAAAATCTAATTCGTATTCTAAAATAATTCTAATTTACGGCAGTATAAAGCAGAATGACTGCGTACTGCCGTGTTACTTCCAGAAAAATACCGTTCTTAGCTGATTAAGATACAGTTACAATACAACGTTCCTTGGTACCGTCTTCTTTTGCATATATGTATGCTTTTCCTTTTTTTAATGCAGTGATAGTACCAGTATCGGTTACAGAGGCAACATTTGAGTTGCTGGAGGACCACACAGGAGCGTTCCCAGAGGAAACTTTGGCGGTTAGTGTGGCTGTATTGCCGGTTTTTAAATCTAATTCGGTTCTGCTTAGTGTAATAACTGGCTTTTCTACGTTGATTTCACAGGTTCTTGAGATACCATCTACCGTAGCGGAAATAATTGCTGTACCGTGTTTTATGGCCGTAATAGTACCAGTTTCGTCAACAGTAGCAACACTTTTTTTGTTGGATTTCCAGACAGGTGTAATTTTAGAAGAGACAGAAGCAGTAAGCGTAAGCTGCTGGCTTCGATAGAGTGTGGCAGAACGTTTACTTAATGTAATCGTTGGAGATTTCACTTTGACTTTACAGGTCTTTTCTGTTGTATTTGCCTTTACTGTAATGACAGCTTCTCCGGGTTTTAAGGCAGTAATCAGACCATCTTCATTTACAATGGCAACACTCTTCTTATTACTTTTATAGGTGACGGAAGAGCCGTTAGAGGTTTTGGCCGTGAGTTTGGCTGTCTGATTATGTTCCAGAGAAAAACTGCTGGCATTCAGGGTGAGAACTGTCTTGGATACGGTGACTTTACAGCAGGCTTCTGCACCTTTTATTTTGGCTGTAATGGACACAGTACCAGGTTTCTTGGCAGTTATCTTGCCATATGTATTGACCGATGCAGTTTTTGAATCAGAGCTTTTCCATTTTGGAAGCTTCCCGGTAGAAGTGATAGCTGCAATATAAAGTTCGTCACCGATTTTCATAGATGTGTGGTACTTAGAAAGAATAATAAAAGTACAGCCACTGGAAGTCTTAGCAGAAATCTGTGAACTGGATACAGTTTGTGTGAGAACACAAAGAATAAGTAGAATTGTCAGAATTGGCTTTGCTTGTTGTTTCATCGAAATACTTCCTTTCTGATTAAATAAAATGAGGTATTTCCTGGAAAGTAACAACGAAATTATCATAACACAGATTGAAGAAAAGGAAAAGAGGAAAATAAATATAATTTTTGAATCATTTTGCGGTTGTGTGATTTCTATGCTAAAATAGAAAAATGAGTACATTCGATAGAAAATAAATTTGCGATATTCAATTAAGGGGGATAATATGGTACAATATAGAACAGCAGAAAGAGAGAATTTGTATAAAAAACTTAAATTCAAAAATATTTATTTAAAGTATTGTCCGATGAAGTTTTCATGTTAAGGTAAAATAAGGATCAGCGGGTATAAGTGATGAAACGAAAGAATAAGAGTAAAGAGTACTTATTATTAGAAGAAAACCGTTTATGGGCTGCATTTTTTAAATTAGCATTGCCTGTAATTGCGGCGAATTTATTAAGATCTATTCATGATTTGGTGGATACTTATTTTATTGGTCAGCTGAATAATTCTGTAGATGCACAAGCGGGAATGTCTATTACATGGCCACTGCTTGGTATTTTTGTAGCTGTCCGGGTTGGTCTGTCAACTGCTGGTCTTGCAGTAATCAGCCACCAAAATGGAGCTGGGGAACGAGAGAGTGCAAGGCAGTATACGGGACTTTTGGTTACTTTAAGCGTTGGACTTGGAACATTTATTGCTCTTTTAGTATTCTTTTTGTGTCCTGGAATTTTACATATTCTTGGTGCAAAAGAAGGAGTTTATGATGCAGCCTATATTTATTTAAAGATTCGCGCATTTGAAATGCCGTTTTTATTTCTATTTGCAGCTTTCGAAACAGCCAGACAGGCAAAAGGTGATATGATTTCTCCAGTTGTATTGTCTGTTTGTTCTATACTGCTTAATATTATTTTGACTGCGGTATTTCTTCGGGTGTTTTCTTTAGGTGTTTTTGGAGCGGCTTTAGCAACACTGATTGGACAGGCGGCAGTTACTCCATTTTGTATGTATTATTTATTTTTCTCGTCAGAGGAAGGAACTCTTTCCTGGAAAGAATTAAAGCCAGATAGAGAAAAAATACTATGTCTTGGAAAAGTTGCGGTTCCTGCAGCTGTCAGTCAAGGATTAAGTTCTCTAGGAATGTTGATTTTTCAGGCAGTTACCTTGACGTATGGGAATACGGTTATGGCAGCGTATAGTATTGGAACGAAAATTTCCAATATGCTGTTAATACCGATTACTGCGTATGGAGGTGTTCTTGCCGCATTTGTAGGACAGAATATTGGAGCAGGAAATGAAAAACGAGCGGTTGCATCTTACCGGGTCAGTCGAATCAGCGCAGTTCTATTTTCTCTTGCAGGCTGCGTGGTATTGCTGCCATTTCGATATCAGGTGGTACATTTGCTGACAAATAATCAGGAGGCATTTAAGGCAGCAGCGGTATATCTGGTATGGGTTTTATTTACTCAGCCGTTGATGGCGTTGTTTCAAAATTACTGCGGGCTGTTTAATGGAACTGGAAATACACAGTATACTTTCCGTATTGTTTCCATAAGACTTTGGATACTTCGAATTCCTCTTATGCTGTTTTTTAAGTTTTTTACCAATTTAGGGGAAATAGGGATATGGCTTTCTATGTTCCTGAGTAATTTTCTGGTATTGTTTATAGCAGAATATTTGTACAAAAGAGTAACATTTCACAAGAAATCATACTAAGACAATATGAAAGAGACAAAAGGAGGAATCATTATGCACATGGCAGACGCTTTAGTAGCACCAGCGGTTGCTGGGACAATGTATGTATGTTCCGGGGCAGCTGCTGTTTTTTCTATGAAAAAAATGCAGATTGAAAAGGAAACAGAAAAACTTCCCCTAATGGGGGTAATGGGAGCATTTGTATTTGCAGCCCAGATGATTAATTTTACGATTCCGGGAACAGGGTCGTCTGGACATCTTTGTGGTGGAATGATGTTATCTGCATTATTAGGACCATTAGCAGGATTTCTTACGATGATTGGAATACTGGTAGTTCAGTGTCTTTTGTTTGCAGATGGTGGTCTGCTGGCACTAGGATGTAATATTTGGAATATGGCATTTTATGGGTGCTTTATTGGAGCGTTATGTATATGGGAGCCTCTTATGAAACATGGAATATCCAAAAAGAAAATTACATTTGCATCAATTGCAGGATGCGTACTTACACTTCAATTAGGAGCATTTTCTGTTGTGATGGAAACACTGTTATCTGGAATTACTGAGCTTCCTTTTGCTGTATTTGCTGGGGCAATGCAGCCAATTCACTTGGCAATTGGTCTGGTAGAAGGGTTGATTACAGCGGCTGTATTAAGCTTTGTTTACGAAGCAAGACCGGAATTATTATGGACTGGAGAACATTCTATTCAAACAGAAAATAAGAAATCTAATTTTTCATATCGAAGAGTATTAGGAATATTTATGGCATTGACTGTATTTGTTGGCGGTGGTTTGTCTTTGTTTGCATCGGCGAATCCAGATGGACTGGAATGGTCTATTCAGAAATTGACTGGAAGTACAGAGATTGCTTCAGGAGGAAAAGTGCATACACTTACCGGTTATATTCAGAAATTGACGGCTCTTTTCCCTGACTACGGCTTGAAGCATTCAGATTCTCAGATTGGAACATCCATATCTGGTATTATCGGTGGTATAATTGTAATGGCTGTCTGTATTGGTGGCTGTCTTTTGGTTAAAAAAATAAAGGGAAACAAAATGCATGAGTAAAATTAGGGAAGCAATTCGTAATATTTATTACCTGGATGAGCAGTCAGCAGATGCTGACTGGCTTGGCCATATTCATCCAGCGGTAAAACTACTGATTAGCTTTTTTTATATAGTAACGGTGATTTCTTTTTCAAAATATAATCTGGAAGGACTTTTTGGAATGGCAGTGTATCCCATCATTTTAATGATAACCGCAGACATTCCAGTGCTAGAAAGTCTTAAAAGACTTCGGCTGATTCTGCTTTTGGTCTGCGTTGTAGGAATTTCAAATCCATTTCTGGAACGTAGGACAATGTTATATTTAGGAAGCTTTCCGGTCAGTGCTGGAATGATATCAATGGTTACCTTAATGATGAAAGGAAGCTTTGCTGTATTTGCATCATATATTCTGGTAATTTCCACATCTATGGATGATTTGTGCAGCGGCATGCGGAAACTGCATGTACCGAAAACCTTTGTAACAATACTTTCGTTAATTTATCGATATATCATAGTTATGCTGCAGGAAGCAGAATGTATCATACAGGCATATGAACTGCGTGCACCGAAACAAAGGGGAATTCATTATAAAGCATGGGGAACGCTTTTAGGACAGCTTTTATTAAGAAGCGTAGATCGGGCAGAGGATGTGTATCAAAGTATGATGCTTAGGGGATTTCATGGAGAATTTTATGGACACATGCAGAAGTTAGATGGTAAAAGTCTCTGCTATCTGATGGTTTGGTCAGCATATCTGCTTTTATTTCGTTTTATTCCCGTGTTTTCAGTGATTGGAACTATATTCATATAAGCTAGTAATGGAGGATATTTATGCAGAAGATAGAAATCAAGAAACTTTCCTTTTCCTATCCAAATGGGAAAGGAGTTTTATCTAATATTCAGTTTCAAGCCTCTGGAACAGAGTCTATTGGACTTATTGGAGCTAATGGGGTTGGAAAATCAACATTGTTAAAGCTGTTGGTAGGACTGAACCTGGAGTATTCCGGAGAAATTTTAATCAATGGAATAAGGGTGGAAAAAAATACTCTTCCAGAAATTAGAGAGAAGACGGGGTATGTTTTTCAGGATTCTGACAGCCAGCTTTTTTTATCCACTATTTATGAGGATGTAGCATTTGCACCCCGGAATTATGGTCTTTCTCCGAAAGAAGTAGAGGAACGGGTGAATGCTGCATTGCAGGCAGTTCATATAGAAGATATAAAAAACAAACCGATTTACAAATTATCGGGTGGACAGAAAAAGCTTGCATCCATTGCAACGATATTATCAATGAAACCGGAGCTGATTTTGCTGGATGAGCCTTCCGTTGCACTGGATCCAAAGAACCGGAGAAATTTGATTCATATTTTAAATGAACTGGATGTGTTAAAAATAATAGCATCCCATGATTTGGATTTTATTTATGATACGTGTGAAAGGACAATTTTATTAGCTGACGGAAAGATCGTAAAAGAAGGAAAAACAGAAGAAATCCTTCTAAATAAAGAACTTTTAGAACAAAATGGTCTGGAGCTTCCATTATCTTTTTCACGATAAGAAACAAATCAAATTAGTGAGTTTAATAAGCAGACTATAGGGGGGAGCGGAATACATTGTGAAGGGTTTGAACGAATATTCACAAAATTACAAGACCTAAATTAAAATAAATTCAGATTCTACTTGAACATTTCACCTCTATAGGGATATAATATACAGGTTGACATTAAGTCGTTTTATTCTTTAACATATTGGAGGAAAAACATGCAACGAGCCATGATAATTGGGATTGCCGGGGGAACAGGATCCGGAAAATCTACATTAGCAAATAAACTAAAAGAAGCGTTCGAAGGGGAAATGATTAGTTTATCCCATGATTATTATTATAAATCAAACGATAATCTACCTTTCGAAGAAAGAACAAAGTTAAACTATGATCATCCGGATGCATTTGATACAGAGTTATTAATACAGCATCTCCATCAGCTGAAAAATGGTCAGGCGATTGAACATCCAGTATATTCATTTGTTGAACATACAAGAATGAAAGAAACAGTTCGAGTAGAACCAGCCAAAGTAATTTTAGTAGATGGTATCCTAATCTTTGAAAACAAAGAATTATGTGATTTAATGGATATTAAAGTTTTTGTAGATACGGATGCTGATGTGAGGATTATCAGACGTCTGTTAAGAGACGTACAAGAACGTGGTCGTGATATGGATTCTGTTATTAACCAATATCTTCATACGGTAAAGCCGATGCATGAAGAATTTGTAGAGCCAAGCAAAAAACGTGCCGATATCATTATTCCAGAAGGAGGATTTAATTCTGTTGCATTAGACATGCTGCTGGAACGTGTAAAGAGTTTTATTGCAGAAAATTAAAAGTGCTCTGTGAGACAAGATAAGGGACGCAAATGTAGATTTATATGTTTGTGGACCCTTTTTTTGCATCACAGAGCACTTTTAAAAAGTAGAATATTATAACACGAAATCTTTCAAAGATTCCTTTATCATATCCTCGTTGATACATAAATACTCCAGTGTAATACTTGGAGAAGAGTGATTGTACAATTTTTGTAAAATCGCAATATCTTTGTATGCCTGGTAGTGAAAATATCCAAATGTCTTTCTACAGGTGTGGGTTCCCAGGTTATCCAGCCCGATCTCTTCACCAGCTTCATGTATAATCCGGTAAAACTGCACTCTTCCGATAGGAGAACTTTTATCCTTTTTACTCGGACAGAGATAATCTGCCTCTGTTAGTCCATATTTCTTCGCATATTCTGTTACTTCCTTTTGAATGACGGGATTAATATACCAAATCTTTTTTTTCTTTGTTTTCTGCTCACGCAGTTTTAAAAACTCGGGATTCTCTTCTTCATCATCCAAATGAATAAATCGCCCGACGGTCAAGGTTCGTAAATCACTTACTCGAAGTGAGGTATTGATTCCTACAAGAAATAGTATATAGTATTTCTCACCTTTTTTACGTAATACCTGTTTCATCTCTTCTAACTTTTCTTTCGTTCGTATCGGTTCAACTTTTTCCAATGTATTTCTCTCCTTTGTTCCTAGTATAATCCATTCTGCTAAAAATGGCAAGATTTTAATGTAACGCATATTAAATTATGTTACATTACAAACAAATATGTCAAAAGTAAAAAAACGCGGAAACCCTAGAAAAATCAATGGTTTCAGCGTTTTGTCATTTCTAATGTAACAAAATAGTTATTTTGTTACATTAGAAACACTCATGAAAATGAGCAAAAATTGGATAGACAGAATTTAATTTTAAATTCATTTTTGTCCAAATAGTAAAGATAATAAGATTATATCCAAGATAGTAATAGTATATCGAATTATATATAAATAAATCAAATTATAATTTGACATTATTGTATATTTTAATTATAATTGAGATGAATGATAGAAAACCAAGAAAAGAGTGATATATTCATGATAAAGACAGAAATAGAAATAAAGAATGGTAATGCATTAAATAACGCAAAAGATGATAATTTAACAAGAGGATATAAACTTTCATGTCTAATAAGTACAGAAAATGGAATAGAAGTTCTATATGGAGTTAATATTTCATATTTAAGATTTGAATTAGATTCATTTATTATTCTTATACTATATCCAAATGGTAAATATAAAATAGCTGGAATTTTTGGATATGAAGATTTATATAATGATAAAATAGAAGAGATATTTAAGATAGTGTATTCTGAACTGGAAAATGAAATAAATCACGAGATTTATGAGAATATTTTTGCTTTGCTGTGTACGATGGTTAATCAGGTGAAATATGTGCGGACAAAGGTAGATAATATGACCAATGCCCAGCTTATTTCCGCAAAAGAGGCCTCGAAGCTGTATGGAATTTCGTGCGATGCCGCAAGAGCATTTATTAAAACCAACGGCGGCACTAAGTACGGAAGAGAGTGGATGTTAGCAAGAGAAGTGTTTGAAGAGCATTATAAGTAAAATCTTGCTGTATCATTTAACTCGCTGTTTAGTTATACTTCCTGCATGTTAAAACTACTTTCGTAAAAGAAAGTAGTTTTAACATGCAAAGTTACTAAAAAATAATCATTTTATTCTGCTTATTCATACATATTATGCTTCTATAAGTGAAAAATCGGTATAGCTGTTGTATAATTATATTACCTAAATAAAATTTAAAAGGAGCAAAAACGATGCGAAAAAACAAACTTTATCGTCTGACTGCTTGTGTGGGTGCAGCAGCGATGGTGGCAGATCTGTTAGTTGGAACGCCAATCATTAGAAATGTAAATCAGACAGCTAAAGCAGCAGTTCAATACCAGATGGAATCTCTGGACAGGGGTCTGGTAGCGGTAAAAGCAAATGGAGGAATCTTCCTGTCCTGGCGTTTGCTTGGAACAGAAGCATATTCTACATCTTTTAATGTTTACCGTAACGGTACCAAAATTGCCGGACCAATTACCAGCTCTACGAATTATCTGGATGTAAGTGGTTCCACAAGTTCTTCCTATACGGTAAGAAGTGTGCTAAACGGAAAGGAAGTAACGGAATCAGATGCTGTAAAACCTTGGGCACATCAGTATTTGGACGTAAAAATCAACAAACCTGAGAATACTACATTAAATGGTTCAACGATTACCTATTCTGCAAATGATGCAACTGTAGCAGATGTAGACGGGGATGGTGCATATGAAATCATTTTAAAATGGGATCCTTCGAATTCCAAGGATAATTCCCAAAGTGGTTATACTTCTAATGTATACATAGACTGTTATGAGTTTGACGGTACCCAGAAATGGAGAATTGATTTAGGAAAGAACATTCGTGCAGGTGCTCATTATACACAGATGGCAGCATATGATTTTGATGGCGACGGAAAAGCGGAGCTCGCTTTAAAGACAGCTGATGGAACTGTTGACGGTGTTGGAAATATTATTGGTAATAAGAGTGCTGATTATCGTAATTCCAGCGGTTACATTTTAAGTGGACCTGAGTACTTAACTATGTTCAATGGAGAAACTGGTAAAGCAATGACAACAATTAATTATTCTCCTGCCCGTGGAAGTGTCAGCGACTGGGGAGATAAATACGGAAACCGTGTGGATCGTTTTTTATGTGGTGTTGCTTATCTGGACGGAAAAACTCCAAGTCTGATTGAATGCCGTGGTTATTATGCAAAATCCTGTCTGACTGCTTATCAGTACAAGGACGGTAAGCTGACGCAGCAGTGGGCTTTTGTTGCAGATGGTTCCCATAATTCTTCTTATCGTGCACAGGGTGCTCATGCACTTTCTATTGCCGATGTAGATAATGATGGTTTTGATGAAATTGTTTACGGTTCCGCTGTTATTGATCATAATGGAACTGGCCTTTACACAACGGGTCAGGGACATGGAGATGCCCTTCACTGTGGTGATTTTGATCCAAATCATGCAGGACAGGAAATTTTCATGGTACATGAAAATAAATCTTCTTCTATTGAAAGTGTTCAGATGCGTGATGCAAAGACAGGTAAAACTTTATGGAGCCATAAACGTAGTGCGGATGTTGGACGTGGATTAATTATTAATGCAGGTGTAGATTTTAAACCATATATATGTCTTGCTGATAAGGCATATGATGGAAAAGGAAATGAAATTACTGGTACATTAAAATATCTTGGTGAAAACTTCTCTATGTTATGGGATGCTGATTTATATCAGGAAGGTCTGGATAACGTATCCATTCGTAAATGGAATTCCAACACAAAGAAAGTGGATACCATTTTATCTGATTCTAACATACATTCCAATAATTCTACAAAAGCAACACCTTCCTTATCTGGAGATATTCTGGGTGACTGGAGGGAAGAAGTTATCTGGCCAACATCCGATAACTCTGCATTACGTATTTATACGACAGATGATGTAACTACACATAAACTTTATACCTTAGTAGCAGATCGCCAGTATAGAGAAGCTCTTGCATGGCAGAATGTTGCTTACAATCAGCCACCTCATACAAGCTACTATATTAGTGAAGATATGCCAACACCAACTCAGCCATCTTTCTACACAGCTGGTTCTTACAAATTAAATTCTGTAAATTCAGCAGTGACAGCAACTAAAGCACCAACAGCACCTTCTACAGTAGAAGCTCCAGTTGCTGATGGTATGTATATGATTAAAAATGTAAATAGCAATATATACATGGATGTAGCAGGTGGTAAGGCTGCTCCAGGAACTAATATACAGCAATGGGGTGAAAATGGTCCAGCAAGTTATAATACGTTTAAGCTGGTAAAAGGCAGTGATGGTTATTATACTATTTATTCTTTAGTTGGTGATGGAAATACTTACGTTATGGACGTTAATGGAAAGAAAGCCGATAATGGTGCTAATGTAAGCATTTATACATCTAATAATCAAGACAATCAGAGATTCCAGCTGAAAAAATTATCAGATGGAAGCTACGCAATCCTGACGAAAATTTCTGGAACAAAGAGCTGTGTAGAAGTTGCAGACGGAGCTGCAAATGCTGGTGCAAATGTGCAGCAGTATACTTATAATGGACTCAGCTGCCAGAAATGGTATTTAGAGAAAGTGAATACAACAACACCTTCTCCATCACCAAGCACACCAGCAGCAACGGTAACTCCACCGGTTCAGCCTTCCGTACAGCCGACTCAGAGCACAGAAGCCGGAAAAGCTCTTACATTAGATGCTTCTGGTGATGGATGGTCTGGTGGTTACAATATGAACGTAACACTTACTAATACTTCTTCTGATGCAATTACAGACTGGAAAGTAACCTTTAACACATCTCAGGTTGCAATAACAAGTGCATGGTGTGCAAAATCTGTAACATCTGGTACTTCCATTGTCCTGACTCCAGAAGATTATAATGCTGCAATCGCAGCAGGTGGAAATACTTCTTTCGGATTCGGTGGAAGCGGAGATAAGCCATCTTACATTTACTATACCATTTCTTATGAAATGAATGGTACTTGGTATAGCTATAGCGGAACAGATATCTCCTTGTAAGGATTTATAATGAAATAAATAGGGACATTTATAACTGCTGCATGAGCAAGAATGCTTGTACAGCAGTTTTTTATTTAGGAATTGGAATGATAAAAAGATGAACTTCATATAATACCACATATTAAATTTGGGAGGGTACATAATGCGGAAAATCAGTAAATGTTTCATAGTTTTGTTTTTATCAGCACTATTTTTACTTTGGAGCAGTAATTTCAAAGTTGCAGCTGCTTCAGAAGAAAAAGTCTCAAAAGATGGGATGTGGACCTACAAAGTTACCTATGATTACAATTCTGGTATAGATGTTGCCAGCAATGTATGCCTGACGAAAGAAAAAAAGGCGGACAGCACGTCACCTTCTTATGGAAACGGACTGACAGAAAAAATTGTTCTTCCAAAGACAATAGATGGCTATACGGTTAAGTCATTGGGGACGGATGCGTTTTCCAAAATAAACACGAAGGTGAAAGAGGTTACCATCAAGGCACAGGTAACAGAAGTATCTATAAACTGTTTTAAAAATTCATCCTCTATTGAGAAAATCACACTTCCAAACACAGTAGTTATGCTTGGTGATAACGCATTTGATGGATGTACGGCATTAAGAGACATTAATATGCCGTCTAAAATTACTATGTTCGGAAGCTTTGTATTTAACCGATGTGAAAGCCTAGCTGCAATAGATATTCCGAAGGGAGTAGACTGGATACCGGATAGTAGTTTTTCCGGATGCACGAAGTTAAAATCGGTAATTTTGCCAGAACGTTTATACGGTATTGGATGTAATGCCTTTGAGAACTGTTTTTCTCTTTCGGAAATAAATTATCCAGATACCATTCAGGATATTGCAGAAAAAGCATTTGCAAGATGTAAAAGCCTGACCAGCATTTCATTGCCAGTGGCACTGTGTAATTTGGGTGATTATACCTTTGCGGACTGCAGTAATCTAAAAAGTGCCACAATCTATCGGGGTGTGGGTATTACATTTGGCACAAAAGTATTTGTGCGCTGTAATTCTGCATTTACTATGTATGGAACAAAGAATACAAAAGTAAGTGAATATGCAAAACAGAATGGATTTCCATTTGAAAATGTAGGTAAGAAAATTACAAGCAGTAAAAAGCCTGTTTCCATTTGCGGACATAATTTTCTGTATCTCAAGGTGGACTCAAATGTGAAAAACGATGAAATCTATGATGTGGAGCATGGAAATTATCTGGAAACCAGTTTATATTATGGAACTAATGTACTGCGGATTGATGGCAGCGGAAATCTCACCCCTGGAAGGAGCTATACCTCACAAGTGACCATTACTATGGCAAGCGGATTAACCGTAAAATATACGGTTCATCTTTTAACGAATGACAAAAAGGTTTCTGCTATTATTCCAGTGCAGAAGACTATCAAATTAAGCCTCGGCTACAAAAATGGCTATAATATGTATGGAAGGATTATGTTTAATACAAATCCAGCCGGTTATTCGGTTACGGATATATCATATCAGTCAAGTAACAATAAAGCAGTTAAAGTAGATGAGTACGGGGAAATTACGGCTGCGAAAAGAGGTAATGCGACCATAACAGTCACGGCATATCATGGCAGGAAGAAGCTTATGTGTAAGGTGAAAGTTGTGGTTGTGGAGTAGAAGAGGAATGCAAAATCGACAATTACTATTTTTGCGGATAGGCATGGAAAAAGCATAGGCGACAAACAAATGTCCTATTTCAGCAATAGAGATTATATTGCCAAAACAGTAATTATGCTAAAGGGAAATAGAGAATGTAATCAAGGAAAAACGTTTCACCTAAAATTTCACCCACTCATACATCAGATTAAATAGCTAAGTCATCCGTTTTTCAGAAGAAGGAACAAAGTACAGGGTGCGGAGCCTTGTAATTGTCTTATGGTCTGGAACAGGATGCATTTTCCAAGAGGTACATGAAATTGATATCGTGAAGGCATGCCGCTTCAATCTGGCTACTGATATACATTTCAAAAGCTTTTATCGAATGGGTAGAGGCTGTAACGGAAAAAATCGGAGGAGTAGTAGCGATTGATGGAAAAACGGTAAGAAGGAGTATGGATGGTTCCAGCGGGAAACGTGCAATTTATGTAGTAAGTGCATGGGCAGTGGAAAGCAGAATTCTACTGGGATAATGCAGGACAGAAGAAAAAAGCAATGAAATCACGGCGATTCTGGAACTGCTGAAACAACTGGAACTCAAGGGATGTATTGTGACAATTGATGCAATGGGGACGTAGACTAAATAGTAGAAACCATTATTAGTCGGGAAGCGGATTATATCCTGCAGGTAAAAGAAAAACCAGCCCCGTTTTTATGAAGATATTTCCCTGTATTTTAAAGAAGAAGCAGAGTCAGCAGGAAAGAAAACCATGACGGAGAAAGGCTGTTATTACAAAGAATACAGCGGGGAACATGGAAGAATCGAAGAGAGGGAATATTATGTAGCTCATGATATCGAGTGGATGGAAGAGAAAAAAGATAGGAAAGGGATTCAGGGAATTGGCATGTGTCATACGAAAGTAGAAAAGGAAGGAGAGAGCACTGGAAGATAGAGAATAGCCTGCACTGGGTACTGGATATTGCCTACCGAGAGGATGAATCATGAATATATCCGTAAAGTGATACCGAAAGGAAAGTCATTAACGACTATATACAGGATGACATGACACTGTTAATGAACCATATAAATAGAACAGCACGAGCCAGTTTGAATGGGAGAATCCCACACGAACTGGCTCGCTTGTTACTAAAGCAGGAATTATTTGAAGTAACGGCAGCCTAAGGAAGTGGCTGCAGATAAGATACTATTGATACCCGTATTACTAAAACGCTAAAAAAGGACAAAGAAAGAGGTAAGGCAAGAATTATTTCATAGGAAAAAGCAACGTCATCATGTAGAATTTACTTTTACAAAGAAAAATCGACATGGTGTTATTTTTGCACGCAAAAATAGGAAAATAGCTATGAAATGAGGGGGAAATTAAACTGTCCAAAAGAATATAGACATCAATAAAAGCCTAAAAACAGGAGGTTTCTTTTACAAAGCAAGAGCATGTAGGTAAGGAGAAGTTCCGTTTTCATTTAAGTGACAGAAACAGGATTTTTATTTTTATATTTGTTAATATATTGACATTTTGTAAAAATAGAATTATAATAAGTAAAACATTAACAAGAATAGGAAACACAGAGATGAAAAAAATAGATAGTACTATGCTAAAAAAAATAATTCAATTATTTAAGCCATTAAGAAAAAAAATTATTTTACTACTAGTATGCATCACATTATCATCATTTTTGAGTTTAATTACACCAATGTTAAATAGAAAATTAATAGACAGTGGGTTATTAGCAAAAAATTCAGATGTTGTTATTCGATATGCAGCCTATAATATAGTAATTATTATATTAATGCAGGGGATATCTATCCTTGAAACAAAATATAGATCGTATCTAGAAAATATAGTAATATTTCAACTGGAAAAAGATGCAATTAATCATCTATTACATATGAAGCTAAGTTTTTTTAATGATGTGAATTATGTTCAAACTGTGGAAAATATAAAAACAGATATACAGAGAATATCCAGTTTGTGTAATACAAATACATTTTATATGGTTACAGGAGTTTTAAGAATTATTGTAGGAACTGTTGGACTATTGGCGATAAATTGGAAATTAAGTATTATGATTTTTATAATAATACCTATATATTACTTGTTAGTTATCCTCTTATCAAGAAAAAGGATAAATTACTGTAAGATTTATATGCAGCTTGATGAAAGGTATTCAGCATGGAAGGGTGATACGTTTGCTGGAATTCGTGAGGTGAAAAACTGGTGTATGGAAAGAATAAAGATGCGTCAGTTTATAAAACAGCAAAGGGCAATCATTGGACAAGATATTAAACTGGCATATTTAGAAAATGCAAATCAAATAGTCGAAACTGTTTTTCAAGAAGGATTAAAAATGCTTATGTATATAGGTGGCGTTTTTTTTATCATCAATGGTTCATTAACAATAGGTGAATTATTTGCTTTTGTTATATATAGTGATTATGTTATATCACCTCTATTTTCTATTTTGGATATTCCATATATATTTGCAGGAATTATACCATCTGCAAAAAGATATTTTGAATTTTTAGAGAGAGAGTCAGAAATTACAGCAGGGAAAAAAGTACATATTAAAGAAAAAAAAGTTAATGGAGAAATAAGATTTTGCAATGTTGATTTCGGGTATAGCAAAGAGAAAACTTTATTAAAGAATATTAATTTTACGATTAAGCCAGGAGAGAAAATAGGAATTATCGGGGAAAATGGTTCTGGAAAATCAACGATAGTTAATCTTATTATGAGATTTTTAGAACCAGATTCAGGCTATATATTATTAGATGGGATTAATATTAATCAAATCGATCTATCTGAGTACCGTTCTTTTATGGCAATAGTAAGTCAGGAGATATATTTATTTCATTGTTCAATTCGGGAAAATATTATGTTAAGTAGTAGAGAATCCGAAGAACGTTTTAAATCAGTTGTGGAAAAATGCGGTATAAATAAATTTGTGTGCAAATTATCGAAACAGTATGAAAGTAGCGTAGGGGAAAGAGGCAGTAGATTTTCTGGTGGAGAGAGACAGAAAATAGCAATGGCTAGAGCAATGATGCGGGATGCTAAAATATTAATTCTAGATGAAGCAACTGCAAATTATGATGTGAAATCAGAACAAGAAATAAACGAGGTAATTAGTAAAGACTATAATGATAAGACGATAATTATTATTACTCATAAACCTGAGATTTTAAAAAAAATGAATAAAATCGTAGTAATGGATCATGGAAAAATAGCAGATATAGGTAAATATAAGGAACTTTATGGCAGAAATATGTTTTGCAGAAAAATGGTTGAAAACTATATACATAAATAGGTTTATTATCAGATATCAAGTAGAACCGGTATTAATATCCTTATTCTAGTTCTCGAGAGGAATTATGGATTTTAATATAAAATATTAATATGAAAGTGAGGAAATTATAATGAAGAAATTAGGTAAAAGAAGCGTAAAGGAAGTTCAGACAGTAGAGGCATTTCGTGATTTGTGCAGAAACAGACAGGTTAGCTGTGGCAGCTCTAGTTCTAACAATAGAAATCAGTATGAAGCTGCAAAATATAGATAAGTTGATTGACTTTTTATTAAAAGCACATAGGGGGGACTCCCTTATGTGCTTTTTAGGAGGAAAATAAAATTTGAGTAGTAAAGTATTAGCAAAATTATTGAAATGTCATGGAACATATTATTTGTATGATACAAATCGTAACGAAGTCTTAAGGATTAGTGAAAAA
Source organism: uncultured Clostridium sp. (assembly GCA_934438135.1). Taxonomy (GTDB): domain Bacteria; phylum Bacillota; class Clostridia; order Lachnospirales; family Lachnospiraceae; genus Clostridium_AI. The sequence continues at coordinate 2,560 of CAKSBP010000043.1, read as the reverse complement.
CAATATGATGCTATTGAGCATTATTTAAAGGGTAAAGATACGTTCGAAGATCAGATAATTATTGAACAGTTCCAGAAAAATGGGTATTTATCCAATAAGCATGTAAACAAAATTGAGCACTCAGAAAATGATTTACTGCCATTTTATTTACAAGGGAGTATGGAAGCTATTGTATTGCAAGTTACCCAACAATGCAATTTCCGATGTGAATATTGTGTTTATTCAGGAAACTATTTTGATCGTATTCATTCTTCTAAAAGAATGAGTAAGGATATAGCTTTTAAGGCAATTGATTTTTTGTTTACACATTCTAAAAATAATGAAAGGATTTCAATTGGTTTTTATGGAGGAGAGCCCTTATTGGAATTTAAATTAGTAGAAGATTGTATGAAGTATGCCAAAGGACGAGGAGAAGGAAAAGAAGTAGAATTTTTAATCACTACAAATGGATATTTGTTAAATGATAAAGTTGTACAATTTCTATCTCAATATAATGTACTTATAACAGTTAGCCTGGATGGTCCTCAATTTATTCATGACGGCCATAGAAAACTTGCAAAAAACGGAGAAGGTACCTATGCAAAGATAATAGAAAATCTGAAAAATATAAGAAATAATTATCCCGAATTATATGATAATATAATTTTCAATGCAGTCGTTGATACAAAAAATGATTATTATGAACTGGATAAATTCTTTACGCAGAATGAACTGGTAAAAGATTCAACTACGATTATTTCACCAATTTCAACAGTAAATAGAAAAGAAAAACTGCAACAAGGTAAAGAATACTTTTTAGATCAAGAATATGAAAGATTTAAGTTAATGTTTCAATTGATAAATGGAAAAAGAGAGTTGTCTAAAATGATAGATAATTTTTATGTTAATATATTTAATTTTTCGGATTTAATGCAAGAAAGCGATAGGTTGCCAGACAAATTTCAACATAATGGTCCTTGTATTGTTGGAAGTAAAAAGCTTTTTATTTCTACAGATGGATTATTTTTTCCTTGTGAAAAATGTTGTGAATCTTCGGAATCAATGAATATTGGAGATATAAATTCAGGATTTCAATTAGAAAAAATAAGAATGCTGTTGAATTTGGGGCAATTAACAAAAGAAAAATGTAAAAACTGTTGGGCTATTAGATTGTGCAGTATATGTCCTGGACTATTAGAGTTAAATCATGGAGACATTACACCAGAATCTAAGGAAAAAATATGTAAGGAAACTTTGGAAGCAGTCGAAGAACAATTATTAGATTATTGTACGCTGAGAGATTTTGGCTATAATTTTCAAGAAGAAACATGGGTAGATGATATAAGTGAGGTAGACTAATGGAAAACAAATATAAAACAACAATATATCCATTTGATAGAGATAGTGTATTTTTTCTAAGGCATAATAACTTATGTTCAGAATATCATTTTGTACATATTGTTACTCTTTCAGGATGGGGATTATCAGGAAAAGATGCTAGCGAAACAGATGATGGTCCCGTTATAGGTATAAAAATAGAAGAAGATTTTGAAAATGCACTTATGGATTGTGATACAGTTCTTTTTGTTGAACCAGATACTACAATTGATATTCACCAAATTATATATAGCAAATTAATTAAGGCAGCAAATGAACAAAAAAATATAATATGTGCTTTTCCATTAAAAGAAAATGAGAAAAAAAATATTGCTTGTTTGTGTAAACAGAAGAATAAGATGTTTCGTTATCTTATGGATGAACAGAAAAAGTATAGTTTACTTAGTAAAGAAAGAATAGAGGAAATTATAACACCGGTTATATTTGTAGGAGGAATAGCAGAACGAACAAATAAATACGAAATACAATTAAGCTTGAGGGAAAATATTATTAAGGCTGGCTATAAAGTTGCTCAAGTGGGTACACATAATGACTGTGAACTTATGGGGTTCCATTCTTTCCCTCAATTTATGTTTCAAAAAGAATTTTATGAATGGGAGAAAATATCACTATTTAATCATTTTATAAAAAGTATAGAAGTAAATGAAAAACCAGATATTATTTTAATAGGAATCCCAGGTGGAACATTAAAAATGGGGCAGAAATTTCCTAATAAATGCGGAATATTGGCATATGAGATTGCACAGGCTGTTCAACCAGATGTAATGATATTAGGAATTTTATATCAAAAGGGAATTGATGAAAAATATCTAGAAGAGTTAAAGACAGCACATGAGAATCGATATGGATTTAGAATTGATTGCATCAATGTCTCCAATACAATGTATAATAGTTCTTATAGTGAAAAGTTAGAAAAACTACAATATATAATGATTAATTATAAATATGTTATAAAAGAAACTAAGAAGATAAAGTCCTTAAAAACACCAGTTTTTCAAGCTTTTGAGAGTAATATGGGTAGGAATGTATCACAATTATTAATCGATAAGCTTGTAGAATATGCAGAAGACGATAGGGATTAAATTTAAAATAGTGACGGAAGTTAACACAATAATAAAAGAAAGGAAATTATGATGTTTTAATTTTATTTACATCATACACAAATCAATGAATACTCCAATAG
>CAKSBP010000042.1 GCA_934438135.1 uncultured Clostridium sp. | reverse complement strand
AAAAAAAGTGGGGGATTTTAATAGAAAAGGAATCTGAAAGCCTTGAATTTATTGGCTTAGAGATTCCGAGAGATTATGTAATAGATAGGAGGATAAAATGGACGTTCATTTTTTAATAGAAGGAATTGCTGATTTAACATGGCAGCAGTGTGTCATGTTTTTGGTAAGCGGGATTTTGCTGTGGCTTGGGTTGAAAAAAGGGTGTGAACCAACGCTGCTGGTGCCAATGGGAATCGGGGCGCTTCTGGTAAATTTCCCAGGAACGGCAGTACTTACTCAAAGCATAGCAGGAACAGAAGGAAATATAGAATCGGTTGGAATTATCGAGTGGCTGTTTCATGCTGGAATTGAGGCATCGGAGGCAATGCCTATTCTTCTATTTATTGGAATTGGAGCAATGATTGATTTTGGTCCATTGTTATCTAATCCAAAAATGTTTTTATTTGGTGCAGCATGTCAATTTGGCATCTTTTTTGCAATTGTACTTGCTGTTATCTGTGGATTTAATATGAATGATGCGGCTGCAATCGGTATTATTGGTGCGGCAGATGGGCCTACTTCGATTTTGGTATCTAAGGTGCTTCATTCTAATTATATGGGAGCCATTGCAGTGGTGGCATATTCTTATATGGCACTGGTTCCTATTGTGCAGCCACTTGTAATTAGAGGACTTACGACGAAAAAGGAACGTTGCATTCATATGGACTATAATCCAAGGGAGGTCTCCTATAAAAAACGTATTTTATTTCCGATTATAGTGATTGCAGCAACTGGTTTGGTTTCTCCAGAGTCTCTTGGATTGATTGGAGCACTAATGTTTGGTAATCTTCTTCGGGAAGCCGGACAGCATATCAGTGAACTTAAGACTCTTTCTGATACGGCACAGGGAGCATTGACAAATCTGATCACTCTGCTTCTTGGGCTGACCATATCTTTCAGCATGCAGGCAGATGAGTTTGTGAAACTGGATACATTTATCATTATGTTAATTGGACTGGCAGCATTTATTATGGATACAGCAACAGGAGTTCTTCTTGCAAAAGCTATGAACGTATTTTTGAAAAAGAAAATAAATCCGATGGTTGGAGCAGCTGGAATTTCAGCATTTCCGATGGCGTCTCGTGTGGTTCAGAAACTTGCGGTCACGGAGGAAAAAGGAAATATTATTCTGATGCATGCTGCCGGAGCAAATGTGGCAGGGCAGATAGCATCTGCGGTAGCTGGTGGTCTTGTTATCAGTTTGGTTACAGCAATGGTATAAAGGGGGATAAAATTATGAATATTAATATGGAAAATCTAAAGAATGCATTTATTTTGATGGGGCAGGGGATGGCAGGGGTTTTTCTTGTGGTTTTTCTTATTATGGCAGCTATCCTGCTGATGTCAAAATTACCTGAGAACAAAGAAAAACCATAATTGCTGTAAAATGAATGGGGAAGCCTAGTATAGGCTTTCCCTATATTGTTTTGGAGAAACTCCGATGTGTTTTTTAAACAATTTGTTAAAGTAGGAAGTGTCATTAATTCCAACCATAAATCCAATATCCTGAATAGATAAATCGGTTGTATTTAATAATCGCAAAGAGGCTTCAATGCGGTTTTTATTGATATACGTAATGATTGGCATCTGAAGTTCTTTTTTAAATAAACGGGTCAGATAATCGGTACAGATGCCTGCTTCATTGGAAATCAAAGATACAGTTAACGGTTTGCTAAGATTCAGATGAATGTAATTGACTGCCTTTTTCACAAGCGGTGAATACTGCGAAAGGGAATGATTCTTCACAAGAATGCAGTAAGAGCGGATCATTTTCTTAGACATAGTATTCAGTGTCTCCTGGGAAACTGCATTTTCAATACGAATTGTCCATTTGGTAGAGGTTTCATCCAGGTATACAGGATGTACACCACCTTCCTGTGCTGCCGTTCGAAACAAGGTATTAATTACAATCAGCATATTTTTCTGGCTGCGGATGGAATCTTTGGTTTGAACCATAAATTGTACATGTGGCTGGAATGCGTCACTTAATTTACTGGCACCGTCCACATCTCCGGCGGCAATACACCGAAGCATTTGTTTTTCCAAATCGTACCGGTCTTCTGTCAACTGTATAGTTTCGTCTTTTCCCAGGCATATTGGCTGAAAGAAACGTACTTGATCCAGTGCTTCTTTTTGACGGAAGTCAAAAATGGCTGCCGGATTTGTATTTTGTTGAATAGGAAGATGACGTCGCATAATCTGAAAAATTTCTTCTATATAAGAACGGTCAGAAACTGGAAGCTTCTGATACCAGTTTTTTAAACTAGGAGCATGATGGATTGGCAGCTGGAGAAGGTCTATGGTTTCATACAGCATAGTGTCGGTCATAGCAGTATCCAGAAAAGGACCAGCTGCAATATGTTCTTCCTTTTCTTTGGAGATACATAAAAAACAGAATTGCGTTTGAATCGGCGTTATGATGTGATGAATGCCGCCTTCTGTGCAATTCTGAAAGTAATGGTCGAAGCAGTATTGATTATCCACGCTCCAGTAAGTATGTGGTAGTGTGTTTTTTGTATTCTGAAACTGTTTTTTATTTTCTTTGGTAATGTGAATGACGGGTATGGAAGTAGATTTTGCTAGTATTTCTTGAAAAAAATGTATTTTATCTTGATTCATTTTCTGACTCCTATAAAATAATGTATAGTATTTAACACAAAAATATAATAAATGTGAACATATGTCAATGGAAAAGTATTGGAATATGTTGTTCTAATAATGCTGCTATAGAAAAATGTCGAGAAGTTAAGATAAGTATAAATTGTATTTGGCTATAATTTAAAGTATAATGAAATTTGAAATGTAGTTTAAGTTATATAGAACTGTAAAGGAAGGAAACTTATATGAGGTTGAGAATAGATAATTTTGCAAAGATTAAACAGGCAGATATTCTTGTAGATGGTATTACTGTTATTGCAGGTGAGAATAATACGGGGAAAAGTACAATAGGGAAAATCCTGTTCTGTATTTTTAATTCTATCTCGGATATAGATGAAAAAATAAAAGATGAGCGGATAGATGCTATTGCAAGAAATTGTTATAATGTGCTTAGGAATTATATTGCACATGGTACAATTGAAAGTAAAATGTTAAGAATTACACCAAGGCTCTTTCAAGATATAAAAGTTAAGTTGAAAAAATTACTGGATGACAATGCTAATAATTTAAGTGATGAAATAATAGGTGAAGACTTATTAAGTATACTAATGCATTATTCAAGAAATGATAAAGGAACAGAATCAGATTATGAAAAAATTATTCAGGAAATGATAAAGAGAATTCGGTCAATTTTAGAATTGTCAGAGGATAAATTAAAGAAAGAAATAATAGCGCGTTATTTTGGTAAGGTATTTAATAGTCAGATTAATTCTTTGACTGAAAAAGAGAGTAATGCAGAAGTGAAACTTATCATTAAAGATAAATTCATAGGAATAGGTTTTGAAAAGGATGATTGCATTTCGATTGGCTCTAATACAGCACTTATCAATAAGGCGGTTTATATTGATAATCCATTTATTATTGATGAATTGTCGGATTATAGTGATTCAGGATTGATAGAAGAATTTTTAAAAGATATATTGACAAATACTGAAAAAGATATTATGGATGGTTTAATTGAGTCTGTCATTGCTAAGGAGAAGATGGGGGATATTTATGATGCATTAGGACATGTTTTAAATGGGAAAATAATTAAGGCTCAGGATGAAGAGTTCTATTTTCAAAAAGAAGGATTTGAAAAGCCGGTATCTTTTAAAAACCTTTCCACAGGATTAAAGTCATTTATTATATTGAAGATGTTGATAGAAAATAATGTATTAACAGAAAAAGATGTATTGATACTGGATGAACCAGAAATTCATCTTCATCCTCAGTGGCAGATTGCTTACGCAGAGCTGATTGTATTATTACAGAAATATTTTGATTTATCTATTGTTATAACAACACATAGTCCGTACTTTTTAGATGCAATTAATTTATATTCAGTGAAATATGGTTTAGATAAAAAAGTTAATTTTTATTTATCATCTATGATAGGTAATGAGGCTTGTATGGAGAAAGTTACAGATAATATTGAACAGATTTACGATAAAATGGCATCCCCTATCCAGGAACTGGATTCATTGCGTCACGAATTGAACAATGTGTGAAAGGAGCAGTTATGACAGAAGAAGTGATTTCAAAATTACCTGAGATATTGAAGCAGCATATATGTACAGTAAAGAAAGCATCCTTAGATGATAGTAACAAAAATAATATGAGTGAAAGTCAGCTTAAAGTTATTAATTTTGATAAAATTCCAAATGAATATGCGAGAGGAAAAGGATGGTTAGGTGTTCCAAAATCTAATGATGCATTGTATATTGAAGAAACAGGTGATTGGAACTTTATAGAATTTAAAAATGGTTCTATTAAGTATGAAGACATTTACAGAAAGCTTTATGATAGTATTATTATGATGATGGAAGAAAAAATTATTCCTGATTTTCAGTTTATACGTGAACATATAAATTATATTTTAGTATACAATTCTGATAAATATTCAAAAATACAAAAATCTAGGAGTTTAGATAAAATATATAATTATACGTGTCAGCGTGCTAAAAAAGAGGAAAAACTGTTTGGAATTGAAAACTTTGAAAAATATTTATTTAAAGAAACACATACATATTCTAAAGAAGATTTTAAATTGAAATTCATAGAACCGATGGAAAAAAGGGAAGGCCTAAGTTGAAATTATAAATCCACGTATTCACCCTTCCCAAAAATCTCCCCTTGAATTTCCTTTCCAAATATGGTAATCTAAACAATAGATTTAAAGGCTGTGAAAGAGACTACTGTTTTATCAGACATTTTTAGACAGGGATTGCGTGCCATGGACTGAAAGTGCGCATAAGATGAACGAAAGATGGCGGAACACTCTGGAGCTCGCATGCTGAAGACAGTAGGCATGTGCGTTGCACGCGTTAAGTGTTTAAGAGGAAAATTTTATTTTCAATGCGGGTGGTACCGCGGGAATTTGTATCCCGTCCCGGAAGATGCATCATCATATCTTCTGGGGCGGTTTTTTATTTAATAGGAAACTTCTGTTTTACCAAAACCAAATAGTTTAGAAGCTGAAGTTTATGTTTATATATAGAAAAGGAGGCACGAATATGTCAAATATCATTTCAGATGAAACAATTGAATACGTTGGAATTCTTGCAAAATTAGAACTTTCCGACGAAGAAAAAGAGCATGCAAAAAAAGATATGGGAAGTATGCTTGATTATATTGATAAATTAAACGAGCTGGATACGAAAGGGGTTGAGCCGATGTCTCACGTTTTCCCTGTAAATAACGTTTTCCGTGAAGACGTCGTAACCAATCAAGACGAACACGAAAAGATTCTTAAAAATGCTCCAGAAGAAAAAGAGCAGAGCTTTAAGGTTCCAAGAACAGTGGAATAACTCGAAACGTAGGAGGTAATAGTAGTGAGTTTAATGGACTTAACTGCCGTAGAATTAGGCAAGAAGATAAAAGCAAAAGAAGTTACTGTTGTCGATGCTGTCAATGCGGCCATTGAACAGATTGAAGCAGTAGAAAAAGATGTCAACAGCTATGTAACGGTTGACAAAGAAGGCGCTTTAAAGAGAGCCGAAGAAGTGCAGAAATTAATCGATGACGGTACATTAACTGGACCATTAGCAGGTGTACCAGTTGCGATTAAAGATAATATGTGTACAGAGAACATGCTGACAACATGTAGTTCTAAGATTTTAGGTAATTTTAAACCAACTTACACAGCAGAAGCTGTTTTAAATCTGGAAAAAGCAGGTGCTGTTATTATTGGTAAAACAAACATGGATGAGTTCGCTATGGGAAGTACAACTGAAACTTCATTCTTTGGACCAACTAAAAATCCATGGAATTTAGAGCATGTACCAGGCGGTTCTTCTGGTGGTTCCTGTGCAGCCGTTGCAGCCCAGGAGTGTTCTTATGCACTTGGTTCGGATACAGGTGGTTCCATTCGTCAGCCAAGTTCTTTCTGTGGAGTAACAGGTATCAAACCTACGTATGGAACCGTTTCCCGTTATGGTCTGATTGCATACGGTTCTTCTCTTGATCAGATTGGACCAGTTGCCAAAGATGTAACAGACTGCGCAACCATTTTAGAAACAATTGCTTCTTATGATAAGAAGGATTCTACTTCTGTAAAACGTGACGATTACGATTTTACATCTGCATTAGTAGATGATGTAAAAGGTATGAAGATTGGTATTCCAAAAAGCTATTTTGGAGAAGGTCTTGATGAAGATGTAAAAAATGCTGTTCTTGCAGCAGCTAAGAAATTAGAAGAAAAAGGTGCAGTCGTAGAAGAATTTGATTTAAATCTCGTGGAATATGCAATTCCTGCTTACTATGTTATTGCGTCAGCAGAAGCAAGTTCTAACCTGGCTCGTTTCGATGGTATTAAATACGGATACCGTACCGAAGACTATGACAGCCTTCACAGTATGTATAAAAAATCTCGTTCCGAAGGTTTCGGTGCAGAAGTAAAACGTAGAATTATGCTTGGTTCTTTCGTGTTAAGCAGTGGTTATTACGATGCTTACTATTTGAAAGCATTAAGAACAAAAGCGTTAATTAAAAAAGAATTTGATAAAGCATTCGAAAAATATGATGTGATTTTAGGACCAGCTGCTCCAACAACCGCACCAAAATTAGGTGACAGCTTATCTGATCCAATTAAGATGTACCTTGGCGATATTTATACGATTTCTGTAAACCTTGCAGGACTCCCAGGAATCAGTGTACCTTGTGGCAAAGATGCAAATGGACTTCCAGTTGGATTACAATTAATCGGAGACTGCTTTAAAGAAAAGAATATTATCCGTGCTGCTTACAGCTTTGAACAGACAAGAAGCTATGAGCGTCCAGGCATTGTGAAATAGCCCGCATACGGAAGAATGGAGGAAAATATGAGTAAGCAATATGAAACAGTCATTGGTCTTGAAGTCCATGTGGAATTAGCAACGAAAACAAAGATTTTCTGTGGCTGCAGCACAGAATTCGGTGGAGCACCAAACTCACATACCTGTCCGGTTTGTACAGGTATGCCAGGTTCACTCCCAGTTTTAAATAAACAGGTTGTAGAATATGCAATGGCAGTCGGACTTGCAACAAACTGCCAGATTAACCAGTACTGCAAATTTGACCGTAAGAATTATTTTTACCCGGATAATCCACAGAACTATCAGATTTCCCAGTTATACCTGCCAATCTGCCATGATGGTAAGGTAGAAATTGAAACAGAAGCTGGAAAGAAAACAGTCGGTATTCATGAAATCCATATGGAAGAGGATGCCGGAAAATTAATTCATGATGAGTGGGATGACTGTTCTTTGGTCGATTACAACCGTTCTGGTGTACCTTTGATTGAAATCGTATCTGAACCAGATATGAGAAGTGCAGATGAGGTTATTGCGTATCTGGAAAAACTAAGAACAGTTATTCAGTATTTAGGTGCTTCTGACTGTAAACTTCAGGAAGGTTCCATGAGAGCCGATGTCAATATTTCAGTACGTGAAGTGGGTGCAGAAAAATTCGGAACAAGATGTGAACTGAAAAACATCAACTCCTTTAAGGCTATTGCCCGTGCTATTGAATATGAGCGTGACCGTCAGATTGATTTAATAGAGTCAGGTGGACAGGTCATTCAGGAAACAAGAAGATGGGATGATACAAAAGAATATTCTTATCCAATGCGTTCCAAGGAAGATGCACAGGATTACCGTTACTTCCCAGAACCAGACCTTGTTCCTATCGTAATCAGCGATGAGTGGATGCAGAGAATGAAAGACAGTCAGCCGGAATTCCGTGATGCGAAGATGATTCGTTACAAAGAACAGTTTGAACTTCCAGATTATGATATTTCCATTCTCACAGGTTCTAAACACCTTGCAGATATTTTTGAAGAAACAACTGCAATCTGCAATAATCCAAAGAAAGTTTCCAACTGGTTAATGGTTGAAACAATGCGTCTATTAAAAGAGCATGATATGGATGTAGAGGATATTAAATTCTCTCCTGTAAATCTTGCGAAGCTGATTCAGTTAGTAGACGGCAAAGCAATCAACGGAAGTGTTGCGAAAGAAGTATTTGAAAAAATCTTCACAGACGATATCGATCCAGAAAAGTATGTAGAAGAGAATGGATTAAAATCTGTAAATGACGAAGGTGCATTAAGAAGTACTATTGAACGTATTATCAGTGAAAATCCAAAATCGGTAGAAGACTATAAAGCCGGCAAGAAGAAGGCAATGGGCTTTATTGTTGGGCAGACCATGAAAGAAATGAAAGGGAAAGCTGACCCTGGAATGGTTAACCAGATTGTAAAACAATTACTGGATAACATGTAGAAAGAGATTCGGTAAGAGTATGCGTCAGATAGACAGTGATATCTGACGCATAGGTGCCGGAATATCTTCATTGACATATTGTTTTACATATGATATAACTGCAATAAGCACTTTTGAGATTTAAAGTTTTCGGAAGGAATATAGTAAAAGCATATTCTGGGGAAGCAGGTTAGAATCCTGCACAACCGCCATTACTGTGTTTAGAGAGATTCTCTATAAGTCAGACTGCTGGATATGCTTTTTGGTAAGAAACGCTTTTGGGTAAAGGAAGAGTGCTGCCATTTGAAAATGCAGGACTTCAGAATTTGAATTCTAGGAAGTCCTGCATTTTCTATGTTAAGAAAAGGAGAGAAAAATGAGAGAAAGAATGAATCGAAAAAAATGGGCCGTTTTAGCCAGTCTAATGTGTTTGATGATGTTGTTTAACATGTCAGTGCCTGTATTTGCAGAAGCGGCAGATCAGGAAACAGTATCTGTTATAATTGAAGGAGTAAAAGAGAATTTCTATGACGGTTCCGTAGAAGTAAAACAGGGAGCAACGGTAGAAGATGTGTTGACCGCAGTAGACAAAGCAAGTGATGATGTTACGATTAACATGGAGCCAAGCCAGTATGGAGGAAATTATGTAACAGCAGTCAATGAGGACAAGGCTGGTGCATTTGGAGGATATGACGGCTGGATGTTTATGGTTAACGATGTTGTTACATCGGATGGTATTTCCACTGCCAAAACAGCAGATGGAGATAAAGTGACTTTATATTATGCCGACCCATATGGAGATGAAGGATTCCAGTATCCTAAAATGGATGATTCTGATGCAGAAAATGGAAAAATTAAATTTACAAGCACAGATATTACTTATGATTCAGATGGAAATGCTTCCGAGACAGTAAATCCAGTAGCAGATGCAAAGGTAGTACTGACAGACAGTGATACGAAGGAAGTAAATACTTATAAAACTGATAAAGATGGTGTGATTACTCTTGATTTAAAGGAAGTGAAAAATGGAGAGTATACATTAAAGATTTCTAAAGAAAATAAAGACGGAAAACCATTAGTACTTCGCAGTGATTATAAACTTTCCATCACAAATGGTGTAAAAGCAGAGAAAAGTACAAATATAGCTGTATGGATCTGCATTGGTGTAGCAATTGCTGCTATTATTGCCGCAATTGTATATAGTAAGAAAAAGAAAAAATAGCAGACTGGTGTTTTTATGAAAAAAAGAATTCTGGCAGGAATGCTGCTTCTTATCTGTCTGGTTATGCAGATAATACCATCAGTGTATGCAGGGGCAGAACCTGTGACTATAAAGAAACTGGAAACTGCCATTGATAGCATTGTTTCCTGGGAAATAAAACAAAGTGGTGCCAAAAGCCTAAAAGAATGGGTAGAAGAAATTCTGCCGGAGTCTGCTGGAACTTCTTCAGCAGACTGGCTGGCGGTTTCCTTAAGCCAGTATTCCATGGATGTTTCTTTCGAGCCGTATCGGAATGCCCTGGAAAATTATATAGAACATATGGATAGTCGAAAAGGGACAGATTATCAAAGGGCAGCAATTGCCCTTTCTGCTTTTGGAGAAAAAAATAGTTTTATCCGGGAAACGATAGAAACCAAAGCAGGAAGCCTTGGAATTATGAGTTATGTTTACGCATTAATACTTATGGATACGAAAGCCTATGAAAATGAAACGGTAACCAGAGACGAAATTATCAAACAGATTTTAAGTCTTCAGACAGAGGATGGCGGCTGGGCACTTTCTGGAAAAAATGGAGATGTTGATATTACTGCTATGACCATACAGTCTTTGGCACTTTATAAGAAAGAGAAAGATGTGAATGCTGCAATTAAAAAAGCCTTAAATCTGCTTTCTAGATGTCAGAGTGAAGATGGAGATTATAAAAGTTATGGCACAGCAAATGCAGAAAGTACGGCACAGGTGCTTCTGGCATTGTCTTCTCTTCGTATAGACTGGCAAAATAATTCCCGCTTTCAGAAAAATGGGCATACAGTGCTGGATGGTTTGATGAAATATCAAAAAAAGGATGGTTCCTTTTCTCATACCTACCAAGGAAATTCAGATGGAATCGCAACGGTGCAGGCTATGTATTCTATGATTGCCGCATGGCGGGCGGAAAAAGGAATGACCTCCTTATATCGGTTTACAGAAAAGAAAGCTGAGCGGGGGCACATGGGGGAAAAGCAATCGGTTGAAAGCCAGCAAGCCTCCAAAGCAGGTGATGCTGCATCATCAGCTAAGGGTGTATGGGCTAAGGTTCATCTGACTGGTAAAGGAATTAAAGGAATTCTGTTAGCTGTCATTTTTTGGACAGCATTTGTTTTGATTGTAAGAACGATTTGGAAACGACAGTTTCGCTGGCAGAAGAGTTTGGTGATTCTGTTACTATCTGCTGTGCTTGCCGGCTATGTGGGAATGGCAGAGATTCAGACAAAAGAAGAATATGCGTCTGATGTGGAACTCAAGGGCGGAAGCATGGAAATTACTATGTCTATCCAATGTAATTCTGTGAGCAGCCGGTTGAATTCCAATTTAATTCCAAAAAACGGAATCATTTTAAAGCCAGCAGTATATGAAATTCCCGAAAATGCTTCGGTTATGGATGCACTTTGCTTTTTGGCAAAGAAAAATCAGATTGTGCTGGACTATACAGGAAGTCAGAGTACAGGTGCTTATGTAAATGGTATACAGGATTTGTATGAATCGGATTTCGGAAGTCTGTCTGGATGGATGTATCAAGTAAATGGAGAATTTCCAAATGTAAGCTGTAATTCATATAAATTAAAAAAAGGTGATACAGTAAACTGGGTTTACACAACAAATATGGGAAAGGATGTGGAACAAAAATGAATCAGATGAAAAGACTGCATCCTGTTTCTCTTTTTCTTTATTTTTCCATGATGATGGTGCTTATTATGTTTACCAGCTATCCACAGATTCTCTTGTTATCTGTTTTGTCTGGAATTAGCTTTCAGGGAATGCTTCAGAAGAAGTTTCCTTATAAAACAATTTTATTTTCGGCAGGTCTGACAGTTTTGTCTGCATTGCTGAATCCATTTCTTACGCATAAAGGGATTACGATCCTGTTTTATTTTAATGGAAAAGCAATTACCTGGGAAGCAATGGTATATGGTGCTTTTATGGGAATGACACTTTCAGCAGCATTTTTTTGGTTTCAGTGTTTTTCCTTTTTTCTGACAAGGGAAAAACTTTTGTTTTTATTCCGGAAAGTGCCGAAAATGGGAATGATTTTAACTATGTCGTTTCGGTTTATTCCTATGTTCCTGGAAAAATGGAAGCAGATTCATGACACCCAGATGGTTATGGGAAATGTGAGAGAGGATACGTATCAGGAACAAATACAGGGACAGCTTAACACCTGTTCTATTTTAATGACATGGTCTTTGGAAAATGGGATGGATACAGCGGATTCCATGCGTGCCAGAGGATATGAGCTAAGTGGGAAAACTACTTTTTCCTTATTTCGTTTCCGAAAAGAAGATGGAATATTACTGGCGTTTATGGTGATTGTAGCAGGTATGCTTATAATTGGAATGACAAAGGGAGCATTGTCATTTACCTGTTATCCTTCCCTTACAAAAATAAACCATAGCCTGATTTCTAAGCTGTGTACAGGACTTTATGGATTGACAGCATTTTTGCCGGTCTTACTTGAGATAAAGGAGGTAATCCAATGGAAATATTACAGCTTAAGGATGTAAGTTTTTCTTATGAAAATAGTAAAAATCCTGTATTGCAGCATGTTTCGCTTTCGATTCAGGAGGGAAAATTTCATATAATATGCGGAAAAACAGGATGTGGAAAAACAACTTTGCTTCGTCTGTTGAAGCAGGAACTGATGCCATTTGGTCAGTTGACTGGAAGCATTTTATATCGAGGAGGAAATCTAAGAGAACTTGAACCTAAAAAGAGTGCTGCGGAAATTGGATTTGTTATGCAGAAACCAGAGCAGCAGATTGTAACAGATAAAGTCTGGCATGAACTTGCGTTTGGTCTGGAAAATTTAGGAGTTCCTCCAGAGAAAATCCGTAGGCGTGTTTGTGAAATGGCCAGTTATTTTGGAATTACCCAGTGGTTTTACCAGGATGTCTGGGAATTATCCGGTGGTCAGAAACAGCTGCTAAATCTTGCTTCTGTTATGGCAATGAACCCGAAAGTATTGTTATTGGATGAGCCGACGTCACAGTTAGATCCTATTGCAGCCTCTGAATTTTTGCAGACATTAAAGAAGCTGAATCGGGAATTCGGTCTGACAATTGTCATGATTGAACATCATTTAGAAGAAATTTTCCCCGATGCAGATCAGGCAGTTATTTTAGAGAATGGAAGAATTTTAGCATCTGGAACACCCCGGGAAGTGCTTGGAAAAATCAACAAACGCAATGAATATATGGAAGCAATGCCAGCAGCGGCAAGACTTTATTATGCGTTTTTAGAAGAACAGAATAATTTTAAAAACTGTCCATTAACCATTCGGGAAGGAAAGGATTTTGTGGAACAGCATTTTAAAAATACGATAAAAGGACTTCCGGAGCAGCAGGAGAATTTGCCAATAGGGGAAAAAGTGCTGGAGTTTTGTAATGTCAGTTTTCGATATGAACGCAATGGGAAAGATGTTTTGTCGGAAACTTCTTTTCAGGTGCGGGAACAGGAAATTTTTTGTATTCTTGGTGCAAATGGTTCTGGAAAAACGACTACATTAAAGGCTGCCAGTGGACTGATAAAACCGTATTCTGGGAAAATAAATGTACTCGGAAGGAAAATCCAGTCTTATAAGAACGGTTCTTTGTATAAAGGGATTCTTGCGATGCTCCCGCAGGATGTTCAGAATGTATTTACCCGAGAAACCATTGCAGAGGAGTTTATGGATGTATATGGATGTCATTCCAGCGAAGAATTAGAAGAAAATCTTTTAGAAAATCCAGTGGTTCAGACAGGAATTCTTCCACTAGAAGATTTGTATGATAAGCATCCTTATGATTTGAGTGGAGGCCAGCAGCAGATTTGTGCACTGATGAAGGTGCTTTGTCAGAAACCGAAAATTCTTCTTTTGGATGAGCCGACCAAAGGAATTGATGCCTTTGCTAAGCGGAAGCTACAGAAGCTTCTAATGATGCTGAAAGAAACTATGGCGATTGTAATTGTAACCCATGACATTGAATTTTCTGCGGAAACTGCGGACCGCTGTGGACTGTTTTTTCAAGGAAAAATGGTATCGGATGATACGCCGGAAGTGTTTTTTTCGGAAAATACATTTTATACAACAGCGGCAAACCGAATGATGCGGGAACGCTATGAAAATATTGTAACAATAAAGGATGCGGCTGCTATTTGCAGACAGAATGGCTGGCAGGAGAGGAGCGGTGCCACACATGAAAAAGACTAAATGGTATGTTTTATTTGTGGCTGGAATTGTTCTGTCTGTCGGACTTGGATTTTTCGTATTTCGGGAAAAGGCGTGGTCTTTTTTAACAGTAGCAGTACTTTTTATTTCCTGTCTGTTTTTTCTGGCTCGGCTGGAGGAGAAAGAAATGTCTATTCGACGGATTGTTGTGATTGCGGTTATGACAGCCATTTCTGTGACGGGGCGTTTTCTGTTTGCAGTGGTTCCAGGATTTAAACCGGTAACTGCAGTTGTGGTGATAACAGGAATGTATTGTGGTTATGATGCTGGATTTATCTGTGGTGCATTTTCTGCGGTAATATCCAACTGTTATTTTGGACAGGGACCATGGACACCATTTCAAATGACAGCCTGGGGCGTGCTTGGACTGCTTGCAGGTGTGCTAGGACCAGTTTTGAAAAAGAAAAAGGTTCTTTTACTGGGTTACGGTATTTTTGCCGGAACTGCCTATTCATTTTTTATGGATATCTGGACAGTGCTTTGGTACAATGGTTCATGGAAATGGCCGCTGTATCTGATGGCAGTTACCTCGGCAGTGCCTTATACAGTTTCCTATGCCGTTTCAAATGTAATTTTCCTGGGAGTACTGGAGAAACCAATGGGGCGGAAACTGAAACGGATGAAGCAGAAATATGGGATCTGAAAAGAAACGAGGGAGAATGGATGAAACATCAAATTTATTTTTCTCATTTGACTACAGATGAGGAAATCAAAAAATTGACGAAGAAGTACGATGTGGGAATTGAGACCATTCAATTTGGCATTGGTTATAATTTAGATAAGCTGGAATGGGCAGAGACAGATTACCGGGAACGAATGAAGGATATCATGGAAATAAGCTGTTTTTCTGTGCATGGGCCTTTTCTTGATTTAAATCCGGCCAGTTTTGACCCACTCATTGAACACGTAACCATGCATAGGTTTGAACAGACATATCAAGCAGCAAAAAATATTGGTGCAGAGCGGATTGTATTTCATACGGGAATGATTCCAAGTGTACACTATGTAGAAGGCTGGAGTAAGCAGGCAGCATTATTCTGGAGACGTTTTCTTGAGAAGAAGGATGATTCTGTGCAGATTCATCTGGAAAATAATTATGACCGTTTCTATCAGCCTGTTCTAAAAGTTCTGGAACAGGTAAACCATCCAGCTTTTACAGCCTGTCTGGATGTTGGTCATATCTATTGTTATTCTGAGCAGACGATTCGAGAATGGTTTGAAGGAATGAATGGACGGATTGGTCATCTTCACCTGCATGATAATGATGGGACAAAAGATCAGCATCTAGCAATAGGAAATGGAAAAATCAACTGGACGGCAGTGCGGGAATTGATTGAAAAGTGTTGTCCTAAGGCGGGTATTACAATTGAAAATACAAGTGGCGAAGATTTGGCAAAGAGCTTTAAAATCATTCAAAACTGGTGAAGATAAAAACAGGACGAGTGAAAAGCCGTTCAAAATGCGGCTTTTTCACTCGTCCTGTTAATTTTTTATAATCTATTTTATAAATAAATTAGTTGGCAAATGGTCTGAGTACTGGAATCAGTTTCTTACACAGTACATTGATTACAATAACTTGTACCACAGACATAATGATGGTCTGGTAAATCCTTGTGATAAACAATGGTATAAATGGACTTCCGTATAAAATAGAAATCCAAAGTGTATTCATGAATAGACTGCCAATAATCTGAACAAGCAGAACAGACAATAAAATATTTATACCAGACTGTTTCTTTTTTAAGAAAAGGGCAAAAATTATACCAGTTAGAAAAGCAGTCAGGGTAAAACCTGGGAAGTACGTTCCTGATGGGAATAATAATGCACCGATAATATCTCCAATGGCAGCAACCAGTCCGGCCTGTAAGGCACCATAAAGAACGGCAGTTACCATGATTGGAATAAAACTGAAGCCGATTTTCAGATTCCAGGTCTGAAATGAGAGAAAACGGGCTAAAATGATTTCCATTGCGACTAAAATGCCAATCATGGAAAATGATTTGACAGAAAGTTTCAGATTCATTCGTGTTCCTCCTTCCTATAGCAAAATATGTCGAGCATTGTGCTACAACATGGAGGAATACTCTATATATGTAGCAGCGGGATGCGAACCTGATACCGCAAGATTACTCTTTTCGTTCCTGTGACAACTCCCTGTTCACACGACACTTAACGCATCAGGCTCTACTCTGCATTCGTTTATTTTCGACATGCACATTCTAGCATGAATCATTAGGTATGGCAAGTATTATTTAGGAAGTTTTACAAGAAAAAATACGATTGGATAAAGAAGGTAAAAAAAGTATTTTCACTGCTGTAACTTTGTGAAATCACTTGCAAAAATCATAGTGTTTTGCTATGATTAGTATGGTTATGAAGAAAAATAAAATGGTGGTGTTATATATGAAAATATCAACAAAAGGACGTTATGCATTAAGATTGATGCTTGATCTTGCCATTAATGGACAGGACGAGCTGGTTCAAATTAAAACCATTGCAGAACGTCAGGAAATTTCAGAAAAGTACTTAGAACAGATTATATCAATATTAAACCGTGGCGGCTGTGTGAAGAGCGTACGTGGTGCACAGGGCGGTTATCGTCTGGCAAAGGCACCGGAACAGTATACAGTGGGAATGATTTTAAGAATGACAGAAGGTAGTCTTGCACCGGTTTCCTGTCTGGATGATGAAGTAAATGAGTGTGAACGTTATGAGCGTTGTGCAACCATTGAAGTTTGGAAGAGGCTGGATGATGCAATTAAAGGTGTTGTGGATCACATCACTTTAAAAGATTTGGTAGAATGGGAGAAAGAAAAGAACCAGAGTGCAGATGACTACTGTATTTAAAGGCTGAAAAAGAAGACATTACAAGGAAAACGTAACGTCTTCTTTTTTATTACATTTTTATGTTATGCACGAATATCAAAGGTATAACGTTTGATTGCTTCTGGTGACTCTTTTTGCTCAATAAAGTCTTTTACAATATCCACTTTCTGTTCATTTTTAATAAATTCAGTTGTAATACTGTAACCGAGCTCGCGGAGCTTTGATTCCAAAATGCTTATATTTTTTTTCATCAGACGGCGGCTTTGCCCATTTTCTATATAAAATTTCGCATCCAGGGAAAGATTATTCATAGTCAAATGGATGTCTAGCTGACCGAGATGTTCTAGGGATAGATGAAGAAGCACGCTCATATTGCGTGGGTCTTTCTTTAAATCCTTTTTTTTCGTATAGCAGTAGAGTTCAGCATGTCCAGGCAGTCCGTTTGCTGCAAATGGAATCTGGACATAAGGAAAAATATCATTTAACATCTGCATGAAATCTATATTGTTTTTTGCAGAGGAAAGATTTTCTCCAAATTCACTTTCATTTAAATCGGGATTCACACTGTTCATAAGGGCGGTCAGTCCCTTTGCCTGATTATATAGCTTTCCGTAAAAATTTTTAATTCCGTTTTCTTTCTTTAACTGCTCCGGATTCATTTTCCACTGGCTGGACAATTCATTGCTTAGTAAAAATGCAAATTCATCGGATTGAAACAGCTGTTGAAGCTGAGAAGCCGGAGCGTGTTCTGCTGCCTGTTTAATAGCCAGCAGTGTGTCGTTTAAAGCAGCCTGCCCATTTAATACACGATCAACGGTTTCTGGTGCAGCCTGTCCGGAAGTTAAAAAGTCTGCTAGCAGTTTTCTTCCTTCCTGGTTAAAAAATCCACCAGTCAGCTGGCTGTCTTTTAAGGCATCTTCGTATGCATTTTGAATCTGCTCAATAACAGAACTATCGAACGCCTCAACAATCTGGGGAACTTCCGCTAAGGCTTTGGCGGTAACAGCTGGGTCTGCCAGTTCCTCTGGTGAAAGGGAATTTAACACTTCATTCTGATTTCGTTCATCAATTTCCCTGGCATTTTGGAAGCATTCCTCAATAATCTGATTTAAATCTTTTAAAGAAATCGTACCGTCTTTAATGCTGTCTAGAACTTCATTGGAGACATCAAAATCATCTAATATGGAAAGAAGTTCGTTTTTGGCTTTTTCGGAAGCGAATGCAAATGGCTGTTCTAATACATTAGAAGAGGACTCATTTTCCTTAGCACTTCCTAAATCCAGAACAGAAAATAATTCGGCTGTTTTGGAACCAAGTTCATCATCACTGTAAAGAGCCAGTTCACGAAGCATGGACGGCAGTTCATCAATGCAGCGGTTTAATTCACTGGAAAGCTGATGTTCACTGCTTCGGTAATTTTCAAACTGAGATGCATTTTCATGGGTTGCTGGAATATTATATTTATTCATCAAAACAATGGTACTGACGCTTGCTTCTTTTAATTCAAAACTTTGTTTTAAAATATTTAAAATACTTGGTTTAGTAATCGGCATCTGATTCTGAATCAGAGAAAGCACGATAGACTGGTTTCGACTGTTATGGGGCAGTCCAGCTTCCTCTAAAGCTTTAAACATAGTGTTGTTTTCCATGGTGGATTCGCTCAATGGAATCGCCTGAAGAGAAATCTTACCTGGTGTAATTTCACTGACACGAAATGCTGCTACGTCACCTATGGACAGCCAGTTTACCTGATCAAGCCGTCCAGTTACTTTGGTATTATCATCTAATAAAATAGAAACCTCGTTATTTCTCAAATCTGTTATTTCACCTTTGATAACTTGTCCTTCTGTCAGCTGACGTACAGGTACTTTGGCACCGTAAGCTGACATTCTGCCAACAGAACGGCTGTTCTGATTAGCAGTATTGCGCTGGTTTACAGAAGAACTTATTTTTTTACTTGATAAATCCATTTACATACCTCATTTGTTTTCGCTGACATGCTTGCTTTTTCTTAGTAAGCATTATGTGTTGTTACGTTTAATTATATCGGATTTTTTATGAAAAACCAATACCTCCATATTTCGTGGACAGAAAATGAAGGCTGCTAAGGCTTACTGGAAGTTGCCTATAGAGACACTTGACATCTGAGGTATTTTGTAGCAATATTAAAAATAGGGTTACATAATAATAGGATAGAAAATGACTGGTTAAAATTGCGTAACTGGTCTGGTAAACAGAGTGCGTCGCAGCGCACAGATTGGATGAATATGAAAATAGCAAAAAAATTAACAGAACTGATTGGTAATACACCACTTTTAGAATTGGAGAATTATGAGAAAAAGCACAATCTGGAAGCAAAGATTATTGCGAAGCTGGAGTACTTTAATCCACTTGGAAGTGCGAAGGACCGAGTTGCTTATGCAATGATTGAAGAAGGAATCAAATCTGGAAAGATAAAACAGGATACGATATTGATTGAACCAACATCTGGAAATACTGGAATCGGTCTTGCATTTGTCGCAGCAGCAAAAGGACTTCATTTGATTTTAACTATGCCCGAGACTATGAGTATGGAACGAAAACGGATTGTCAGTGCACTTGGTGCAGAGATTGTCCTGACTCCTGGAAATGAAGGAATGAACGGAGCGATTAAAAAAGCAGAAGAGTTAAAAGAGAAATATGGGAATGCATTCATTCCACAGCAGTTTGAAAATGAGGCAAATACAGAAGCACATCGTGTAACCACTGGTCCGGAAATCTGGAGAGACACAGGAGGAAAAGTTGACATTTTTGTAGCAGGTGTTGGAACTGGCGGAAGTGTTTCTGGTGTAGGAGAAGCATTGAAAGAGAAAAATCCAAATGTGAAGATTGTATCAGTCGAACCTGCAGATTCTGCTGTTTTATCAGGAGGACAGCCGGGAACTCATGGAATTCAGGGAATTGGTGCGGGCTTCATTCCAAAGATTTACAATCCGGATGTTGTAGATGAAATCATTACGGTTTCTGACGAGGATTCTTACAACGAGTCCAGGGAGATTGCTAAGGTTGAAGGATTACTGGTTGGTATTTCAGCCGGCGCAGCGCTTTGGGCAGCAAAGCAGCTTGCAATGCGTCCGGAAAATAAAGGGAAAAATATTGTTGTGCTGTTTACTGATTCTGGAGAACGATATCTGACAACAGATTTATACGCATAGGAATTTTATATGGAAGGAAATTTTGCTGGTGCCAACAAACCTAGTAAAATTTCCTTTTGCATTATAGGAAAATAAAAGTATTTTAAAATTATTATAGAAAAAAACTATAACCAGCTATCGAAAATTGTTTGCTTACAAAACTGGCTTTATTCATTGACAAACCATGTAAATATTTATATACTTAAAGTCGCGAAACAACTAATTAGGATAATTAATATATGATTACTCGGAAATAAAATATTTAAAGGCGAGGATAAAAATGATACAGATTAAAAATTTAACGAAGGAGTTTGGAACTGGTGATAATAAAATTACGGTTTTGAATGATATCAGTCTGAATATCGAAGATGGGGATATTTTCGGTATTATTGGAATGAGCGGTGCTGGTAAGAGTACGCTGATTCGTTGTATGAATCTTTTAGAGAGACCGACAAAAGGTTCCATTCAAATGGATGGCGTAGAACTGACGACTCTAAGCAAGAAAGAACTGTTAAAATGCAGAACGAAAATCGGAATGATTTTTCAGAGTTTTAACCTTCATATGCAGCGGAATGTCAGAAGAAATGCAAGCTTTGGTCTGGAACTGATTCCAACAAAAGATTACCTTCCAAATGGGTATACGAAGGAAGAATATGAAAAATTAAGTTATCTCAAGAAGAGAAAGCTGAAAAAAGAAGATATGAACCAGACGGTAGATGAACTTTTAAAAATTGTTGACTTGACACACAAGGCAGATGCGTATCCATCCCAGTTAAGTGGTGGACAGCGTCAGAGAGTAGCAATTGCAAGAGCGTTGGCAACGTATCCTTCTGTGCTGCTATGTGACGAAGCGACTTCTGCGCTGGACAGTATGACAACGGAAGCAATTTTACAGCTGCTTCAGAAAATTAATAAAGAACGAAATATTACAATTGTAATTATTACCCATGAAATTGATGTAGTACAGAAAATCTGTAATAAAGTAGCAGTTATTGATAAATCAAGAATTGTTGAAATGGGAGAAACAAAGGACATTTTTGCAAATCCATCATCTCCAGTAACAAAGAGATTATTAGGAGGTGAAAAAACATGTTAGCAATGAGTATGACACAGTGGTTTCAGACATTGGCGGCAGATTATGGAAGTCTGTTATGGCAGGGAGTTCTGGATACGATTTATATGACGGTGTTTTCTACAGTAATTGCATATATTTTTGGCCTTCCACTTGGAATTTTATCTACAGTTACTTCTCAGAATGGAATCAATCCAATGCCTGTTTTAAATAAAATAGTCGGCTGGATTATTAATATTGGGCGTTCCATTCCATTTATTATTCTGTTAATTGCAATTATGCCATTGACTAGAATTATTGTAGGAACTTCCTTAGGACCAACTGCAGCAAATGTGGCACTTGTTATTTCAGCAACGCCGTTTATTGCAAGGCTGGTAGAAAACTCTTTAAATGAACTGGATGGCGGAATTATTGAAGCAGCCAGAGCTATGGGAGCCAATGACTGGCAGATTATCTGCAAAGTAATGCTTCCAGAGTCTCTTCCATCACTGATTTTAGGAGGTTCTCTTGGAGCAATTACAATCGCTGGATATACAGCCATGGCAGGAGCTGTTGGTGGAGGCGGTTTAGGAGATATTGCAATTCGTTATGGATATTACCGAAGCGAAACACATATCGCAGTTATCACCATTATTATTTTGGTAGTAATTGTCCAGATTATTCAGGGTGCTGGAGAATTTGTGGCAGATAAAGTAGATAAGAGAAGGAAAGGAGTCAGATAAGTATGAAAAAAGCAAAAAGGGTTTTAGCATTAGGGTTAGCATTTATTTTAGGTGCATCTTTTATGACTGGATGTGGTACTTCTTCTAAAAAGGAAGACAGCAAAGAAATTGTAATTGGGGCAACGATTGAACCCCATGCAACGATTTTAAATTCCGATGCATTCCAGAACAAGATTAAAGAATTAGGGTATACAGTAAAAGTTATGGAGTACACAGATTATGTACAGCCAAATAAAGCAACAGCAGATGGTTCTTTGGATGCTAACTATTTTCAGCATCAGCCGTTTTTAGATGATTTTAATTCTAAGAACGGAGATTCTCTGGTAAGTGTAGCAAAAATTCATTTTGAACCATTAGGAATTTATGCTGGAAAATCTTCTGATTTAACGAAAATCAAAGATGGCGCAGTTATTGCAGTTCCAAATGATTCTTCCAATGAAGCAAGAGCATTAAAATTACTAGAGGCACAAGGGATTCTTACTCTGAAAGATGGTGTTGGCTTAGAAGCTACTGTAAAGGATATCGTAAAAAATCCTTACAACGTGACATTTCAGGAAGTAGAATCTGCTCAGGTTTCTAAAGTACTTAAAGATGTTGATTTTGCAGTTATTAATGGAAATTATGCTTTACAGGCGGGATTAGATGTTTCTAAAGATGCACTTGCATCTGAAGCAGTGGATTCCGAAGGTGCAGATACCTATGCAAATATTTTGGTTGTGAAAAAAGGAAATGAAGATTCCGCTAAAACAAAAGCGTTAGTAGAAGCATTAACAAGTGATGAAGTGAAAGATTTTATTAATGAAAAGTTCAGCGGTTCGGTTGTGCCGGTATTTTAAACGAAATAGATAGAAGGAAAGGGCATAGAAGCAACGGTTTCTATGCCCTTTCATCAAATTTCTCAATTAGATTACCGTTTACACCTTCTACATAGAAGTGATAGTATCTACGGACAGTCCGTAAGCTAATTTGCCATTTGTCAAATCTGTAAACAGCTTGATTCACCTGTATTCATTGTATTATAACTAATGGGTATCTGTGGAAGATATGAAAAGTAAGATGCAAAAGGAGTGATTTTTGTATGATGTATAATCCTCAATTAGAAACATTTATTTGTGTTGCGGATGCGGGAAGTTTCAGTAAAGCAGCAGAAAAATTATATATCAGCTCTCCGGCAGTTATTAAACAGATTAATTCTCTGGAGGATAGTTTGAATCTACAGCTTTTTGAACGGACACACAGAGGTATTGTTCTGACAGAAGCCGGTAAATCATTGTATCAGGATGCAAAATATCTGATTTAGTATTCAAAAGAATCATTAAACCGAGCACAGACGGCAATGAATGATGAAGAAGAAGTTATACGGGTAGGGGCATCGCCTATTACACCGGCACAGGTTTTTATGGAGTTATGGCCCAAGATACAAAAATATTGTCCGGAATTAAAGCTGAAGCTGGTGCCTTTTGAAAATACTCCGGAAAATGCAAGGGAGATCCTTGGGAATCTTGGACAAAATATTGATCTGGTTGCAGGAATTTTTGATGACACAATGCTAGATGTAAGAAAATGTAAAGGATTAAAATTATCTGTTGAGCCTTTCTGTTGTGCGGTTGCCCTGCATCATCACCTTGCACAAAAGGAGCGGTTGACAGTTGAAGACTTGCAAGGAGAAAATCTTTTGCTAATGCGACGTGGATGGAGTAGTCAGGTAGACAAATTACGGGATGAATTGTGGAAAAATCATACGGATATTAATATTACCGATTTTGAATTTTACAATACAGAAATTTTTAATCAGTGTGAGAATAGTAAAGACATATTACTTGCTGTTAAAAAATGGGATGATATTCATCCACTGATGAAAATTATACCTGTAGAATGGAATTATGAAATTCCATTTGGTCTTTTGTATGCACAGAAACCTTCCAAAAAGGTGGAAAAACTTCTAAGAGCAACTAAAAAGATACTAACAGACATATAACCTTTGGGTTAATACTGAATAACAAAGCGAGACTTCTCTATAAGGTCTCGCTTCTTTTATAATAGATACAGAATAAAAGCTTGGAAAAAGTGAGGTGATATAGTATCAAGATGTGGAATACGGTTTGATATGGATAAGAATTGTGGCGGAGGAAAAGTCAAAATGAAAGCATTATTTATTAACGGAAGTCCGAATAAGAATGGAATACAGCAGTTCTTGCAAAGGATTTATTCGGAGATAAGAAATATGAAACATGTAATCTTACAGAGTATAAGATATACAGCTACGGACAGTCTTTTGAAGAGGATGAACTTGACACAGTGATTTCCAAAATGAAGGAAGCAGATATAATTGTAGTGGGTTCACCATTATACTGGCATAATATCTGTGGTTTCTTTTTCAGGGAGCCGCACCTGAGAAATGGATGTTAAACGCCGGAGAATATACTATGAAACGCTTTGCCGCTCTTTATGGTATGAAGTATGCAGGGATGGCAACGAATAAAGCGGAAGCTGTGAAGCTTGGAGAAAATTTATAGAAATGACCATATAAGTAATGGAAAAGTAAAACAGGAGGAAACAGTAATGGAATATGTAACTTTAAATAATGGAGTTAAAATGCCGATTCTTGGGTATGGTGTGTATCAGGTGACAAAGGAGGAATGTGAGAGATGTGTTCTTGATGCCTTAAGAGCAGGGTATCGTTTAATTGATACAGCACAGAGCTATTTTAATGAAGAGGAAGTTGGCAGTGCAATTGAAAAATCAGGTGTGTTAAGAGAAGAAATATTTCTTACAACAAAAGTGTGGGTAGAACATTATGGGTATGAAGAAACCAAAAAATCAGTAGAGGAATCTATGAGAAAACTGAAAACAGCTTATCTTGATTTAGTACTTCTTCATCAGCCGTTTGCAGATGCATATGGAGCATGGCAGGCATTAGAGGAACTGTATGAGGAAGGAAAAATACGTGCAATTGGAATTTCTAATTTCTATGTAGACAGAATGGTCGATTTTGCATCGTTTAACCGTATTAAACCTATGATTAATCAGGTGGAAACACATATTTATAATCAGCAGAAGGAGTTAAAAGAATGGGCTGATAAATATGATGTGCAATTAGAAGCATGGGCACCGTTTGGTGAGGGCAGAGGAGGTACATTTGACAATCCAGTCATTGTACAGCTTGCAGGGAAGTATAAAAAAACTCCGGCACAGATTATGCTTCGTTGGAATATTCAGAGAGGAATTGTAGTGATTCCAAAATCAACTCATTTAGAACGTATGGAAGAAAATATCAATGTATTTGATTTTGAAATTACAGAGGAAGATATGAAACTGATATCAGAACTGGATAAGGCAGAAAGTGCTTTCTTCTCACATCAG
>CAKSBP010000041.1 GCA_934438135.1 uncultured Clostridium sp. | reverse complement strand
GATGGACGTAAAAAGCACTGGCTCACGCCAGTGCCAATAATAATCTTTTTTGAGGACATTTTCAAAAGAGCTTGACACGAATCAAAGTCCTCTTCTAGAAGACACTGAACTATAAACAGTTTTACCGTCTTTTATAGTTTCTAAAACTTGGATATCCTTTATCTGTATTTTATCGATTTCTAATGGATTCTTATCTAAAATCACAAAATCTGCTCTTTTCCCTATCCTGATACTGCCTTTCGTTTCCTCCTCAAAATACTGATGGGCAGCATTAATTGTTACGGCTTTCAGTGCTTCTAACGGTTCAATGGCTTCTTCCTTACCTAACTCTACACCGGATTTCGTTATCCGATTTACGGCAACCCAGATGGTTTCTAACATATTAGGCTCTGTGACAGGACTGTCCTGATGAAAAGTAAATGGAAGGTTCATATTCTGAGCGGAATGGGCAGGACTTATTTGAGCGGCTCGCTCTTTTCCCACATTTTTAATATGCACATCCCCCCAGTAATACACATGACCTACGAAAAAGGATGGAATCATTTTTAATCCTTTTACATCTCCAAGCTGACTTGGTTTTAGAAATTGGGCGTGTACAATGACTGGACGGATATCGTATTTTTTCTTTGTCTTCTCCAGCACATTTTTATATGCAGCAATATATTGGTCACAGGCAGCGTCGCCATTACTATGAACCAGTATCTGCATATTGTCATTTACCGCTGTTTCCAGAAAACCTTCCACTTCCTGATCCGTATACAATGGTATGCCACTGAAACCTGATTTGGAAGAAAGATACGGTGTCAGCATCCATGCTGTCAGACTTTGTGGAGAACCATCCAGAAAAATTTTGTATCCACCTACTTTAAAATGATGCTCATATTTTTTAACACAATCTTTGAAATCCTTTAAAATTTCCTTCCGGCTTTTGATATCCACATATCCAATCAAGTCTAGTTTTAACAATTTGGACAATTGAAGATATCGAATCAGCTGAGCCAGTTCCGGCACAATAAATCCTTCCTGCACTGTAGTGATTCCATAAGATAAGTAACGTTCCTGTGCTTTTTCACAGGCCTTATATAAATCTCCTCTAGATGGCATTTCTACCTTCCGAATATATTCCACAAATGCATTTTCCTCTAATAACCCAGTCAGCCTATTCTCACATCTTCCTATTCGACCGCCTTCCGGTTCCAGAGTGTCACAGTCTATTCCTAGCTTTTCCAATGCTTTTGTATTAAAAACTCCTGAATGCCCTGATTGATGCTGGCAGACAACAGGATTATCTGGTGCTGCTTCATCCAAAAAAGTTATATCTGGAAGCATTTTCTCTTCTAGATTATCTGGATCCATTCCATTGGCAAGCACCCATTCCCCTTTTTCTATCTTATGTTCGATAATAAAATTTTGAATTTTCTTCTTGATTTCTTCCAAACTACACGCTTCAGATAAATCCACCTGCAAAAGAGCATTTGCATATCCCAAAAAATGGCTGTGAGCATCGATAAAAGATGGAAGCAGTGTTTTTCCTTCCAAATCTACTTTTTCCACATCTTCTCCTGCCATATTTTCCGCTTCAGAAAGCCCTCCTACAAATGCAATCTTTCCATCTCTTATCAGAACCGCCTCTTCCCTTAACTTAGCTTCCATTGTTAAAATATCACCATGATAAAAAAGCTTTTCTCTCATTCCATACCTCCATTTTTTCTTCCTGTTTTTACTACTATTCTTCTGTCAGGAAGATAAAAATTATACGGACGTTTTCTTATCATAAAGCCTTTTTTCCTTCACATATCGTTTTATATTTCTTTGAAGACGCATAATAGAAATTCCAATAATAATTCCCATAGCAAGTGCTGCTGCCACCGTAATAGCGTAACGTCCCTGAGTCAGAAAATCATTCTGACGTCCATCCAGCCAGGCAGACATAGAACGGAACACAATTCCCCCTGGCACAAATGGAATGATAGAAGGAATCAAAAAAATAGTAGATGGCTTTCTTCTCAAAACTGCCATTATTTCCGCATAAATAGTAGCAACAATTGTAGCCAGACAGTAACTGATTATCATAGAATCCGCCAAATTCATAAACAGAAGATATACTGCCCATCCCATACCACTGCCAAGTGCTCCCCAGAACACATCCATCCCCCGCATTTGATAAATCACACAGAATCCGGCAGAAATCATGATACAATAAAAACATTCAACCAGCATGTATACCTCCTAAACTGACAACCCAAACAATGTCAATACAACAAAAACTCCAACTGCCGTTCCTGCTGCACTGATAAACACTTCAGCAAGTCTTGCAAGCCCTGATATCAGCTCATTAGAAATCAAATCTCTCATACAATGGG
The DNA here is from genome assembly GCA_934438135.1 of uncultured Clostridium sp. GTDB lineage: Bacteria > Bacillota > Clostridia > Lachnospirales > Lachnospiraceae > Clostridium_AI. Next base: position 23,160 of record CAKSBP010000041.1, on the reverse strand, counting down.
TAAGTGCTACCCCCGGTACCAGATTCATAATCAGCCCAATAACCATGGCATCCATATGATAAGGATAAATGAATGAGTGGACAATACAGACACAGAATGCCATTGCTGCACTGGTAATCATATTAATAAAAAATAAATTAGACTCAATCTTTTCCCCAATCCACTGAATCGGATAAATCACCGTTCCAATTGCTCCTGTAAGCAGTGCTGTTATAAAATCCCCACCATAAAGAAGACCGAAGAAAAATGAAATAAATACGTAGGTTCCTGTCATTTTTCCAAAGGAATACGATTTCTGTCTGCGGATGTTTTCCAGCATTTCATGGGCAGTAAAATAATCCGGTCGATTGGTACATAAATATCGTGACAAATCATTGTATGCTGCAACCTTATCAAAATTTGTCGTTCTGTCTGTCACACGTTTTGTTCTTGTGCAGATTTTTTCTCCGTTGGTCACCGTCACCACAAGGCTTGTCAGTAATGCAAAGCAGTCTGCATCTGGGAAACCATACGCTCTAGAAATATAGCGTACGCACTGTTCCACCCGATAAATCTCTGCTCCATTTTTCAGCATCTGATAGCTGATTTCTGTTGAAATATTTACAACCTGCTCCTGTGTCATTGTACACCTCTTTTCCATTCGTACTTTTTTTCTTTCTTACGCACTCTTTTTAGTATCTGCAATTTTCAGATTTACAATACATATACCAGCAGATACTAAAATCAAGCTTAATAAATATTTTATCTGCAAAATATTTTCTTTTAACATAATTCCAGATAATAACGTCCCAGACACTGGATTTACAAAATTATAAATGCATATTTTACCAATTGGATTATATTTTAGCAACATCGCCCAAAGAGTAAAAGATACAGCGGAAAGAGCAGCAAGATAGAACAGAACCACACAGCCTTTTACAGTAATCTGTGTCAATGTTCCTCCACCAAATAAACCTGCTAAAATTAAAATCACTCCGCCAAATACCAGATTGACTGCCGTTACTGTCATGGAATCATCTTCCTTAGTTGCTTTTTTGGAAATCACGGAACCGATGGCAAACATCAAATCAGCAATAATAATAAATCCTTCCCCCTGTAGGGTAAACCGCATAGTTCCCTGTCCAATAGTCGCTGACAGCACTCCCATGAATCCCAGGAAACACCCCAGCCATTTCTGCGTATTCATTTTGTCATTGGTATATACAAAATGAGCTAAAATGGCCGATAGAAATACATTCATGGAATTTACAATGGAACCATTGGTTGCAGTTGTATTGGACAGTCCAATATAAAAAAAGATATACTGAAAGGTTGTCTGTACCAGCCCTAGTTCTGCCACCGTTTTCACATTGTTTTTCTTAAGTTTCGGACATTTTCTGTACATAATCACATATGTAATCAGAAGAAGAACCCCCGACATAAAAAAACGTACTCCGGCGAACAACAGCTTCTGACTCACCTGAGTCGTAATCCGAAATTCCTCATAACCAATTTTAATAAACGGAAATGCACTTCCCCACAAAATATTACATAGCGAAGCAATTAACACAATCCATACCGGATTTGTTAGTATTTTTCTGCTTTTCAAACTATTTCACCTGCTTTCTTTTGTTTTACATATCATAACCTAGATGTGTGGGAAAGATCAAGCCAGCAAGGATAACTATATGTGTATTTTCTAAATCAAAAAAGCTGCCACATCCATCAGCTCAAACCGACGAATATAGCAGCCATTATTATTTTTGAATTTATTCCGTTACATGATAATTAGAAATTGCTCCAACACAAGTACCCTTTGTACCAAGTGGTGTATCCTGGCTCAATCCAACAAACTTGCCATCAACTTTCCATAATGCATCTTCTACTAGTGCATACTTGTCTTCTTCCCATGTAGAGAAGTCATATCCTACTAATCCGCCTGTATCACCAGAGTTAGCATTGTAGCACCAGAACGTATGATTAATCTTATTCTCTTTGATAAAGTCTCTTAAGCATTCCATCCATTTTTGGTTGTTTCCACCATCCATGAATCCACCCCATTCACCAATTAACAATGGTGCAATATTCTGATCCTGAATATAATACCAGTTATCATACCAGCAGTCTGCATTTAAAGACTCTGTTGTAAAATCACCATCGTGGAACCATTCCTGATTGAATACACTTGGACCATAGTCATGAGGAGAGTAAACTAATTTGTTCTGATATTCACCAAGATTAACTGGGAAGTCCTTAACACCTCTTAAGTTACCGCCCCACCATGTTCCATAGTACTGTTTTGGATCTTTAATATGGAAATCACTATTATTTTCTACATCCATAGGATAAACTTCTGTACCTTCAACCATAATTAAAGCATTTGGATTGTTTCTTAATACTGTGAGTCCAGCTACTTCTGCTTCATGTTTCCAGTTGTTTTCATCTTCAGAATCATTCCAGATTGCTTTTGATGTTTCCTGAATTTTACCATGAGGTTCATTCTTTAAATCATATGCGATAATTGTATCATCCGCTTTATATCTATCAGAAATCCAGTCTAAAGAATCCAGATACATACCTTCTGTCACATTTTCTGTATACCATAATGGCGCATAATGTCCTGCAGCATTTGTTTCAACACTGTGGATATCAATCATGATTTTAAGACCTAATTCATTACATTTATCAATAACATGATCGAAAATTTCAAGACTGTTCTTATCCTGTAAATATTCATTAATTCCGTATGTTGTCAGGCATGCCTTTGGATATTCACCATTCTTCCAGTCTAATAATAATTCACTGGAAATTGGGACACGAAGTAAGTTAAATCCTCTGTTTGCAATTTCTGTTAATGCCTTATCAACATCACATGCCCACATACCATCAAAACAATTTGTACCTGTGTTAAATCCGAACCAGTTAAGACCAGTTAACCAAACCTGTTTTCCGTTCTTATCAAGAATCCTGCTCCCATCTGTGTATAACCAGTCCTGAGAAACTGCTGGCGTAGAAACAGTTGGTGAAGGAACAGCCGCTGTTTCTGAAGGTTTTGGTTCTTCGGATGCAGCAGGTGCATTACTTGTTACAACTGGTGCTTCGCTTGTTACAGCTGGTGCTTCTGTTGTTGCTGGTGCTTCTGTTGTTGCTGGCACTTCACTTGTTACAGCTGGTGCTTCTGTTGTTGCTGGTGTTTCTCCGGAAGCTGGTTTCACAACTTTTACATTATCATCACTCCATGTACCACCATTGATTACGATAAAACCAAATGTAGTAGAACCACCTACGGAAAGTTTTGCGTTTGAATCACTTGCTGTGATGGTTAATGTACCATCGTCTGCCATATCATATGTACCGCACCATCCCTGATTTAACACTGCTCCTGCAGCGAAGGTAAATGCAATTTCCCAATCTGAAACTGTACTGGAAGATTCATTTGTTAATGTACAGTTGAACTGCTGATAATCAGCTTTTCCATCATTCCAGCCATTTCCAGCTTCAACTTTTAATGTAAGTCCTGCTTTAGACGCAGCCAAAACCTGCTTCGTTCCTGCAAAAGAAATAAAGCTTGTTAAAACTAATACAAAACTTAATAAAAATGCAAATGCACGCTTGCTTGTTTTGCTGAACATATTACCCCTCCTATTTTTATTTTATATGTTTAATTTAGCACAGCAGAAATATAACGTCTACACATTTTACCAACATGTATTATTTTTTGACACGACTGGAAAAATTGTCTGTTTTAAACAAAAATAAATATAGTTTTAATAAAAAAAGAACCAATATGCAGAATTTACTGCAATCAGTTCTTTCTATTCTCGTTATTTTTTATAGTTTTCTAAAACCTTTTCCAGTGCAATACGAAACCATATCGTATATAACTCCGGTCTCTCACATACATCGTTTCTTAACTCTTCAATAGACATCCATTTATAATCGTCTGCTTCTTCCGGATTTAGGAAAACTTCTCCATCATAAGTTCCCACAAATACATGATCATATTCATGTTCCACAAGTCCGTGATCCAGACTTGCTTTATAAAGGAACTGATGAATTTCCCGCAGGGAACAGTCAAACCCCATCTCCTCTAACAGACGTCTGTGAATCGTTTCTTCCAACGCCTCTTCTGGAGCAGGGTGGCTGCAGCAGGCATTGGTCCATAATCCTCCGGAATGATACTTATCTGCCGCCCTTCTCTGAAGAAGCATCTTCCCCTCTGAATTATAAATAAAGATAGAAAATGCACGATGCAGACATCCCCTCAGATGTGCCTCCATCTTCTCCATACTACCAGTCGGCTGATCCAATTCATCCACGCAAATAACCATTTTTTTCATATAATACCCCTTTATTCTATCCGTTCCTCCGAATAGAAGTTTTCAATTTTCATATACTGTCCTTTCTTCGTAAAAGAAATGGCATATACATATTTTTTCTCCTGCGAATAAAATGGAACCTTTTGTATAAATGTTTCAATTTTCGCATTTAAATTCTTTGGTATCTCTGCTTCCTTTCTTGGTTCTACTTCGAAAGCAATCTTTTGTATTCTTGAAACCTGCCAGTTATACGTAATTACCATAGTTCTGGCACCTCTACATAACTCCATGAGTTCTATCTTCGGTATTTCAAATTTCAAGTCAGTAAGCATCTCCATAATCAGCTTCGACGTAACCATTCCAATCTGCTTTGTATCAAATCGAAGTGATACCGTCTTCTGTAAAAAATTCGTCATGACTGCACTAATATACAACGCTCTATACTTACTCAAAAATTCCTTGCTTTTTAAAATACTCTCCGGCACATTCACAAGTCCGAATACCTTTTCCACCTGCTGTGGCAGGTGAGGTGCAAATACCGTCACCATATATTTTATACCAGACGATGCAGAAAAATCAACACCATATCCCATAACCGGAAAACTGCTGGATAACTCTTCAAAAAGCTTCTCTACCGGATGCCCTCCCATCTGAAACAGCTGATTTTCAATCGCTATGGCAAATGGATTATGTACATTATCATTACTCATATAGCGCACCTCTAATTCACGGTGCTCTGCTTTCTTCGTTGTTGTGCCAAAGGAGATTTTTACCCTTGGACTTAATAAAACATTTTGATATACCTTTAAAATCTTTTTTATAAGTTCCTTATCAGCCGAAACTCCAGCAATATCCGAAGCTCTCATAATATCGCGGCATATTTTTCCTACCGCATCTTCCTTTCTTTTCGCATCGGATTCCCCTTTATCGATTCCCAGATTATGCAAAAGTTTCTTCAAGTCATGACGATAGAAAATTGGCGTGTTATCAAGCACTGCTTTCTGCAGATCCTCCGCCGACACTTCCAGTGCACCCCTGTTTCTTGTATTTTCTTCAATGTCTCTTAAAATTTCGCCGCTTCCAAGATTTCCCACAGAAGGTGAAATAGCCCGCATAACCTGCTCAAAGTAAACTTTCATTTTCTCTGACCACTGCACATCTTTCATCCGATTCATATCTTCACTTATCCCCAATGTAAATAACATCTCCTTCACTTCATAAGCTAAATGTTTCTGGATATCTGCCCTCACTTTGTATCACAAATCATTAACTCTTCGCTTATAGATGCATTCTCCTATGATGTATGTATCACGAACCATATTTACTTCTATGTACCAGAAAAATATTTCTTCCAGCTTTCTTTCGTAATTTAAGACAAATAAGTCCTACCCACTATTTCCCCATAAAATAGTGCCAAACTATTATTTCGTTCCTTTTTCTATTGGTAAACATAATTCTGTATGCCTGTTTAAGGCAATACCAGTCTGCTACGTTCTGCCTATCCACCCAAGAGTCCTAAAAAGGGGGGGCTCTTCACCAGCCGGGCGGTTTCCAATGTAATTAAGTCTATCATAATATGCTAAAATATGCAATTATGGTTTTAGATACCTGAATGCAGCTGTCGTTTTGTTTCCCTTTTTCAAGGGGAAAATTATATTTCTAATTATACAAAACGTAATTCTTACTTTCAAGTTTTTTATAATTTCCTACTTTTCCGTAAAAAAGAGTCTATGAATTGATAATTTTTCACACTTCATAGACTCTTTCTTAAAAACATGTATTCCGTTTCCAACACATCAGAAAGAAACATTACCATGCCACGAAACTTATATTCAGTCAGTGTTAGTCCTGTTCTTTTCTTTCTATATAAGCATCCAGAACATCATATAACCACTCTCTTACATTCTGAAATACATATCCTGCCTGCTTTGCTTTCTTTGTATTCAGACTGTATTCTTCCACTTCATTAAATGGTGCTTTCTCACCAGAACGATTCAGTATCGCTCTCTTTCCTGTCTTCTCCTCTACATACTCAAGCACCTGTTTTATAGAAACTGTTCCATCACTGCATGCATTTATTACACCGATGCATTGACTCTCCGCCAGGGAAGCCAGAAAATCACCCGCTTCCTCTTCACTAATGACACTCATCTGACAGTCCAGATTATCAATGAACATTGGTTTTTCCTTCTGAACATGCTCTACGTAAAATCTAAGTCTTCCTGTATAGTCATTCTTTCCCCATACAAATGGGAAACGGACAAGAACATAATTCCTGCCATCATATTGATTTACTACTGCTGCTTCTGCCTGTCTCTTTCCCTCTCCATAGGAATATATTCCTCTAGAACACCAGACTAAATCCTTATTTTCCGGCTGAAACATCTCTTCTTTTATATCCCAGGTTAACGGATATACCGAGGATGAGGATACCATAATATAACGTTCACAGTTCAATGTCTCTAATACATACTTTACATCATTGGAACAATAAGCAATATTATCATACACTACATCAAAATATTTCTGACCAAGTTTAGATTTTAAATCCGATTCGTCTGTACGTTCCAGATTTATCCGTTCTACTGAACTTCCATAGCTGTCTTTGGTTATCCCCCGCGTCGCAATGGTGACGTCATATCCTTTCTCCAGCAGATTTTCTACCAGGTGTTTTCCAAAATATCTCGTACCGCCTAACACTAGAATTTTCAATAGCACTCCTCCAATCTTAATCTGACTGAACAATTTCTTAAGCTAATAAGTCTATTTTATACCTTTCGAATCACTAACACCATAAGTTTATGTAAATTTTATATTTCCAGCACAGGAAATATAAAACCGGTAAAAGTCCATTAGCACCATAACAGTACAGAAAATCCAGATTATTGGTTCCAAAATACACACTCCAAAATACCCTAATACAGGAGTTAAAAATCCTACTGCGCCAAACTTCGCCACCAGTTCCACGCCACTTGCCATGAGCGGAACTATTTTTCTTCCTGTCGCCTGAAGACTGCTTCTTAAAATCAGAAGCACACTTAAAATCACGAAGAACGGAATATTCCAATGAATATAAGCTGCTGCAGTATGAAGCACTTCTGAATTTTTTGTTCCAGTCAGCACCCGAACCATCCAGCCGCATCCAAGAAACGCAATTACTGCTGAAAGCAGCGACCAGAGCATGGCTGCCTTTATGACCTCGATTATTCCTTTTTTCACGCGTTCCATCTTTCCTGCTCCATAATTCTGTCCAACAAATGTAGACGACGCCATAGACAGCGTTCCAAGGGGAAGCATGAAAATATCATCTATTTTTCTTGCAGCAGTATGTGCTGTAATCACAGCCGTTCCAAATCCATTTACTGCACTTTGCAGGGCGACCGATCCAATAGATACGATTGCAAGCATCAGCCCCATGGAAAGTCCAGTAGTAAGCAGTTCTCCCGTCAGTTTCTTTTCTTTCAGAAGAAACACTGGATTTACATATTTTATATCTGGATGAAGTACCGGACAGCATTTATAAATATATATAATAGATAACACCATCGACACAAACTGTGCAATCACAGTTGCATATGCAGCACCCTTTATTCCCATCCCAAATGTTTTTACAAATAAAATATCCAATATAATATTCACTGCTGTAGATACAATTAGAAATACAAGCGGTGCCATACTGTTTCCAATAGCACGGAGCATTCCGGCAAACATGTTATACAGCATGGTAACTATAGAAAATAGTAAAATGATATGGAGGTAATCTACAGCTTCCTTAAGAATCGCTTCCGGTGTATTCATAAAACGAAGTAATGACAAAATACATGTTACACTAAGCACTGTAAGCAGAACAGATATTAATACTGTCAATACAACAGTTAAACTGACCGTCTTCCGAATTCCTTCGGGATCCTTTTTTCCATAAAACGTTGCCAGCACAACGGCAAAACCATTGGTTGTGCCATTTGCAAAGCCGATTACCAGATTATAAATCGCTGCAGTCGCTCCGATTGCAGCCAGGGAATGATCTCCAAGCACGTGCCCGATTACCGAAGTATCCACCACGTTATATAGCTGTTGAAATATGTTACCAATTAAAATAGGGATCGAAAACATAAGAATTAAGGCAAGCGGATTCCCTGTGGTCATATCTTTGCCAGCATTATTAATTCGTTTAATCTGTGCCATTTGATTACCTCCAATCTGACTTTATTTCGTCATAAAGGATTGTAACACTCTAAAACTTAAGAGGATACCATAATGATACGATTTATGATATATCGATTAAGTACTTTGTGAGTAAAGAATGCAGACAAAATAAAAAGGACTTATTTAACGAAAACGTGCTGCAGAATCAAAATTCTACAGCACGGATGTATAACTTTTATTTTATTTTTTTAATCTTTTTGAATTGTCATTCAAGCTTCCCACTGATGACATCAGCTGACATATTATGTTCAGAATTATTTATTTCTTCCACAGCATTTTTTATATTTCTTTCCACTTCCGCATGGACAAGGATCGTTTGGATAAATTTTCTTTTCTTCCCTTCTTACGGTTGGAAATGGAACGATTTTGGATTCTGCTGAAATCTGCTGTGAAATCTGTCCAAGATTTTGAATCTGTTCATATGTCTCCTGACTGTAAACAGAATTTCCTGGAGCATCTGTTTCGATTTCTACTGGAGTAAATCCTCTGTTTTCTCTTAAACGGGTATTATTATACATATCCATCAGATAATGTGTAAATTCCTGAATTGCTGCGTCATCTGGGAATACGATTTTCTTTTTGTCCAATTCATCGAAAATCTGCTGTGTCTGGGCACCATTACGAATCTGTAACTGAAGTTCATTGCAGATATCTTCTGCCTTTTCTGCTTCCTGCTCCATCTTTGTCACCCAGAAGGAATGCATTGCTTCATACGATTTGTTTTTCTCCGTATGAAGAGTATTGGCATAACTTAAAAATTCTTCTTTTTCTGGAACGTAATAAGGTTTTACCCCCTGCTGTGCTAACAGTTTTTTATAATCTTCTTGAATTCCAAAAATATTGTCTCCAAAAAGTTCATCTGTTACAAAACCATCCTGACAGCAGAACATCTGGCATCCACGTAACATTTCTCTCCAGGAATATACATCTGTAAGTTCTTCCAGTGTTGTATTTAAATCAGTCTGGCTGTTAATGATTTCTACCAGCTTTGTCATTTCAATTACACCATAAAGATTTGCTGCGGCCATCGCATATTCCATTAAGCAGCTTACTCTCTCTCTTTGTTTCACGAAGCTTTCTTTCTTGGAAATCTTCTCATAAAGCTTTACTGCCTCAGCAGGAATGTCCACTTCATAATCCTGTGTAATAAAAGCGAAACAAAGATTTTCCCAGTAATAATATTGCATGGAATCTTTCTCAATCGTAACTTTTTCGGTAGCAGCTCTCTTTAAATCCTCAATTTCCTGGTCAGTTGCGTAGAGGAATTTTTTTTGTGCCATATTTTCATCCAGTGCAAGTGCTGTAATCTGATCCACCATTTCATTCTTTTTCATTTTAGAATATCCCTTTAATCCTGCTTCTTTCAGGATATCTCTTAATTCTGTAACTGTATGATTCTCAAGAATCTGTTCAAATGTTAACCTTTCTGACATATCGTTCTCCTTTTACCATCTATTTTCATTCATTTTCAAACAGCTTTTCCAAGTGTTCTCCATGTAAAAATGTAATATACTTCTTACAAGATTTTTTCTCGAAGCATTGTCATTTTTTTCCTTTCTTCCTATTAGCTACCATTTATCAATATACTACAAATGAGTAGTAAATTTCAATGCATTTACTGATTCTTTTTGAAAAAAAGAGACCTGAGAGGAAATTAATCCAGACAGATCCCATTTTTCATCCTTTTTCTACCATTTTAAACGCATTGTCACAGCTGATACTCTTCCAGCCATAATATTTTTATATTTTTTTCTTATTCACCAAATACAGCCTTGTAATCTGCCTGAAATTTTTCAATTCCCTGGTCTGTTAATGGATGTTTTACCATCTGCTCAATTACTTTATAAGGAACAGTTGCAATATCTGCTCCAGCTAAGGCACACTGTGTTACATGAATTGGATGACGAACGCTTGCACAAATAATTTCTGTATCTAATTCATAGTTTTCAAAAATTGTAACAATATCATTGATTAATTCAGTTCCATCTGTACTGATATCATCCAATCTTCCAAGGAAAGGAGATACATATGCTGCACCAGCTCTCGCTGCTAATAATGCCTGATTTGCAGAGAAAATTAAAGTAACGTTTGTCTTAATTCCTTCTGCTGCAAGAACTTTAACAGCCTTTAATCCTTCTACTGTCATTGGAATTTTTACAACCATATTCTTATGGATTTTAGCAATTTCACGTCCTTCTTTAATCATGCCTTCTGCATCCATAGTAGTTGCTTTTACTTCTCCACTGATAGGACCATCCACGATAGAAGCAATTTCCTTAATTACTTCATTAAAATCTCTTCCTTCTTTTGCAATTAAAGATGGATTTGTTGTTACACCACAGATAACTCCCATATCATTTGCCTTTTTAATATCTTCTACATTGGCTGTATCAATAAAAAATTTCATATTTTCTGTCCTCCTATTATTTCTAAGAATAAAATAAATTTTTTACCATTATAACATTCCGCATCCAGAAAATATAGTTAAAAAATACGGCATATTTTACCTAAAAAATACGAGGTACTTCTATTTTTCTACATACTAATTATCGTTTCCGCAATTCCCATCGTTGATTTACGGTGAGAAACCAAAAGAACCGTTTTTTCTTCCTTTGCTTCCCAAAGACTCTTTAAAATAATGCCTTCGTTCAAACTGTCAATATTGCTAGTCGGTTCATCCAGGAAAATCACCGGACTTTCATGAAGAAATGCTCTTGCAATTCCAATACGCTGTCTTTCCCCGCCGGAAACACTATCTCCAAGTTCACTTAATCTTGTATCATAGCCATTTGGCAGAGAGAGAATAAAATCATGAATCGAAGCTTTTCTCGCTGCTTCTATGACTTCTTCTCTTGTGGCATTTTCCTTGGCAATCTTGATGTTATTTTCAATCGTATCGTGGAACAGGAATGTTTCTTGTGTGACATAAGAAATATGGTTTCTTAAAACTTTTGTATTGATTTTATTTACATTTGTATTATTGTATTTAATTTCACCCTGATTTGTCTCATAGAAACGCATCATAAGCTTTAATAATGTAGACTTTCCACATCCACTCTTTCCGTGGATCCCATGAATTTTATTCCTTTCAAACGAAGCCTGGAACTGTTCCAATACTTTTTTATCCGCATCTGGATAAGCAAAAGAAATCTTTTCACAGGAAATATCCTCACCAAAAGTATTCACACCGTCACAAATATCTGTAACCACAGGTTCCTCTTCTAATAGTCTTAACACACGTTCTCCACTTGCCAGAGTCTGATTCAAGTCATTGGATAATGCGGAAAGTGCTGCTGTCGGCCCAAAGGAACTCATAACTGAAACCACTGCAATTAATCCCTGAGCAAATTCTACAGAACCCTTCTGAACCAGATATGCTGCAGCCACTGCTGTTAAAGCTCCTGCAGCCATAATCACACAGTCTGTTGAAATCCTCTGGACATTTTCGCCTTTTTTCAACTGTTTCTTTAAGGTTTCCAGTTCTTCTGTACGGGCAGACAATTTTTCTTCTCTCTTCTCCTGCTGCTTGTATTGAAGAATTTCCTCTAACCCGTATAAATTATCCAATACCATTGTGTTCAGGTCCCCAAACTTCTGACGGTATTCTAAACCAGTCTTTGCACCTCTTCTTCCATTTAAATAAGGAATCGCCACACCTACAATAAGATAAAATATGCAGGCAATAGCTCCAAACAGTGGATGGAGTGTTCCAATAAAGAAAACCATTACAATCGAAGTAATCACCGCAATAGCAATCGGTGAAATTGTATGAGCATAAAACACTTCTAATAACTCAATATCGGAAGTAATAATAGAAACTAAATTTCCTTTATCTCTGCCATCAAGCTTTGCCGGTGTCAGTTTACGAAGTGCAGCAAATACCTGATGACGGATTCGTGCTAATAATTTAAATGCAATGTAGTGATTGGATGCCTGTTCAGCATATCTAAACACACCTCGGAATACTGCAGATAAAACCAATAAAGTAATAATTGTAGTTTGAGACAACGGTACAGAAATCCCAGCCATGGAAAGAAGACCATATCCACCTAAAATGGTAATAAATGCTGCGGCAAGATTTCCGATACAGCCCATAAAAATGGCCAGCATCATAAATCCAAGAAGAGGTTTTATCATGCCAATTAGACCGGCCATTACACCAAATCCATTTCGTTTCTTCAATTAGAACACCTCCTTCGCATAATTTTCTAACTGTTTCTGACTTTCAAATAGTGTATGATAATATCCTTTTTTGCTCATTAATGTTTCATGGGTTCCGGATTCTGCCACCACACCCTGATCCATTACAAGAATCTGGTCTGCTTCTAACAGATTGGCAAGACGATGAGAAATTAAAATAACCGTCTTTGTCTTAGCCAATACTTTTACCACTTCCATAATCTTATTTTCACTCTCTGCATCAATATTAGAAGCTGCTTCGTCAAAAATATAAATATCCGTATCATGAAGAATGGCTCTAGCTAATGCAAGTCTTTGTTTCTGTCCACCAGAAAGATTTCCTGCCTTCTCTTTGATTTCCATATCCAGACCGCCTTTTTTCATAACGGTGTCATATAAATCCACCTGTTTTAACACAGCACACATTTCCTCGTCCGATGCATTTTCTTTTCCCATTTGAAGATTTTCACGAAGGGTTCCCTTGAATAAATAGCTGTCGTGATTAATGCAGGTGATTTTTTCAAATCTTGCTTCACTAGATAAAGAAGCTGCCTGCACGCCACCAATCAGCACTTTTCCATTACCTGCTTTATTTTTTCCCATAATAATAGAAGAAATCGTACTCTTACCACATCCGGAAACACCTGCAATGGCTGTAAAACTATTTTCCTTAATTTCAAAGGATATATCTTTTAAAATTGTTTTTTCATCATCATAGCTAAATGTTACATTCTTAAATACAATCGAAGAATCCTGACAGAAATCTGTCACCTCTTTGTTCTCTTCTTTGGCATCTAATAATTTAAAAATTTTGTTAGCTGCTGCATTTCCATTCATTGCTATATGAAAGAAAGAACCTAACAAACGAAGAGGCAGGAAGAATTCTTGGGATACCATAATGATAAAGAAACACTGCTGCATAGTAATACGGCCGTTCTTCAATTCGATAACAGCAAGAATAATGCCTGCGGCTGCACCGCCGTAAGCTACTAAATCCATAATACTAATGGAATTTAACTGCATAATCAACACACGCATGGTTACTTTACGAAATTTTTCCGCATCTTCATCCATTTTCTCTGCATAGCGTTCATCCGCCTGGAAAATTTTCATGGTAGTCAGTCCCTGAAGGCTTTCTAGGAAAGTGTCTCCAAGTTCCGTGTAAGTTCCCCAGTATTTCGCCAACATTTTTTTTGCAAATTTCTGAACCGCTATAATTGAAATTGGAATCAATGGCACACAAAGAAGCAGTACAATGGCAACTTTTATACTCATCACTGCTACAGCTAAAAACAATGTCAGCGGTGCTAACAGACTGTAAAAGAACTGCGGTACATACTTTCCAAAATAGATTTCTAACTGCTCTACTCCTTCAGTACTAATCTGTACTGCTTCGGAAGTAGGTAGAGTATTACGATAACTGCTTCCTAACTTCATCAGTTTTCGATACACTTTCTCACGAAGACCGATTTTTACATTAGTAGACGCCTGATAGGATAGATTTGTTCCAACCGTATTCATAATACTGCGGACAGCCAGTACGCATACAAGCAGGATAAGATATGCCTGTATGTTTTTATCTGTCAGGGTCTTTTCATACATTCCCTGAATAACCATGGAAGTTCCATATACAAACATGATATTGGCAATCAATGAAATCCACTGGCATCCTATCATTCCTGCAACGTACTTTTTATTCTCTTTAAATTCGTTTAATAATCGTTTATGAAACACGTTTCTTCCCTTTCTCTTTGATGGTGACACCAATATGTCTAAGAGCAGTCAATGGATGATGATACAGCATCCTTGGTCCTGAATATTTCATGACATTTTTAATTTTCGCTGCTTTATCCTTCGTGTAACAATGCACCTTACAGGCACTACAGAAACTTTTTGTTTCCATAAATGGGCACTTTTGAACTCGAATCATGGCATATTCATGAAGTTCCAGGCACTCGTCACACAATTGTCTTTTTCCTGTTTTATGTTTTCCATGGCAGTAAATGTGAATCATTTTACTAACCATCTCTTGTTCTTTTTGTCTCTTTTTCTCTACGTCCATTTTGTTTTATATACTGACCATATAAATTCTCCGGCCAGTCTCCTTCCTATTTGTTGGATTTTGGTTCTCCGGTACGGATTCGGAATAGAAAATAGTAATAATGAAATACTAATACTAGTACAATTAAGACTTTCGCATGCCAAATCGGAGAAAACCAAAATCCGATTCCCAGCATTACGGTAATAAAAGATAACACAGAAATTTTTGCTTTCTTCGGCATTTCTTTTTTGTGAACTACATCTTCTACATATTCTTTATAAAGTTTTGTGGACAAAATCCACTTATGAAAACGTTCGGATCCTTTTGCAAATAAAATGGCTGCAAGCAGTATAAAAGGCGTTGTAGGAAGTACAGGAAGTACAACTCCAACTGCTCCAATTGCAAAAAATACGAATCCAAATGCAACACAAACTGCATTCAATAATTTTTTCATTCAGCACCTCGCTATTTTATAGTTAGATTTGACTAACTTTAGCATATGGTACTATAAAAACCATAGAAAAACAATAGGAAATGGAATTGTTGAGAAATTTTATCAAAATCATATTTTGCTTCTATGAGACAATAAGAATGTTGTGATATAACATATCTTACAAAGATTTAAGGCCATTTGCATATGATTTTAAGGCTGTATATAAGGCATCAAGTGAAGAAATAGCACTTAAGGAGCTTGAAGATAGAAAGGAAAAATGGGGAAAGAAATACCCTTATGCGATCAGGAACTGGGATCTGGTTTTAAGCCAATTCACCCTGCTCTATGATGATAGGCTGAGACCGTACCTATAACGCCCAAATATACCGTTAGTAATTAGAGTATTGCCATATGTGCATTAAATATACTCAAGGTCGGGTTTGGGCAACGCCCAAGAAAAAGACGCTACCCGTATTTGTAATGCAAAAAATGCATTTAGATTGTATTTACATCCCCTAAATGGGAATACTTAAGCTAACAGCATAATTCGACAAGTAGAAAATACATATCTGAATCCTATCAAGAAGTTTCTTTTGAATTACTAGACACAAAAATATTTACAATCTTATTAAATAATAATACACCCTCTTTAAAGGAGGGCTGTAGCAATCTTTACTACTCAACTTTCTTAAAATCTTCATATATTTCTTTCAGTTTTTTATATTTTTCTTTACATTTTAGCAGTTCTAATACTTTTTCTGCTACTGCTCTTCCTAAAATTGGAGGAACTGCATTTCCAATCTGCTGATATACAGAATCTTTTGTTCCAACAAATTCATATGAATCTGGGAAACTCTGCAGCCTTGCAGCTTCTCTAGCACTTATTGCTCTATTTTTAGTAGGGTGTATCCACATGGATTTTCTAACATTAATAACAGTATCTGATGGTTCATCATATCTTAAACGTTTATATATAGTATTCTGGGTTCTATTTGGATTATCATATGTGTCTTTATATGCCTCAGGAAGATTATGAAAATTCTCTCCTTGATTAATTAAAGCAAATCTTTCCTTTGCCTTATCTCGCGTTGCAGTACACACATGATTATATATTATATCATTATCTTCATTGAAAACTATCTTTTCATAAAAATTTTCTGGTGCTCTATCAAGATGACGTTCTATTTTTTCACTCATACTGCCAGTTGTGGGCTCATATGCTTCCAAATCACTAATCGCATCATAAACTGAATAGAATTCGGATGAATTCTTTAAAATAGGCTTTGGAAGTTCCACTCCTAAGCCTTCATCATACTGTTCCTCACTAACTCCTATAAGAATAAAACGTTCCCTTGTTTGAGGCACTCCGAATTCTGCTGCTTTTAGTACTCCTCCTTCTGATATTTTGTATTTTAATTTTTCAAATGACTTTTTTATAAAATCTATTACTACATATGCCTGTACAGAAACTACTATCTTATCATCTGATATTCCTAATTTATACTGATAAATAACATCTTTTTCTTCCAATTCCTCAATTCCTAAGCATAAACGTTGAATATTCCAGAAATTTTGTAATGCTTTTCTATACTCATCATTACAAGATTCTTCAATTAAAATATTAGTTAATGCAGTCTTAGATTTCTGCAAAATATTAATAAACCAATCTTCATGACTGCTAATGTCTGAAATGGATTCTATAATTTTTTTTACACCAACTTTATTACCTGACTTATTTAAGTATTTTTTTATATCCTTTTTAGGATTAATTAGTCCTTTCAAAATATATAATAATTCATCATTAATTAGAGTCAATTCTCTTACATTTTCAATATTTTCTGAAATTATATCTGCATATTTTCCCTCATATAATACAATATCCTTATCTTCCGGAGTAATAAGCAAATCTTCTTTTATATGCTTTTCATCAGCGTATGTAACGCAAAAATGATGTTTATCTGAATCAATGGTTTTTACATTCTCCATTACAAATACTTTAGGTTTTAACTCTTCTATTGCTTTCACATATGCTTTTACTAATTCATTGCTACCATTGATCAGCTTTCTTCGCTGTCGATTAGCATTAGAAAAGCCCTGGCATGGCGGCCCTCCTATAATTACATCTATGTCTCCGCATTCTCTCTTTATGTCTTCAAATGGTAGCTTTAAAATGTTACCATAGTTCTTAACACCTTTATGATTTTTTTCATAAGTTTTAATAGCATTCGGATTATTCTCTGACATACCAACGATATTAAATTGCTCCGTCATATCAAATCCTGTACTCAAACCACCAGCTCCTGCAAATAAATCTAATAATGTAAACATCTTATGCCTCTCTTACTTTTGTTCTATCTCTAATCTTTTCTTTAGTAAATTCCAACAATCTTCTTTCTTACACCACTGAGTAACATTAATGCCCTGTACCTCTGGATTCATAAAATGATTCCAGACCTTATATGCTAATTTCTCTATTCTATCCGAAAGTTCTACTGATATTTCTTGATTCCTCCAGATTTCAGATTCATCAACCTCATTCGAATAAAACTCTGATAATGCAGCAATTGTATAATAATTTACCTGAGCCTTGTAACCGCCAAATTTTAAATTTGCAACAATTTTATCGCATTCTTGAAACAATATTACATGCGCAATCATTGAAATATAACTTTCTTCACTTGGTTTGGGTATTTGATTTTTTTTCACCATTTCTGAAAAAACAACAAAGTTTGTTTCTAAACCTTTGCTTACGATATAAGGATATTTCATCCATGCCATTTGGCACTTCGCTGCTACTGTCTTTGAAATACATTGCTTTTTAGGATTCATTTCCTTAAATTGACGTTTCATAGATGATGTCAGCTGTCTATTTAATTCAACTAAATACTGTCCTCTTGCTCTTTCATAAAACCACCTATTCGTAGCTTTTCCCTTTTCAACTGGAACAAATATCTTTCTTGATAATCTTTCCATTTCAATATGATAGTCTTCATTCGCACTGAAATCAGACATATTGATTTTATTCTGACTATTTGCATATCGAGATATATTACTTATTATCTCCGTAGACTTTTGAATATCTTTAATAACAGTCAGCTTCATTTGTACATTAACGGTGTCAAGGCTAAGCCCAGATTGAAGAGCATTATATATTGATGCTGTAGTCTGCCCGCCATTAACAATCTGCCAATTCGTTAATGAATTGATTGTAATAATTTTATCATTTGATTCTTCTTTATCAATCTCTATATCCTCTGCAATAGTAGAAATTCCATTATTATACGCCATAAACATCTCAGGTTCATTCTTTATTGTATCACGTATGCCTTTATTAATTTTTCCTGTAGCCTGTAAAAAGGAACGAACATTTTTTTCAATTAATTTTTGCCCCTCATCCCTATAAATACTAGCTAAATAGTATCCTGGAATCACACCAATATAACAATCATAGATATCATTTTCAGGTTCAGCCTTTATCATTTTTAAATTATATTTATACTTATCCTTAAATTGAATTACAGTATCTTTATGAATTCGTTTCTGATAAATGCATTGACAAACCCTCTCAATATCCCAAACATCATACTTAATTATTATGTTTCCAATATTTTGATCCTCTGGTATGTAATTTGCTGAAATTCTATTAGTCAATAATACTACATATACTTTCTGTATATTATCAAAATGTGCACTAATTGCTTCATATATCTTATATCCATTTCCTGACTCTTCTGTATCTAAAAAAAACTCCGTCTTACATAATTTAAAAAATTTGGAAGCAAGCTTAACTAAAGAATTTATATCAGTTTTTCCGATTTTTTCTACTGCTTCTTTATTTGTAAAATCACTAATGACTAATGTTATTGATTGAAAAAATTCATCAATACAAAAACCATTCACTTTTATTTTTTCACTTGTTTTCTTAAAATTAATTATATTGCAATCCGCAAGAAGAGGTTCACCGCTTTCTACAATATAGGATGTAAATATATTAGTAAATGCATCTTCCGTACTAATTTGATTTTTTCTTGCATAGTCACGTACTTCCGATAACAGCTCTATATTTAATTCTAAAATTTCATTAGTAACCATATTCTTAGCTCCTTTAGTAGTTTATATTCTTCAATAATTCTGCAAATTCCATAGAATATTCCTTACATAAATCCAAATCTAACTTATAACTTATATTACAAACTCCTGATGGCAAATCATTTTTTATTATTTTAGGAAAATCAATTCCTACCTTAAAAAATTTATTAAACCTTATATGGAATCCAGATGTATACAACTCAGGATTTGATACTATATAACCATAACGAAATAATTTTTCCTCAAATCCATTTAAATTTTCTTTATTACTAATTTGCTCAGTAATTTTTTTCACCATTTCTGACAACTTTTCACCATCATTTTTACTTCTTCTCAATGCTAAAAAATATAGAAAAAGATTTTTTTTAACATCTCTATTATCTAATTGAAATTCATTATTTATTGTAATTATATTTGCATGATTTGAGCTAGTTGTTTTAACTTCAATTCCATTTCCATCAATATAAAAATCATGTGTCTCACGATTATATCCACTCCAAAATGAAACGGAATTTTCACCATATTTCTCTATGAGCCTATACAAAAATTGTAATTCACCATACAATCCTTGCTGCATTTCTTCTGACATAACCGCTTTCCCATGCAATGAAAAAAAAGTTTTCCATTTATCTAACGTCTTTTTAATAACAAGAAGAAATCTATTATTCTTTTCAATACTATCTAAATTTTTCAGTATGTTTTCCATTACAACCTCATATATAATGCTATCGTATTCCTCTAGTTGTGCAAAAATTAAATATGGGGTTCCTTTTTTTTCTATCATTATATCATGAACTCTGATTTCAATACCACTCCAATTTGGGAACTTTTTAATTATATTGATGTCATAGTCATTTTCTAACTTTATTCCAATTTGTCTTGTATCATTTCTCCTATCGTAGAATAATATATATTCTATTCCATTATTAAGCCATAATTTTCGAGATAATAGATATTCGTTATGATACTGTTCTTTTTCAAAATCTTTCTTTATATCTCTCCACATTCTATTCAAATAGTTCATTATATTCACCTTTTAATCCCACTTCATTAACTCTATAAGGAATCAGATTGCCTTTGTGTTGATTATGTGGAAAGACAACGGCGATTCCAATAGGTACACTATGATGTTCTACTGAATGATCAACTAATCTGTATCCATTTCCTCGTTTTATATCCAATGGACAAATTACAAGTAAACCCTTATTTCTACTTCTAATCTTTTCACGAATATAATCATTGCTTACTCTTTTATTCTGATTTTCGAACTTCTCTCTTATCTGTTTCATTACTGCCATGTCATGGTCGGTAAAATCTAAAAATTGAAAATCCTCAGGAGTTAATGTTTTTATTGAACAACATTTTTCACCTGGAACTAAATCAATATCCTTTCTTTTCATTCCAGATGAAATATCATAACCCCCGATATTTAATTCTCGTGTTTCATCTCCTATATTAACAAGACAAACTGTCCACTCCAACAGACCTCCGACTTTCATTTGATCAATAATATATTTTTCCATGTACATACTATTTGCTTTATTTGCACGACTTGAAGTCTCGTATTTTCCCATAAAATCAGCAATAATATGTCCGTCAACTCCAGTCCAAAATATATGTCTGCTAGAGTTATCTGTTCGATTCATTTCCTTCCAATATTCTTCTGCCTTTTTCGGTTTTCCACATAAAGAAAGCAGTTCTTCAACTGCATGAAAATTTCTATCATATTTTTCAGCATCAACATCAATAACTCTTGTCTGACTAAAAACATTACTAAATGTAATACACCGTTCTTCACCTGATTGTACTTTCTTAGGACTTGAGATTTTTAATTTAGGGTGTGTTGCAACTCTTAATCCAAAATTTTCTGGAGTTTCTTCATCCTCATTCATGTACTGAATTTGATCACGTAAATCTTCCGTTGCAAATGAAATATGTTTAAACCATGTAAATAAATCATCCGTAACGTATAGCCTACATAAATCTACATAACCATCTCTAAATCCAAACCATCTTCCCATCTGCATTAATGTATCATACATCTTTGATTCCCTTGTAAAATAGCTAACTGTTAGTCCCTCCAAAGTTAATCCTCGAGATAACTTATCTCCGCCAATGACAATAACATTATAAGGCTTTCCTTTATTTTCTTTATATAGCAGAGCATCTTTACTTTTCCCATTAATACTATAAATTCTAATTTCTTCATTTTTTATTATATGGATAACTGTTTTATATACATCATTCCATTCTACTTCATAACAATCATCCATATATTTTGCATGATGCTTTTTCATTGTTTGAGTAGTTTTTACATAATCATCAGTCCATAGCTGCTTAATTTCTTCTATTACTTCCGGATCTCCATCAATAAGCATCTCACTCAAAGTATTATAATATTGCTGAACCTTTCTATGTACTAACTTCTGTACATCTGTTAGCCTTGTTACATGGATTAGCATTGAATTCGGTTTTTCGGATTGCCCTCTCTGTATCCTTATTGCAACTGATATAATAAAACTCTGAATTGCTTTTTTTAATTCCTTTGGAAATTGCTCTGTCACTTTTTTTTCTTTATTATTTACAAATGCAACTGATTTTTTAGTTATTTTTCTTCTCAATGGCATTTGTATAACTCCATTATCCTCATCACCAAAGAATTCCTGCGCTCCTATATATTTTGATGGTTTAGGTAATGTCAAAATAAAATGACTTGGGAACAAGTCTTTGCCATGCTCTTTTGATTCAACAGTACTTGGTATGAAAATATTTGCGTAAGGTGTCGCTGTATATCCTATATAAGATCTACATTCAAATATGTGAAATAAATCTCTTATTAATCCATTTATCCTCGATAATTCTTCTTCATCCTTTATTACTCCATCCTCATAATCATATTTTATATTTACAGAAGCTTGATCTGCTTCATCATCAATTAATAAAACAGGATATTTACAAGATATATATGATTTTTCTGTTTCTTTGTCAATACTTCTTTTATGATTATTCTCAATATATCCAATTAAATTTTCCAGAACTTTGTAGTTCTTCTTTACAACGAATACAGTTGGAATCTCTAGATTCAATGATGCTTTTTTTTCACTAAAATCCCCCTTTTCATCTCGAGTTGTATTCGTCATAACTTCCTTTTTTACAGTCCATTTTCCAACTCCGATTACATTTAACTTTCCTTTCATCTTATTTTCTATATACTCCGCGCTTGTTTCATACCCTAAGACCTCTTCATCAATCCTTGCCTGAGTCTGAGATCTTAAATTGTTATGTATACCTGCCAAAATAATAATAACTTTATAACCTGCATCTACTGCCTTATTTATCAAGCCGATATAATGAGCAGTTTTTCCTGATTGAACATATCCCAAAACCATTCCTTTTCTTTCAACTGCTTTTCTTTCATTAGGATTAGCAATTGCATTCATTACCCAATCCGTTGTATAGTTTATACTTTTTTCTACTGCGCTTCTGGGCCATGACTTATTTTCTTCTAAATATTTTTCATATCTATCCCAATGCTCAAAACGAATATTTGTCTGTCTTAGTTCGTTCCACCAATTTGAATCCCGAACTTCTGTATCAGTAATAAGTATCGGGTCTGGCAACTCTCTTACCATACTAATTTCTTGATTAAGATACTTTTTTAATTTATCAGGAGAACTTACGTTATCTGAAAATATAGCTAATGTTTTCTTCAATATTTTTTGAACAGCTTTTTCTGTATTATCCGAATTTCTTTTCATACTTCCATCAAAATAATCATACGCAGATTTATACATTTTCATTTCATGTTCGGGTAATGAATTTATATTAATCATTTTTTTCCTTGTATGATATTTATATAAGCTAAATATCACATTTCCTTTCTTTTTTATTTGTGATTTATAATACATTCAGAT
>CAKSBP010000040.1 GCA_934438135.1 uncultured Clostridium sp. | reverse complement strand
TAACGTAAATATAGATACTAAAAGGCAAAAAGGAAGCTGCCCCTTCACCATTTTTCAATCGTTAAAGCGACAGCCCCCATCTTTCTGTTTCATAAATACATTTTCCAAGTCTCTGCTTAGGACATCTTATAACAATATCCCTCATCCCTTCAGTGTTATTTTGTAAACAATGGTGTAGACAAATAGCGATCACCAGAATCCGGAAATAATACAACAATTGTTTTTCCTTTGTTTTCTGCACGGTTTGCTAGTTTCTTTGCTGCATGAAGTGCTGCACCAGAAGAAATTCCGACTAAGATTCCTTCCTCGGAAGCTATCTTTCTTCCTTCTGCAAAAGCCTCTTCATTAGAGACGGTAATAATTTCATCCAGAATTTTGGTATTTAACACAGATGGAATAAATCCAGCACCAATTCCCTGAATCTTATGCGGTCCAGGATTTCCACCTGATAAGACAGGACTTCCAAGAGGTTCTACTGCAACAATCTTCACATCTGGATTCTGCTCCTTCAAATATTCTCCTACACCGGTAATCGTTCCACCTGTTCCGACACCCGCAACAAAAATATCCACTTTTCCATCGGTATCCTTCCAGATTTCTGGACCAGTTGTTTCTTTATGTATCTTTGGATTCGCTGCATTATCAAACTGTCCTAATACAATGGAACCTGGAATCTCTTTATTGAGTTCCTCTGCTTTTGCAATGGCACCTTTCATTCCCTTTGCCCCTTCTGTCAGAACCAGTTCTGCACCATACGCTTTCAGAAGATTTCTTCGTTCAATGGACATAGTATCCGGCAGGGTAATTAAAGTCTTATATCCCTTTGCAGCAGCAACTGATGCAAGGCCAATTCCTGTATTTCCTGAAGTAGGTTCAATAATTGTTGCGCCAGGTTTTAACAGTCCTTTTTTCTCTGCATCCTGAATCATCTCCAATGCAATTCTGTCTTTTACGGACCCTGCTGGATTCAAATATTCCAGTTTTGCAAGAATTACTGCATTTGTAATCTTTTCTGCCTTCTCATAATTTACAATTTCTAGTAATGGAGTTTTTCCGATTAATTCTACTGCACTCTTTTTAATATTTGACATAAAAATCATCCTTTCCGTCATATTCATTGTTTTCATATTGTTTTAGTATGGATTGAAGCTAAAAAAATATAAAATTGAAATCATTCTATACTGATGTCTTTTCTTATGTAGAATTGCTTTTTATAAATTAGTTATACTCCTTATTTCATACTTTGTCAATAGGAATTATATATAATATAAGTCTTCTTGTTACCTGTCAGCTTTACTATAAACTTATTTTCTAGTTTTTCTATCCTGTTTTTCTATAAATGTCGTCTCCTTCACAAACGGAAGCACATTATAAATGGAATTTCCAATTTTCTTCTCAAAATATTCTTTCAATGCAAAATTGGCATTCCACCTTGGTACAGTAAATTCATTCACACCATGTCTCCTTGCTACATCCACCAGCCGCTTTTCCATCATACAGAAACCATTCTCTTCTGCCAGGCTGTCACAAAGCATAATAAGACGATCGTAGTCATCATACTCACAGACCTTCAGATAATCTTTTATTTCCTGTTCTTCTTTTGTTATATTCATTCCAAATTCCTGTTCTTTTAATACATATGTATGTGTCATACAGATTCGTGCTGCCTCATCCCAGCCCTTGTCCATACAGTAATGATATCCTTCATATACATGTTTAAATGTTGACACAAAGCCCTTTCTCTTCCCAATGTCATGTAAAATTCCTAGAATATATGCCTTTCCCTCATCTAAGTCCGGACAGTACTGTGCAATGCATTTTGCCGCAATTCCTACATTATAAGAATGACGAATCCAAGGTCCTGGGTTCAAATCTCCTGCCAGATCCAGTTCTTCTTCTGCCTCAATTTTTGATGGTAACATTCGTATTCCTCCCAACCACGGGTTCTATGTAAAACCCTTCTTTTTCTATTTCCTATCATACAGCAGAACCTAACAGCTGAAAAGACTTTTTTATGTTTACAAACAAGAAAAGCCGAAGCATTTCACAGCCCCGGCGTATTATATACCTTATTCGTCTTTTTGAATTAACTTTCCGTAATAAGCATCTGCCTGATACAAGGCTGCTACTGGATTATGTCCTAATACACGGTCTTTAGTAACCAACGTTGTCGTTAATGCTTCCGAATATTTATAGAACAGACTGTCATGACCAACACACAGTCCAATGACTACATTCAAATCCGTTTCTGCTTTGTTTAGCAGTTTTGCCTGAAGAATCGGATTGCACATATTGGTACCAACTGCTTCACATTCTTTTGGAATTCCAATATCCACTTTCTTTGTCATTCCCGCTTTACACCCAACGCCATAAACCTCAAACCCATGAGAACGAAAGATTCGTCCTGCTGTTCCCGCCTCTTTTAACAAACCAACGCAGGTTGCAATTCCGATTTTCCTGGCTCCAATTTTCTTTGCAAATTCCATAATCTCTTCCACACGAGTCATCTTGCAGTAGTTCTCATACTCCACCTCTGCTGCAGAACAGGCTACTTTGTTAATCCATTCATTATTTCGGTATAACTCAAGTACTTCCGAACGAAGCTCCTGATCCATATTGGTTGAAAGACAGAAATCTGGATAATTACTCCCCATTTTCAGACAGTTTCCCATGCCGCAGTCGATACAGCTTCTCTCTACACTCTTTTTTTCCATAACGGCTCCTCCTTAAAGTATGCAATTCATATTATTTATGTATGTTTACTTGGATTATAAACCTGTTATAAAAAGCTGTCAATATTTTATCTGTTATAATATTTTTTCAAAAAAACTATTGACTTTCTTTCAAAAATCAATATAATAGTAAAAGTAATGAGCGTGCGGGTGTAGTTCAATGGTAGAACACTAGCCTTCCAAGCTAGATACGTGGGTTCGATTCCCATCACCCGCTTTAAAAAGCACTGAAGATTATTTCAGTGCTTTTGTTTTGTTTATTTTTATATGCTTTATATTTCACACAATCTGTTCGTCTTAATCAAGCAGGAGGCTAACCATTCGTTGATTAGCCGACCTCTCTCATTTCATACAGCTTCCATTGTATCAATCTGTTCCGTTTTCCATTTGAAAAGATATCGTTAGAACCGCGTGCCGCAGGACGCACTATAAAAAGGTATTTTTTCTATACCGGCTCTTTTCCAAACAGTGGATACAACGTCTCCTGCTGCTGATTCTTAATTACCAGATTCACCCCTCCAAAGGTTCCATCCTCACATGTCATCCAGCAGTAAACCGCTTCCTCTTCCTCAGCAGAAAGCCGAATAGCGTTACTAACCGCCGATGGCTCGTCCTTTTTATCTGAGAAGTTCGTTAATGCCTCTCGTACATCAATCACTTCCTGCTTTGCCCTCGTTTTCTTTATTTCACTGCTGTCATATGCTGTCTTTTTCATTTTCCCCTTCGCAATGTCATAGCAGTACATATTCTCATCTGCCATCTCATGAAGCCAGATTTGATTTCCATCTTCTGAAACTGTTACTTCACAATATTCTCTGCCAGAAGTTTTATTCATGCCAAGTGAATTCAAATCGACTGTGACTGTCAAAGCACCATCTTGCAAATCATATACAAACAAGCCTGTTTTTTCATGAAATACAATTCTGGTACTGTCTGCATAATCAAGACTTATCTGCCTGCTGTCCAGCTTCATGTCCGGACTCCATTGAGCATTTTCTATTATAACAGATTCCGCCTTTTCCTCTGTCTGTCCCGGCGATGATATCGCCTCATTCTGTTTTTTTGTACTGTCCCCACAGGATGTGAAACCGAGTGTTACACAGGATGCCAAAGCAAGGAATACACCAGCCTTATACAAATACTTTATTGACATTTTCATACTTCCCTTTCACTTTCTTTCTCTTATTGTAACCGACGCGGATATCCTTTGTCTAGTTTATAATCTTAGTATTTGAATCCTCATTATTCCATTTTTAAAAAGTATTAATTGTCCTCTTTATAGATATTCTATCCTGCTGATACTGTCTCCAAAATTTCAGTTACTTTTCCATCAGCACATCTGTCATTTTTCCAATATCCATCTGCATCAATACATACGTACTTTCCACTTTTCCATCCAGCTCTGGTGACAGATTGGAATGTACATAACATGTATCCAATCCAACAGCTTTTGCCCCAAGCACATCGCAGCGATAATCATTTCCTGTCATAATAGATTCCTTTGGATTAATGTCATATTCACAAAACAGCTTTTCATAAAAATGCCGATCCGGTTTCATATATCCCGCATCTGAAGAAAATAAAATGCCGTCAAAATACTGAGTAATATCTAATAATGTCATTTCATACTGGGTAAAAATACGTTGTGCATTGGACAAAAGATATACATGAGAGCCGCTCTCTTTCAGTTTTCTAAGCATATTTGACACTCCCTTATATAACTTTATGTACTTCATGGATAAAGTTCTAAAAAACTGCCCTGCATGAATACTTAATTCCAACGATGCATTCACACCCCGCCTTAAAAACATTTTCTGGAAAACATATTCTAATACAATTTCCGGATAATATTCTTTTGCTTCAGGTGCTTCTACATGAGCCTGTTTCAGAGCTTTCATCCGCATATTGGCTTCTTCTTTTCGATACGCTACTTTAAGTTCTTCTGGTGTATAGCTGGCTCCATAATATCCATAGAATACAGCTAATTTTGTCCATAACTCTCTAGATTCTTCCTCGGTATGGATATCCACTAATGTTCCATATAAGTCAAAAATATAATTTTTATACATGTGATTAACTCCTTTTCCTACATACATTCTATAATATAGAGTATTCCATGCACTCATAAATCAGACGGCTTCCCTGATCCGTCTCTGCTGGAAGCAGTGCACGGGCTACTATCTTATTCTCGGCTTCTTCCTCGTCGGTTCTTCTAAGCCATGCATAATCTCCATCAATCTGCTCCACAATATATTCCATTCTCTCTAACATAAGCATTCTCCTTTTTCTTATGATATCTAATGATACCGCAAAGATGAGAGGATTGCTAGAGGGAAACGTATACGCACAAAAAAGAAAAGGCCTCGTCATCTCTGACAAAGCCTTATAAAACTAACTTTATTTTCTATTTATTTCAAACACAATCTTCCGAAATGTTCCAAACTCAATCCATTCATTTAAAAATTCATCCGAACCATGATTCTCCTCATAGCCAGCTAAAAATGCTTTCAGTTCCTCTTTCGAAGTTACTTTTAATGCAAAACCTCTTCCGTTGATCACTGGATATCCTTGATATTCATAATCATCCAATGGTTTCATTTCCGTAATCTTTTTATCACGAATAGAAATCGCTGTCTTATCCCGAAGTATCAGAATATCAAAATAATCTGGATAAGCAAAACTTTCTCCCTTTACTGGAATTTCGTCTCCAATCGTATAACGTCCGCTATCCGTCTGCACTTTATGAACAGAATAGTTTCCTTCATTATAATAGAATTCTTCAAAGATATCTCCTCTTGCAGATAGGGTATCGGTATAGAATGTTTCTTTAAATCCTTCTTTTCCGCTTTCCGTTACATTCTCTACTACACCACATGCGGAAGTCATATTGCTGACACGATCGATCAAAATAAATTCTCCTAATGTCTTATGAGATGCAAAGCGATCCAGCACAATATTTTCATCCAATAGAATTGTACAGTCTGCAATTTCATTTTTAGAAAGTCCTTCTGCCGGAACATGTTCACCAGTATTTACATCTATTTTATAGTGAATTTCTGTTACAATGCCAGGTATCAGCTTTGTTCCAAGCTTCACCAGATATTCTTTCCCTGACGTCAGAGTTTCATCATCCATCCATAAAATCGATGCCTCGAATTCTTTTGCTGATGAAATAGCCGTATCTTTTGTCAGAACGCATCCTCTAGACACATCCACTTCCTTATTCAGCTGAATGGTTACCGGCTGTCCTGCCTCGGCCAAATCCGCTTCTCTATCACCAATTAAAATACTCTTAACCGCTGCTTTTTCGTTACTTGGCAGGGTAACAACTTCATCTCCCACCTGAATGCTTCCTGATTCAATCTGTCCCTGAAATCCACGGAAGGTATGATTTGGACGACATACTCTTTGTACCGGAAGATAAAATCCTTCTTCTTTTGTCTTGGAAGATACATCCACCTGCTCCAGATAAGCAAGCAGCGGAACTCCTGTATACCAAGGGATATTATCGGATTTCTTCGTCACATTATCTCCTTCTGTTGCAGATAACGGAATTACTTTTACATCATATAAAGCCAATTCCTCTTTCAATTTCTGAATCTGTTTCTCGATTGCCTGGAATTTTTCCTGGTCATATCCAATTAAATCCATTTTATTCACTGCAAAAACAAAATATTGAATTCCCATTAACGCACAAATTCTCGCATGTCTTCTGGTCTGTACCAGAACTCCCTGAGAGGCATCCACTAAAATAACTGCCAGGTCTGCAAAAGAAGCACCGACCGCCATATTTCTTGTATATTCTTCATGTCCTGGTGTATCTGCTACAATAAAACTTCTTTGCTCCGTGGTAAAATAGCGATATGCTACATCAATAGTAATTCCCTGTTCTCTCTCCGCCATTAAACCATCTAACAGCAAGGAGTAGTCAATAGCACCGCCTCTGCTTCCTACCTTGCTGTCCAGAATCAGTGCTTTCTCCTGGTCTGCATACAACAATTTTGAATCATATAAAATGTGTCCTATCAGAGTGGATTTTCCATCATCAACACTTCCGCAGGTAATAAATTTTAATAGTCCTTTCATTAGAAATACCCCTCCCTCTTTCTTCTTTCCATGCTTCCTTGTGCTTCCTTATCAATAACACGGGTGGTTCGTTCGGAAGTAACTGCACTTAATGTTTCTTCGATAATTTCATCTAATGTTTCCGCATTGGATTCGGTTCCACCAGTTAACGGATAACATCCTAACGTACGGAATCGCACTTTTTTGTATTCAATCTGTTCTCCTGGTTTTAATTTAAGCCTATCATCATCCACCATAATAATATTCCCATCTCGGTAAATGACTGGTCTTTCCTTTGCAAAATACAACGGTACAATTTCAATATTTTCTCGTTTTATGTACTGCCAGATATCTTTCTCTGTCCAATTGGAAATCGGGAAGACACGAATACTCTCACCTTTGTTAATCTTAGCATTATAAAGTTTCCACATTTCTGGACGCTGATTCTTTGGATCCCATGCCTGTGCCTCATTTCGGAAAGAAAAAATACGTTCTTTAGCACGGGACTTTTCTTCATCACGGCGTCCACCGCCAAATGCTGCAGTAAACTGGTATTTCGTCAACGCCTGCTTCAGTGCCTGAGTTTTCATAATATCCGTATAAGCGGCACCGTGATCAAATGGATTGATGCCTCTTGCAATACCATCTTTATTCTGATATACCAGCATTTCAATTCCTTTCTCTTTTGCAATCCGGTCACGGAACTGATACATTTCTTTAAACTTCCAGGTAGTATCAACGTGTAAAAATGGAAATGGCGGCTTCTCCGGATAAAATGCTTTCATTGCCAGATGCAGCATAACCGAACTATCTTTTCCTATAGAATACAACATAACTGGTTTCTCACATTCTGCCGCAACTTCTCTTATAATATAAATTGCCTCTGCCTCTAATTCATCAAGATGGGATAATCCACTCATCATATCGCTCCTTTCACATACCTAATATTGATTAGAATCTTTCGGATTTATCTCTATGGTATGTATCGTGTTATCGTATTTTTTTATATTCCAGTAAACTTTTCCTTCACTTTTTGAAACAGTCAGCGAACTTCCCCGCCCGCCAATATCTGCTCCAAGATAAAAAGAAATCGCACCAACCGCACATTCTTTCACACAGGAGGCACAGCCCCAGCAGTCTTTTGGATATTTCATAAATGCTTTTCCATCAGCTGTTTTCGTAATCAGGCTTCCAGGACAGACTTCCCTACACTTTCCACATCCAACACATTTATCAGTCCGAATCACAATGCTCATACGTATCCTCCCGTCCTACCAAATCCCGGTATAAAATTTTTATCACTCCATTTTCCATTCTGGAGTTCACATATTTCTTCCATTCTGGCTTTTGTTCTGGATAATCCAAGTTCTCAGCAAAACTATGCCATCTGGTTTCTTTTCTTGCTAATAGATGAGCAATCACTGCCTGACAGACTAAGAGCCGTTCTTTTAATTCATAAACAAACAGCAGTTCATGCATATCCTCTGCTGCCAGATGGTCGCTTAACTCCGTAATCTGTGCTATCTTTTCTTTTGCCAGAGCTAACTGTTTTTCATTATATTGATAATGACTTCCAATTCCTCCAGCATAAGTATCCATTACCTTCTGCATAGCCTCTTCCAGCTGTTCCACTGTAAAAAATGCATCCGTTCGGTTCAATATAGCTTCCGCTTCTTGTTTACGACTGTAAGCTTCTTCCTCCTGCGTCTTCAGCCGCTCGATTTTCTGAATATACTCAACCGCCGCTTTTGCTGCAATTTCTCCTTCTACCAGAGCTCCCGTTACATATTTCTGCGGACATCCACCAGCCACATCTCCTGCTGCATATAGTCCATGAATCGTTGTCTGCCTGTTTGTATCTACCCAGTAGCCGCTCGCCGTATGTCCACCAACAATATACGGTTCTGTTCCTTCGATTTCTACATTCTGCTGGCTCGGATTTTTTCCTGATTCCAGCCATTTTAGTGTTTGACTTGGTGCCATATTTAAATATGCTTTCAACAATTCTTCATCCTGTTTCCCGCTGATTCCTTCCGTCTTTAGATAACAAGGACCATTTCCATCTAGAGTTTCCTTCACCGTTCCATATAATCGTTCCGAAGTTGTAAGACCATATTTCTGCTCATAAATTTCACCTTTTGCATTAATCTGCTTTGCTCCAACTCCCTGAGCAATGGTTCCTGTCGGTGCAATGGTATCTTTACAGCGAAGGGCAATGAAACGCATTTCAAATGTAGTCATTTCTGCTCCAGCACGGATTCCCATGGCATAGCCGGCTCCTGTATTAAAGGGCGGATACCACATTTTATGTCTGGAAAAACCCGGATTATTGGGCTTATACAATCCGGATGCACCACCTGTGGCACAAATAACTGCTTTTGCCCGGATTTCATAAAACACCTCTTCTTCCACGCCAAATCCATATGCACCTGCAATCTGATTGTTTTCCACAATATAATCCGTTATATTAATATGATTCAAGACAGTCACATCATCCAGTGCATTCACTGCATCTGCCAGAATCGGTTTCATATTTTCACCATTTATCTTAATATTACGATTTCCTCTTGCTACATAATCTCCATTTTCATCCTTTAAAATCACTAGCCCCAGCTCTTCCAGGTGCTTTGTTACCCGGTTAAGCCCCTGAGACATAGTAAGAAGAAGATCCTCCCTTACAATTTCATTAGCATCTTTCCTGGCATATTCTACGTAATCTTCTGGTGTCCGTCCCTTTACAATATAAGCATTAATGGCATTGACACCTGCTGCCAGACAGCCACTTCGTTTGATGTTGGCTTTTTCTGCAATCACAACGGATGCATTAGACTGCTCCCTTATAGTAAGTGCTGCATAACATCCAGCGGTACCGCCGCCAATAATTAAAATATCTGTTTCAATTTTCTTTTTACTTAATTTTATCCCCATGACAGCCTCCTTTCTAAGCATGGTTTTCTATATGTAAACTGCATTCTTATCTTCCATTGCTTCATTTTCCATCAAATACGTCTTTTTCTCATTAAATACATATAAGCGGTAAATCAGTACATCGACTTCCTCTCCCACTGAAATCAAATCTTCCTCCAAAGAACGGTTAGCAGTTATCAAAATTCCTTTTACATTCACCTGAATCTCCTGATAACTTCCTCGGAATAATACCTTGGTGACAATTCCATGCTCTGCCGCACTCATAAACTGCTGAAGTGCTCCTTTTTTCTCTATCTGGACAAACTCCGGTCGAATAACTGCTTTTGAGAGATTTTTTAAAGTTTCAAATCCAACAAACCGCTCATAGTTTTCGATAACTGCAGACTGCCCAATAAATTGTGCTACAAATGGAGTTGCTGGATTTTTATAAATTTCTGCCGGTGTTCCTTTCTGTTCCATCCTTCCATGATTTGTAATAATAATTTCATCCGCCACTTCAATGGCTTCCTCCTGGTCATGGGTAACAAAAATACTGGTTACTCCAACTTTTTCAATCATTTCTTTCAGCCAGCTTCTTAATTCCTTCCGAACTTTTGCATCAATAGCAGCAAATGGTTCATCCAGCAGCAGCAGCTGTGGATCTGGTGCTAATGCCCTTGCAAAGGCCACCCTCTGCCTCTGTCCACCAGACAGCTGATGTGGATATCTCTTTTCCATTCCTTCCAATCCTATCAGCTTAATTAAATTATTTACCCGTTCTTTTATGTATCTCTTATCCTTTTTCAAAACCTTTAATCCAAAGGCAATATTATCAAATACCGTCATATACCGGAATAAGGCGTAACTCTGAAATACAAATCCAATACCTCGTTTTCTTGCCGGTACATCATTTACCCGAACGCCATCAATTAAAATATCTCCAGAATCCGGTGTCTCCAACCCTGCAATCATACGAAGAATTGTCGTCTTTCCACTTCCACTGGAACCTAAAAGTGCAATTAATTTTCCTTTTTCAATCTGAAAACTGACATTATCCGTTGCTTTATATGTTCCATAGGATTTATTAATATCTTTTAACTCAACATACATTACCGGCTTTCCTCCTTTTTCCCTTTGTATTCTACGATGTTTCGGATTACCAGAACAATAACTGCCATAATTACTAACAGCGAGGACACCGCAAATGCTTCTGTAAACTTAAATTCGTTATAAATCACCTCTACATGAAGCGGCAAGGTATTTGTTTTCCCCCTCAGATGTCCAGAAATAACTGAAACTGCTCCAAATTCGCCCATTGCTCTCGCACTGCATAAAATAATTCCATAAAGCAGTGCCCATTTGATATGCGGAAAGGTAATCTTTCGGAAAATGTGAAATCCACCAGCTCCCATTAATGCTGCTGCTTCCTCTTCATCGGTTCCCTGTACATTTAATACTGGAAGAATTTCTCTAGATACAAATGGAAACGTCACAAAAATAGTTGCCAATATAATTCCTGGAACCGCAAAAACAATTCGAATATGATTTGCCTGTAAGAACGGATGCATCCAGCCAATTCTTCCAAAAGTTAATACAAAAATCAATCCGGCGATTACAGGTGAGATTGCAAATGGAATATCAATCAATGTAGATAGCAGCTGTTTTCCCTTGAAACGAAACCGGGTCAATGCCCACGCTGCAAATACTCCAAAAAACGTATTTACAAGAACAGATACTACAGTTGCAAAAATGGTAAGTTCCAATGCTTTTATTGTATAAGTATCCGATACTGCTTTCCAGTAAGCTTCCACTCCATCTTTTAAGGCATAAATAAGAACCGCTGCCAGCGGAACTATCAGCATCAAAAACAGAAATGCCACACTGATAAAAAGCAGAATCCATTTTGTTCGATTCTTTTTCATATCATCTATCCCCTCGTTGTCTTATTGGCATAAGACTGTATTAGATTTATCACAAATAATATAGAAAATGAAATAATTAATAACACCAATGCTATGGCTGTAGCATCCTCATATTGAAACTGCTCCAGTTTCTGCATAATAATCAGAGGCGCAATCTGGGTTTTGTAAGGTATATTTCCAGCGATAAAAACAACGCTTCCATATTCTCCAACTCCTCTTGCCAGTGCCAGGCCAAATCCGGTTAACATCGCTGGCAGGATTTCTGGAAAAATAACTTTGAAAAATGTTCTCCTTTCATCCGAACCAAGCATCTCTGCGGCTTCTTCAAATTCCGGATCCAATTTTTCCAATACCGGCTGAATCGCCCGGACAACAAATGGTATTCCAATAAACACCATTGCTATGGTAATTCCGATTTTTGTATAAGCAATCTGGATTCCTGCTTTTGCAGCGATTTTTCCAATTAATCCATCTTTTGAACATAGCGACGTAAGAGCAATTCCTGC
This sequence comes from uncultured Clostridium sp., assembly GCA_934438135.1. Taxonomy (GTDB): domain Bacteria; phylum Bacillota; class Clostridia; order Lachnospirales; family Lachnospiraceae; genus Clostridium_AI. The sequence continues at coordinate 14,313 of CAKSBP010000040.1, read as the reverse complement.
AACCGCTGTAGGAAGAGCAAATGGCAGTTCAATCATGCCATCTAACATCCGCTTACCCGGAAATTCATATCGTACCAACACCCAGGCAAGAATCACACCGAACAGGCTATTAATCACGGCTGCAATAAACGCACAGCGAAAACTTACTATATATCCGTATCGAACGGGTTTGGCTGTTACAATTCTCCAAAATTCAGGAAGCGATAATTTAGATGCACTCATCAGCAAGGAGGCTATTGGAATCAGTACTATCACACTTAACATTGCCAAGGTAATCCCCATAGATAAGCCGAATCCTGGAATTACCCGCTTTGTCTTTCCTTTTCCAGCAAACATGGAACTCCTCCTTCCTCTCATTGTGTGTAAATCTGGTCAAACACGGCTCCATCCTGGAAGTAATCTTCATATGCCTGATCCCATCCACCAAATTCATCAATAGTTACAAGATTCATCTTTAAATCAAAAACCTTATCATATTGTTTCAAAATCTTTTTATTGGATGGCCGGTAATAATTTTCTGCCACCAGCTTCTGTGCCTCATTAGAATATAGGTAGGAAAGATATCCTTCTGCCACTTCTTTCGTTCCGCGTTCCTCGGCCACCTCATCAACAACTGCAACGGATGGTTCTGCCAAAATACTAATACTCGGACTGACAATTTCAAATTCATCCGGATGTTCCTTCATAGAAAGATAAGCTTCATTTTCCCATGCAACCAAGACGTCTCCCTGACCATTTTCCACAAAGGTTGTTGTAGCATTTCTTGCACCAGAATCCAGCACTTCTACGTTCCCATATAAATCTTTCATAAATTTCTTAATCTGTTTTTTGTCTCCACCATAAGTCTTATCCGCATACGCCCAAGCCGCAAGAAAATTCCAGCAGGCACCACCAGATGTCTTCGGATTCGGCGTAATTACCTTGACGCCTTTCTTCACCAGGTCATCCCAGTCCGCAATCTTCTTTTTGTTCTCCTTGCGTACAAGAAAAACAATGGTTGAAGTATAAGGTGCACTGTTATGAGCATATTCCTTCATCCATCCTTTCTCAATCAGTCCAGCATTCTCAATCGCTGAAATATCATGAGCCAGTGCCAGCGTTACAATATCTGCCTCGTTTCCTTCAATTACTGAACGCGCCTGCTTTCCAGAACCACCGTGAGACTGAGTAATTTCCACATCCTGCCCCGTTTTCTCTTTCCAGTACTTTTGAAAAATCTTATTATAAGATTCATATAGTTCCCTAGTTGGATCGTAGGACACATTGGTCAAAGTCACTTTATTTCCAACAACCCCAGAATGACTATCCGAACTTCCACATCCTGAAATCAGACCTGCCATCAGCATCATTCCTGTTAATGCTGCTATTACTTTTGTTTTTATTTTCATATGTACCACTCCATCCATATATTTCTTATCAAATTACTATGAATTAACTGTGGTTAGTATAACTTATATTTCATATCATGTCAATAGGAATTATGTAAAATGTTTCATTTTAAAGTATTTTGTAGATAAAACATTTTAAACAAAACAATAATATAAAATTGTCCTCACATAAAAAACCGGTATGTAGTTTTTTTCTACATACCGGTTTATCTATCATTTAAAAAGTTTATTCATACAAAATTAATTTGGAGAACCTGATGAAATAGTACCATTCTTTACGGTATAAGTTCCAGCAGAAGTGAATGAGTAATTGTTTCCGCTGTTATTATCCCAGTTTCCATTTCCATTATTGAAGCATGCTGTCAGTGTTGAACTGGTTCCAAGGTCAATCGTAACTGTCTTGTATCCAGAAACAGGAGAAGCTGACATTGCTGCTCCAGGAACAGCTGTCCAAGAGCCGCTTCCTATTTGATAATGAATGTTTGCTGTAGACCAGTTTGTTGCATAGTAAATAGTAATTTTTGTCCCATCAACAGTAGTAGTTAAACCATTTACTGTGTAGTGTCCGTCTTTTGTGATTGTGTAACCTTCTTTACTAGAAGATGGTGTCTGGTTAGAACCATCTGTGAAAATAACACGGTCATTTGCTGTATAATTTTTCACAGTATAGCTGTATTCACCATTGGATTCCTGGTTCATTTTTACTCCAGGCCATGCAGCGTTCATTTTTACTGTCGAACTGCTTTTCTCATCATATACATACGCATATACGTTACTGGACCAGTTAGATGGTTTTGTAAAGTAAATTGTTGCATCCGTAGATGGAACAACGCTTGCGGATGGTGATGGTGTTGGTGATACACTTGTGGATGGTGACGGAGCTACGGATGGCGTAATTACGTTTCCTGTATATCCATTTTCACTGTAAATACCATTGTCAACAATTTTATATCCTTCTTTTTGTGCTGCTGGTGTCTGCTTTGTACCATCTGTAAAGATGATTCTTGGCTGTACTAAATCATCGGAATAAGAGAATTTATAATATCCATTTGAATCTGCTGTCATTTTAGTTCCAGGCCATGCAGGGGCTGTATAAGATGATGTACTCTTATCATATAGATAAGCATAAACTGTACTTCCCCATCCAGATGGTTTTTCAAAATAAACATTTGTACTTGCATTTGGATCTTTCTTTGTAATTGTATACGTCTGAGATGTTGTATCACCATTTTTATTGATACCACGTAATTCAATGCTGTAAGTTGTACCATAAGCATCTCCGGCACCAATTGTGATTGTATCTCCATTATCGTATAAGTAGCTTCTTCCGCCATTAACAGCGTATGTAGCATGTACTGTATTTTCACTGCTTAATGTTAAAGTAGTAGAATCTGTCTTAAACACGCTTGGACAGTTATTGATACTTACAGATGGGGCATCTGGATTATAGTTGTAAAGCACAACTACTGAACGAGAAGGTAATGTACCTGTAATTTTTCCATTTGCTACTGTAAATTTATTGTTGTTATCTGTCTGGTTTGTATAAGTACCAGCTGCTAAGTTTGTTGTTGATGATAATGCATAATCGTTATAATTTAAGTTAATGATTGCAACACCCTTTGTTCCACGTTCAATCATAAGAACTTTGGAATCTCCATTTGGATTACGAAGGTATTCGTTTTCTCCAACCATTGCATTACGGAATTTGTTGACAGCTGCAACTTCATCATCCATGAATAAGTCGCTTCCTCTGTCGCCAATCTTTGTCTTTTCTGGGAATCTGTTATCCCATGTCTGGCCACCGCCACCAACTGGACGGCTGAAGAATAATGGTGTACCACCTTTACGTGCTGCAATAACAGCCCATGTAAGTTTTACCTGTTCATCGTTCATCCATTCAGATGAGCCATAATCAGAAATAGCATTTGCATAATTATCATGAGATTCTACCCATGTTACTAATTTATCTGCAGATACGGAGTTTTCATATCCAGAAATTGTATTTACATTAAAATTATTTGAACCGATGGCATTACGAAGTTTTATACCATAAGCAGATGCTGTTACGCTCATATAATTTGCATATGCGGATTCTCTGGAAATACTATCCTGAAGAATCTCACCATACTGAAATTCAGCACCGTTATTTAAAACAGTTGGCCAGAAATCTCCACCATATCCAGGATCATCTGGAAGCTCAATATGTTTTGCAGCATCATAACGGAAGCCACTTGCTCCGTCAGCAATACACTGTTTTGTATATTTTAAGATGTAATTCTGAACAGTTTTGTTCTGTGTATTATTATCATACATACCAAGCAGTGCTTTCTGGGTTACTTCATATCTACTGCCCCAATTCGAAATCTCCTGGTTTGTATGGAAGAAGTTTGAAATACTCTTGATATCGTTTGAAATCTTGCTGTAGTCACTTGTACAATGATTTGCTACAACATCCACGATAATGCGAATACCATATTTCTTAGCTTCTGCACACATTGCTTTGAATTCAGATTCCGTACCTAACTGATAATTACCAATTTTATAATCTGTTGGCTGATAGTGATACCACCACTGATTTGTGAATTTTAAATCTCCACCATTGCCAACAACGCATGTATTTGCTGGTGAAGTCTGAACACTTGTATAACCAGCATCTCTAATTGCTTTCATGTTATTTTTAATTGTGTTGAATGACCAGCACCATGCATGAAGAATTGCACCATCTGACATTTTTTCTGTCGGTCCGTTATCCTGTGATGTTCCACTGGATGAACTGGAGTTTAACTGAATTGTGTAAGGTGTTTTGTTATCTGCTGTAGATGCTGCTACTGGAGCTACAGAACCAACCAGTGTGGTAACAGCCATAGCTAATACAGTAATAACAGATAACAATCTGCGTTTTAATTTGTTATCCCTTGATACATTATTCTGTAACATACCTTTTACCTCCTACTATAATAGTTAAGTTAATAGTGAACAGAGAAAAATGTACTAGGAAAACGGCCTTGTCTATATTCTTTATATTTCACATAAAAGGAGAATTATGTTTTTTTATGTATGAGAACGTTTTCATAGAGGGCAAAAAATATAAAATGCATGTTCATATTCGACTGGCAAAACTTCCGAATTATAAGAAAAACACAAGTTCTGCCGGGCAACGTTTTCAAATTCTTTGAAAAAAAGAATTTGTACACTTTTTCTGGTAACGTTTTCATGAAATGTAAAAATAAAAAGGGAACATCTCACTTATTTTCCAAAAAATCATCCATACACTTTTCTCTTATAAGAATATAGTAAACCTTGAGGAGGGAAAAATCAATGACAATAATTACTGAATTTTTATATATATCTTTAACAAGAATATATTTTCTATTTTACATTTTCTATTCATTATTACAAAGTATTTTTTATTGTTCTATAAATCTATTGTATTTTTATCTACTTATGTTCTTTTTTTATCCATAAAATTATACAATTATTTTTTATCCTGTTGACACTTTACCATATCAAAAAAACGCACTGAATCACATTTACCATTCAGTGCGTTTCCTATACATTTGGATACTTTACTCTATCCTACTATATACAATATTCCCACGTTTTTTATCCGTTCTGCTATTATCTGATTCTATTCTTCTGGCAATATATCCGTTTTGTCCAAACAGCTGAAACGGTATATCATCCGTATCACCGGTTAAAATATCCTGGCATACCTGAATCACATCTTCTATTATTTCAGGTTCTTCATAACCGGTCCCATGAGAAACCAGAATATGATCATATTTTCCTCTTAGATTATCCCTCAGATTTTCCAACATTCCTTTATATTCTTTTACAGAGGATGCCTCTTCTAAAAAAAGGAATACCAGATTGTTGCAGGCATCTCCTAGGAATAAATATCTTTCTTCTGGAATCAGTATCGTTATCTGACCTTGTGTATGTCCTTTTCCTTCATATATCTCAAGTGTAATATCTCCTAAATCAAATACATCACCTGGATTTATTTCTTCAAAAGAAAGCTGTCTGAATTGACAATACTCTTTCTCATCTATCTCAGAAGCATCCTTTCCATTCATCTTAAGATGTTCTATCTGTTTCTGTCTTGTGTAATGAGTACCAGCAAGTTCATAATCATATTTATTTAAATAAATATGATCAAATTCTCCAGCTCCTCCCATGTGATCAATGTGTCCATGAGTTAATATTACACTATCCAGTTCAATACCAAGAACATTCTGTATGTAGTTTCTAATGTGCCCAATGCCTACTCCACAATCTATTGCAATATTTTTCCTGCTTCCTGTTACCACGTACATGATTTCACCGGATACTCCTATTATCCTTATAATATGCTCTGTTACTTTCTGTGCTGTAAACATTTTTTCTGAATTCATTTCTTCCTGACTCCCTTCTACACATGCCATAATAATTCTATGCTTCTACCTTTTCCAACTGCCCTTTTGACGACAGCCAGTGATAATAAACAACAAAGCAGTATATCCAACAAAGACTTTCCATGATTGCTTCTTCGTCATAGAAAGTCTTTGCCAGATATACTGCTTTTCTTCATGTTATCTACTGAGGAGAGCGGCCATATAAGCGCACATACTTTGCTGTCTTCTCCGCCAGTTCCTCAGTTATTTGTCCTGGAACCACTCTCCACTTCCAGTTACATCCCAAAGTTGATGGAATATTCATTCTCGCCTCACTGCCGAGTCCTAAAAGATCCTGCATCGTAACAATCGCCAATTCTCCTACACTAGACCACGCAGCCCGCATCATTCCCCAGTTATATCCTTCTTCTTCCGAAAGTCTTAAATATTCTTTGGCAAAAGCAGCACTCTCTTCTGACGCCTGATTCATCCATCCCAAAATTGTATCATTATCATGCGTTCCAGTATATACAACACAATGTTTGTCATAATTATGAGGCAGATAATCTCCATCCTCACAGCCACCATTAAAACCAAATTGAACTAGTTTCATTCCCGGAAACCCTGTATCTTTTACCAGCTTTCTAACCGAATCAGTCAAAAATCCCAAATCTTCTACGATAATATTCTGTTTTCCAAGCTTTTTTTCAAGTGCATGAAACAATTCCATTCCAGGTCCTTTACGCCATTCTCCATTTACAGCATCCTTATCTTTTGCTGGAATGGCGTAATAAGAATCAAATCCGCGAAAATGATCAACTCTTACTACATCATAAAGCTTAGACATATAAGCAATTCTTCTAGTCCACCATGCATATTGATCTTCTTTCATTTTATCCCAATTAAACAGAGGGTTCCCCCAAAGCTGTCCTTTTACAGCATATACATCCGGAGGACATCCTGCCACATCAATCATTCTTAAATCTTCATCCAAATAAAACTGTTCTGGCTCACTCCAGACATCTACACTGTCTGCGGCAACATAAATTGGAACATCTCCAATTATCTGAATGCCATTTTCATGGGCATACGTTTTCAATGCATCCCATTGTTTAAAAAACAGATATTGAACCATTTTCCAGAAGCAGATTTCATTGGCACAAACATGTTTTACATCTTCCAGTGCAGCCGGCTCTCTTCTCTTTAATGGTTCTTCCCAGTCCATCCATGCTTTTCCCTGATTTATTTCCTTTAAGGCCATAAACAGTGTATAATCTTCCAACCATGTTTTCTGGCTTTCACAAAATGAATCAAAGTCAGTTGGCTTCTTCTCCTTGAATACTTCATATACTTTATGAAGAAGTTTATTACGGTTAAAATAAATTTTCTCATAATCAACCTGGGATTTATCCTCTCCCCAGTTATAAGATTCACATTCTTCCCTGGTTAGAAGCCCCTCTTCACATAAAAGTTCTAAATCTATAAAATAAGAATTTCCCGCATATCCAGAAAAAGACTGATATGGAGAATCTCCAAAGCTCGTCGGGCAGATCGGAAGAAGCTGCCAATAACTTTGTCCTGCTTTCTTTAGAAAATCAATAAAACGAAACGCTTCTCTTCCCATTGTTCCAATTCCATACGGAGAAGGAAGAGATGAAATATGCATCAGAACACCACTGCTTCTCATAACAAATTTCCTCCTTATTAAATTTTTTTTACTATTATTCCAATTAAATACAAATGATGTTATGTAGGATTTTAATTGGAAACTTTTTGTCAGATCTTTTTAATGCTTTCACCTGTTATGAGCTCAAATGGCACCTCTTCATGTATGACGCCACTTTCCTGTTCAATCAGGCTAAAAATGATTTCCACACTTCGCACCGCCAGTGTTTTATACTTCTGCTTAATCGTCGCCAGCTTTGGATTATAATAATCCGCTAATGTAGTTCCATCAAAACCAATAATAGAAATATCATCTGGCACATTCAGTTTCTTATCACGCAGCGCCCGAATCGCTCCAATTGCCATGACATCACTCATTGCAAAAACAGCTGTTATGTCCGGTGCCTTTTCCAGCAGATGATTCATTGCCTGATAACCACTTTCATAGGAAAATCTTGCTTTTACATAATATTTATCTGCATCAAATTTCTGATTATGTTCCTCAAAGCTTTTTTCTCCACCAAGTAAACGCAGGCGACTCGTATAAGATCCCTGAAGATCACCGCCTAGAATTCCTATTTTTCTATGTCCCTGTTCAAACAGATAATCCAATGCACATTTTCCTGCCTGTACATCGTCGACAGCAACACTGGAAAGATTGTCAAAATGCATCTCATCACCCTGATTTGTTACCAGAACACATGGTATGCTTACTTCTGAAAATCTCTCCTCAAAAAAGTGTGGATTCCCACCTAGAAACAGGATTCCCATCGGTTTTCTCTCCCTGCATAACAAAATCGCCTGCTCTACTTCATTTCCGTCCTCATCAATATAAAAGACACCGACGGAATATTTTGTTTTTTCCACTATCTTTTGTATTTCCTCCACGATGCTGGCAAACAGCATATTGGATGTTCCTTTTACAATAACAGCAATTGATTCACTTATTGTCTGCTTTAGATGTTTTGCATTGTTGTTCAGCACAAAATTATACTGAGACACAACCTCCATAATTCTGGAACGGGCTTCCGGACTGACATCCCTTCTCTGGTTCAACACCCGGGAGACCGTACTAATCGAATATCCAGATTCTCTCGCTATGTCTTTAATTGTCATACCAATCATTCCTATTCTGATTTCGTATTCAACCTTTCACAGCGCCTGCAACAACACCTTCAATAATAAAACGCTGACATGCAACGTAAAAAATGATGATTGGGATAATTGCCAGTACGAGCATAGCCATCATGGCACCCCAGTCAATAGATCCATATCCACCTTTCAGATACTGAATGGCAATGGAAATTGTTTTGTACTTATTTGTATCTAAAACCAAGTATGGCAGAAGGTAATCATTCCAGATCCACATAGCCTGTAGAATGGCAACTGTTATGGTTGTTGGTTTCAGAACTGGAAATACTACCCTGAAAAATGTCTGAATTGGATTGCAGCCATCAATCATGGCAGCTTCTTCTATTTCAATCGGTATACTTTTTACAAATCCACAAAACATAAATACAGACAACCCTGCACCAAATCCGAGGTACACAATAACAATTCCGACCGGATTTCCTAGATGTAACGTATTTGCAACTTTTGACAATGTAAACATAACCATCTGAAATGGTACAATCATAGAAAACAGACATAAGTAATAAATTCCAGCTGAAAATTTATTCTTTACTCTTGTAATATACCACGCACACATGGATGTGCACAAGATAATTATAGCAACTGATGCGATCGTTATAAACAAAGTATTGCCAAAAGCTTTAAAAAAGTTAATTTTTTGAATACCTTCAATATAATTTTCCCATCCTACATACATTTTATCTGTTGCCAGTTTAAATGGATATCGATTGATGTAAGCCTTCTTTTTAAAGGAGTTTATAATAACAATCAAAATTGGACAGATATAAACTACGGACAGTATAGCAAAAAATACACTTAAAATTCCACTTATAATTTTTGATTTCTGTTTCACTACTGCTGTACCTCCTTTGTTCTGGTCAATCTGTTCTGAATCATTGCAATGACGGCTACCATAAGAAAGAATATAACTGCTTTGGCCTGACCTACACCTTCCCATCCATTTCTACCATAAAATGTGTTATAAATATTCAATGCGAGCATTTCAGACATATTTGAAGGCTGTCCAGCTGTCAATGCCAGGTTCTGATCAAACAGCTTAAAGGAGTTTGTTAATGTCAGGAACGTACAAATTGTTACAGACGGCATAACCATTGGAATCGTAACGTGCTTTAACAGCTGCCACTTAGTTGCCCCATCCATCTTTGCTGCTTCAATTAGATCTCCTGGAATATTTTTAATTCCAGCTATGTAGATAATCATCATATATCCAACCTGCTGCCAGCACATTAAAATAACCAGACCCCAGAATCCATAAACGGAAGTATATGTAAGAGTACGGTTAAAGTGGAGCAGGATACCATTTAAAATTAACTGCCAGATATATCCTAATACAATACCACCAATCAGGTTTGGCATGAAAAATACGGTACGGAACAATGTTGTTCCTTTAATATCTCTTGTTAACAGCATTGCAATAATAAATGCCAGCAGATTAATTGCCAGGACAGAAACAATTGTAAATGCTACAGTAAACCATAAAGCATGTGGAAAGGTAGAATCCGTGAATACACGGGTATAATTTTTAATTCCAACAAATCTTGCATCTTTTACTGTCGTAAATTCACAAAATGAGAGATAAACTCCCATTATAAAAGGAATAATAAAACCAATGGAAAAGGCAATCAATGTCGGTAATGCAAAAACCGGAAAATACTTTTTTATTGATTTATTCATAAGTCGTTCCTTTCTTATAAAATGGCAGACTAGAAAGCCTGCCATTTCACATTTTACATTCTAATCCTATTCATGAGCAGCTTTGTACTCTGTCTTCCAGCCGTCTACAAAAGCTTTTGTGACAGCATCCCATTTTCCTGTGCCCTGTGCATATTCAAGTAATGCATCTCCAACACCGTTTTTCCAGTTCTCAGATGGAATGGAGGAGAAATTCCAAGATACTGATGTTTTACCGGCTTTAATGGATTCATTTGCAGCACGGATTAATGGATTATCTGCTACATATTTATCAGTAAAAGTGGAAAATGGAGTAACAAATCCCATTTCATTTGCAAGACTGTCACGTCCTTTATCACTTTCTACTACCCACTGTAAGAAATCAAGTGTTGCATTGATATCTTTTTCAGATGCTTTACTATTTACACACCAGTAGTTTTCAGAACCAGTACATAATCCCTGATTTTCTTCTCCGTCAACACCAATATATATTGGCATCATACCCATGTCATCATCAGCAACTTCATAGTCTTTGATATCATCATAAGCCCATGTACCATTCTGATAAAATACTGCATTCCCCATTGCGAATTCAGCAGATGCATCATCACCTGTCTTACTGGATAATAAACCTGGTTTACAGGTAGAATCATTGATGTATAAATCCCAAATCTGTTTGTAATTGTCTAAGTATTTTCCTTCAATAGCATCTGTTTCTGAAATGCCTTTGTCTTTGTACTCATAATAAATAGGAAGATTTGCAAGATGTGTCTTAAATCTCCAGTCAGAACTGGAATCCATTCCAGCTGATGTAAATGCCCCCTGCAAATCAAGATTGTATTTATCATTCATTTCATCCAGACGGGATTGAATATCGTCAGCTACTGCTTTTAAGGTATCAAAACTGTTAATGTCTTCTGGTTTGGAAATCACTGCGTTATCTAATTTACAGTAATCATTTAAGATTGCTTTATTGTAAATCAAGCCATAAGTTTCAATAACATAGGCAATACCTGGAATGCTTCCATCTTCATTTTTTAATACAAAATCATCGCTTGTTACATCTGAATATAATTTAGAGTCTTTTAAGTCATAACAGTAATCTTTCCAGTTTGCCAGACCTACCGGTCCATTTACCTGGAATAAAGTAGGTGCATCAGATTTTGCCATAGCTGCCTTTAATGTTTCTTCATATGTACCAGAAGCAGCTGTAGATACTGTAACTTTTACACCTTTTTCCTTTGTGTATTCCTTGGCAAGTTTCTGCCATGCTTCGTCCTGTTCTGGTTTAAAATTTAAATAATACACACTCCCTTTAGAAGAATCTACAGAAGTCTCTTTGCCTGAATTTCCACATCCTGTTATAAATGCTGCAGCCAGACATGCTGCTACTGCAAATGCTGCAAATTTCTTTCTCATATTAAAACCTCCCAAATTAAAATTTTCTTTGTTGACATCGTTTCCGGTAACGTTTTCATTATGTATTTAGTATACCCCTATTCCTTTTTTACTACAATACTAAATTTCCTAGTTTTATATCAATATTTTATTAAAAAAAGAAAAACAGACTTTTCTAAAAGCCTGCTGCCCTTTGAAAATCTGTTCTTCTTTCTTATAATGTATATGCAGCTGTTCTAATTAAAATGTTTACTAACTGCTTCGATTCCTACGCTTCCACCCCGGACAATTTCCAGACGGTTCACAAAGCACTTCTGTAAAAGCTGAATTAAATCATTATTTCTTGCCCCTGTCTGTACGCACTGGAGAAGAATATATTTAGGACTATAGTCCGCTACGGTTACATTAAATACTTTAGCAATACGGAATGCTTCTTCCCTATCTGCTTCTTTTATACAGTTTATTTTTACAAACATCAGTTCTTTTAAATAGATTGGAATATCTGTGTAATCGACTACTTTAATGACTTCTACACTTCGATTCAACTGTTTAATAATCTGTTCAAATGTTTTATCATCACTAGTTACACTGATTGTCATCCTTGATATGGTAGAGTCTTCTGTTGTACCTACTGTCAGACTATCCACATTATAGGATTTGGAGGCAAACAGGCCAGAAATTCTGGCAAGTACTCCGATTTCATTTTCTACATAAAGACATATCCAACGCTTTTTCATTCTGCTCTCCTCCTACCATTCCATAATCATATCACTTAAACTGTTTCCACCTGGTACCATTGGCATAACAATGTCATTTGGATCCAAAATAAATTCAATGACTGCCGGCGTATTTTTCTGTTCCCCTGCTTTTTTCAATGCTCCTTCAATATCTTCTGCCTTCTCTACACGGATTCCAAGTGCACCATAGCTTTCTGCCAGTTTTACAAAATCTGGTGTGTATTTAAATTTTTCACAACAGACTTTAGCATTCTCACAGTGATTGCCACAGCTTCTGTGATGTCTTAAACAGGTAGTAGAATATCTCTTTTTATAGAACATTTCCTGCCACTGGCGCACATTTCCAAGATAAGAATTATTAAAAATACAGAAAATAATTGGAAGTTCCAATGTTACTGCACTGGCAAGCTCCTGGATATTCATCTGGGCTCCGCCGTCTCCTGCGATACAGATTACCTTTTTATCAGGATTACCAAGCTGGGCTCCTATAGAAGCAGGCAGGCCATATCCCATAGTTCCAAGACCACCGGATGTTAACAGCTGTTTTCCTTCTGTCATCTCTAAAAACTGCGTTGTCCAGAGCTGATTCTGTCCAACATCCGTAACCGTAATGGACTTATCAAACATCTGATTCATCTTGGAAATAATATTCTGTGCATTCATCCGTTCTCCCTGCTTCATTTGGATCGGATATTTATTTTTCCAGGATTCTACTTTTTCTACCCATTCTCTGCATTTTAATGGTTTCACATGTTCTCCCATAGCTTCCAATGCTGTCTTTGCATCGGAAACAATCGGAATATCTACCACAATATTTCTGGAAATGGATGCTGGATCAATATCTACATGAATGATAGCAGCATTTTTTGCAAATTCACTCAATTTACCAGTAATACGATCGTTAAATCTTGTTCCAATGGAAAACAGAACATCGCACTCACTGACTGCATGATTGGATGCATAATTTCCATGAAGTCCAATGTTTCCAATATAAAGTGGATGATCCGTTGGAAGGGAACCTTTTCCCATAATCGTGGTAATAACAGGAACCCCTGTTACCTCTACCACATGACGAAGCTGCTCTTGGGCATGTGCAGTTTTTACCCCGCCGCCAACCAAGAATAACGGTTTCTTCGCTTTATTTAAAAGCTTCATGGCTTTTTTTAATTGTCCAATATGTACACCTGTAGATGGTTTATAGCCACGAATATTGATTTCATCCGGGTAGGTATCATCACCCAATGCAATCTGCACATCCTTTGGTAAATCTACCACAACAACTCCCGGTTTTCCACTTTTTGCTATGTAAAATGCTTTCTTAATAATCTCTCCTAGGTCTTCTCTCTTCCTGACAGCAACTGCGTATTTACAGATATTTCTCGTGATTCCCACCATGTCAACTTCCTGAAATGCATCATTTCCAATCAGGTTTGTCGGTACCTGGCCGGTAAAACATACCATTGGAACACTGTCATAATTTGCCGTTGCAATTCCCGTAACCAGATTTGTAGCACCTGGTCCACTGGTTACAAGACATACACCTACTTTTCCTGTGGAACGTGCATATCCATCTGCTGCGTGTGCCAGAGCCTGTTCATGACGCATTAGAATAATCTCAATATCCTCCTGATCGTATAAGGCATCAAACAAATCAATGGCATATCCTCCCGGATAACCAAACAGTTTGTCAACTCCTTCTTCTTTTAAGGCCTTTACAAACAATTCTGCTCCCTTTATTTTCATGCAGCTTTCCTCCTCTTTTTCGAATGCAAGTATGCACTATAACCTAATTTTCTCTATTATAGACGGATACCTTTGTTCTGTCAATGTATTCTCCATCTATCATCATAGCACGGGAGTTTGACAGTTTAATAATTAGAAAATCTATCGCAGGCCTTGTAATACCTGCTCTTTTTATGTCAAATTTTT
>CAKSBP010000039.1 GCA_934438135.1 uncultured Clostridium sp. | reverse complement strand
ACATCTGAATGTATTATAAATCACAAATAAAAAAGAAAGGAAATGTGATATTTAGCTTATATAAATATCATACAAGATGCATTGGAAAGACTTGCTCAGGTATCCCAAATATGCTTTGATAAAACCGGGGCACTTACCTTTAGAACGCCGAAAGTAAGTGCCGTGAAAAGTGTAAATGCTGATTACTCTGATAAAGAATTATATCAGTTAACTGCAATTGCAGAAAAGGCTTCAGAACATCTATTAGGGAAATCATTGGTAAATTGTTACATTCAGGAACAAGATTAGAAATCAAAAGACCAGATAAATTTATCATGCTTCCAGGTCGAGGCGTTGAGTCAGTGGTAGAAAGGAAGCAAGTTATTGCAGGGAATCTTAAACTATTAAAAGAGAATCAAATCAAAACAGACAAGATTACTGGGATTGCTCAGAAATATTTTAATGAAGGCTGTACTGTTATTTATGTGTGTATCAATAGAAGCCTAATAGGAATTATTGCAATGGCAGATGTCTTGAGAAGCAATATGTCAAAGGTAATAGCATGCATCATGAAGACTGGTGTAAATCCTGTGCTGCTTACAGGAGATAACCAAAGAGTAGCAAACAGTATTGCTCATCAGTTTCAAATTTCAGATGTTGTGGCAGATTGTTTGCATTGCAATGGGTGGATTTGGAAGTGATATTGCAGTCGATGCAGCTGATATAGCTCTGGTAGACGATAAAATTGAAGAACTACAGCATTTATTAGATTTATCAAAGAAAATGATGACAACGATTAAATTAAATCTAACATTTTCAATGATGTTAAGCTTTACTGCTGTTATATTAATATTAAGAGAATGTTCGAGCAAATATAATATTTGCATTAATATAATAAAGTGTGATAAAGTATAGAAGGTTGAATCATGTGAATCCTAATTTTAGGTGTTGCATGTAAAGAACTGCCGTGTAAGCAGAAATAAATCGTTAAGTGAACTTATTTCGTAAGCATTAATTGGAGGAATAAAATATGTCAGCAAAAGATATGGAAAAATTAAAACAGTTGTTAGAAGAAAAGAAAGGAAAAAGTAATTTCTTTTACGGAGAGAAAAAAATTGGTGTAGGCAAAGTTCAGAAACGTCATAAGAATATTAATATGGAATATGAAAGAACAAAGAAAATTTCACAATAGTGTAAGGGGATAATGTCCTTCTCTGGTATCTGGGCTTTTAAGTGTAGATGGCGGAGGAGGTTTTTTGCTATAATACTTTTATGCTTTATAAATACAACGATGAAAAGCTGGTGACAAAAAATGACTATTGCATATCCATGCAAAAAATGTGGCTGCTGCTGTCGAAGTATTGGACGCTCTAAACTTTACTTAGATTTAGATGATGGAACAGGAATTTGTCTGTATTTTGATAAAAGAACAAATCTCTGCACCATTTATGAGAAGCGTCCAGAAAAATGTAATATCAATGCCATGTATCATTACTTTCAGGATAGCATGAGTTATGAAGAATATATAAAGTTAAATATTCAAAGCTGCCAGATGTTAAGGAGGAATCAGTAATGCCAGTACCATTTATTTTAGCCGGGATCGCTGGAATAGCAGGAGCAGCTGGACTTGTAAAGGGTGGAAAAGCTGTATCAGACAATTCGAAAGCAAAGGATTTAATTAACCAGGCACAGACGAAATATACAAAAGCTGAGAAAGAGTTAGAATCTCAACGAAAAATTACCTCAGAAGATTTAGATGTATTAGGAGAGGTAAAACTTAATGTATGGTCAAAACAGATGGGAAAGTTTGTTGAATTGTTTCATCATTTTAAAAAAGTGAATGTAGAAGGGAATGTTAATACAAGTAATCATTTGAAAGCATCTGAAACAGGAAATTTGAAAAAAATGCAAGTTGCATCTATAAAGGCAACAGAAATTATGAAAGGTGGAGTAGCTTCGCTGGGGGCAGGGGCATTAGCAGGCGTAGCAACCTATGGAGGTGCCATGATGTTTGCCAGTGCTTCCACTGGAACAGCAATTGCAACCTTGTCAGGAGCTGCTGCTACAAATGCTACACTTGCGTGGTTTGGCGGTGGGTCTCTGGCAGCAGGAGGAATGGGAATGGCAGGAGGAACGATGGTTCTTGGTGGCATTGTAGCGGGTCCAGTGCTGGCAGCAGCAGGTTTTATCATGGCAGCTAAGGCGGAGGAGAATCTGGCCAAGGCAGAAGAGACGTATTCAGAGGCAAAGAAAGCAGCGGAACAAATGAAAACGATGACCTCTGTTTTACAAGGAATTTCTGAATTATCAAATAGTTATAAAGAATTTATTTTAAACTATGCCCAAAAGTATTTACCAGTTCTGATGGATTTAGAGAGTGTGTATCAGGAATCCTATAAGGTGCAGGAACACTATTTTAGAAACAAAATCAGAAAGCTGTTTGGTATGCAGATTAAGATTGACTACCGGAAGCTTACGCAGAAACAGCAGAAAACGTTACATATTTCATGGCTGATGGCTCAGATTTTATATAAAGTGCTTGCGGCTCCATTACTTGATAAGGAAGGAAATATTGATGGTAATGCCGAAAATATTCTGGATGAGGCAAAAGAAGCAGGGAACCGGATCCCAACTGAGGTGTAGATAATGTTAAAAAAGAAAACGCAAAAAGAAATAACAAATCATATAGCAGATTATGCCGGTGATTTTATTGCGGGCAGTGTTCAGCATGGGACGGATGTGTCTATGGACGGAATGAATTTATTCCGTGCAAAGGGAATACGGATGACCAGACCGGGACATGAGGTAGGGTATGAACAGGGAAAGGGAAATCTGTTTGAGTTTATAGAGAGTGCAAAACTTACCAGAAATCTTGCGAATCAAGGAAAAAAGGATTTTGATAAAGTACCTGTGACAGATGTATCTCAGAGCGAAGGTGGTTTTGGAGAGCATACGGCATCAGATGATTTTCGCATGGTGCGTGATGGAAATGTGTTAGGAAGAGGACAGGCAAAGATAAATAATAATCCTCATGACACAGCGAGAAATTTTGCAGACAGGAAATATGACGGGATGCAGAGAGTTACGACATCGGATACTGTTGTTGAGGTAAAGAATCAGTTAAAGAGAATGAAAGAACAAGGTGAAATTTCAAAAGATACCTATCAGGATATTATTTCAAATTTGAATGAACACGGTCTAATGGATCCACAGACAGGGATAACATCAGGAGGAACAAGTACAGATGAGTTATTACAGTTTAGAGGACCTGATGGTAAGTTATCGAGAAAATCTATTATGGAATATGCAAAACACTTTGAAAGACAACAGTATTGTAAGGAGATTGCTGCACGAACTGGAGGAGGTGCTGCTATGGGGGCACTTTCGAATGGAATTGTTTCTAGTGTAACGAACTTTTATGAGATATACCAAAATGGGGGAGATGTAAAAGGTGCACTTAAGAACATAGGAATTGATACGGTAAAGGGTGGAGCAAGAGGAGGTGCGACAGGATTTTTATCCTCTGTTTTACGAATTGGCGGGAAAAAAGCAAATATTCCGGTCATTTCTGATGCAAGTGCAGCTACGGCAATTGCTGGTGGAGTGATAGACTGCGGTGTTTCAGTGTATGCCTATTCGAAGGGAGAAATTAGTGTAGAGGAGTTAAATGAAGAACTGAAAGGCACGGTTGTGAAAACGACAGCTACGATTTATTTTACCAAAGCAATTGCATCTGTTGCTGGGGGAACAGGAGTGTTTGTTCCAATGGCAGTTTATTCTGTTTCCAGTTATGTGGTAACGTGCATTCAAACGATTATTAAAAATGCGAAACTGAATGCTTTAGAATATCGTCGTATTGCAAAGCTGAACGATGAGGCAGCTGCATTGGTAATAGAGTATCGGAAACAGATAGAAATGTATTTCAAAGAACTTGAAATCAGACAGAGAACAGTTTTTCAAAATTTCCTCGATGCGTTTGAATATAATCTCTCGACAGGAGAGAACTATGACCAGGCTATTTATGCCATTGTGAATCTTGCAAATGAAACAGGAGTAGTGCTTCAGCATGTGGACTTTAATGAGTTCAGCAGGGAGATGAAGTCGGATAGGATGTTTCGATTAAGGTAAATATGGAAATATCTTCAATCCCTAGCCCGATTCAAAAGATTAGTTTATAATAATCTAAAAACCAAACAGCATACTAGATGCATAGGAGAAAAATATATGTGCGCAAGAAAAAAAATACCTTTTGAATTTCAAAATAGACAGGATTTTAAGGGAAAGTTATCCGAATGGATTGGAGATGTGTTATATGACATTCTGCCGGAGCAGGGATTAGAAGAGAGAGATGAGCAGATATTCACTGCATTTCAAATTGCAGATGCTATGTGTGATGGAAAAGTCCATATGGCAGAGGCGGGACTTGGAACAGGAAAAACATTTGCCTATTTATTATCTGCCATTCCTTATGCCAGATTTACCGGAAAGCCAGTAGTGATTGCGTGTGCGACGCCGGCACTTCAGGAACAGCTTGCGGGAAGCACCGGAGATATCGAAACACTTTCCCGGCTTTTAGGACTTCAGGTAGATGCCAGAATGGCCAAGGATTCCAGTCAATATATTTGTGATATTCGTGCAACGGAAAATGCAGATGGACTGGGAAAAGACTCGGATAAAGTGCAGCAGTGGCTGTTAACAACTACATTGGGAGAGCGTTCAGAAATTCCAGAGATATCCGATCGGATTTGGAAACAAATCTGCTGGAATGAGTATGTGGCATGTGATACCTGTTCCAGCCGTGGATATTGCAGGCTGGTAGAAGCAAGAAAATATTACAGGGAAGCAGCAGATTTAATTATCGTTGACCATGCGACTTTCTTCCACGATTTATGGACAAGGGAAGAAAGGATTGCGGACGGGAAGCTGTCGATTCTTCCAGACTATTCTGCGGTAGTTTTTGATGAAGGACATAAAGTTCTGCTTCCAGCAGCTATGCAGGCGGGAAATCCGGTTATCCGTGAGGAAATTGACAGTATGATTCAATGCCTGGAGGAGATTCAGGATGCCAGACCATCTTTGGTCAAAGCAACGGTTTCTTTGGAGAAAGCATCCAATGCATTTTTTAAAGTATTAAAAGCGTCAGTAATTGCTGGAGAAAGTTCCGAGAGATTATCCATTCGAAGAACGGAAACTTTGTTACGCGTGGCAGCAGCGTTTCGTCAATCAATGGATCATGTGCTTCTGGAACTGCAGATTGAGCAGGAACTGTATATTGAGTCTCTGACACCAACTCAGATACAGGCATTTGAAGGGCAGATGGAACGGGCAACAGCAGCACTGGCGAGATTCTGCGGGAAAGACAGAGCAGAATTTATTGCCTGGGTGGATAAAAAGGATGGAACATTTTGGGTAGTGCCCCGTAAGATTAGCGAAATGTTAGACAAACAGTTGTATCAGAAAAATATTCCGGTGGTTTTTGCTTCTGCAACCCTAAGTAACAAAGGAAACTTTGATTATTTTGCAAGGACTGTTGGGGTAAAAGAACCATCTAAGTCATTCGTTGGAAGTTCTTTTGAATTTGAGAAACAGGCAGTAATTGTTTTGTCAGAACCATCTGATAAAGAAAATGAGTTTTCTGAAAAAATACAAAAGATGGTTTCTTTGCTGCAGGAAAATGAAGGACGGACACTTGTGCTTGTAAATTCTACCGAAGAAGTAAAGAGAATCCGAAAAGCACTGGCTGATTATGAATTTGCATTTGAAATTCTTTGGGAGGACAAAGGGGAAAGAGGATATTTGGTGCAGAGATTTCGGGAAGAAGAAACATCTGTTTTAGTTGGTGTGGATTTCTGGGAAGGAATTGATGTGCCAGGTGAGGCATTAACCTTGCTTGTTGTATGGCAGCTTCCATTTCCAAAGTTAGATCCACTTTTGGAAGTACAAAGGAAAGAAGCCAAAGAACAAGGACAGGATCCGGTTATTACAGTTGATTATCCGGACATGGGATTAAAACTGAAGCAGGGATGTGGAAGATTAATCCGTACAAGAACGGATCATGGAAAAATTGTAGTTCTGGATAGAGTAACAGGAACTCCTTGGGAGCAGACTGTAATAAATGCACTTCCAGCTGGGGCATCAATAGAACGGAAAAAAATAGAAATCAGAATATAGGAGGAAGTATGTAATATGAGTAAAAAGAATGTAACTACGCAGGGAACGGATTTGTTTGAAAATGCCCCTGTTCCTAAGGCAGTATTATTAAATGTAATTCCAACGGTTATCAGTATGCTGATGGTGCTTGTGTACAATCTGGCAGATACTTTTTTTATTGGACAGACAAAAAATGCAGTTATGGTAGCTGCTGTTTCCATTGCGACACCTGCATTTTTATTGTTTATGGCAATCGGCATGCTGTTTGGAATTGGTGGGACATCTATGATTTCCAGGCGGCTTGGTGAGAACCGGGGAGAGGATGCAAAACATGCCTCATCCTTTTGTTTCTGGACAGGACTGGGGATAGGTGTTATTTCCATGGTTCTTATCTGGATATTTGTAAATCCTGTTTGTAGGATTATTGGTGCGGATGCAGAGACATTTGCGTATGCGAAACAGTATCTTCAGATAATAGCAGTTGGTGTTCCGTTTTTGATTATAAGCAATATGTTCAGTAACATAATCCGTTCGGAAGGAGAAGCCAATACCGCAATGATAGGAATTGTTGTTGGAAATGTTGCCAATATTATTCTCGATCCGCTTATGATTCTGGGGTTTGGCTGGAATGTTGCTGGAGCTGCAGCAGCAACGGTAGTTGGAAATATTTTAAGTACAGCAGTTTATCTATATCATTTGATTGGAAAGAGTAAGATTCTTTCCATTAAATTAAAAGACTATAAAGCGAGACAAGGAATTGCATTAGGAGTTCTTGCAATTGGTATTCCGGCATCTTTGAATTCTGTTTTGATGAGTAGTTCCAATATTGTGGTTAATAATTTCATGATTAAGTATGGAAATATGGCAGTTGCTGGACTTGGTGTGGCAATGAAGGTAAATATGATTGTCGTTATGCTTTTAATTGGTATTGGCACTGGAATTCAGCCGTTACTTGGATATAACTATGGTGCCAGAAACAGAAAGCGTTTTAAGAATATTTTACAGTTTGCCATTTTGTTAACAGTTATTGTTGGTGTAGTTATGACAATCATATGTTTTGTCGGTTCCAGTGTTCTCGTTCGTGCGTTTTTAAGCAATCACAAAGCTTATATGTTTGGAATACAGTTTGTACATATATTAATGATGACGGGACCGGTTCTTGGAATTTTATTTGTATTAATTAATACCATTCAGGCTATGGGTGCAGCGCTGCCATCTTTGATATTATCCGTCAGCCGTCAAGGAATCATTTATCTGCCGGTACTCTGTATTTTAAATGCAGTATGCAGTTCAGCGAAAATGTTGGTATTTGCCCAGCCTATTGGTGATGTTGCATCTATTTTATTAGCATTTCTACTGTTTTTATATTCTTATAAAAAAACGGATTGGGAACGGAAAGCATAAATATATAAAAGAATCAAAGCTCTTTGGAATACAGGAAATTCTTCTGACCGAGGAGCTTTTCTATATAAAAAATACACTTTTTTATGTTTCTGAAAAATGTTCCAGAGCATGGTTATGGATGTAGTAAGTTTGACGCAGGCTGTAATTCATGATTTCGCAAATCTGTTCCCATGTGTAGCCATTAATGTATTTTAGAATGAGCAGATTTTTTTCAGTTTCCTGTTCCATCTTTTCAATGTCGTGAAGTATGATTTCGCATAAGTTCTGTTTTTCTTCTAACAGCGTTCCAAGGCTTTCGGTCAGATTTCTGATTTGTTCGTGAACAGTTTCATATTGTTTCTTGTTTTCTATGTAAACGATGTCTTCTGCATGTTCCTTTCTTAAAGACTGAATTAGGTTTTCAATTACTTTGATAGAAGTAGTCATGGTTAAATAAGATTGTAGATATTTTTTTCTTTTATTACATAATTCGATGTTCTTTTTCATAACAGAATCTCCTTTCTTTTTCTATTAAAAAAGGAGAAAGCTTTCTTTTTGTAAACTTATTTAAAAAATATCTTATTTTCTGACACCATCTTTAAAAATTCCAGTCAAATTGATATTGCATGGTATTGCATGATTCATCCATTGTAAGATTCAGGCATAGAAAAACGGCGCTGGTCTTTCTATCAAAAATAAAATCAAATTCAGGAGGCTTTTATTATGAGTAAAATTGAAAACGCAACACAATGGATGATTAATTTAGCAAATGATGATTCACATGGCTATGATCAGACACACAGATGGGGACCAAACTATGACTGTTCTTCTGCTGTTATCAGTGCATGGGAACAGGCTGGTGTACCAGTAAAAACAAATGGTGCAACTTACACAGGAAATATGAAAAGTGTATTTTTAAAAACAGGTTTTTCTGATGTAACATCTCAGATTGTATTATCAAATGGTTCTGGTTTACAGCGTGGTGATGTTCTGTTAAATACAAGCTCTCACACAGCAATGTACATTGGAAATGGTCAGATTGTACATGCCAGCATCAACGAAAAAGGAACAACCACAGGTGGAGCATCTGGTGATCAGACAGGAAAAGAAATCTGCATTCGTTCTTATTACAACAAACCTTGGAACTGTATTCTTCGTTACACAGGAAGCAATGGAGGCACAGGAACTTCAGGAAATTCCGTAGTTGCAACAGGACAGCAGTACTGCAACAGCTTTGCAGGAGCAGGTATTACAGCAGATGGTGTCCGTGGAACAGCAACGAAAAAAGCTGGTATTAAAGTATTGCAGACTGCACTGAACAAAGATTACAATGCAGGATTAGCTGTAGATGGTGTTTGGGGAAATGCTTCTAGTTCAGCATTGGGAAGCCACTATGTAGTAAAAGGGGAAACTCAGTACATGGTAACTGCAGCAGAAATCCTTGTTATGTTAAGAGGATATAATCCAAATGGTGTTGAAATACCAGGTCAGTTTGGTTCTGGATTACAGACTGCAATCAATTCCTTCAAGTCTTCTCAGGGATTATCAGCAGATGGAAAATGCGATAGAGCTACGTTCTTAGCATTAATTCAGTAATGTTATAATTTTATCCTATGAATAAATCTGTGAGCCTGTCAGAATTTATCTGACAGGCTCACTTTTTGTGCATTTATGCAAGGCAAAATAGGTAAACTACTTAGGCACAATCCGATATTTACAGCAGCAAAAAGCAATGAGTATAATGATATTGCAAGTGGGACAGCATCTAACCTACCTGTCAGCTATTCATTTATTAAAAAAGGAGAGGGTAATATGAAGTTCAAAAAAGTAATTGCAGCAGTACTAACTTGTGGTCTGATTGCAGTATCCCTGGCTACAGTTCCCAAAGCAGTATCTGCCGCTGATGCAGC
Organism: uncultured Clostridium sp.; assembly: GCA_934438135.1. Taxonomy (GTDB): domain Bacteria; phylum Bacillota; class Clostridia; order Lachnospirales; family Lachnospiraceae; genus Clostridium_AI. The sequence continues at coordinate 18,788 of CAKSBP010000039.1, read as the reverse complement.
AAGTGCTTTTAACGGAGTAATCTTAGCAAAAGGCTATAAACCGACAACTTGGCATAATCCATGCCTGACAACAAGATATAATGCCGATCCTGGTGTTATGGAGTATAACGGAAGAGTTTATATTTACACATCAAACGATGGAGATATCAGCGACGGATATTCAGTAACAAGCAATAGCTATGCGAAGATAAATAAGATTAACTGTATGTCTTCCAGTGATATGGTAAACTGGACGGATCATGGTTCTATTGCAGCAGCTGGTTCAAGCGGAGCAGCGAAATGGGCAGGATGTTCCTGGGCACCAACTGCATGCCATAAAACAATTAATGGAAAAGAAAAGTTTTTCTTATACTTCGCAAATAATGCAAATGGAATCGGTGTTTTAACAGCAGATTCTCCAACAGGACCATGGAAAGATCCGATTGGGAAAGCATTAGTAAGCCGTTCTACCGCAAACTGTGCCAGTGTTACCTGGTTATTTGACCCAGCTGTTTTAGTGGACAGTGATGGAACTGGTTATCTGTATTTTGGAGGAGGCGTTCCAGATGGACAGAGTGCGAATCCAAAGACAGCCCGTGTTGTAAAACTTGGTTCTGACATGACAAGTCTTGCAGGAACACCAGTTACCATTGATGCACCTTATATATTTGAAGATTCTGGAATTAATAAAGTAGGAAATACATATTATTATTCTTATTGCTCGAATTGGTCAGGTGGTTATCCTGGAACAGCATGCATCTGCTATATGACAAGTTCCAGCCCGACAGGACCATTTACTTACAAAGGACAGATTTTCAAAAATCCAGGTACTTTCTTTGGAACAACAGGAAACAATCATCATACGTTATTTCAGTTTAAGAATAAATGGTATATCGCATATCATTCGGAATGGCTCAATAAACAGATTTATGGTTCTCAGAAAGGATTTCGTTCCACACAGATTGATAATTTAACATTTAATAATGGATTCTCTGCAGCAACAGGAACATTAGCAGGCGTTTCTCAGACACAGAACTTAAATCCATATACGACTCAGAGAGCAGCAAACATGGCATGGGAAGGAGGCGTTACCGTCAGCGGTTCTGGTGTAGATACAACAGCAGTTATGGACAAAGGTGACTGGCTGGGTGTATCCAATGTAGAATTTTCGTCCAATTCTACACAGATTTCCATCAAAGCAGCATCTACAAGTGGAGCAGTGATTAAAGTCTGTGCAGGCAGTCAGACAGGTACGGTTCTTGGTTATGTAACTATTCCTGCAACAGGAAGCAACAGCACATTTAAAACAGTAACGGGAACATTAAATGGAACATCCGGTACGAAGAATTTATTCTTTGCTGCATCCAATGGATGTGTACTGGACAGCTGGTACTGTGAAGCTGGTACACCATCTTCATCACCTACGGCTTCTATAACAACAGAAAAAGTAACAGATGGATGGTATTACTTAAAAAATATGAATGCACAGAAATACCTTCAGGTAAAGGATAATAAAGGTGCAAACATACAGAATGTAGAAATCAGTACAGGAACAGGTCAAGCAGGACAAAAATGGTATGTGACAAACACGTCTGATGGTTATGTTACACTGACAAGTGGATTAGGAAACTATATGCTTGATATTGCAAATGGAGCCGATGAAGATGGTGCCAATGTTCAGATTTATTCAGGGTATTCAGGAAATGCACAGAAATATCAGCTGGCTAAGACTTCTACCAATAATGTTTACTGTCTGCTGACAAAAGCAAGCAATGGAACAAAAGCGATTGATGTTTATAGCTTTGGAAAAACAGATGGAACCAATGTATGTCAGTGGACCTATACTGGTGCAACGAATCAGCAGTGGGTATTAGAGAAAATTAATACAGCTTCTTCCCCATCCGCTTCAACAGCACCATCTACGACACCATCTCCATCTGCAGCTACAGGTGGTAGTACGACAGCAGGTCTTCCAAATGGAATCAGCTGTGAGTATTCGGTTGTCAGTGACTGGGGAAGTAATTTTCAGGGACAGATTGTATTAACAAATAATTCAACGAAAATCTATAATGGCTGGACCTTATCTTTTGATTATGCAAGTACAATTAACAGCTTATGGGGAGCAGAATTAATAAGTCAGACGGGAACAAAAGTTATTGTGAATAATGCATCTTGGGATACAGCATTAGCACCAGGAAGTTCTGTAACAATTAATTTTACAGCAGCGGGAACTGGAAATAATGTACCGACAGGATATTTTTTTCTAAAAAAATAATTTTTAAATACATAAAAACGCACCTGTCTACAAAAAATGTATAATAAGTTTTCTTATACGACAAGTATCTCCATTACTTGTACCGCTTGAGACGACTAAACTATACAAAAGGATAGGTGCGTATGCATAAAAAATTATCAAAAGATGCTTATGGAGGAGTACATGGCAAGGATTATGTTCCTTATGTCTCCAGTGGTGAAAAAACCGGAGGAAATGCAGCAATCCTGATTATCGGAATTCTGCTTGCTGCCCTGTTTGCAGCGTCAACTGCGTACTCAGGCATGAAGTCCGGTCTTACCGTAGCAGCCGGTATTCCTGGTTCCATTATTGGTTCCGGATTTATTGCAGTGTTTGCAAAGAAAAAAGGCATTCTTGGAAAGAATCTTGTTCAAGGAATGTCAAGTGGCGGGGAATCCATAGCCAGCGGAATTATTTATCTGCTTCCGGCGGTTCTTCTGATTGGAGCAAATGTTTCTTTTGTGGAAGGTTTTCTGGTCAGTACCGGTGGTGTGTTGTTTGGAATGGGAATGTCATCCCTCGTCTATAAGAATATCATAGTCGAAGAACATGGGAAATTAATGTATCCAGAATCTCTGGCAATTTCTGAAACGCTGGTTGCTTCCGAAGGTGCTGGTGACTCCATGAAATACATGGGAATCGGCTTTGGAGTCGGTGGTATTATTACCGTATTCACTGGTTCATTTTTGAATGTTGCCAATAGTGTGATTAGCTATGTAAATGAAAAATTCTATAAGTGGAAGCTGGAAGTAGAAGTCAATCCGCTCTTACTTGGAATTGGATTTATTGTTGGCTTGGAAGTATCTGTGACTATGTTTGCTGGGTCCATTTTGGCGAATTTTGCAGTTCTTCCATTGATTAGCTATTTTTCTAATTTTGCCAGAGAGGGCGAAAATATTTGGAATAATCCGGGAGTCGGCTTGTCTGCCATGCAGGTTAATCACATTTCTGGAAGTTATGTCAAGTATATTGGTGCCGGCATGATGCTTTCCGGAGGATTAATTGGTGCAATCCGTTTAATTCCTACCATTGTAGTTTCTATTAAGGAAACTATGAGTGCAAAATCAGAACAAGGTGGAGATTCGTCTTCTTTTGCAAAATGGCTATTACTGATTGGAATTGTTCTTGCCTTTGCAGCAGGTTTCCTGATTTCTCATGGGAATATTTTAATGACCGTTTTAGGAGCCGTATTTGCATTATTTTTATCTCTTTTATTTGTAATTGTTTCGGGAAGATTGACAGGAACCATTGGAACATCCAATCTTCCAGTATCGGGTATGACAATTGCTTCCTTAGTGATTGTAACCCTTCTGTTTGTGATTATGGGATGGACCGATCAGGCACATAATAAGACCCTTCTTTTATTTGGTACGTTTATTGTTACAGCGATTTCCGTCGGTGGTGGATATGCTCAGTCACAGAAGGTGACCTTTTTAATTGGCGGCGAGAAAAAAGAAATGGATAAATATTTTATGATTGCCGGTATTGTTGGAGTTGCTGTGGTAGTTGGAGTTATCCGTCTGCTTGCCGATCAGCTTTCTCTTACAGGTGATAATGTTCCATTTGCGCTTCCTCAGGCAAACCTGATTTCTACTCTTACAGCTGGTATTATGTCAGGTGAACTGCCTTGGCATATGATTATTGTAGGAGCCGTGATTGGTATTGTACTATTTTTATTGAAACTTCCAATTATGACCATTGCTATTGGTTTCTATTTACCAATTTCTACGACTTCTATTATTTTAATTGGTGCCCTTGTCCGTGTATTTATTGAAAAAACAGCAAAAAGTGAAAAAGACAAAGAAGCAAGAGTAAGTAATGGTATCAGTCTTTCTTCTGGATTAGTTGCAGGTGGTTCCATTATTGGACTGGTTGGAATTATTCTTCAGGTAATTGGCGTGATTAAAGCTAATACGCCAATTGGTTTTGCTGCATCTAATGTTATGGCCTATATTCTGCTGGCAGTACTTTTAATTTTTACTATATGGCCGCTGCTTCGAAGTAAAAGTCCAGATACGTCAGAAAGTTCATAAGGTAAATGAGAAGACAGGGTATACGGAAATAGTCCAGTATGCCCTTCTTTTTATGGAATGCGTTGGACTAAAAATTATAGATAATCTATTTCAAACAAACCTTAAGTGATTTGTTATATAGAATATTAAGAATCCTCATTTGTTTCATGAGAACTGGAGTAGAATAGAATTTTCCCTGACTTGGGAAAGGACTAGCTTTCGAAAGCAGGGAAAATTAGAAATCTTCTTTACATTTTCTTATGGCTGAAAGGTGTTTTTTTGTCAATTCATTTTTTAGTATTTACTGCTGTGTCGTTCCTAAAGCCACACCATTTTCTCCTAGAGGAACTTTATGGTCAAGACCTTGAAATTTACCGTTGCTGTTTTTCCACAGAGTAGGCTCTAAGTAATTATCATATTTATTGTCATTCCACTTTAAGTCACGGCCGCCTGGAAAAGCAGTTCCTTCCCCACGGGTGAAAAGACCATCCGTATCCGCAGAGTCAATGTTGATACACCAGAAGGTATGATGCATGGTGTACTTATTTGCAATGATATAATCTCTCATAGCACGTAAATACTTGGTGTTTAAGGAAAGAAGAGTATCATTTCCTTCTGTTTTTCCACCCCATTCACCGATGAACATTGGAGAAATTCCATCTTCCATAATGTAAGCCCAGTTGTCCTTCCAACATTTGTTATATAAGATATCGGATGCTTCTGCATCATCAGCATCTATGAAATCACCCTGAAACCATGTCTGATTGTAAACGATTGGGCCGTAGTCATGAGCAGAATAAACAAGCTGATTCTGATATTTTCCTAAATCGATAGGATGGTCCTTAACACCACGTAAGTTGCCACCCCACCAGGTTCCGTAGTAATCGCAGGTTCCATACCAAGGACTTGTGTTAATCTGGGCATCATCCCAAACACCGTCTTTTGGATAGATTTCAACGCCTTCTACGAAAATCAGAGCATGTGGATTTACATTTAAAATATCAAGAGCAGTTTCCTGAGCAACACGCTTCCAGTTGTTTGCATCAGAAGAATCATCCCAGATTGCACTTTGTGCCTTAATTTTCATATCACCTGTGTTTGTATGGGGCTCGTTTTTTAAATCATATCCGATAATGGTATCATCATGTTTATAACGCTCTGCTACCCATACCCAGGCATCTTTGAACATCTGCTCGGTTATATTGCTTGTAACCCAGAGAGGATTAGTATGTCCCTGATTGTCGGTTTCTGCACTATGTACATCAAGAATAACTTTGATTCCAACACGTTTGAAATTCTCTAGCATGAAGTTAAATAATTGATAGCTGTTTAATCCAGCAAGGTCGGCATTGTTGTAGCTGGTATCCGTAGATTCAGGATATTCACCTTTGCTCCAGGAATATAATAAATCCGTTGCGATTGGGATACGAACTACGTTGATACCTTTGTTGGCAACTTCATCAATGTCAGCAACAATATTACTGCTGTAAGAATCTAAGAACATTCTTTCACGGCAGTTAAACCCAAACCAGTTTGCACCAGTAAGCCATACTTTATTGCCGTATTTATCACAGATATTTGTTCCTTCTACATGAAGCCAGTCATCATCTGTTTCTGCATCCTCGCAAGGTGAACTTGGAGAAATGCTTGGAGTTTCAGAAGGTGCAGCCGATGGAGTTTCTTTTGTAGGTGCAGTAGGTGCAATAGAAGGGATTTCAGAAACTTCTGTTGTTGGTTCCTCAGATGGAACTACGCTTGTTTCTATGGTAGGGACTGCACTGCTTTCAGTAGGTTTATCGATATCTTCAACAATCATTCCATCTATATATTCTACACCGTTAATCCAGTATAAAATATGGAAATCAGATGGGGACGGCATAGCACCAGTTCCGGTAAATCCGAAATTAATGGAACCACCTGTACTGACTGTCTGTGCCCAGGAAGCAGGTTTAATGGTATAAGTGCCGTCTGACAGTGTGGCCTCTGCGCACCAGATGTCAGAAATGGTGAAAGATGCAGCATCTACTAGTAGTTCCCAGTTTTGAATGGTTTTCGTAGAAACATTTTTAACAGAAGCATTTATGGAATAGCCATTGCTCCAGCTGCTTCCGTCGGTTGTTAATTCCATGGCACTGGATTTTGTAGAAACTTTTGCATTTCCAGCCTGAACCAGATTTGTACTACTAAAAATCATGGAAACCGACATTGCCAGTATCATAAGAAATGATATAAAGGCATTTCTTTGTCCAGTTTTGTTACGTTTACTCATAATATCCTCCTTTTAATCTTTGCTTGTATTTTTCAAGAAATACAAGTAAATTATAGCATCATTAGGATGATTGGGGTATGTTGATATTCACTAAAATAAGGACAGCACTTTGTAAGAAGTGGCAATACAGAAAATGAACTTTTCATTCGATAGAAAATGAACTTTTTTATTTATTAAATTAAAATGAACTTTATACTAAATAACACTTGAACTTCTAATTGTAAAGTGCTATTGTTTAATTAAGAAATGAACTTTTTCAATTTTGAAAGAGCTAACTTAGTTAGTGAATCAAGAAGGAGAATGAAGTATGGCTGACAAAATATTTGCAGAGCGATTGAAAGAAGCGATGAACAGACAAGGGGTGAAACAGGTTGATTTGCTTCGAGCGGCAGCTGACCAGGAAGTCAAGCTTGGTAAGAGCCAGATTAGTCAATATGTAAGTGGGAAAGCTGTTCCGAGAGAAAATATTGGTCATTTCCTTGCAGAAATCCTGAAGGTTGACAGTCAATGGTTATATGGCATAAATTCAGAAGCAGGGATATCAGGCAATGACAATATTGTAGAGTTGTCTAGTGAATCTGTTAAAGTAGAAGGGGAAATACATATGCGTAAATTTAAAAAGTCATCAAAGTTAGATAATGTTCTATATGATGTGAGAGGTCCAGTTGTAGACGAAGCAGCAAGGATGGAAGAGAATGGTACGCACGTACTGAAGTTAAACATTGGTAATCCGGCACCATTTGGTTTTCGCACACCAGATGAGGTTGTGTATGATATGCAGAGACAGATAGTGGAATGTGAAGGCTATTCCGCATCAAAAGGTCTTTTTTCTGCCAGAAAAGCAATTATGCAGTATGCTCAGCTTAAGAATATTCCAAATGTTTCAATAGAAGACATTTATACTGGAAATGGTGTTAGTGAATTAATTAATCTGAGTATGTCTGCATTGCTTGATAATGGGGATGAAGTGCTGGTTCCATCACCAGATTATCCGTTATGGACGGCATGTGTAACATTAGCAGGGGGAAAAGCAGTCCATTATATCTGTGATGAACAGTCAGAATGGTATCCGGATATGAATGATATGAGAAAGAAAATAACGGATAAAACAAAGGCAATTGTTATTATTAATCCGAATAATCCGACTGGAGCATTGTATCCAAAAGAGGTTCTACAGCAGATTGTAGATATTGCAAGGGAACATCAGCTTATCATTTTTTCAGATGAAATCTATGACCGCCTGGTTATGGATGGAGAAGAACATGTATCAATTGCATCGCTGGCACCGGATTTATTCTGCGTTACATACAGTGGCTTATCTAAGTCTCACATGATTGCAGGATTTAGAATCGGATGGATGGTTCTCAGTGGAAATAAAGATATGGCCAGAGATTATATACAGGGACTTAATATGTTATCTAATATGAGAATTTGCTCCAATGTGCCAGCTCAGTCAATTGTTCAGACAGCACTTGGTGGCTATCAAAGTGTAAATAACTATATTGTTCCAGGTGGAAGAGTATATGAACAGCGAGAATATATATATAAAGCTTTGAATGATATACCAGGAATTAGTGCGGTTAAACCAAAGGCTGCGTTTTATATTTTCCCAAAACTGGATACGAAAAAGTTTAATATTTTGGATGATGAAAAGTTTGCATTAGATTTACTGAGAGATAAAAAAATACTGATTGTACATGGCGGTGGATTTAACTGGGAAAAACCAGATCATTTCCGTATCGTTTACCTTCCACGTATGGAAGTGTTAGAAGAGGCCATTGGAAAGCTTGGAGATTTCCTAAGTTATTATAGACAGTAATAAATCTGCCACAGAAATTTTAAAACTAGGATTTCTGTGGCAGATTTCCAATGAAGAGTTAGAATTTTAATCGACGAAACAAAAATAGAGTAATATTATTTTGACATAACATACATTCCAAATATACATTTTACATCTGAGAAATTTAAAGTATAATGAAATTAAAGAAAAGACTTTAAATGGAAGGGGGACAGTTATGATGTGTTTAAAAGTGAAAGAAAAGATGTCAGAGTCAATGACTGCAGCAGTGCTTTTAACTCTGGCTGGTGGTTTTCAGGATGCATATTCTTATAATAGCAGAGGAATGGTATTTGCAAATGCTCAGACGGGAAATGTTGCGCTTCTGGCACAGAATCTTTCACAGGGAAATATAAGAATGGTGCTTCGTTATCTGGTTCCTCTGGCGGCATTTTTCTGTGGTATCTGTGTAACGGAATGGCTTCAAACTCTAGGAAAAAAGTTCAACGGAATACACTGGAGGCAGAAAGTACTGATTTTGGAAATGGGCATACTGATTTTGGTTGGTTTTCTGCCTCAGTCTATGAATGCATTTGCCAATGCACTGATGTCTTTTTCTTGTGCGATGCAGGTAAACAGCTTTCGCAAGTTCAATGGCATTGCATGTGCCACTACCATGTGTATTGGAAATTTCAGGACTGCCACGGAAATGCTTTGTAAATACCATTTTACCAAAGACCAGGAGGCAAAAAGGAAATGCATACATTGCTATTTTATTATCTTGATTTTTGGTATTGGAGCGGCATTTGGCGGATTATTGAGTACGCTTGTAAAAGAACAGGCAATCTGGACGGCAGCCAGTATTCTATTTCTATCTATTCTTATGATGTTAGGACAGGAAGAAAGCGAATCTGTCAAGAGTACCAGTCAGGCTTGTCTTTAATTAGGTTTCAAAATCATCTTCTCTAATTCTCTGGCAGCTATGCTTAGAGGATGGCTGGTATCTTTGATGAGGCAGATGGAACGCTCTGGTATCGGCTCTACTAAAGGAATCTGAAAAACTTCTTCTTTTTCTAAAGCTTCTTTTGCAAAACTTTTCGGAATGAATCCAATTCCCAAATCATGTTGAATCATTGGCAGTATCTGATCAGTTGTGGAAGCTTCAATATCAGGCTGAAAATTTAAATTGTATTTTAAGAAAAGCTGACGGTAAAATTCATATGTTTTTGTGTGTTTTCCAAGGCAGATAAAAGGATATTTAAGAATATCTTCTAGATGAAATTCTGTTCTTTTTAAAAAGGAAAACTGCTGGCTGGCAACTAAAATTTCCTGATAAGGTTTTAAAGGAATTTCAATTAACGGTCTACTTACATTTGTAGGTGTTGTGACTACTGCAAAATCAGATAGACCAGCCTTCAGGGCAGAAATGGCCTGTGGAGTGGAATGGTTGGAAATGCGGATACGAATTCCTGGATAAGCACGGTGAAATTTACGAAGGGTAGAGAGCACAAGACTATGAAGGGCGGTTTCACTGGCACCTAAAGTTATAATACCTTTTTGAAGACCTTTGCTGTCAGCTAATTCCATTTCTGCATTATGGATCTGTTCGAATGCGATAGAAACATGAGCATATAGGGTTTCTCCTTCTGGTGTTAAAGTAACACCACGATTAGAACGTACAAAAAGACGGCAGCCCAGTTCGTGTTCTAAATTGTTCATGGAACGAGTGATATTAGGCTGGTTATTATAAAGCAGTCTGGCAGCCTGGGTAAAGCTTTTGTATTTTGCAACGTAGTAAAAAATGCGGTAGTAGTCATATGTAATTGACATAATAAAACCTCCAGTGCTTCATTTTATAAAGAAAGTATATTTGATAAAAAAAGAAAAGTAAAGAGTAAAATTGACATAAAAATATACTATATGTATTGAATCATCATTACAACTGGGAGAAAATATGCTATAATAAAAAAGATTGCAGGCTTTTTGGTCCGCATAAATTTTAGAAACTTATAGATAAGAAAGGCTTGGTAGGGAAAATGAAATTACTTGAAGAGAGAATCCGAAAAGATGGAGTTGTCAAAAAAGGAAATATTTTAAAGGTGGACAGTTTCTTAAACCATCAAATGGACATTACTCTGTTTGCAGAGATGGGAAAGGAATGGAAACGCCTTTTTGCGGAAAAAACAATTAACAAGATTTTAACTATTGAGGCTTCTGGTATTGGAATTGCATGTATCGTTGCCCAAGAGTTTGGTGTGCCGGTTGTTTTTGCTAAGAAGACGCAGACTTTAAATATTGATGGCGCAGTGTATTCTTCCAAAATTCACTCCTTTACACATAATAAAGACTATGATGTGATTGTATCCAAAAAATTTCTTGGAGAAGAGGATTATGTACTTATTATCGATGATTTCCTTGCAAATGGTTGTGCATTAGAGGGCTTAATTAGAATAGTGAAAGATTCTGGTGCTGCATTAGAAGGAATTGGAATTGCTGTAGAAAAAGGATTTCAGGAAGGTGGAAAGAAAATCCGTGATACAGGTGTGCAGTTAGAATCACTTGCGATTGTAGAATCTATGGATGCTGAAACAGGAGAAATTATATTCCGTTAAACTATAATCTGTTTATGGGGGCTTTAATTGGATTTATATATGTATTTTTGGAATCTTTTTTGCTTTGTATAATCAGGCGGTATTATCCTATATTTGATATTCTTATTTTAGATGTTTTCTTAAATGAAATAGTGATGAGCTTTAAAAGGCATGTGTAAATAACATTTTATATGTTTGCACATGCCTTTTTATTATTCAAAAAAGAGGAAAACATGAAAAATAAAAGAGAAAAACCTCTATAAAAGTAAAAATTACTTTTATAAAGTATTCAACTATATGTAAAACTGCTGTACCATAAATTTATATTCAGATGGGGGAGAACACAAAGAAGGAGTGGATTTTACTATTTCTTATAAGGGGGTATTGTTAATGTTAGATTATGCTGCTATCGGCTCAACAATAAGAAAAGTAAGAAAATCAAAAAAGCTGACTCAGGAGCAGCTGGCGGAACGTGTGGATATTTCAAGCTATCATCTTCGAAACATTGAATCGGCCAATGCGAGAATTGGTTTAACAACATTAGTAAAGATAGCTAATGAACTGGACATTTCGACAGACGAAATACTAGAAAGTTCTCTTGCCAATAAAAAAAAGGCAGTGCAGTCTGAGTATTATGAACTGATTGAAAACTGCAATGAACAACAGCTAAGGATAATCAGCAATGTAATAAAAACGCTTGTTAAATACATATAGCATGGAAATCAGGTTTGATTTCAGAAAGGAGTCGAAAATGTTTGTGTTATCGAATAAAGAGCTGGAATGTGAACTAAAGCAGAAGTATGTGGGAAGGCTTGAAAAAATGAAAAAGAATCTTTTAAATAGTTTTGAATCAGAGCAGCTGACTGAATTAGGAAAAGTCTGTATGGAAGGTGAACTTTTTTCGTCCGAACTTCTTTATCTTCTTTACTTTAATTTTAACAGTCAGAAAAAGACCTGCGAAATGTTAGAAGAGACGGCTGTCTGCATTGGATATTTAGAAAATATGGTTCAGTGGCACAGGGATGTTAGGCAGAAAAAAGAAATTTCAGAGAAGCAAATCTATAAGCATATTGCTATAAGTGTAGCCGGAGACAGATTTATTTATTCTGTTTTCCAGCCTATAATTCAGGGCATGCAGAATAAAGAAGTGCTGAGCTGTCTTTCTAAAGTATTCGATCATTTTTATCAGGAACTGAGGAAAAATGATTCAACAGAGAATATAGATTTTTATGAGAATCTTTGCAGGATACCGGCACTATGTGCAGAGGTAAAACCATCTTTTGAGGAAAAATTCAGACAGCTTGGAAGAGTGATTGGAGCTTGGGCAGACATCAGGAATAATATTACTAGGGAAGAAAAACAAATTTGGAGACAGAAAACAGATGATTATCTATGGCAGTGTAAGTGTATTTTAAGTGATTTTCCAAAGAATTTGTATCGTGAAGAACTTTTTTCTCTGTTAAATCGTAAAATGTGTGAAGAATAGGAGGTAAATATGTATCTTACAAAGTACTGGCATTTGTGCAAATGGAAATCAGGTAAGACATTGTTGTTTCACTTGTTATTAGGATATGTAGTATCTCTGGGCAAGTCAAAATCAGAAGTGTGGAATTTAATTGTGAAAGAGAAGTTCTCAGAAGTTTCTTTGGCAGACATTCGTTATTTTAAAAGCTATGGATTTATCTGGAATAATATGGAACAGGAAGAAAAGGCCATTCAGACGTTGATTCGAGAATATAAAGAGGAGATGGAAGAAAAACCTATTGTGTATGGGATACATGCGAATGCTGGAAAAGAGTTCAGCATGGATACAGAAAAAATGAAGCAGGTATTTCATTTCATTCAAAACCTGAATCGTCGGAGAAAAGAAAACAGCTGGCTTATGCTATATGAGGCGGATGAAATGAAAGCAAAGGAAATGGAAGCATTTTTTCAAATGGCACAAAAACATATTTTGCAGCAGAGGGAGCATGGGAAAAAGAGTGCTGTTATTTTATGGATCACAGGCATGGAAGATGAGAAAGTTTTTGGGATTATCAAGAAGAATAAAAGTATTATCAAAGAACTTCGTATCTGCTGCAATGAAAATGGGAAGCAGAAGTTAATGATAGAGGAAATCCAAAGCTATATACAGATGAATGTATCAGTTTCTCTTTGGTTTTATGTGAATCGGAGAAATATAAAAGATATTCCGGTGATGGCAGAACTTATGGTAGATAAATTGTGGCATAAAAATCCGCATTTTTGTTGTTATCTGCTTCCAGAAACAGGAGGTAGCTGCGATTTGTTTGAATGGGAAATTATACATAAACTGAAAGAAATAGATAAGAGGACAGATGGATTGATGTCCGGTGTATTTTCACTGGATAACATGAAAGGATATCAGCATTTGAAACGGTTATTTTCTATGAATCAGAACTTTCAAAAATCCATTTCTCTTTATTACTGTGACTGTGTCCCCGGAAAGCAGTATGTGTTTGGAGAGGACGGGAAAATTTATCTTTGCCCAAAGCTATGTGGAAAAATAGGCAGTGCAATTGGAAGTTATGACGATGGGTTTCGAAGAAACTGGAAAAAGGAAAAACAATGGAAACTTAGAAATGTACAGAATATGGAAAAATGTAGAAAGTGTAAATTCGCATTTATCTGTGTTGGTGGATGTGGAAAAAAAGCAATGGAGCAAGGTGATTTGACAAAAGCAGTCTGCAGCAATATGGAAATGATGATACGAGAATATTTTGGGGAAGGGGGTGAGGAATAAAATTCAACTGAAATTTATTGAAATACTAGCAAAGAAAGGATTTTGTTATGATTGCATCAGATAATATTAAGATACGAGAAATAGAAATTTATCATCCTGAGACATATCGAGATAATGAGTATTATATAAAATACTATGAAAATCAGGGGATTCCTCCAGAAGAAACAAGGAAACTGTTAGAGGAGAAATTAGCGAAGGATAAAAGATATACTATTTTGGAAGGCAGTGGTGAAAACAGCCTGACTATGGGAATTGAAGCTGCAAAGAAAGTATTAAAAAAATCAGGACTTGCGGGAAAGGATATGGATATGGTGTGTTTTGTATCTTGTACACCAGAATACATGTTCCCACCTACGGCCCTTAAAATTCATAATGCTATTAATGGAAGTAGTAAAGCATTATGTTTTGATTTGAATGCAAATTGTATAGGCATGGCAAGTGCAATGGAACAAGTATATTGTTATATGTCTGTTAGAACTCAAGTGAAGCGTGTTTTAATCATTGCGAGTGAATATTTCACGAGATTTGCAGATAAAAGGAATGCACTATATTATGCAAGTTTTACAGATTCAGCCTGTGCAATGATTCTTGAAAAAACAAAAGAAGATTCGTACTTTATTGACTCAGAATACTACGTTATTTCTAATGTTCATGAGAGGGTTGCAGTACCAGCATGTGGAATGTCCAAAGTTTTTACAGGAGAACCTGAAAACATTTTATGTCGAATGGACTCTATAGATCAAGATAATCAAATAATTTATAAAACTGTAAAAACGATGTTAGCCAATCATAATTTGACACCCCAGGATATTGATTTATTTTGTGTGTGTCAGTTTTCAGAACAGATAGTGAGAGACTTTCAGAAAGATATGGGAGTGGAACCGGAAAAAGTTCCTTATGTAGGGAGAAAATATGGATATACAGGTGCATCAACACCGTTTCTTGCTTTGTATGAAACAATTCAATCTGGAAAATTGCATCGAGGTGATTATATATATATTTGGACAACAGGTTTTTGTATTGAAAATGTATTTCTTTTATTACGTTATTAATGTTGTCTTTTTCGTTATTGATAATAAAATCATGAAAGATACATCCCCCGATACACACTTGGTGGCACTCCGTATTTCTTTTTAAAGGCTTTACTCAGATGGAATTCATCAAAGAATCCAAAATTCTGTGCGATTTCACGAAGTTTCACGTCTGGATGCAGAAGCAGAAACTGTCGCACCATTTCTAATTTGTATTCCATCTGGTAAGCATAGATTGTTTTGTAGTATCCCCTTTTGAACTGGTTGTTTAGTGTTTTTTCGCAGAGAAAGAAACGGGCAGCCAGTTCTTTTTCGGTAAAAAAGCGTTGTGGATTACTCTGAATTAAATGCACAATTTCCTCGATTACTGTATTTTTGGATGGAGAAGTTTCTCTATGCAGACTGTCATGGAGTTCGTAGAGCAGAAGTTCAAACAGACAGGAAAGTTTCTGCTTTTTATAAAAAGAAGGAGACCAGAATACCTGTATAATTTCTTCGAAAAGTTCTTTAATATGTAAGCTTCCCCGACAATGAATGAGAGAAGGGAGCGTAACGGTAGGCAGGCTGCTTTTGTCAGAAAGATTTACACCATGGAAATTCTCTGACAGTTCTATTGGTTCTGGAATTACGTGAATATACATGTGTTTACAGTTTGGATTGCATGGTTTCGTTCCGTAATGATGCTTTCCAGCAGACAGGATAAGCAAATCATCCGTATGTATTTCATAACAAGTATCTTCTTCGGCAATTTCCCAACTGCCATCTATCATATAAAGAAAGTCATGTACACCCAGTATCCGATCGGGATGCAATCCTGGATGAACCCAGGTAATATAATTGGCAGATTCTATTGTTCGTTTGTTTTGTTGTGTGAATGAAAGTTCCAAGTAAATCCCTCCTAATCCTATGTTCCATATTATACATGCGGTGTTCTGCTTTGACAATGGAATTGACTGAAAAGATATGGTACGATGGAAAAAATGTTTTTATGGAGGTATGAAATGAATACACAGGAGTATAATGCACCATTTTCATTAAAAAAGGTTCAGATAACGGATTCCTTTTGGAAGGAGGAAATGGAACTGGTTCGGACGGAGGTGATTCCATATCAATGGAGAGCCTTAAATGACCAGATACCAGATGCTGAACCGAGTTTTTGTATGCGGAATTTCCGTCTTGCTGGAGAATTAAATCAAAGAAGAAAAGAACAGGGAGCAGAATATAAGGAAATTGTCTGGCCGACTCAAGGATGGGAGACACTTCCTAAAGAAAAAAGTGTGCTTGAAGAACGGTTTTATGGATATGTGTTTCAGGACAGTGATTTCTATAAATGGATAGAAGCAGTCGGATATTCTTTGATCTGGCATCCAGATCCGGAACTGGAAAAAATCGCCGATACTGCCATTGATATCGTCTGTGAGGCACAGTTAGATAATGGTTATTTGGATACTTATTATATTATTAATGATTTATCCGGGATTTTTACAAATTTACAGGATAAACACGAATTATATTGTTTTGGACATTTAACGCAAGGAGCAATTGCGTATTATCAGGCGACGGAAAAAGATAAACTTTTAAATGCAGCCAAACGGTATGCAGATTTTATTAGTACTCAGTTTGGGGCAGAGGATGGTAAGAAAAAGGGATATCCGGGTCATGAAATTGCAGAAATGGCCCTGGCAGAACTTTATGATTTAACTGGGGAAGAGAAGTATTTAAAATTAGGAAGTTTTTTTATTAATCAAAGAGGACAGAAGCCATATTATTTTGATATGGAGCATCCTAAACAGGTTATGGCAAAAGAAATCCGTTACCGTTATTATCAGGCACATCTTCCAGTCAGGCAGCAAAAAGAGGCAGTAGGACATGCGGTTCGGGCGGTGTATCTCTATTCAGGAATGGCAGATATGGCAAAACGGACAGGAGACGACACTTTATATCAGGCATGTGAAAATCTTTGGAACAGCATAGAACGTGAAAAACTATATATAACAGGTGGAATCGGTGGAACGCAGTTAGGGGAATCCTTTTCTTTTCCATTTGATTTACCAAACGATACAATTTATGCAGAAACATGTGCATCCATCAGTCTGGTTTTCTTTGCAAGAAGAATGTTGGAAATCCATCCAGACAGGAAATATGCAGATATGATAGAACGGGCACTTTACAATGGAATTCTTAGTGGAATTGCACTGGATGGAAAGAGCTTCTTCTATGTAAATCCCCTGGAAGTATTTCCGAAAGCCTGTCATGAAGATGAGAGAAAGTTCCACGTAAGACCAGTCCGTCAAAAGTGGTTTGGTTGTGCCTGCTGTCCTCCGAATCTGGCAAGACTGTTAAGTTCTATTGGATCTTATGCTTATACCGAAAATCAGGATACATTATGGATTCATTTATATACGGGCGGGATTTTAGAAAAGACGGTGCAGGGGAAAAAGATGGAGATTGCTATTACCTCAGAATTTCCTTGGAATGGTAAGGTATCTGTTACGGTAAAAACGAAAGAACCAGTTTCTTTTACCCTTGCACTTCGGATTCCTGGATGGTGCAGCCAGTGGGAGAGACCGATAAAAGAGCCGGTTACAGTAAAGGGTGGATATTGCTACATCCAAAAGAACTGGGATGGAGAAGAAACGATATCATTTTGTTTTCCAATGATACCAAAGCTTCAGGAAGCAGATGACAGAGTCCGTGAAGACATTGGAAAAGTGGCACTTACCAGAGGACCAGTTGTATATTGTCTGGAAGAAGCAGACAATGGAGAAAATCTGCATTTAATATCTGTATCAGATAATTTAGAGGCCAAAGAGGAGGAAATTCAAATTGGAGGAAGAAAAATACTGGCACTTAAGACAAATGGATTTCAAAAACTTTCTTGTATAGTAAAAAAAGAAGAAGGGCTTTATCATACATATAAGAAACCACAGTATGAGACCAAAGAACTGACCTGGATCCCATATTATGCATGGGCAAACCGTGGAGAGGGAGAGATGCAGGTCTGGGTAAAAGCAGACTAGAGAAAATACAGATTTCCGGTGTCCGGACATATATGGAAAAGGAAAAATGTTTTTTACATATGCTGGACACATGGATGTAAAATTATCTCACAGTAATAGATAAAATTTTAGATAAGTTGAATAAATATACATAAATTAATCGTAAACATACAAAATGTATCTTGACTTAATCAATTGTTTAGTTTACTATATTTATACAAAGTTTTTTAGTTTACCAAACAAAAATGAGCACAAGGGTGTGCATAAGTTATGAAATATTTCCAATTTGGAAATAACCCTATCATCGATGTAAATAACACATTATAAAGCAGATTATCATAAATCAGTACATCTGGGATACCTGCGGTCAGATAGAGGAAAATCATAAATTATGTATGCCCTTTTTTATACCCGGAAAGTAAAATTCTGGTATAAATGCCCTAATGTAAGGAGAGGATATTTTTGAAAAATTATGTAATAAAAAGGACGGCACTTGCCGTTGTAACTGTAATGCTTATTAGTATGATAACCTTTTTTGCCATGAATGCAATTCCAGGTGGTCCTTTTGATTCTGAAAAAGCAACAAGTCCAGAGGTAAAAGCAGTACTAGAGGCAAGGTATAATCTGGATAAGCCAGTGTTGGAACAATATGCAATTTATATGAAGAATCTTTTAACTGGGGACTGGGGTGTCAGTCTACAGACAGGAAGAAGCATCTGGTCAACCATTTCTGAAAGTTTTCTGCTAAGTGCCAGAATCGGTGGCATTGCAGCTGTTTTTGCAATTGTCATTGGAATTATAGCTGGAAGTATCGCAGCACTTACTAGGAACCGTTGGCCCGACAGATTGATTGTATTTGTATCTACACTTGCAACGGCAATGCCAAGTTTTGTACTTGCAACGATTCTTTTATATGTATTTTGTATCCGGTTAGGCTGGATACCGGTGTGGAGTACCGAAAGTTCAAACAATATTTTGCCGGTAATTGCTCTGGCTTTATATCCAATGGCCTACATAACAAGACTGACAAAAACAAGTATGCTGGATTCTCTGGGACAGGATTACATCCGTACTGC
>CAKSBP010000038.1 GCA_934438135.1 uncultured Clostridium sp. | reverse complement strand
TCCTTTCTTGGGTGTAGGTTTATAGTTTTTGCTCAACTCTATTATACCATATCCAGTGAGGAGTTATTTCATTTTTTATAACAAAAAGTGCCGTATTTATGCGGCTTGCGGCGTTTTGCAAACGCCTATTATACCGATTATCGGAGGAGAGACAAGGCAGGCTAGAAGACGGAAGCACTTTCTTTAGGAGTTGGAAAAGAAAGTTAAGAAAAAAGAGGAATGACAGAATGAATAAATTTGAAGTATTAAAAAAATATTATGGATACGATACGTTTCGGAAAGGACAGGAAGCGGTTATTAATCATATTTTAAATGGAGAAGATACCCTTGGTGTTATGCCGACTGGAGCTGGAAAATCCATCTGCTATCAGATACCGGCACTTATGATGCAGGGAATTACCGTGGTAATTTCACCATTGATTTCTCTTATGAAGGATCAGGTTGAGGCATTGAATCAGGCAGGCATTCATGCCGCTTATATAAACAGTTCTCTGACACCAAGACAGATAAGCCTGGCACTTAGATATGCAAGGCAGGGACGTTATCAGATTATTTATGTGGCACCAGAGCGTCTTATGACCGAAGAATTTTTAAAATTTGCCTGTAATGTGGAGATTTCCATGCTGACGGTGGATGAAGCCCATTGTATTTCACAGTGGGGACAGGATTTCCGTCCTGGATATTTAAAGATTGCGGAATTTATATATACCCTTCCTGTTCGTCCTATTATTAGTGCATTTACGGCGACTGCAACGAAAGAAGTCCGGGATGATATTGTGAAATTATTGGAAATGAGAACACCATATACGACCTCAACAGGATTTGACCGCCCAAATCTGTATTTTGGCGTGGAGCATCCCAAAGACCGTTTTGCGTCTGCTCTTTTTTATGTAAATAAATATAAGGGACAGAGCGGGATTATTTATTGTCTTACGAGAAAAAGCGTGGAAGAGGTCTGCGAGCGTTTAAAAATGGAAGGCGTTTTGGCAACCCGTTATCATGCAGGCTTAGGAGATGCCGAACGGAAGCGGAATCAGGAAGAGTTTATTTACGATGTAAAACCGGTTATGGTAGCAACTAATGCCTTTGGAATGGGAATTGATAAATCAAATGTCCGCTATGTTATCCACTACAATATGCCGAAAAATATGGAAAGTTATTATCAGGAGGCAGGACGTGCCGGTCGTGATGGAGAAGAATCAGAGTGTATTTTGTTTTATAGTGGGCAGGATGTAGCTGTCAATCAGTTTTTTATTGAAAATAATCGGGAAAATGAAGAATTGGATGAGGAAACGTTGGAACAGGTAAAACAGCGTGACCGCGAACGGCTCAAGCAGATGACGACATACTGTCAGACAAATGAATGTCTGAGAAATTATATTTTACATTATTTTGGTGAAGAAAACACAGAAGACTGTAATCACTGTTCCAATTGTGATACGGAATTTGTGGTAAAGGATGTCACTGACATTGCTCGAAAAATAGTAACCTGTGTCCAGGAAATGCGGGAACGGTTTGGACTCCAGATGGTGCTCCTGGTGCTTGCAGGAAGCAGTTCCAAGCGAATCACCCGGTATCATCTGAACGAACTTCCTTCCTATGGAATTCTTGCGGGGGAAAAGAAAGCATTTGTCAATCAGGTGGCAGATTATATTATCGAGCTTGGTTATTTAAAATCTACCAACAGCCAGTATCCGGTCGTGGTATTGACAGAACAGTCTAAAAAACTGGAAAATCCAGAAGAGAAAATTGAAATGAAAGTATCCGAAAACTATAAGGAAGCAAAAGAAACTGTCCGTGAGAAGAAGAGTAAGGCAAAAAAACTGTATACACTATCTGAACTTGGACAGGAACTGTTTGAAAAACTGCGTGGCATCCGTTATGAATTAGCGAAGGAAGAGCGTGTGCCGCCGTATTTGATTTTTTCTGATAAAACCTTAATGGAGATGTGCCGTCTTCTTCCAGGAACGAAAACAGAAATGCTGGAGGTTTCCGGAGTCGGTGAAATAAAGTTTGAACATTTTGGACAGGTATTTTTATCAGAAATCAAGAAGTTTAAACAAAACCAGGATGAAACTGCACAAACTATGGTTGTTGAGCACTTTTGTGGGCAAAATGCGGATTAAATTTGTCAAATGGAAAAATGTTTGTTATAATACAGGTATTGTGTCTGAGATGAAGAGGACAAATTAGAGAATGATAACAGTTCTGTTATCTTGGAGGTTACATGTTTAAAATGTTTTATCCTGATGTCTGGGTTGATTCAGCCTATGACATTGACTTTACCGAATTGTATAAAAAAGGTTACCGTGGTATTATTTTTGACATTGATAATACACTGGTGCCACATGGTTTCGATGCCGATGAGCGTTCTATCGCATTGATGGAGAAATTAAAATCCATTGGGTTTGAAATCTGTCTCCTGTCTAATAATAAGCAGGAGCGTGTGGAACGTTTTAACCGCGATATTCACGTGAAGTATATTTTTGACGCTCATAAACCTTCTGGGAAGAATTATGAGAAAGCTATGGAATTAATGCACACGGATTTAAAAACAACTGCATTTATTGGGGATCAGCTGTTTACCGATGTGTTCGGAGCAAAGCGGATTGGGATTCTTAACATACTGGTAAAACCAATCAATCCAAAGGAAGAGATTCAGATTGTGCTTAAGCGTTATCTAGAAAAAGTGGTTTTACACTTTTATAAAAAACATAAGGGGATGGAACAGTGAAAGAAAATATTGTTTTGATTGGTTTTATGGGATGCGGAAAGACCAGCACTGGAAGTCTTTTGGCAGAGGCGATGGAGTATCAGTTCCTTGATACAGATCAGACAATTGAGGATGAGAGCCACACGAAAATCTCGGATATTTTTGAACGCATGGGGGAAGATTATTTTAGAAACTTAGAAACCTCGACCATTGAAAATATGACTCATCAGGTTACACACGCGGTAATTTCTACCGGTGGGGGACTTCCGATGCGAGAGTGTAATGCGGCAATTTTAAAGGAACTTGGCTTTGTCGTATATTTACGGGTAAAAAAAGAAACGGTGTTGGAAAGACTGAAAGGTGATACTACCAGACCTCTTTTGCAGGGCGAAAATGTGTCGGATAAGGTTTCCAGCCTGCTTGCTTTCCGTGATCCTATATATGAAGTAAGTGCACATCTCACAATCGATGTAGATGAAAAAAATTTTGAACAAATCATTGACGAAATTAAACGAAATTATGAGATTATGCAGCTTCGGCAAAAAGAAAAACGGGAAAAAAATGTTTTGTGAAAGAGGGATTTGTAATGAAAATGGATGAAAAAGTTCAGGAAATATTAAAGCAGTATGCGGTAGATGGAATATTAATTTCAAATGGATGTAACATCCGTTATTTAAGTGGTTTCGCTGGAGAAACTGGATATTTGTTTATTACGGAGGACAGAAAAGTTATTTTAACTGATTTCCGCTATACCATTCAGGCAGAGAATGAATCGAATGGATATGAAGTATTTGAGATTGACGGTTCTTATGAAGAAGCGATTAATCTTCTGATAAAAGAAGAAAATGTAGAATCTCTGGCATTTGAAGGAATGGACGTTTTGTATGCTGATTATGAAAAACTCAAAGAGAATCTGACGGTAAAACGTCTTATTCCAATTAAAAATGAAGTAAGCATGCTTCGTGCTATCAAACAGCCATGGGAACTAGAGCGAATCCAACGTGCAGAAAAAATCGGCGATTTGGCGTTTGAAAAAATCTTAAATGACATAAAACCGGGCATGACAGAGCTGGAAGTAGCAGCAAAACTGGAATATTACATGAAAGCAAACGGAGCCCAGGGGCTGAGTTTTGATACTATTGTAGCATCCGGTTTGAATTCTTCTATGCCTCATGCAGTACCTACCAGCAAAAAGATTGAGCCGGGCGATTTTGTAACTATGGATTTTGGATGCCGTTATGAAGGATATTGTTCTGATATGACAAGAACTATCGTGGTAGGAAAGGCAACCATTGAACAAAAGAAGATTTACCAGTTGGTTCTGGATGCACAGATGGCAGTCCTTAATTTTATGAAAGCAGGTTATACCGGAAGTGAAATTGATAACGTAGCAAGAAAAATGATTTATGATGCCGGCTACGAAGGCTGTTTCGGACATGGACTGGGCCACAGCGTTGGTCTGTTTATCCATGAAGAACCACGTCTTTCTCCAAAAGAGGATAAAGTTATAGAGGCCAATATGATTGAAACAGTAGAACCTGGAATTTATATTAAAGATTTCGGCGGTGTCCGCATTGAAGATTTAGTGTGTGTGACAGAAGCTGGTGTCGTAAATTACACAAATTCCGAGAAGAAATTAATAGAGTTGTAAAAAACAGTTGAAAAATCTTTTCATTTATTATAAAATTAAGTAAGAGTGCAGAAACTCGCATTTTTGCGTATGGTTGAAATTACACCAGGATAAATGAGAGAAAAAGAGTAACTGCATAGTTACGAAAATTTAAGGAGGACTATTTAAGATGATATCAGCAGGCGATTTTAGAAACGGCCTTACAATCGAGTACGAGAATAATATTTATCAGATTATTGAATTCCAGCACGTTAAACCAGGAAAGGGTGCTGCTTTCGTTCGTACAAAAATAAAAAATATTAAGAGTGGTGGCGTTGTAGAAAAGACTTTCCGTCCTACAGAAAAATTCCCACAGGCTCATATTGATAAAAGAGATATGCAGTATCTGTACCATGATGGTGATTTATACAACTTCATGGATGTTGAAACATACGACCAGATTGCTATGAGTGAAGACCAGATCGGTGATGCATTAAAATTCGTAAAAGAAAATGATATGGTTAAGATGGTATCCCATAATGGAGATATTTTCGCTATTGAACCTCCTATGTTTGCTGAGTTAGAAATCACAGAAACAGAGCCAGGTTTTAAAGGTGATACAGCTACAGGTGCTACTAAGCCTGCTATTGTTGAAACAGGTGCTACTGTACTTGTTCCATTATTCGTTGAGACTGGTGATAAAATCAGTATCGATACAAGAACTGGAGAATATTTAAAGAGAATTTAATTCCTTTCATCCTATTACAAAGGTTACAAAGGCGCAGAACCAAGGAAATGCCAGTTTCCAAGGATTTGCGCCTTTTTATATTTCATTTTGTTATCATATACTGTATACAAGAAATGTAAAAGGCAGGTGTCAGAAATGAATGCAGAAAAAATCAGAGAGGAACTGTTTGCACTTTCTGAGGAAAAATATCAGAAATTTTCTTCCTCTTTAATTCCAGGAATTACAAATTTAATTGGGGTTCGAATTCCCGAGATTCGAAAAATTGCAAAAAAGATTGCTAAAGAAGATCCTCTTGGATATCTTTTGGCAGCAGAAGATACTTATTTTGAAGAAATTATGCTTCAAGGACTGGTAATCGGGGCAATGAAGTCAGATATTGAAACGGTACTTTTTCAAGTGGAGCAGTTTGTGCCTAAAATTGACAACTGGTCTGTCTGTGACAGTTTTTCCAACAGTCTTAAAATTGCAGAAAAGCATAGAGGAGAGGTATGGAAATTTTTAATACCTTACTGGCATTCTGAAAAAGAATATGAGGTACGTTTTGCTGTTGTTATGATGTTGCTTCACTTTGTAACAGAAGAGTATTTAGAACGGCTCTTTGAAGTTTTTAATGAGATAAAAGTACCCGCCTATTATGTGAAAATGGCGGTTGCCTGGGCCGTTTCTGTTTGTTTTGTGAAGTTTCCGGAGGCCACGATGCAGTTTTTAAAACAGAATGAGCTGGACGATGAGACATTTAATAAATCAATTCAGAAAATACGGGAATCTCGTCAGGTCAGTCAAGAGAAAAAGAAAGCAGTAAGCATGTTAAAGAGGCAGCTGGTGATTGACTGAAAATTATTTTTCTGTTTTGTAAATCTGCGTGACAAAAAGGAGTGTAATTCGACGTTTTAAAAACTTTATGTTATAATAGAAATGTAAAACACAAAGGATAGGAGGTGTTGTGGTTTATTATGTCTGAAGTGAAAGATTTTGAGTTTCAGAACAGGGAGAGTGAATTCAATCAGGGCACTTCTGAATTTTTGGAGCAGTCTGAATTTCACTCCGAGAGAGAAAAGACAGAAGACAAAGAAGAATTTTATCAGAAAGTACAGCAGGAAGAACTCTTTAAAGAGAGCACAAGGACACAAAATCAGGACATATCTTCATTACAGAATCAGGTGGCAGGTGCACAAAGTGCAGCACCAGTTGTGTCGGCAGCAATGGGAACAGTTGTTTCTGGAATGGCAGTCTGTATTGTGGCAGCTGGAATCAGTGCATATTCTGGAAATGGTAACAGTCAGGAAACAGCAGAACAGGTTCAAAGAGATACGAATTATGTGATACAAAAAGAAGCACAGGATAATGGTCAGACAGTAGAGCCTGAACAGCAGGTTAAAAAAGAACATGCAGAAAAAATTAGAAAAAATGTTGAAAAAGCAGAGAGAGTAATACAAAATGGAAACGTAAAAAAAGCAGATGATGCAACAGAAACAGAAAGTGGAAAATCCTTTGAGACGGAGAAAGCTACGGCAGAAGAAAAAGTGCAGATAGTAAAACCAGAAAAACCAGGAACTTTACCACAGTTTTCGGTTACTTCCACAGGATATGCCGGTATCTATGATGGAGAAGAACATTCTGGAACGATTACAGGATGTCCAGAAGATGCGGTGATTACTTATGGAGAAAGTCCAGATTCCTGTAATCAAAACAGTATACCATCCTATCAGGAAGCGGGAAATTATCAGGTATATTATCAGGTGAAAAAAGATGGATATCAGACACTGAGAGGAAGTTTTGTGATTTCCATTCAAAAGAAGCAGGTAGCAATACCAAAACAGAATATTTGTATAGGTACATATAATGGAAAAGAACAACAACCAGATTTTCTTTGTAACAGCGATTTTGTCTTCGAAGGAACCAGTTCGGCATCTGACGCCGGCAGTTATGAAATAGTTCTTCAGTTGAAAGATACGAAAAACTGTCAGTGGGAAGATAAAACCAGTGAATTAAAAAAAGTAACGTGGACGATTGCACCGAGAAAATTAACTATCGAATGGAATGCAAAGAAAAATTACATATATAATGGAATGAAACAGGGAGTGTATGCATCGCTTGGAAATGTAGTTTCCGGAGATTTTCCAGAGATTTTGCTTACTGGAAATACTGCTAAAGATGCAGGCTCTTATACAGCTTTTGTGAATTTAAAAGAAAACAGTAAAAATTATACACTTCCTGAAAAGAACAGGTACGACTGGAGTATTCAGAGAAAAGAAATTTCGGTATCCTGGGGAAAAGATTATTTTGTTTATGATGGAGAGGCACATACCTGTGACTATACAATAGAAGGCCTTCTTCTGCAAGATAAGGAACTTTTAACAGTTACGAACCAGACGGCAGAAGATGTAGGAACCTATATTGCCAAGGCAGAGCTAAAAGACAGCAGGAATTATTACCTGGCATCTGGGTCTCAAAAAGAGTGGATGATTGAACAGGAAGAACCGATTCATATTATGTATCCAATGGAAGTAACAGGACAGTGTATCACTGGAAAAATTGCTGGATATTCAGACCAGCTTAGTCTGGAGAGTGTTGCAGTAGAAGGACTTCCAAATTACTATAAAGTAACGTATAAAAGCGGCAATCCAGAGATTATAAAGGTAGATCCTAACGGAAACCTAAAACTTGGTAAAAAAGGTGGCAGCACAGAGATTCATGTTACCATTCATAACATAATAAATAAAAGGCAGGAAGATTCTTTTTATGACATAAAAGTAAACATTATAAACTACATTTCTATAGACAGGCATATAGAACTATCAAGTACTTATAATGCAAAAGAACAAAGTGGAACAGTATTATGGAATGGAAAAACAGGATATCAGATATTGGTGAAGGAAAGTTTAGGAAAAATAATGGTAGCAAAAGGAAGCTATACGGTTACGGCAACGCTTCAGCCTGTGGATTCTTCCGATAAATACACGGTATATTTATGGGATTCGGGTACTATTTCCCGTGAAATGCCATTTGAAATAAAATAGGATAAAGGAGAAAATTTTTCATGCAGAAAAATAATAAGTTAACGGCAAAGAGAATTATTCTTTCCGTAGTTGGGCTGATTCTTCTGATTTTTGTGTTAAATCCAGAGTGGATTCCCTTTGTCGGGAAAGATACAAAAGAAGGCCTTGAGTCTATGATAGCGGCTTATACAGGGCAATTTCAGATTATGGAACAGAAAGCATCAGCAAATACAGATAGATTGATAGCGGTGCTTCTGGTTTTTGTTATTGTTTATATTGTTCGGACACTGAATGCACTGGTATTTAAATGTATTCATTTTGAAAGTCGTCATCAGGAAACTCTGAAAATCCTGTTGGAAAGTGTTATCAGCTATGGTGTGGTAATTGGCGGTGTGATTATTTCTCTCAGTTTACTAGGGGTAAATATGGCTGCACTGTTTGCGAGCGTTGGGATTGCCAGTTTAATTGTTGGGTTTAGTGCACAGCAGATTATTTATGACATTATTTCAGGAATATTCCTGATTTTCGAGGGACAGCTCAATGTAGGTGATATTGTTACAATTAATGGATTCCGTGGAACAGTTGCTAAGATTGGAATTCGTACTACCCAGCTCTTGGATATTGGTGGCAATGTTCAGATTATTAATAACAGCGACATTAAAAATGTACAAAACCTTTCGAAAAAGCAAAGCGTTGCAGTCTGTGATATTGGAATGAGTTACAATCAGCCGTTGGAAGAAGCAGAACAGGTAATTGCACAGACAATTCCTTACATACAGAAAAAATATCCGGAGATGTTTCCAGTGGCTCCTGTATATCTTGGAGTGCAGAATCTGGGAAACTCAAGTGTAGAACTTCGTATTACAGCAAATGTAGACGAAGGAAATCTATACCAGGCAAAACGTCTCTTGAACCGGGAATTTAAATTGGCGTTTGATGCCAACGGAATTGAAATTCCGTTTGATCAGTTGGTTGTTATAAATCGGAACGAAGAGAGTGAAGCAGAGATTCCAATGAGAAATATTATGAGTGATACCAATGGATTTAAAGTAAATATCTCTCGGTATGATGGCGGAGCAATTGGTATAATGGATGAAGCAGAGGATTCTGACGATGAATAATCTGTATAAAAATTAGAGAAAAAGCCACACTACAGATAAGTGTTCTCCTTAAGAGAAACTTAGAAAGGAAGTGTGGCTTTTTATGACGAAAGAACAAAAAACTGCAATCTTAAAAGAAAGACTTCATATTCTTCAGACAAAGGGTAGTGAAAATGCAGGAGTCTGCCGGAAAATCAACCGGGAAATCCGTGATTTACAGGAAAAATAAATAAAAAATAAGACATGTTATGCATCAAAAAGCTACAATATGCACAATCCTTCTTTCGGTTTATCCAGAAATAGTGTATAAAGATAAGTAAAGAGCGTGCTCTAAAAAATATAGTATTTGTATTTAGGAACTAATTGATAATAATAGAGGAGGATTTTGTATGCATAACATGAAGAGAAGAATTGCATTTCTTCTAGCCGGAATTATGATAGCTGGTTCATTGACAGCCGCACCAGTTGTAAAAACGACAACAGCAGCTGCTGCAGCAAAACAAGAAGAAAATGTGAATTTGATGCCAAATGGAAATTTTGATACGGTGAGTGATAATTGGGGAAGTTACACGACAGATGGTGGAAAAGCTACAGTAGAGCAGAAAGATGGAGCTTTAATTACGGACATCAAAAGTGTAGGTAAGTTGGAATACAGTGTACAGGCAAGCTGTGGTTCTGGATTTGGATTATATAAAGGCGGAAAATACCGTTTATCTTTTGATGTGAATTCATCTATTGCAAGACAGATAAAATATTGTATCCAGATGAATGGTGGAGATTATCATGCGTATGTAGGAGATCAGATTTCTATTGACAGTACGACAAAAACAGTTTCTGTTGAATTTACTATGACTGAAGACACGGATCTTGCACCTGCATTATGTTTCAATATGGGGCTTTATAATGAAGAAGATTTAGAGGAACATATAGTAACGATCGATAATGTAGACCTGGAATTAGTAGATGGAAGCGGTATTGAAACATCCGTTAAAAAACAGGAAGAGAATGTAAATCTTATGCCTGGCGGAACATTTGATGAGGAAGATTCTCATTGGGGCAGTTATACAACAGATGGTGGTAAAGCAGATATCGGAGTAAAAGATGGAGCTTTAACAGCAGATATTTTTAGTGTTGGTACGTTAAATTATAGTGTGCAGGCAAGCTGCGGTTCGGGATTTGCTTTATACCAGAATGGAAAATATCGTTTATCTTTTGATATCAGTTCAACAGCTGCACGTAAGTTAGAATATGGAATTCAGATGAACGGTGGGGATTATCATGCTTATGTCAGTGATAGGATTGCAGTAGATAAAGATACACAGAAAGTTACAATTGATTTTACTATGACAGAAGCAACGGATATGGCACCAGCACTATTTTTTAATATGGGTATTTATGATGATAAAGATCTTCCAGAACATACCGTATCCATTGATAATGTAGATTTGGAATTAGTAGATGGAAGTGGAATCGTTTATGAGGATGAAGAAAAACAAGAAATTCCAGTTAATGTAAACCAGCTTGGATACAAGCCAGATGATATAAAAACAGCAGTATTTCGTGGAGATGCTGTAGGAGCTACGTTCCAGGTAATTTCTACAGAAAACGATAGTGTTGTTTATGAAGGAAAAATCAGTGAAGGTTCTTATAATGAAGCTGCAGGTGAAGTGGATTACATAGGTGATTTCTCCAGTGTAACAGAACCAGGAAGCTATTACATAAAAGCAGATGGTTTAGGTCAGTCTTATGAATTTGATATTAAAGAGGATGTATATCAAAAAGTATTTACCGATGCATTTGATTTCTTTTATCTGCAAAGATGTGGGGAAGATTTGGATAAGGATTTAGCAGGAGGCTTTTCACATGAAGCCTGCCATTTGGAAAAAGCAAAAATTTATGGAACAGATAAATACATTGATGTATCTGGTGGATGGCATGATGCTGGGGATTACGGAAAATATGTAGTAGCAACTTCTGCTGCAGCAGCAGATTTATTAATGGCTTATGATGCTAACAAAACTGCATTTTCTGACAAAATGAATATTCCAGAAAGTGGAAATAAACAGTCTGATTTATTGGATGAAATCCGTGGACAGTTAGTATGGTTACAGAAAATGCAGGACGGTGAAAGCGGTGGTGTTTACCATAAAGTAACTTCTGCTAATTTTCCTGGTTATATTGGTGCAGTAGATGATAAAGCTGAATTAATTGTCAGCCCGATTTCTACAACAGCAACTGGTGATTTTGCAGCAGTTATGGCAATGGGATATATGGAATTTAAAGACAGTGAACCAGACTTTGCAGAACAGTGTCTGGTATCTGCAGAAAAAGCTTATGATTATCTTATGGCACAGCCAGCCAGTGGCTTTAAAAATCCAGAAGGAATTGTAACTGGTGAATATGGTGATCAGTATGATGGAGATGAAAGATATTTTGCAGCCGCAGCACTTTACAAAGCAACTGGCGACAGCAGATATCATGATTATTTCAAAGCATCTGTGCAAGAAAATGTAAAATTCGGCTATGGATGGGCTGATATGGGAAGCTATGCAAATGTATTGTATCTGTCTTCTGATAATCAAGATAAAGATACTGCAGATGCCATCAAGAAAGCTACTATCAAACAGGCAGATACATTACTAAAGGCTGCAAAGGAAGATGGTTATGGCGTTTCTATGGGAACTGATTATTACTGGGGAAGTAATATGAGTGTTATGGATAATGCAAGCAAGTTAATGGATGCCTATAATTTGACTGGAAATGCAGAATATCTGACTTATGCAAAAGAACATGTAAATTATGTACTTGGAAAGAATCCGATGGGAATCTGTTATGTGACTGCAAATGGCGATATTTCTCCAAAGAATACACATCATAGACCATCTATGGTAGTAGGAGAAGCCATTCCAGGGGCATTGGTTGGTGGACCAAATAAGAAGCTGGAAGATACGTTTGCGAAAGCCTACCTATCGGATGCAGCACCAGCAAAATGTTATCTGGATAATGCAGAGTCCTATTCTACCAATGAAGTAGATATTTACTGGAATTCAGCATTGGTTCGTACAATGGCTCAAACAGGAAGTGTGGGAGAAATCCAGAAATATTCCAATGCATCTATTGATGCGTCCGTAGATACAACGGTAAATGATAATGCAATTTCTCAGGTTTATACCATTGCATCTGATGGAGATGACACAATTGATGTTTCAAAAGTAACATTACGTTACTATTTTTCAAAGGATGATAATAAGGATATGAAGTTCTGGTGTGATTATGCAGCAGCAAATTTACAGACAGATCCTTGGTATCAGTCCTTATCCGACAGTGTGTCTGGTAAGATTCAGAAAGACGGAGCTGGATATTATGTTGAGATTTCTATTAAAGATTCAGTAGAATTGACAAAAGACAATGGTTCTGTAAAAATTCAGACACGTATTATGAATGATGACTGGGGAAATTTTGGAACTGTAAAGGGAGGTAAATTAGAAGTTTACTATGATGGGATTTTAGTAAAATAGAAGCTTAAAAAATGTAAATGAAAAGCCTTAAAACGTTGATTTATAGCGGTTTTAAGGCTTTTTTGTATAGATAAAATCTATGTAATGATCATTGACTTTTAGAAAATGAAGGAGTAGAATAAAATCAAACGGTTGTTTGAATGTTTGAATACATAATTGAATCCATGCACATATAAAAAAAGGAAAAATCTATTAGGGCAAGAAGTTGGAAAATAATTAATTTCCAGGTTTTCCTGGACAGGACATATGAAAATAAGATTCTACCATTTTATGAACAAAAGCAGCATTTTCTGTGTCTGCTAATGTGTAATGAACTTCTTTTCCGATTCTCCGGCTTGTAATCAGATTATTTACCTGAAGAATCTGCAGATGGTGTGATACTGCGGCGGTACTCATTTCAACGGCAGATGCGATATTGCAGACGCATTCTTCCGTATGACATAAGAACCAAAAAATACGAAGCCTAGAAGTGTCGCTAATCAGCTTGAAAAGACGGGAAGCCTTTTGAAATTCCGATGACTCCGGCATAATATTTAATATCTTGTCAATATTCTGTGTGTGTTCATGAGGTAATAAATGATGAATCATAATTTACTCCTTTCATTTTAAATATGTATTCCAGTTGTTATAAAACAAGAGAATAGCCGCTGATATTACAAATATACCATAATCACATATAAAAGTGAAGCGTGATTTAGGAAACCATGAGTAAGGAGATGAAGAAGATGTTTATTGAAGTAAAGGCATTGAAGAAAAGTTACGGTGAGAAGGAAAACAGCGCAGTAGTACTTAATAAGGTATCTCTTCAGGTGGAGAAAGGAAGTATCTGTACGATTTTAGGACCGTCTGGTTCTGGAAAATCTACACTTCTTAATCTGATAGGCGGCCTGGAACAGGCGGATTCAGGAAATGTCATTATTGACGGCGTAAATATATCGGAGCTAAACAGCAGGGATTTATCAATGTTTCGGCGAAAGTATCTTGGATTTGTATTTCAGTTCTATAATTTGATTCCAAATTTAACTGTCCGCGAGAATATTGAAGTCTGCGAATATCTTTCCAAGGAGTCCTTAAATGTGGATGAACTTTTAAATACATTGGGTCTGGAGGCACATCAGAAAAAATTCCCACGTCAGATTTCAGGTGGACAGCAGCAGAGGACTGCACTGGCAAGAGCATTGTCTAAGAATCCACAAGTGCTGTTATGTGATGAACCAACTGGTGCACTTGACTATAAATCATCCAAGGAACTTTTAGTTTTGCTAGAACAGATTAATCAGAAATATAATACAACCATTTTGATTGTAACACATAATACGGCAATTGCAGAGATGTCTCATCAGGTAATTACCATCCGCGATGGGGAGATTGCAGAGAATTATAAAAATGAGAACCGGAAAGAAGCAAGCAGCATCGAATGGTAGGAAAGGGGAAGAAATGGATGAAACTGAATAAACGGATTATGCGTGAATTGAGAGACAACTGGACAAAATATATTGGACTTGTCCTGCTGAATATCATAAGCGTTATGGTCATTGTCGGGTACTGCAGTTTCGCGGATAGTGCAATTCAGATTATTGATGATTTCCAGAAAGAAAGTAAGTTAGAAGATGGAAATATGA
Source organism: uncultured Clostridium sp. (assembly GCA_934438135.1). Taxonomy (GTDB): domain Bacteria; phylum Bacillota; class Clostridia; order Lachnospirales; family Lachnospiraceae; genus Clostridium_AI. Next base: position 14,821 of record CAKSBP010000038.1, on the reverse strand, counting down.
TTTTATACAATAAGATGAATGATAGCCTGAAATCAGAAATTGAAGAGATGGGCCTGACATTAGACCAGACATATTATATTGATATATCGTTAAAAGGTGGAAAAATACTGAGAGTATTTGAAAACCGGGAAAATCTGAATCGTATTGCAGTAGCAGAAGGTTCTGGACTTAAGCAGGAAAATGACATTCTGTTAGATAAAAATTTTGCTACAGAAAATGGTTACAAAATCGGAGATACGATTTCTATAGATGGAAGGAAACAAAAGGTTAGTGGATATGGAATTTCACCAGAGTATGTAATGGCTGTCCAGAATATTAAAGATATTGTACCAAATCATGAATCATTTGGTGTGGCTTATGTATCTCAGGATGATTTCGAAAAATTAAATCAGGATGAAGTTATTTACAGCTATTCGTATCAGTTCAAAGATGCTTCTTTATCCGAAAAACAGCAGAAAAACCTGTTGGATGAAGTTCAGGATCAGATTAATGAATCAAATTATATTGTAGATTTTTATAAGTCGGAAAACAATCCAAGAGTAAATTATTGTCAGGAAAAAATGAAGTTAAACAAAAATATGGTAATTATGATTTGTGTTATCCTAATTTTAATTTTATCCTATGTAATAGCAACAAGTGTAATCAGTATGATTGAAGAAGACAGTGCAATCATTGGAACACTATATGCAATGGGATATAATCGGCGGGAGATTATAAAACACTATATGAGGCTTCCGTTGACTATTACATTATTTTCTTCTGTTATCGGATGTGTACTGGGAATGACAGTTATCTGTAAAGTGGTATCAAAAACACCAGCATCTTTCTTTAATTTCCCAAATTTAAATATAAAAATGTCATCTGGAATGATATTTTTCGGATTGGCTCTTCCGGTAATTATTGTAATTATTGTAAATGAGATCCTTCTGTTCCGGAAACTTTCCTGTCCAGTATTACGTCTGCTTCGAAAAGAACAGAAAATAATGAAATTACATAAAATAGATTTATCTGGAATGAAGATTATGTCAAAATTTAAAATCCGAAACCTGATGAGTGGAATGAAAAATTATATTACACTTTGTGTGGCGTTAATGTTTGTTGTTATTCTGCTGTTGTTTGGTCTGGGGATGAAATATTCTTTGGAAAAATATCCAGATGATATCCGTGACAGTGTTCCGAATCAATATACTTATTATCTGAAAGCTCCTTATGAAACCGAAAGTACTGAGATTGAAAAAGCGGTAGATGCGAACTGTATGTACAACAACAGCTATAATATTACACTTCGGGGAATCAGCCAGGACAGCCAGTTCTACTCTATAGATACAAAAAGCGGCAGTAATGATGTCTTTGTTTCCAGTGCCGTATCCAAAAAATTTGGATTAAAAAAGGGAATGAAAATCAAACTGAAAAACAAGAGCAGTTATGATAATTATAATTTGATGATTGCCGGTGTCTATGATTACAGCGAAGGACTCTATGTCTTTATGGATCGTGATGCATTAAATGATTTATTGGATAATAATGCAGATTATTATAATATCATTCTTACAAATCAGAAGCAGGATATCCCAGAAGAATATGAATATGCCTGTGTCAGCAAGGAAGATGTTGTAGAAGCATCGGATACCATTGTATCTATGCTAAAATCCATGATAGTGATGCTCCTTGGTGCAGCAGTTATTGTTGGCATTGTTACTATTTATCTTTTGGTTAAGATTCTGGTAGATAAAGAGAGAAATCATATTTCACTTATTAAGGTATTTGGTTATCAGAAGAAAGAGATAAGAAGGCTGTATTTAAATATCTCATTTTTGGTAGTTCTTTTCAGTCTGTTTTTTTCAATTCCTATTGGAAATCTGGTAATGGATAGGATGTGGCTGCGTACAATTGCAAGTATACAGGGATATATTGGTTTTTATCTGAAGAAAGAAGCCTATCTGTTTATTATACTGATTGTACTTGGAACTTATTTTATCAGCCATGCAATGCTTAACCGGCATGCAGATAAAATTCCAATGACAGAGGCACTTAAGACAAGAGAGTAACTAATTAATTTTACACAAGATAATGTTATCTGAAATGAGAGGGATAAAAATGGATAATATTGATAAAATGTATTATTTGACGCCGATGCAGGAGGGAATGCTGTTTCATGTTTTAAAAGACACCTACTGCAATGCTTACTTTGGACAAGGTATATTCCAGCTAAAGGGAGAAATTGATGTAGAATTTTTTGAACAGGCTTTAGCTATTGTTTCCAATCAAAATGATGCACTAAGAACGAAGATTGTCTATAAGAAAATGAAACGGCCTGTTCAAATTGTATTGAAGAAAAACAGGCTTGCGTTTTCTTACTCTAACCTGAATGCAGATAAGAAAAAACAAGAGAAACTAAAAGAAGCGGTTTTAAAAGACCGTGAGACAGGAATCCAGTTGGATAGTGATAATCTGGTTCATTTTAAGCTGTTTCAAATGGATCAGGAAGAATATGTATTTGTTTTCAGCTTTCATCATATCATTCTGGATGGCTGGTGTGTTGGTATTCTTGCGGAAGAGATTTTTTCTGCATATCATTCTTTAAAAGTAGGAGAAGACATATCAGTTAAACAGACAGCTCCTTATATTAATTATGTCCACTGGCTGGAAAAACAGGATAAAACAAAGAGCAGCCAGTATTGGAAGGAGTATCTGTCAGGTATTGAAACAGTTACGGATCTGCCAGGAGATTTATCTGGAGATGGAGGGTATAAACGAAAAGAATGCCATTTCCCGATTTCAGCAGATATTCAGGAAGGAATCTACCAGATTGCTGGGAAATATGGTGTGACGGCCAATATTATTGTAGATGCTGTCTGGGGAATTCTTTTACAGAAATACAATTATACCAATGATGTTGTATTTGGAACAGTAGTATCGGGGCGGAATGCAAAAGTAAGAGATGCTGGAAAAATGATTGGTCTATTTATTAATACACTTCCTTTGCGGGTAACAGTAAAGGAAGGAGAAACATTTTCCCAGCTGGTAAAAAAACTTCAAATAAATTATCTTAAGTCAGATGAATACGCGTATGCTTCCCTGAGTGATATTCAGAAAGTTTGTGAACTTGGAGGAGAGACGGTTTCTCATCTGATGGCATTTCAGAATTTTCCACTTGGCAAAATGCTTGGCACTAATAAAAACAGTGAGATTCTTGTAAAAGAGTGGAGTGTGTTCCAACAGACCAACTATGATTTGAGTATAGAAGTGCTTCAGCATGACACCATGGAGTATTACGTTGTATATAATGAAAATAAATACAGTGACAGATTTATGAAGCGGCTTGAAAAGCAGTTGACTTATCTGTTTCAGCAGGTTACATCAGAACCTGAAATATTAATTGAAAAAATTCAGATTGCAGAAGCAGATGTGCAGGATAGAATTCTGCATGTATTTAATGATACATGGAATGATCTGAATCTCAAATGTTCAATTCCAGATGATTTCCGAATGGCTGCACGTACCTATCCGGAGAAAGAAATTATCCGAAAGGGAGGAGAGGTACTTACCTATTTTGAACTGGATCAGAAATCGGATGTTTTGATGCAGCTTCTTCTGGAAAAAGGATGTAAGCGTGGTGAAATCGTTGGAATTCTTGCAAATGATACACTGGAAATGATAATCGGAATGGTGGGAATCCTGAAAGCAGGAGGTGCTTATCTTCCGATTGAACCATCGTATCCATTTACCAGAAAAGAACGGATGCTTAAAGAGACCAATGCACGTTTTCTGCTTCGGACCTCTGAAATGCCAGAGGAACTGGATTTTCTTTTAGATGTCATTTTACTAGATAAAGAGGAGACTTGGAAAACGTCATCTATACATCAGCCACCAGAACTTTCTGGAGAAGATTTGGCATATGTTATGTTTACTTCGGGAACGACCAATCAGCCTAAGGGCGTTATGGTACGTCAAAAAAGTGTGATTCGTCTCGTAAAGAATACAAATTATGTGGAAATTACGAAAAATGACAGAATATTAAAAACAGGCTCTATTGTATTTGATGCTTCTACTTTTGAAATCTGGGGTTCTCTGCTCTGCGGAGCAAGCCTGTACCTGCTGAATAAAGAAGAGATGCTTGACAGTAAATCTTTTGAAAGGCACATAAAAGAAGATAAAATTACAATACTTTGGCTGACAGCTGCGTTATTTAACCAATTTGTAGATAGTAATGTTTTCATGTTCTCTGGATTAAAATATTTAATTACCGGAGGTGATACGGCATCCGTTCATCATTTCAATCAAGTAATAAAAAAATGTCCAGGTGTAACTCTTGTAAATGGATATGGACCAACTGAAAATACTACATTTTCAGTTTGTTACTCAATGAAAGAAATTAGAAAAGACAGTGTTCCAATTGGAAAACCAATTTCCAATTCCACTGCTTATATTACGGATATTTATGGAAATCTTCTTGATATTGGAATGCCTGGCGAACTTTGCACTGGCGGGTACGGAGTTGCAGCCGGTTATCTTGGTGATGAAAAACTGACCAGTCAGAAATATGTAAGAGATCCATTTTTCAAGACAGGAACTATGTATCGGACCGGAGATATGGCATATTGGATGGAAGATGGAAATATCGGTTTTCTTGGAAGACTGGATAAACAGTTAAAAATCAGAGGTTTCCGTGTAAGTCTCAGTGAGATTGAAGATACTATCCGCAGATGTATTTCAGGAATTCAGGATGTGTCTGTGATTTGTGGAGAGAATAAGAGACTGTATGCGTTTCTATCTGCACAACAACAGATAGATAGGGAAGAAGTGAAACAGGAATTAAAGAAAGAACTTCCAGATTATATGATTCCAGCTGTAATTGTGCAGATAGGAAAGATTCCGGTAACGATGAATGGAAAAGCTGATAAGAAGAAACTCTTAGAGCTTCTTTCAGAAAAAAAGGAAGTTGAATTTGAAAGTCCTAGAACGCCGCTTGAAATAGAATTATCAAAAATTTGGGCAGAAACGCTTAAAATGACCAGAGTCAGTGTAACGGACAATTTCTTTGAAGCAGGCGGAGATTCCATTTTGGCAATGTCGATGACGACAAAAGCGAATAAGAGAGGAATAGATATTACAATTACCGATTTATATCAAAATCCGGATATTAAAGGACTTGCGGCTGCAATGGAAGCAAAGCAGGCTGGTGAAGTGAGAGTAGAGGAAATTCCGCAGTATGAGGCAGATTTAGAACATGAATATGAAGAATTTCCACTAAATGAAATTCAGATGGCTTATCTTATGGGGCGTAATCCAAAATTTGAGTTGGGTGGGTTCTCCACACATTTTTATGCGGAGTTTGATACAGAGATAGATATGGAGCGGTTTAGTTACAGCTTAAATCAGGTAATCAGGCGTCATCCAATGATGCGTGCTGTAATTTATGAGCGTGGAACACAGAAAATTCTGGAAGAAGTACCGGAATATAAAGTTGTAATCGAAGATTTAACGAATCTGTCAGAGAAAGAAAAAGAAGCGTGTCTGGAACAGGAACGCAAGCGGATGGAGCAGTTTGTATTTCCATTGGAAAGCTGGCCGATGTTTGAACTTAAGGCATTTAAGCTGGGCATGACACAATATCAGCTTAATTTTGGAATTGATGTTTTGATTGTAGATGGTGCTAGCTTTTTCCGAATTGCAGAAGATTTAAACCGGTATTATAAAGGAGAAGATTCCAAACTTGAAAATTTAGAATTTTCATTCCGTGATTATACACTTGCTTTGAAAGATTTTCGTACAAAGCCGGAGTATGAAAGACAGAAACAATATTGGATGCAGAAAATAGAAGAATTTCCAAATGCACCTGTGCTTCCAATGATTTCGGAACCGCTCACCTTGAAAAATGTAAAATTTAAAAGAAAACAGGGAATTTTACACAAATCACAGTGGGAAAAGATTAAGAAAGAGGCTAAGATGCATAATGTAACTGCTGCTGGACTGCTTTGTACGGTATATGCCAAAATTCTTGGGCATTGGAGCGGACAGGAAGAACTAGCAGTAAATACAACGGTTTTCAGCAGATATCCATTTCATAAAGATGTGGAAAAACTAGTTGGAGATTTTACCTGTATTATGCTGCTTGCTATTCATCTGGATGGAAAGAAAGAATTCTGGCAGCAGGTAGGCGAGGTACAGAAAGTGCTAGGAGATGCACTGGAACACCGGAATTACAGTGGTGTGGAGTTCACCCGTGAAATTGCAAAATACCGCGGACAAAATGGAAGGGCTGTTATGCCATACGTATTCACCTGTGCTCTTTTTGATAATGCAGCATCCTCTTGGAAGGATATTGGGCAGATGAAGTATGCCAGAAGCCAGACACCACAGGTTTATCTGGATAATCAGATAATCGAAACAGATGGAGAATTATCGATTGTCTGGGACTATCCGGCAGGATTATTTGAGCAGGAACTTATTGATGAGATGTTCCTGGAATACATGGATATTCTGGAACATATTGCAGATGGAGAAGTACGTGAACCTGGGTTAAGCCAAAGGGATTTAGAATTAGCCACAATGTATAATGCAACTGGTAAGGAAATTCCTTTTAAAACATTACATGGTTTGTTTCAGGAAAGTGCTGCACAGTATCCTGAACTGCCGGCTGTCAGCTGCGGTGAAAGGATGTATACATATGCAGAACTAAATGAGTATTCGGATCGAATGGCAGCATGTCTGAGGGAAAATGGAGTTTGTAAGGGTGATAAGGTCAGTGTACTTGGTACAAGATGCCTGGAGACGATTGTAAATATTATTGCCATTTTAAAAGCAGGTGGAACTTATATACCGATTAATCCGGAGTATCCTAAAGAACGTCAGGAATATATTGTAAAGAACAGTGCAAGCCGGTTATTTTTAAAACCAGACAGTTATATGGAAATGAAGGCAGATGCCTGTCAAAATAGATTGACTGCGGAAGAAGACATCAATGCAGCTGCATATGTAATTTATACATCAGGAAGTACTGGTCAGCCAAAAGGTGTTGTAATTGGACATAAGGAAGCAGCCAATACTATACAGGATATGAACTGTCGTTTTGGCATATCCTGCTGTGATAAAGTCATTGGTTTGTCCAGCATGGGATTTGACTTGTCTGTATATGATATTTTTGGAACATTGGGTGCTGGAGCAGAGCTGATTCTGGTAAAAGATCAACGTGATGTTAGGGAAATACGAAATATTCTGGAGAAGAAAGCAGTAACCGTATGGAATTCAGTTCCAGCGATTATGGAAATGTTTGTAGATAGTCTGGAAGAAGGATACCAGAATCATACACTGAAACATGTCTGGCTGAGTGGTGACTGGATTCCATTGAATCTGCCGGAAAAAATAAGAACCTATTTTAAGCAGACGGATATTACAAGTCTGGGTGGTGCAACAGAAGCATCAATTTGGTCTATTTATTATCCAATAGAAACACTAAACCCTTCCTGGATGAGCATTCCATATGGTATGCCACTATCTAATCAGCAGATTTACATATTAGATAGTATTGGAGATATCTGCCCATGTGGTGCAGCAGGGGAAATTTATATTGGTGGTTTTGGAGTTGCCAGGGAATATCTGAATGACAAAGTAAAAACAGAATATGCTTTTGTTGAACATCCCGAATATGGAAGATTATATCGAACTGGTGATTATGGGAAAATGCTAAGAGAAGGTTATGTGGAATTTCTTGGAAGAAGAGATTCACAGGTAAAAGTCCGTGGGTATCGGATTGAATTTGGTGAAATAGAAGCTGCTATGAATGAATTTCCGAGAGTGCAGTCTTCTATTGTCGATGTATATGAAGCAGAAAATGGAGCAAAGCAGCTGATTGGTTATGTTGTGCTTGATGAAGAAGCATCGGATGAAAGAAAAACGCAGCTTTATGAATCCATAGAAGCAAAGACAAGAGATGCCTCTCTTTCCTATGAAGGTACATTGTCTCAGGAAAAACTGAAGGAATTAAATGATGCTGTAGAAGATATCAGTACAGCATACATATATCAAAACTGCTTGAATTTAGGATTGGATGTTCTTCTTACAGAAGGAAGAACGTTGGAGGAAATCTGTCAGATGCTCAAGATTGTACCAGAGTATACCAAACTGTTTCGTAACTGGCTGGACATATTAGTAGAAGACTGCGTGCTGGAAGAACTGGCTGGAATTTATAAATGGGTCAGCAGTAAAAAAATATATGATATTGAATCCATGTGGACAGAATTAGAGACACAAGACTGGCCGAAAAGCCTGTCTACATCATTTGCTTATCTGAGACAGAGTGGAGAAAATCATATTAATATGCTGTTAGGAAAAGTGAATGCGCTTACCTTATTTTTCCCAGAAGGTTCTATGGTTACAGCAGAGAGTTTATATAAATTCAGTCCAATAGCAGAGTATTTAAATAATATGATACATGGTACAATTCAGTGTTTAGTAGAGGGCTGGAGCAAAGAACGAAAATTAAGAGTGCTGGAAATTGGTGCAGGAACTGGAGGAACAACGGATGGAATTCTTCCATTATTCGATGCGGATAATACGGAATATATGTTTACGGATTTATCGGATTTCTTTTTGGAAGAAGCGAAAAAGAGATATAAGAAATATTCCTTCTTAAAATACGGACTGCTAGATATTAATGAAGAGATTCAGAGTCAAGGATATGAATATGCATCTTATGATGTAATATTATGTGCAAATGTTATCCACGACGCACAAAATATACAAAAGACATTACAATCAATAAAAAATCTTCTGGACAATCGAGGAATTTTAATATTGATTGAGGGAACCAAAAATTCCAGGCAGCAGCTGGCAAGTGTCCGTTTTATTGAAGGGTTGAGTCAGTTTGAGGATGAACGTCTGGAAAGCGGGCGTCCGCTTCTTTCTGTGTCTGAGTGGGAACAACAATTTATGAAAGCAGGATTGCAGCATTTTGGAGCATTTCCGGAATGTGAAGAACTTTCGGATTTATTTGGAAATCATCTGATTCTGGGACAGAAATGTCTGAAACATAACCCACCAAAAGAAATGGAAATCAAAGCGTATTTGAATCAAAAAATACCGAGTTACATGGTTCCATCCAAATTGATTCAGATGGATGAAATTCCATTGACAGCAAACAATAAAGTAAATCGTAAGGCACTTGTAAAACCGGCGGCAGAAAAAATACGAAAAGGAAATTATGTATCACCTGTAACTGAATGCCAGAAAAAACTTGCATCAGTATGGGAAGAAGTGTTAAAGATAGAAAAGCCAGGTATCCGGGACAGTTTCTTTGACTTGGGGGGAGATTCTCTGAAGGCTGTGGAAATTGTGTCAAAAGCGGAAAATCAGGGAATACACATATCTCTAACCGATATGTTTACTTATTTGACAATTCAGGAATTATCAGATGTAATTGCAGAAAAAGAGAAAAGCCGTATTATTAAGAACATTGATAATTTGATGCTTATTCGAGAAGGAACGGAATCGGATAAAGACATTTTCTTTGTGCATGCCGGCAGTGGAGAAGTTGGAGTATATGTAGAACTATGCAGATATATTGATAAGAGCTATAACTGCTGGGCATTCAGTGCATTAAAGCGGGATAGTGTTGGACCAGAAAATATTACAATGGAAGCTCTTGCGGCAAGATATATAATGAATATGAAAAAGGTAAGGCCTTATGGTCCATATGATATTGCTGGATGGTGTGTAGGAGGAACAATAGCATTTGAAATGGTGCGTCAGCTTGAAAAGTCTGGTGAAAAAGTTACACATCTGACGTTAATTAATTCCAATGCACCAAGCAGGGAAAGCAGGGAAAAGGTGATTCCATTTAGTGGAAATACAGAAAGAATGCTGATGCAGCAGTTTTCTATGAAAATGCCTCAGCAGATAGAAAAGGGAGAGATGGAGCCAGATGACATCTGGGAAGTAATTGTGGCAGCCATGAATCAGGGAAAACTGAATCGTGAAACATTAAAGAAAATGATTCCACCGACTATTTTACGTGTGATTCCAGAGAAGGATGAGCATGATAACCGAACACTAGTCAAGTATGTAAATCGAATCCGAAGTTATGTAAATGCGAGAGATTATTACATTCCAGACGGACAGGTGAATGCAGATGTACTATATGTTGGTGCTGCACAGGAAAAAATCGAAAACTGCAGGGAATGGAATTTGTATACTCGTCATGAAATCGAATTTATTGAAGTACCTGGAAATCATGTTTCGATTTTCGAAGGAGAAAATGTAAAACAGCTTGCAGATAAAGTGAATCATCATCAGAAAAATTAGAAGGAATGATAATTTACACAAGATAGGTGCAGACAAAGCACAGAAAGAAGGAAAATATGAAGGAATTACCATTGACAGGGATTCAGCGGGCATATCTGATGGGTAGAGATGATATGTTCGAGCTGAATGGAATTTCAACACATGTATACTATGAATGTGAAACAAAATATGCTCCTGACAGATTTGAAATGTCTTTTAATAAACTGATTCAAAGCCAGCCGATGCTTCGTGCCATTTTCCATAAAAACAAAGGAACTCAGACAATTTTAGATGAAGTTCCCCACTACCAGATTGCACAGGATGACTGGCGTGGAAAAAGCCAGAAGGAAATAGAATCGCTTACCCTTCGTCGGAGGGAAATGATGTCTCATATGGTATTTGATGTAGAAAAATGGCCGCTTTTCGAAATAAGTTATGCCAGAACGGATGAAGAGAATTATTGCCTTTTCTTAAGCTTTGATTTGTTAATTACAGATGGAAAAAGTCTTGCGGATTTAATGGGTATGATTATGGATGAATATGAGGAAAAAGAATCACTGCCAGTTCTGGATAAAGGATTTGAGGATTATATTTTAGCCAAAGAGAAGGAAAAGCACACAAAGAGATATGAGAACTGCCGTCAGTACTGGCTTTCTAAAGCAGACAGCATAGCAGATGCTCCTCATATTATTGACAGCAGTGACCAGAATCTTGAAAATGTACATTTCCGAAGACTGGAACATTTCATCAGTGCCAAGGAATGGTCGAAAGTAAAGGAGAAACTTAAAGAATATAAGATATCTCCTAGTATAGGGACAATGGCTGCTTACTGTGCGGTACTTGGATACTGGTCTAATCAGGACCGTTTTACCTTGAATTCTCCTGTCATGAGTATATATAAACGAAAAAAAGAACTTAGTAAAGTGGTAGGGGATTTTACAGAGGCCATGCTGATTCCAGCTGAAAAATATGATATGAAAGAAAGTTTTATTTCCTATATGAAACGTCTTTCAGGAAACTTCATGGAATCTTTTAAGCATAATACATTTGATGGAATTGATGTTATGAATCTTCTTAGAAATCAAAAAGCAGAAAAAATCCTGATGCCAGTTGTTTTCACCAGTATGCTCTTAAAAGGAGACAGTTTTTCTAATATAGAGAGACTTGGAAAAATTCAGTTCGGAATCAGCCAGACACCGCAGGTATATTTGGACTGTCAGCTGATGGAAAGAGAAGATCGTTTAAGCATTACCTGGGATTATGTGGATAAATTATTTGATAAAGAAAAACTGGAACAGATGTTTGAACAGTTTATCAAACTTATTTTAAGATTAAAAGAAGATACGATTTCGGTTGAAGATATTCTGACGGTTCCAGAAGTGGAGAAAGAACAGCTTACGCTTTATAATCATACCTTTAAAGACAGAGAAAAAACCAGTATTGGCATGCTTTTGGAAAAAAGTTTTGAAGATGGAAAGTTAAATCCTGCAGTTCGAGACAGTAAAAAAGAAATTACTTACGAGGAACTGGATGCCTGGTCCAATGGAGTTGCAGCATTTTTAAAGAAGCAGGGAATACAGCGTGGGCAGCGGGTTGGAATTTTAAGCAGCCGCTGTATTGAGACCGTTGTTAATATCGTTGGGGTAATAAAATGTGGTGCGGTATATGTGCCGATTGATCCGAATTATCCGGAGAATCGACAGCATTACATTTATCAAAACAGCAATTGTGTATATTTATTAGAAAGCAGTTTGACAGAAACGGTTTCTGATACAAAATTTTTGGCGGAATATTCCAAACCAGAGGAGGATGCTTATGTAATTTATACTTCTGGAAGTACTGGAACACCAAAAGGTGTTGTGATTTCTAATGATGCGGTCTGTAATACCATATTAAATGTGAACGGTAAATTTCAAGTTTCCTCTCAGGATAAATTATTAGGAATTGCATCCTTCGGATTTGACCTTTCGGTTTATGATATGCTTGGAGCACTTTCAGCTGGTGCGGAACTTGTAATTTGCGAACAGCCGAAAGACATCCATACAATTTTGGAAAATTTGGAAAAACAGAAGATTACCATCTGGAATTCAGTGCCTGCAATTATGGAATTGCTTCTGGATTCTGTAGAGGATGACTATATAAATCATACATTGCGTTCTGTATTTTTAAGTGGTGACTGGATTCCTCTTAATTTAGCCGATAGAATACGGACGCATTTTCCAGAGGCCTCTATTATCAGTCTAGGAGGTGCAACGGAAGGTTCTATCTGGTCGATTTATTATCCAATTATGGAAAGTCTGGAAGGACTTCGGAGTGTACCATATGGATATCCTATGGAAAATCAGCAGATGTATGTTCTGGATTCTAATTTAAGACAGCTTCCTTATGGTGTAGAAGGTGAAATTTATATTGGTGGCAGAGGTGTTGCATGTGGATATGAAAATGATGAAGAACGGACGAGGCTATCATATATAAATCATCCTGCTTTTGGAAAAATTTACAAGACGGGCGATTATGGAATAATGACCCGTGCGGGATATATGGAATTCAGAGGACGGAAAGACAGCCAGGTGAAAATCAGAGGCTACCGTATTGAACTGGCAGAAATTGATAAGACAATTACAGAACTTGATGGAATACAGACGGCAGTTACGGATGTGTATTCTAATAGTGCCGGTGGCAGATCCTTGGTTTCGTATGTCGTTGCGGAGCCGGAAGAAAGACTAGAAAGAAAGAAAACAGTGTTAGAAGAAATGGCCGCAGCTGCATGTGAAACAGAGGACACGAAGTGCGACTTCTCTTTTATAAAACAGTTGAATGAATCGCTGGAAAAGGCATGTACTGCCCAAATGAAGTATACATTGGCAGGCTTATATGATTGGGAGCATGCAAAAAATCCAGTTACAGCGTCTATGCTTATTGAGGCAAATGGACTGAAGCCGGAGTTTGAAAAACTTTTGACCGAATGGATGAAAGAACTGGCTGGTGATGGATATTTGAAAGAAACAGAAAATGGATTTTTCTTAAAAGAAAAGGTGCAGCCAGAAAATCCGGAATCTTATTGGAATGTTCCAGTTTTGAAGGAAAGCAAAGGTGCAGTAAAAACACTTTGCGGCTTTATTAAAAACAGCTGCGAACAGCATAGAAAACTTTTAAATGGGGAACTTACAGAGCTGGCTTTATTTTTCCCAAAAGGAAGTTCAGAAATTGCCCAAAGTATGTATAAGTATAATCCAATTTCTAAATATGTAAATGAAATTACACAAAATGTTCTGATGAATTATTTAGAGCAGCTTCCTGACAATCGGCTTGTCCGGATTCTGGAATTAGGAGCTGGTATTGGTGGGTCGACATCTGAACTTTTTGATAAATTTTTGCCGGAACACGTGGAGTATACCTTTACTGATGTAACAGATTTGTTTTTACATAATGCACAGAAATTATATGGTCAATATGACTGTATGAAATTTGGTGTATTGGATATTAATGAAGATTTTCAGGTGCAGGGATATGAATATGGATATTATGATATTGTGATTGCTGCCAATGTTCTGCATGATGCAGTAAACTTAAATAAAACCATACAATATATCAGCAACTGTCTGACATCTGATGGTGTATTATTTTTGGTAGAAACAACAAAAAACCTTCGTTCTCAGATGACAAGTGTAGGATTTATTGAAGGCTTTTCAGACTATGAAGATGAACGGTTAGAGACAAATCGTCCATTGTTGAATACAACAGAATGGGAGCAGATTTTGTCAGCTAATGGCATGCAGAATGTACAGGCATATCCATGTAAGGAGCCAGCAGAAGCAAATATATGGCAGAGTTTGATTTTATCTACAAATGCGTATAATAGAAAACAAGTATCAGTTGATACTATTCAGAAAAAAATTGCCGCTAGTCTCCCGGATTATATGATTCCAGGACGTATTATTCGGATTCCGAGGATTCCGTTGTCGGATAATGGTAAAGTAAATCGGAAAGAACTTCCGAAAATTGATGTTAGAAAAATTCATCAGATTTACAGTGAACCACAAAATGAGGTGGAGAAAATGCTTGCGAAGGTTTGGGGAGATGTTCTAGGCTTAGGTAAAATTGGCATCTGCGATGACTTTTTTGAACTGGGAGGAGATTCGCTGAAAGCAATTACGATTGTTGCAAAAGCAGAGGAACAAGGATATTCTTTAAAACTTGCGGATATTTTTTCCTGCCGGACAATTGAGGAACTGGAAAAGAAGGTCGTAAAATTGGAAATAGTAGAAGAAACACAAGAAGAGGAAACTATGGAATTGGAATTGGATGAAGATGAATTGGAATTAATACGTCAGGCATCATTGGATTTATAATGAAAAAGGAAGGGTTTCCATAGGATAGAATTGTGGAAAAGCTTTAAAGATATTTTGGAATGACGGCACAGGAGGCGGAAATCATTTGAGATTTCCGCCTCACTTCTTGTTTTATGGACTTTAGTCTGTTGAGTGCATCGGAGTTTCTCCCAACGGAGAAATGGAGATGTGCGAAACAATAAACCACC
>CAKSBP010000037.1 GCA_934438135.1 uncultured Clostridium sp. | reverse complement strand
ATACTATCATACTACATATTTGTTATTTGGACATAGTCAAAAGTGATACATTAGGACTTTATCATAAATGAATCAGATGTCTTCTAGAAGAGGACTTTGATTCGTTGACACGATATAAACATTATGTTATAGTGAAAATATTTTATGCCGGAATGAAATTCCGGCATCATTACGTTAATACAAACTTTACAAACATTTTACAAAACTTTTTGAAAAGTCTTACACCATATTTATATAATTCTACTATAAGGTGAAAGGGAACAAAGGCTATACTGCTATGGGCAGTATAAAACTGGAAAGGAAGACCGTACATGAAAAGTGAGTACGTAACGACCATGATATCGTTTTTAGGCGGTCTTGGGATGTTTATATATGGGCTTAATATTATGGCTGAGGGATTACAGAAATCGGCCGGAGCCAGAATGAAAAATATGCTTGGGGTATTGACGAAAAACAAGCTTCTTGCAGTACTTGCAGGTGCTGCTGTTACAGCCATTATCCAGAGCAGTGCTGGCACAACCATTATGGTGGTCGGTTTTGTAAATGCAGGAATTATGACACTGCTTCAGGCAACTGGAGTTATTATGGGTGCCAATATCGGAACCACGATTACCAGTTGGCTTGTGTCGATGAATCAGTGGGGAAGCTTTTTCCGTCCTCAATATATTGCGCCTATTTTTGTTTGTATCAGTGCTTTTATTATGCTGATTTCCAAACAGGAAAAAAAACGAATGATTGGTGAAATTATGTTCGGTTTTGGTATTTTATTCATTGGATTTGGCACTATGAATGCAGCCGTAAGAATATATGCTCAATATGATCCATTTTTGAAGGTTAGTAGATTTTTTGGTTCCAATCCATTTATCTGTATTATAACAGGGATTATCATAACTGCACTGCTTCAGAGTTCATCGGTGTCAGTTGGAATTGTACAGGCATTGGCAGTGAATAGACTGGTTAATTTCCAAGCTGCAGTATTTATTACATTGGGGCAGAATATTGGAACCTGTGTGACCGCTTTAATATCCAGTGCAGGAACGCAGAAGACAGCAAAGAGGGCGGCTGTGATTCATCTTCTGTTTAATGTGACAGGAGCATTTGTATTTGGAATTGCAATATTTATTGTATTTCAGTTTGTTCCATCCCTAGCAGGGGTTTATGTGAATAGTATTGATGTATCTTTGATTCATACGATATTTAATGTAAGCTGTACGTTGCTGCTCTTTCCATTTATGAATGTTCTGGTGAAGACGTCTGGATGGATTGTTGGAAGCCATGATCAGGAAAATGAAGATAATGACGTCCAGATTGCAGTACGCCATTTGGATAAAAGGCTTTTAGAATCTCCATCGGTAGCAGTAGCTGAGGTCAGCTACGAAGTAGTGCATATGGGAGAGGTTGCCTATGAAACAGCCAAACTTGCATTTGATGCCATTATTACTAGAGATGGAAGAAAAGCAAAAGAAGTGTTTGAAAAGGAAAAGTCCATTGATGAAATGACTGATGTTATTTCCGATTATCTGGTAAAAATCAGTTCACTGTCTTTGACAGAAGAACAGCATACAACGATTACCAATTTATTTTATACTGTCAGTAATTTTGAAAGAATGGGAGACCATTCAGAAAATCTGGCGGAATTATGTAGATATATGATTGAAAATGATATTTATTTTTCCCAGCCGGCATACAAGGAACTGGAAGGAATCATGGAAATTGTCACAAACAGTTTTGTTTATTCCATTCGTTCCCGAAGGGATTTAAGTGCAGAAAGTGCTAAAAGAGCTAAAGGGTATGAGAATCTGGTGGATCAGATTGAGGAAGAACTAAGGAAGAAGCATATGATGCGTCTGGCAAATGAATTATGCAAGCCTACATCAGGTGTGGTATTTTTAGATATTCTGAGTAATCTGGAAAGAATATCAGATCATGCAGATAATGTTGCAGGATACGTGCTGGATGAATTATAATATAAAGTGGTGGTGAAGAAAATGAGTCAGACGATTTATTGTGTGGAAGATGATGATAACATCAGGGAACTGGTAATTTATACACTCCAGTCAGCAAGCTATAATGCAGTCGGATTTGAAAATGCACAGAGTTTTTACAAGGGATTGTCGGAACAAAAGCCAGATTTGATTCTGTTGGATATTATGCTTCCTGATGAAGATGGAATTTCCATTTTGAAAAAACTCAAGGCTGCGTCAGAAACCAGAAAACTTCCAGTCATCATGCTGACAGCAAAGTCCAGCGAGTATGACAAAATTAAGGGACTGGATTTGGGAGCAGATGATTATGTAACCAAGCCATTTGGTGTTATGGAACTGCTTTCCAGAATTAAGGCTGTCATGAGACGGACCCATGTAACAGAAAAAGTAAGCGTTATTCATATAGGGCCGATTGAACTTGATAATGAAAAACATACAGTACTGGTGAACAGCCAGAATGTGGTTCTTACGTATAAAGAATATGAACTGCTTTATTACTTAATGATTAATAAAGATTTTGTGATGACCAGAGAGAAACTTTTGGATTTGGTCTGGAATACAGGATATGAAGGAGAAAGCCGTACGGTAGACGTCCATATTGGTTCACTCAGGCAGAAGCTTGGTGAGTGTGGAACAATGATTAAGACAATCCGTGGAGTTGGCTATAAGCTGGGAGAACCTGTATGAGAAAAAGGATTTATTTAAATATGTGTGCACTGGCATGCATTATGCTTGTGTTGAGTTCTGTTCTTATGATGTATCTGTTCTGGGATTACAGCAAAGAGCAGATAAAACGTCAGATGGCAAGTGAGGCTGAAGACATTTCCATGGCACTTCCTCATATCGAGGCAAATGTCATAGAACAGTATGTAAAATCCATTGCCAGTAAAAATAAATCCAGAATTACGATTGTGGCAAAAGATGGAACGGTACTTTATGATACCCAGAAAGATGTTGAACATATGGGAAACCATTTAGGAAGACCAGAAATATCCGGGGCTGCAGAGAATGGAGTTTTTTTTGATGTCCGCTATTCAAAAACATCGAAAAGCCAGACATACTATTACGCAGTCCGGCTTTCTTCTGGTGAAATCCTACGTCTTGCCTATATTATCCGGAATAAGTTCTGGGCATTTAAAAATGTGGTGCCAGTGCTTTTGTTTGCATTTGTGCTGATGATGATATTTTCTCTGACAATGGCGTGGAAAATGTCGAATGCGATTATTAAGCCGATTAACAATATTGATATTCATAATCCAGAGACGAACTTTGAATATAAGGAATTTAATCCGCTTCTACGGCGTATTAGTAAATACAATGATGAGCGGAAGAAAAATGAAAAACTACGGCGGGAATTTTCTGCAAACGTTTCCCATGAGTTAAAAACGCCGATTACGTCCATATCTGGTTATGCAGATCTTCTTCGAAACGGCATGGTAAAAAGTGAAGATGTGGAATTATTTGCGGAGAAAATTTATAAAGAATCGCAGCGGCTCATTAATTTAGTCAATGATATTATTAAACTTTCCAGGCTGGATGAGAAGCGTGTAGGAATTGAACGGGAATTAATCCGGTTAGATACTGTGGCAGACCATGTCAGGGAATCCTTGATTCCGGTAACGGATAAATACAGGGTAAGCTTTGAGATGGATGTGGAACAGGTAAAATTTCTCGCAGTTGAGATTATGATGGAAGAACTTCTTTATAATTTATGTGAAAATGCCATTAAATATAACCATCCTGGTGGATATGTAAAATTAAGCATTCATCAGCAGGGGGATAAGGTAGTGATTCGAGTAAGTGATAATGGAATTGGAATTCCAAAGGACTGTCAAAACCGGATTTTTGAACGGTTTTACAGGGTGGATAAGAGTCATTCCAAGCAGATTGGCGGAACTGGTCTTGGACTTGCTATTGTAAAACATGTGGTGGAATATCATGAAGGTATTATTGATATTGATAGTGATGTAAATCAAGGAACAACGATAACGGTAACCATGCAGGGGGCCAAATAGAACATCCATTGACAAGTAAGCTCACATTTTGTATTCTTAATTTGTTTTAGAAAACAGAATGGAGCTGAACGTGAATGGATACTTTTTTATTTGCACTAAATGCGGTACTGCCGATTATTTTACTTATTTTACTGGGATACATATTACGTCAGAAGAATTTATATGATGATTCTTTTTTACAATATGGAAATACATTTGTATTCCGGGCTGCCCTGCCAGCTCTGCTGTTTTACAATGTGTATTCTGTGGAAAGCCTGAGAGCAATTAACTGGTCTGTTGTGCTGTTTGCCTGCGTGATGACCTTTTTTCTGTTTTGCTGCGGTCTGATTACGGTTCATTTTTGTACAAAGGATCCGAAGAAAAAGGGAGTAATTTTACAGTGCGTTTTCCGATCAAATTTTGCGATTATTGGAATTCCTCTGGCAAAATCCCTTGGAGGAGAAAGTGCGGTAGCAATTGCTTCAATTTTGTCGGCATTTACAATTCCGATATTTAATGTGCTGGCAGTTATTTCTCTTACTATTTTTGAGATAGATAGTAATGGGAATAAAATTTCTGTTTCGGAAGTCTTCCGGAAAATCCGAACCAATCCTTTAATTTTAGGTGTTTTATTAGGATTTTGCTGTTTGGTTATTCGAAGTTTTGTTCCTTTTGATGCAGATACAAATACATATATCTTTACTTTAAAAGACAATCTTCCATTTTTGTATTCTGCTATAAAAGACGTCGGAACAATTGCTTCACCTTTGGCTCTGATTGTTCTGGGAGGAAAATTCCATGTTTCTGTGGTAAAACCTTTGGCAAAATATATTGCAGTGGGAACTGTATGGCGTGTTATTCTGGCACCGGTACTGGCACTATCAGCAGCAGTGTTTTTAAGCTATGCGGAAATTTTTAACTTTACCAGTACGGAATATCCTGCCTTCGTTGCCCTGTTTGGAACACCAGTGGCAGTTTCCAGTGCGATTATGGCTGGGGAAATGGGAGCAGATGAGGAACTGGCAGGCCAGCTTGTGGTATGGACAAGCATTTGTTCCGTATTTACCATCTTTTTATGTGTTGTAGTTCTTCGAAGTATTGGCATGTTATAGAAAGGCGATGATAGTGGTTGCTGATTGATTTAAATACCAGTCTATCGAATTATGAAACAAATATAAAAATGAGAACAGGAACTTTCTTTGGACGCTGTCCAGAATGTGGGAAAACATGCCGCTTCTGGCGGCATGGATGCTATGAAAGAAATGTGGTTTACTGGGATGGAAAAATACGAGAGAAAAGACAGCAGGTACAGCGCCTTTTCTGCCAGGGATGCCATCATACACATGCCATACTTCCATACGATGTAATACCAAACCGTGTTTACGGACTTTCTTTTTTAATTCACCTCCTTCGGATGATATCCACTTATAAAAAGAGTGTATTATTTTGTCAGGAGCATATGGAAATCACCTCTCGCTCTATTTATTTGATTCTTAAGTCTATTCAAAGATGTCTGCATGAAGATGTCGAATTTTCTATTTATATGTCAAGGAGTATGTCTAAGACAAATTGCGTTCCTTTTCAAAAACAATTTGTTATCCGGATGTTGGCAGAAATTTCAGTGTCAAATCCAAAAAATACCGCATTTATCAGTGGTTTTTCTTAAATGCCCCACAGAATGTTATCATGGATAAAAAGTTATTTTTCTGATACATTTAGATATATTACAAGCAAGCATGGAGGGAAAAATGACGAAAAATATGAATTGTGTTATAGCTGAAAATACAAATGATATCTGGGGATTTTTTATTATGGAAGGAACTGAAGTTTGTACGGAAGAAAGAAGAAGGAAAACATATCTTGTTATTGTGTATGATGTTAGAAGTAAGTATATATTTTACATAAAATATCATTATTTAATCAGTAAGCATTGCAGGTGCAGCGTTTTAAAGCAGGTGTTGGAGGAGTTTGGGCTGCCTTATTATCTTGTATGTGAGGAAAAGTATCGTGCTGGATTAGAATTTCTGTCGCATGATTATGGAATTGCTTTTCTTACACCAGAGGATCTTGGAGTGAGAGAACAAAATGGCTGGCGTCGGCTTATTCGATATTTTCAGGTTATGCAGAATCGGATACCTCCACAGAACAGCATTCATAAAAACATCGTAATTGCGGGAGAGAGCCGAAAGAAATGGAATGATTACCGGCTGGGACGAGAAGATTTCCCGAGGCTGGCTTATAAAAAACAGTGGGCAATGCAGGCATTTTTGGATAAAAATGCTTATTGGCATAGTTTCCTGGTGAAAACAGAGAGGCTGGTGAGCTCTCATGGGATTGTCACCATTTTAAATCAGGAGTATAAGGTGCCAGACTGTTATGCTGGAAAGCGGATTATTTTTCGGGTAGATCCGCAGAATCCACGGGAGATTTATATTTATGATGAGGAACGGAACTGGAAGCTTTTTGTTTGTCCAATGTTAACTGAGGCTAGGAATGAAAAATTTCAGTATGCATAATATGATAGAAAGAAATGAATTGGAGTTTTTCATGGTAATACATGTTGTTCAAAATGGTGAAACAATAGATTCAATTGCACAGACCTATGGTGTCAATGCCAATCGGCTGAGTTTTGATAATCAGGTTTCGATGGTCGGGGGACTGGTAGAAGGACAGTCCCTTTTAGTGTTAGTTCCAGAAGAAGTATATACGGTTATGGAAGGGGAGACATTAGAGTCAATTGCTCAGAAATATGGAACCAATGTAATGACATTGGCGAGGAATAATCCGGTTGTATTGGTGGATGAAGTTCTAAATGCCGGAGAGCAGCTCATAATCCGCTATCAAAGTGAAGAAAAACTCGGAACTATGACAGTGGATGGTTTTGCATATCCATATATTCTAACAGACGTGTTTCGGGAAGTGCTTGCTTATCTAAGTGAGCTTTCCTGTTTTTCTTATGGATTTACCACGGCAGGAGAGCTGATTCCAATTGACGATGCCGCACTTTTGGCGGGGGCATTTCAATATGGAGTAAAACCGGTTCTGGTATTGACACCTTTTGGAGAACTTGGGAATTTCAGCAATGAGCTGGTTAGCGTTCTTGTAAATGATGAGACGGTACAGGAAAATCTTATAAATAATCTGACGCAGATGGTGCAGGAGAAGAAATACGGCGGTGTTAATATTGATTTTGAATATGTATTGGCGGAAGACAGGGATGCGTATATTAGTTTTGTCAGGAAAATAAGAAGCAGAATGAATGAAATAGGTGTTACGGTCACTGTATGTCTGGCACCAAAAATTTCGGATGAGCAGCAGGGACTTTTGTATCAAGGAGTTGATTATGCTGCATTAGGGGAAGCAGCAGATTATGTGCTGGTTATGACGTATGAATGGGGGTATACCTGGGGGCCAGCGATGGCAGTGTCTCCGATTAATAAGGTGCGGGAAGTTCTTGACTATGCAGTCTCAAGAATTGACCCAGCAAAAATCCGAATAGGAATGTCAAATTATGGATATGACTGGCCGCTTCCTTATGAGAAAGGCGTATCTAAAGCAGAGACGATAGGAAATGTGCAGGCATTGTCGATTGCCAGGGAAAACGGTGCAGTGATTCAATATAATGAAACGTCTCAGGCACCGTATTTTACGTACACACGAGATGGCGTGGAGCATGAGGTGTGGTTTGAAGATGCAAGGAGCATTAATGCAAGACTTCGGCTGGTGCCGGAGTATGGATTTGATGGTGTCGGGTACTGGACAGTGATGAAGCCGTTTCGGGTGAACTGGCTGCTGGTGAATGAACTGTTTAATATTAGGTGATGGAAAAAGGACGAGAATTGTCCTTCAATTGGTACTTTCTTATAAAGTAAGGGGGTTTTATATAAAAAGGAAAAATTACCAATTCACATCCTCTGACTGGCCCGACTTGTCTTGCCGGAGATATCATCGGAGACTATTTTTTTCGAAAACCCTCAAAAAACAGGGGATAAACTGGTGTTCGATGACATGGCACATTATACTATGGTGAAAAATAATATGTTCAATGGAATTAACTTACCTTCTATTTTGATACAGCATGATACAGGAACCCTTGAAATTGTAAAAAAATTTAGTTATACTGATTTCATAGCAAGATTATCGTAGCTAAATTGATTGTAAAGAGGTCTTGTATTAGAGAAAAAGGAAACTATTTATGAGATATCATAGCAAATAGTTTTATGGAGGAATTGTATGAAATTAAGTGAAGTTCTTAAAAAGCATACGGTGAAAGAACTGAAAGAAATAGCGAAGGCCTCAGGCATGCAAGGATACAGCAAAATGAAAAAAGATGAAATTATTTCCAAACTCGCTGTATTGTTGTTAGAAAAAGAGACTGCGGAACAGATTTTTTTATGTGCGGATGCAAAGGAAATGGAACTGTTTCAGGATGCTATGAACCGTGAAATTGTAGTAAGTCCAGAAGAATATTATAAGTGTGTGTATTTCTTTGTTTCTGGATTTTATTATTTATCCGATAAAAACAGCATTATTGTGCCAGACGAAGTAAAAGACTTATATGCACAGATTTTTACCGAAGAATTTATAAAAATAAAAACACGTTTTGATCTGATTATGGATTATAGTGTAGCCGGTGTAAATCTGTATGGTGTTGTCCCAATTGATAAAGTAGTTGAGATTTTCAATGCACACAATGACGAGAAGACAACAGTAGAAGAAATAGTAGATACTTACGATAGAGCAGGTTTACGTGAAGTATTCTGTTATATTTCAGAGGACAAATATCTGGTTCATGAAGCAATTGAAGGAATCGAGGAAAGAGACCGTCTGTTAGCTGAACAGGGAGAAAAGCCTTTCTATCAGCCTTCAAAAGAAGAATTCTTAAATTATGCAGATGATGATTATTTCGAAAGAAATGAAGAGTTTGTTAATTTAAAAGATTATATCCAGAAAAATATTACGGACAAAGAGGATATAGAAGGACTTTGTGAAGACATTCAGCTGGCATGCTGCTTCGGCGAAGGACCTGCAGATGCATTAAATGAATTCTTAATCCGTGATATTGAGTTTACTAGTGAGCAGCAGGTTTATGAAGTAGGCCGTCTGATTTCACAGCTTAATAATGCAACAAGAATGTGGTGCAACCGTGGTTTTACTCCGGATGAATTGGAAGAAATGGGAATTCAGAAGAAAGAACCTACAGAAGCTCCAATCATTCAGCCTATGAAGCCAGTGACTTATGTGCGTCAGGGAAAAAAAGTAAACCGTAATGATCCATGTCCGTGTGGCAGTGGCAGGAAATATAAATTCTGCTGTGGAAAGTAATTCTTATATAAATAGTAGAAAAACAGGTGGCTGGATGCGTTTTGCATTCAGCTTCTTTTTTATTTACTAGGAAAGTCCTCTGCGAGTCCGTTCCTAGTAAATAAAAAAGTGCCCTAAAAAACAGGGCACAAGATGCACACGCACAGGTAAGGAGTATTGTCGCAAAAAGAAGCGACACCCGTGCGGCGCAGGAAAGTCTCTTCTCCCTCAAGATTGAGGGGCAGGGGAGTTGATGTGTCACAGACACTTTCTTGTAGAAATAGCAGTGAAAAAATGATATACTGAAATTATGGTAAAGAGACCATGATTTATAAGTGGCTGATAACTTGGAGGTTGCCATAATATGAAGAAAGAGAAAGAAGAAATACAGTATAACGAGGAATGGTTAAAGGCATATAAAGTCGGAGCCTTGTTATATTCACCTGCCACAAATGAGAAAATAGCAGACTATGTTTTAAAAGAAAGATATGGAAATCAATATTCACTGGCATTGTGTCTGGAGGATTCCATAAGTGACTGTTCGGTGAAAGATGGCGAAGATACTTTAATACATAGTCTGAAAAAAATATATAATGAGCAGAAGAAAAGAAAATTTTATCTGCCCATGATATTTATCAGAGTCAGGAGACCAGAACAAATGATAGAGTTGTGCCGGAGACTGGAAGAAAGTATTATGGTTCTGACTGGTTTTATTTTTCCGAAATTTTCAGTAGGGTGTTCGAAAAAATATTTGGACTGTTTTATGGAAGCGGTTGAATTATCCGGGAAAAAGCTATATATGATGCCGATTATAGAAAGCCAGGATGTGATTGATTTAAAGAGCCGGTATGAAACATTGGAGACTATTCGGGAAACGTTGGACTCGGTAAAGGAATATGTACTTAATGTACGGGTTGGCGGAAACGATTTTTGTAAAGAGTTTGGAATACGAAGGCAGGTAAAACAGCCGATTTATGAGATTGGCTGCGTAGCGAATATATTGTATGATGTGGCTGCCTGTTTCGCGAGAAATTATGTGGTTTCGGGGCCTGTATGGGAATATTTTGACGGAATAAATGAAGAATGGAAAACTGGTATGATACGGGAAATTGGCTTGGACAGGCTGAATGGATTTATAGGGAAAACAATGATACATCCGAAGCAGATACCAGTGTACAATCTAGCAATGAAAGTAGATAAAAGAGATTATCTAGATGCTTTAGGCATACTTGGAATGTCAGAAGGCACAGAGAAATTAGTAAAGAAGAGTGCATCTGGAGAACGGATGAATGAGTATAA
Source organism: uncultured Clostridium sp. (assembly GCA_934438135.1). Lineage (GTDB taxonomy): Bacteria > Bacillota > Clostridia > Lachnospirales > Lachnospiraceae > Clostridium_AI. The sequence continues at coordinate 19,042 of CAKSBP010000037.1, read as the reverse complement.
GACGCATTTAAAATGGGCCGAGAAAACATTAATATTAGCAGAGATATATGGAGTGGAAGAATGCAGAAACGAGAAGAAAGGAATTCAGCGGTAGAATGGATTCGCGTTGCGAAGAGGGAAAATAATACAAAGAGAACGTATTTGATTGTAAATCCCTATCAGGGAAAACATGTACCGGTATCCCCTGAAAAAGCACGAAGTCTGTCTGCGCAGCTTGGAGAAAAGTTAAGGGAACGTGTGAGAGGAGAGGAAAAAGTACTGGTAATAGCATTTGCAGAAACAGCAACTGCTATTGGTGCAGGTGCAGCAGCTTCTTTGGATGGACAAAGTTATTACATACAGACAACGAGGGAAACGGATTGTGCTATAGAATATTTATATTTTTCTGAAGTGCACAGTCATGCATCCCAGCAGAAGCTGGCAGCAAATGGGTTGAAAGAAGTATTGGAAAAGTGTGGTACAGTCATATTTGCCGAGGACGAAGTAACAACAGGAAATACTATCTGCAATCTTATAGAAAAGCTGGAACGGTTTGTACCTGATATGAAACATCAGTATATAATTGCTTCTATTTTAAATGGAATGGATGCAGAAACAGAAGAAGTATTTCGACAGAAGCAAATCGGACTGGTCTATCTTGGAAAAAGCAAAAATGAAAAATATTCAAAGCTGGTGGAACGGTCTGTGTGCAATGGAAAACGAATTTGCTGTACAGGTTTAGTTAGAAAACCGGATTCCATGCAGGTAAAGAAGATTTTTATCAAAGATGGCTGCAATCCAAGAGTATTAGTCCGTAATAAAACGTATCAGGAAAAGTGCCGGAATTTCTGTAAGAAGGCACTTGAAGAATTAGGATTAAAAGGAAAGAAAAGCATTCTTGTACTTGGAACAGAAGAATGTATGTATCCAGGGCTTTGTCTGGCAGATGAAATCCGAGGGATGGAGACGGTTCAAGAAGTTCGTTTTCATGCCACAACGCGGAGTCCTATTTTAACCAGTCAGGAGCCTGATTATCCATTGCATGCCCGCTATGAATTAAAAAGTCTTTATGATAGTGAACGAAAGACTTTTGTATATAATTTAAAGAAATATGACTTGGTTATTATTGTTACGGATACAGAAACAGAGAAGAATGAAGGATTGGAAACTTTACTGTATGCCCTTTCTATGCAGGAAAATAAAGCGATAGCGGTGATAGAGTGGAGGAAATAGATGAAAAGTTCATATAAAGAAGAGGATGTTACCATACTTCTTAAGGACATTACAGGAATGGTAAATCCACAGCCAGCCAATGAGAGAGAAAAGCTGATTCAGAGTGGAACACATTACTGCGAAATGCTTCCTCTTGAATATTCGCCTACAAAAAAGTATATGGAGGCTTATCAGACTGCATTATCCGATTATGCAGGCCTGACGGCAGAAGCAGTAGGAAGAACAGCAGACCAGATTATAAAGAAAAAAGGAAAAAATGTTGTACTGGTTTCTCTGGCAAGGGCAGGAATACCAGTAGGAATCCTGCTAAAGCGTTATATCCATATGAAGTACGAAGTAGATGTGCCACATTATGCAATTTCCATTATACGTGGGCGTGGTATTGATAAAAATGCAATGAAATTTATTCTTGACCGACATCACCCAGAAGAAGTCCAATTCGTGGACGGCTGGATTGGAAAAGGGGCAATTTTACAGGAACTGAAAAAGGATTTAGAAGAATATGATGGAGTTTCCAAAGAATTGGCAGTGCTTGCAGATCCTGCAAATGAAACAGCGTTATGTGGAACTCATGAAGATATTTTGATTCCAAGTTCCTGTTTAAACTGTACCGTTTCTGGACTTATCAGCAGAACCTTTCTAAGAAGTGATATCATTGGAAAGAATGATTTTCATGGTGCTGTGTATTATGGAGAACTGAAAGAATACGATTTGTCCGAACAGTTTTTGAGTACGATTGAACAGAAATTTGTCATGAATTTATCCCCAATACAGCACAAGTATAAGGAGAAGGGAATCGAAGAGGTGAAGCGGATTTCCAGGCATTTTGAAATAGAGGATATTAATTTCATTAAGCCAGGGATTGGAGAAGCTACCAGAGTGTTACTAAGAAGGATGCCTTGGAAAATTTTAATTCAGAAAGAAGAATGCAATAATCCGATGTTAAATCATCTGATTCGTCTGGCACAAGAGAAAAATGTACCAGTAGTGGAATATCCTCTGGTTCATTATAAGGCATGTGGAATTATTAGACAATATGCCGATACATGATAAGAGGTGTAATATAAAGGTAATGGGACTAGGATTTAGTTGAATTGTACATTTTAACGTGATAGAATATTTAAATACTATAAGTAGGAACAGGTTGTGATAGTGATGTTTAAAAGAGAGAAAATAGATGGACTAGAAGCATTCTTTATGCCACTATCGAATCGAAAGCAATATGGAGTTTACTTTTATAGACTAAATCATTTGAATAAGGAAATTGAGGCATTTCTTAAAAAGTATTTTCTGGCGGCCAGAAAGTGCGGAATTGTAATTTCTGGAAAAATTCCGAATCCAGATGAAAAACAGCTTTCTTATTATAATGAAATTATGGGGATGGATTTTTCCATGGAACCAGCTTTTTTGAATCAGGCATTACAGAAATGGCTGCCAAGATTAGATGACAGGCAGAGAGAAAATATAACAAATTCTCTATATCATACATTATGCAGAATGCAGGAATCCGGAAAAAATCAAAACATGTTGAAGAATGCATATATTAAGTTTATGTGCTGGTTTTATTATAAATTTGAAAGAATTCTGCAAAAGCTGGGGCAGGAGGAAGTTCCGAAGATTCTTTATGAAGGAAATATCAGTACGTATGAACTGAAAATGCTTGTTATCATAGCAGAAGCTGGATGCGATATTGTGTTGCTTCAGCACGATCAGGATCAGTCATATCGGAAGATTGACCCTCAGGGAAAAGAGTCCGAATTGTATACAGCTTCTGGATTGGAACCTATGCCGGCAGCTTTTTCTATTGATTTTATGAAAGAAGCCATAGAGAGAGATGAGAAGCTTTCCAGTCTTTATCAGGAGAATCTCACAAAGACTGCCGGAACGAACATCTGGATGACTGGGGATATTGTAAGCGATTCGATGAAGGTGCAGCAGGAAAGAGGAAACGACCCGGACCTGTATTATAATATGTTTGTAAGAATTGCCGGTGTGGAGGATAAGGCAGAGTACTGCCAGAAACTGTTTCACTGGAAGAATGATTTGGAGAACAAAGGAAAATATGTATTTGTGCTGGAAGAACTTGTAGTTCCTTCAGTCAATGAAATTGACAAAATACATAAAAATAATTATGAAAGAATCGAACAGTTGCTTTTGGATATGACATCTCAGGTGAGAAGCTCGATTGATTTAGGTCTTGAGAATCAGATGAAGAAAGAATTTTCTCAATTGATTCTGGAAGAAAGCCAGACAGATGGTGAAAATTTGAACCGCCTAAAGGGAAAGGCTGTTTATCTAATATGCTGGCTGATGCGATATCAGAAGCAGATATTTCATAATTACAAAACGGGCAGTGGAAATGTATTGTTCTATTTTGGAATTTGTAAAAATGCATTTGAAGTATTATTTCTTCGGCTGCTTTCTAGACTGCCACTGGATGTGATTCTGATTCAGCCGGATTTATCCAAATCCTGCCTGTTAACAGATAAAACATTGTTTGAAAAAAAATATGAAAATTCTCTTCCATTAAAGAAATTTCCACTAAATCTTGGAGATATGGAATATGGAACGGTTGCTTACCATGCAGAACAGGACTTAACACAGATTATGTATCAGGATTCGGGAATGTATCGGAATCAACAGTACAAGCATGCGGTTTCGGTTTCTCTACAGACCATGTATGAAGAAATCGCACTTCTTTGGGATCAGGAAGTAAAATACCGACCAGATTTTGAGATATTTGAAAATAAAGTTGTACTGCCGGTTATTACGGCAAAAATATCTGGAGTAAAAGATAGAAATGTGTCACAATACTGGCAGGAGGTAAAAAAACTGCTGGTGGAAGATACGGTTCTGGTAACCAGTCTTCCATTTTATAAAGGAACTGGGATTGGGGCGGAGAGTTGTACCCCATTTTTAAAAAACAGGAAACTTTTACGGGAAAAAATAAAAAGCCATTCAGGATATCGGTATGGCATATTTCGTGAAGAAATCCAGGAATATATGCTGGATAAGCTTCAGGAATTATTAGACAGCGGCCTTATTAAAGGGACATATTCCCAAGGAACAGAATATACCATTCTGTCTGTTGTATTAGGTATGAACGATAACCTGGCAAAAATGCTGCAGAAGTTTGATTTTACGAAAAAGCTTCCGAAACTGGTTTTTGTCTGTACCGGAGAGCAGCCATTTTCGCTGCAGGACAGCATTCTGACAGCGTATCTGCATCTGGCAGGATTTGATATTATTATGTTTGTGCCATCTGGATACCAGCTGATTGAAAAGAATTATACACAGCCATTATTTTTAGAACATCAGCAGGGTGACTATATGTATGATTTAAACATGCCGGATATGAGCAGAATAGGAAGAAATTCTTCTGTTCATACGGGTATTTTAAATAAAATTTTAAAGAGAGGACGATAGGGTATGGGACTTAATTTTGGAAAACCAGCCGAATCGGTTTCGGAAACTGCGGAAGCTGCGGATACTATGGAAGTAATTCCTTTTAATATTCAGGATGATCGAAAACAACTGACCCAGCAGCTGGTCAATTCGAAAGAAGTGGACGACATTGTCAGCACTATTTATGTAAATGATTTGGACACCATTGTTACATTCGGAGCAGAGGTGGCAGAAAATATTTCACGAGCCTCTGATGTTGTTTTAAACAGTATGAATATGAGCCAGCTGGATGATTCCAGTGAAATGCTCAACACACTGGCTAAAATAATGGATCAGTTTGATATTGATGAAATTAAAGAAAATACTGGATTTTTCAATAAAATCTTTGGAAATTTGAGAAAACAGCTGGATAAGATTCTGGCAAAATATCATACCATGGGTGGAGAAGTGGACAAAATTTATGTTCAGCTGAAACAGTATGAATCAGAAATTAAACAGTCCAATAAGCATTTAAATACAATGTTTGAAGCCAACGTTGGATACTTTCATGAATTAGAAAAATATATTCTTGCCGGAGAGCAGGGAATTAAAGAAATTGATGCTTATATCGAACAGAGAAAACAGGATTTTGAAACGACAGGAGACAATTCTATTCAGTTTGAACTGACAAGTCTGGAACAGGCAAAAATGATGCTGGAACAGAGAACTCAGGATCTTCGTATTGCAGAAAATGTTGCGATGCAGTCTATTCCAATGATTAAAACCATGGAATTCAGCAATATGAACCTTGTACGGAAAATTAATTCCGCCTTTATTATTACACTTCCTGTATTTAAACAGGCATTATCACAGGCTATTTTACTGAAAAGACAGAAAATTCAGGCTGAGGCAATGTCTGCTTTGGATCAGAAGACAAATGAAATGCTGATTAAAAATGCCCAGAATACAGTAGAACAGTCGAAGTTTACAACACAGCTGGCATCCGGCAGTTCCATTAAGATTGAAACGCTGGAGAAAACATGGCAGACTATCTGCAATGGTATTGATGAGACCAGACAGATTCAGGCGAATGCAAGAAAGCAGCGTGAAGAGGATCAGGTAAAACTGAATGCCATTAAAGAAGATTTTAAAAATAAATTTCATGCAAAATAAATCAAGAGGAGGAATTTATTATGCCAATCAATTTACAAAAAGGTCAGAAAGTTGATTTAACAAAAGGTAATCCAGGACTAAAACATATTATGGTTGGATTAGGCTGGGATGTGAACCAGTATGATGGAGGTGCTGACTTTGATTTGGATGCAGCCGCATTCCTGCTTGGAGAAAATGGAAAAGTAACGATGCCGGAAGATTTCGTATTTTACAGCAATCTGAAACATCAAAGTGAATCTGTAGAACATATGGGAGATAATCTGACAGGTGAAGGCGATGGTGATGATGAACAGATTAAAGTTGATTTAACAAAGGTACCGAATACAATACAAAAAATAGCATTTACTGTAACTATTTATGATGCAGAACAGCGGAGACAGAATTTTGGACAGGTAAGCAATGCGTATATTCGTATTTTGGATGAAGACACCAATCAGGAACTGATTCATTATGATTTAGGAGAGGATTTTTCTATTGAAACAGCCATTGTAGTAGGAGAACTCTATAAGCATGGCGGCGGATGGAAATTCAATGCCATTGGAAGTGGATATCAGGGAGGACTTGCTGCATTGTGCAATAGTTATGGCGTAGAAACATGTTAATAAAATAGGAGGAAGAAAAACGATGCCAGTTTGTTTGCAAAAAGGTCAGAAAGTAAGTTTAACAAAGGAAAATCCAGGTCTGAATAAAGTTTTAGTAGGAATTGGATGGGATGTCAATCAGTTTGATACAGGCAGAGATTTTGATTTGGATTCTGCGGCGTTTTTATTAACGGATTCTGGTAAAGTATCTAAAGCAGAAGATTTTGTGTTTTATGGAAATTTAAATCACCCAAGCGGTGCTGTATGTCATTTAGGAGATAACTTGACAGGTGAAGGGGACGGCGATGATGAACAGATTAAGATTGAATTGTCAAAGCTTCCTTCAAATATTACGAAAATAGCATTTACCGTAACGATTTACAATGCCACAGAAAGAAATCAGAACTTTGGACAGGTAAATAATGCATTTGTAAGAATTTGCAATGAACAGACAGGAGAAGAAATGCTTCGTTATGACTTAGGCGAAGATTTTTCTATTGAAACAGCTGTTGTATTTGGCGAATTATATAAACATAATAATGAATGGAAATTTAATGCCATTGGAAGCGGATATCAGGGCGGACTTGCTGCATTATGTGCAAATTATGGAGTAGAAACAGAATAGGAGGGAATAAGATGGCTGTAAGTTTACAAAAGGGACAGAAAATCAGTCTTAGTAAAGAGAACACAGGATTAAACCAGATTTTAATCGGATTAGGATGGGATCAGGTAGAACAGCCTCATAAGCTTTTTGCAAGAAAAGCAAAGGAAATCGACTGCGATGCATCTGCAATTCTATGCCAAAAAGGAAAGTTCCTGAAAAAAGATGACCTGGTTTATTTTGGGAACCTTAGACATAAATCAGGTGCAGTACAGCATTTAGGAGATAACCTGACTGGAGCTGGCGATGGGGATGATGAGCAGATTATTGTAGAGCTGCAGAAACTGCCACAGAATTACGACAAAATTGTTATAGTGGTAAATATTTATGATGCAGCAGGAAGAAAGCAGCATTTTGGTATGATTAAAAACTGTTTTATTCGTATTGTGGATGGACGTACCAATCAGGAATTATGTCGATATAATCTATCAGAAAACTATGATAATATGACAGCGATGGTATTTGGAGAAGTCTATCGTCATAATGGCGAATGGAAATTTAATGCGATCGGCCAGGCAACAGCGGATAAAAATCTTGGAGAACTTGCTTCCAGATTCCGCTAATAATGACGAAAGAGAGAAGATATATGAATAAGAAATATCAAGGATTGAGTGATATTGAAGTAAAACAGAGCCGGGAAAAATACGGAAGCAATCAGATTAAAGAGGCTGAGCCAGAGACTTTCTGGCAGCAGTTTTTAGAAGGATTTGAAGATCCAATGATCCGAATCCTCTGTGTAATTGCAGCTATTATGATTGTTATGTTTTTCTGCGGACAAAGTGAGTGGTTTGAACCAGTAGGAACAATTATTGCAGTACTTCTTGTAAATTTTGTTTCTGCGAAAACAGGTGTAGCAAATGATGATGCTTACCGAAAACTAAAAAGTTCCCAGAAGAAGGATACAGCCAAAGTAATACGTGGTGGTGTTCTGACCGTTGTTGAAGTAGATGATATTGTAACGGGTGATGTAATTGTACTTCAGTCAGGAGATAAAATTTTAGCAGATGGTATTCTGGCAGACGGAAAACTTTCTGTGGATAACAGTGCCTTGAATGGAGAAGCAGAGGAATGTAAGAAGACAGCCGCGGAAGAAGGATTCTCCATACCAGAAAACATAACAGGAGATACTTTTGTAGATGCCCATAGTTTATTCCGTGGTGCTACGGTTCTTGACGGGGAAGGATATATGATTGTCCAGAAAGTCGGAGAACATACCATGATGGGTAAAATGGCAGAGGATATGGAAGAAAAAGAACCAGATTCTCCATTAAAAGTAAAACTGAATAAACTGGCAAACCAGATTTCTGTATTTGGATATGTTGGAGGTATTGTAATTGCACTTGCATATTTTATCCATCATATTATCCTTTCTGGAGGAATTGGCTCTTATTTTGATTCTGGATGGATTGTGGTATTAAAAGACTTTATGAGTGCGGTTTCTGTGGCAATTACCATTATTGTCTGTGCGGTTCCAGAAGGGCTTCCATTAGTAATTGCCCTTGTATTGATGCAGAATACAGGAAAATTATTCAAAGTAAATGTATTAGTTCGAAAATCAATTGGTATTGAGACGGCTGGTTCTCTTAATATTCTGTTTAGTGATAAGACAGGTACAATTACAAAGGGACAGCTGGAAGTAGTTGAATTTTTTGATGGAATGGGAAAAACCATAGATATTAAAAATGTGAAGGACAGCTGTGAAGGTTCTCAGATTAAAGGAAACCTGGAACTTTGCATTGGAAAGAATACAGGAGCAATGTTTGATAACAAACATAATGTAGTTGGTGGAAATATGACAGATCAGGCATTGTTAAAGTTTATTGGTGAAGATACCTATAAAATTTTAGCAGGAAATTCTGAATGTCAGGTAACGCAGCAGCAGGAATTTAACAGTGCCAACAAATTCAGCCAGGCATATATTGGTTCCATGGGACGTACCTTTTATAAAGGGGCACCAGAACGTATTCTGGCAAAGGCTAAGAAATATCTTGACATCAACGGAAATGAAGCAGAACTTGATTTACGACAGGTAAATGAGAAAATAGATGAACTGGCGAACCGTGCTATGCGTGTGCTTGCATTTGGATACAGCAGTTCTCCTATGAAAAAAGATGAAATTAATGATGACATTGTTTTAGTTGGCCTGGTTGGAATCCGAGATGATGTAAGACCAGAGGCAAAAGAAGCAATTCAGGAAGTGCAGAAAGCAGGCATTCAGGTAGTTATGATTACTGGAGACCGAAAAGAAACTGCAGTGGCAATTGCCAAAGAAGCTGGATTGTTCAAAGGTGGCAGCGATCTTGCTTTAACTTCTCAGCAGCTTAACAGTATGAGTGACGAAGAAGTAAAAGCAAAATTAAAAGATATTCGAGTGATTTCCAGAGCACTTCCAACAGATAAGAGCAGAATGGTCAAACTGTGTCAGGAAATGAATCTGGTAGTTGGTATGACTGGTGATGGTGTAAATGACAGTCCTGCGCTAAAGAGAGCCGATGTTGGATTTGCAATGGGAAGTGGAACCGATGTAGCGAAAGAAGCTGGAAAACTGGTTATTTTAGATGATAACTTTAATTCCATTAAAAATGCAATCTGGTATGGAAGAACGTTATATATTAACATTCTGAAGTTCTGTAAGATGCAGCTGGTAATTAATGTTGCAGCCGTATTGGTCTCTGCAGTTTGCCCATTTATCGGAATCGATGCACCGTTGAAAGTTACTCATTTGTTATGGATTAATCTGTGTATGGATAGTCTGGCGTCAATTATCTTTGCTGGTGAGCCGGCATTGGAAAAATACATGAGTGATAAGCCAAGAAGGCGAGACGAAAGCATTATCAGCAAGCCAATGGCAGCACAGATTCTGATTATGAGTGGATGGCTGACGGCTATGAGTCTGATGTGGTTTAAGGTACCATTCTTTAGAACATTATTTGCAACGGATGCCCAGTTCTATACTGGATATTTCTGTTTGTTTGTATTTAGTTTTATGGTAAATGCATTTAATGTAAGAAGCGACGGACCGAATGTATTTGAACATATCAAAGAAAATCCAACATTCATAAAAATATGGTTTGTTATTATGGGTGTTCAGGTTTTAGTTTCCTGCATTGGTGGTGTGATTGGAGAAATATTCAGCTGCAGCCGATTTGGATTAAAAGGCTGGGCAGCGGTAATTCTATTATCTCTGACTATGTATCCAATTGATGTAATCCGTAAAATGATTTATAGAAAGAAATAAAAATAGGGTGCTGTATCCTATGACTTACTGCTTAACTGTAGTTTCTGGAACTACCTTTACAAGGAATTCATGTTTTTGAACTGGAAACTGCAAGATGCACGAATTGCCATAGGATACAGCACCCATTACTATTTTGTTCCATATGTTAGGATTGGTAGATATCGCATAGAAAGGAAGAGGCATTTTTAGAGAATGTCTTGTAATAGAAAGATATGATTGTTTTTGCATCGGATTTAGATAATACTTTGATTTATTCGTATAAAAGAGAGATTGGATCGCATAAGAAAATGGTAGAGCTTTATGAGGGCAGGGAAGTTTCTTTTATGACAGAAAAATCTTATGACTTGTTTTCAAAGGTTCGTCAGAAAGTAATGTTAATTCCGGTAAGTACCCGTTCTATCCAACAGTATCGTCGGATTTCTTTCCCAGAACAATGGACTCCGGAGATGGCATTTACCAGTAATGGAGGGGTTCTGCTTCGAAAAGGAGAAGTTGACTTAGGATGGCTGGAAGAATCTAAGAGGCTGATTCAGGGGGCACAGGAAGAATTGGAATGTGCAGAGAAAATTCTGGAGCGGGATGAAAAACGGATTTTAGATGTAAGAAGAGTGGATGGACTGTTTGTATTTACCAAAAGCAGCTGCCCTGAAAAAACAAATGTAAGGTTGAAAGAAAATCTGAATGGAGAAATTGTGAATGTTTTTCAGAATGGGTGTAAGGTATATGTTTTACCTAAGATATTAAATAAGGGAATGGCTTTGCAGAGACTGAAAAAGCAGTTATCTATAGAATACTTGATTGCAGCGGGGGACAGTTTGTTTGATATTCCTATGCTGGACACAGCGGATAAGGCGTATTTTCCAGAAGTTTTGGGGGAAGACAGTGTAAAGAAAACGAGTGAAAAAACAATAATAAGAAAGAATGAAATCATGTCAGACAGAATGCTGGAAGAGATATGGGAAGGGATTTGTTGTGGTAAACGAAAATGAAATAAAAGAAGGATTAGGAACGATAATTTCTGTACATAATCAGAAGATAAAGCTGATCTGCATATATCCCGGAGGAATAAAAACAGTGAATATAGAAGAAAAACTTTTATGGAGAAGTGGGCTGGATGACCAGATGTGGATTGGGAAAGAAGAAGGGCGGAAGAAATATTTTGCGATATGTAAGAACAATCTGGAAATGCTTCTGCCATTAGAAACAGATATTCTGGACTGTATTATGCAGGAAAAATGCTTTGAATAATTAAAATATTGATGGACAATTTTGCAAAAAGGAAAGAGGGGATTAGATGCCTTCTGTATATGCGCACTATATATTTGGCAAAGAGGTTTTGAAACATTTGAATGGAGAGGTAAAAAATCTAATTGAAGAAAATAAGGAATTATATTCAATTGGTCTTCATGGGCCGGATATTTGTTTCTTTTATCGTCCACTGCTGATCGGTAACCGGATTACAAGGATGGGAAGTCGGCTTCATAATGAAAATGCACTGCCATTTTTTCAGGCAGCCAGGGAGAAGATAAAAAATCCAGAAGAAATGGCGTATATTCTGGGATTTATCTGTCATTTTATGCTGGATAGTGAATGCCATCCCTATATTAATGCCAATGCAGAGAAGGGGATTGCAGAACATTTTAAGCAGGAGTCGGATTTTGATCGGTACCTGCTTTGCAAAGAAGGAAAAAATCCGATAAGAGAAAATCTGACAGGTCATATTTTTGCAACAAAGAAAAATGCCGCATTGATTCAGCCGTTTTTTTCAGAGGCTACAGAAAAGATTATTTGGAAATCTCTCGATTATATGATATCGACTACAAAGAAACTTCAGGCACCCACAAAATTGGAACGAGCATTGTTAAAAGGAGCATTTCATTTGACAGGGCAGTATAAAAAACTGTCTGGCCTTTTAATGCCCGAGAAACCTGATTTGGAATGTATCCAGACTAGTCAGTGGCTAGAAAAGAAACTTTTTCAGGCAGTAAAACCTTCGACAGTAATTGTGCAGGAATATTATGAAGGAAGATGTAGCAATGCCCCTCTAAATATAAGATTTAATCGTAATTATAAATAAAATAGTATGTGTTATAAAGATAGTATATTAGAAGAAACTGATATACACATAATTCCTATTGACAAAGTATGATATATCAATTATAATCGTAACCATAATAAATAGTTCTCAATTAAAATTAAGTGGGGAGGAATTCCTCCCTGTTTTTTATAAGGGTATCTGGTTGACAGCTTGGAAAGGAGAAGTCATGAGTTATCGATTTATCATACATAAAATAGTAGTAGTGGAAGAGCGAATGTGCAGTTAATCCTGATTTAAATAAGTAGATAGGAATATTTGGTTTATTATTGAAGCATGAAAGGATGGAGCACATATGAGCGAAAAATTATCAAGAGAAAATAGAAAATTTAAATTTGAAACATTACAATTACACGTAGGACAGGAAACACCAGATTCGGTTACAGATGCAAGGGCTGTACCAATTTATCAGACTTCTTCTTATGTATTTAAAAACTGTGACCATGCAGCAGCACGTTTTGGACTGGAGGATCCGGGAAATATTTATGGAAGACTGACGAATCCGACCGAGGATGTATTTGAAAAGAGAATTGCAGCATTAGAGGGTGGTTCAGCAGCGCTGGCAGTTGCGTCCGGAGCAGCAGCAGTTGCCTATGCATTACAGACTCTAGCACACAATGGAGAACATATTGTAGCTGCCAATAACATTTATGGTGGAACATTTAACTTGTTACAGCACACACTTCCGGAATATGGAATTCAGGCAACATTTGTAGACCCTTCTGATCCAGTGGCAATTGAAGATGCTATTCAAGAAAATACAAGAGCCGTATTCATTGAGACCCTTGGAAATCCGAACTCAGATGTAGTTGATATTGAAGCCGTTGCGAAAATTGCCCATGCAAATAAAATTCCTTTGGTTGTAGATAATACCTTTGCAACCCCGTATCTGGTAAGACCAATTGAATATGGAGCTGACATTGTCGTTCATTCTGCAACGAAATTTATTGGTGGTCATGGAACTACAATTGGTGGTGTCATCGTAGAAGGTGGAAAGTTTGATTGGGAAGCATCTGGCAAGTTCCCATCTTTAACGGAACCAAATCCAAGCTATCACGGCATCAGTTTTACAAAAGCATGTGGACCAGCAGCATTTGTAACAAAAGTCAGAGCTATCCTGCTTCGTGACACAGGTGCAACCATTTCTCCAATCCATTCCTTCATTTTCTTACAGGGATTGGAGACGTTATCACTTCGAGTAGAACGTCATGTGCAGAATGCATTGAAGGTAGTAGAGTATTTAAAAAATCATCCATTGGTAGAAAAGGTACATCACCCATCTGTCAGCAGTGATCCCGAACAGCAGAGACTGTATCAGAAGTATTTCCCAAATGGCGGAGGTTCTATTTTTACTTTTGAAATCAAGGGGGATGCTCAAAAGGCAAAAGATTTTATTGATAATCTGGAATTGTTCTCACTTTTGGCAAATGTAGCAGATGCCAAGTCTCTGGTGATTCATCCAGCGACAACAACACATGCACAGCTTTCTGAAGCAGAGTTAGAGGGATGTGGAATTAAACCAAATACAATTCGTTTATCTATCGGTATTGAAAATATTGATGATATTATTACGGATTTGGATGAAGCGTTTAAGGCAGTGGAATAGAAATATGAATATAGTGAAAAGACCGTATGGAGGAATGGCTGTGCGGTCTTTTTTTACTAGAAATCAAGCCTCTGTTAGAAAAATATATTATAAACCAGTATCGGAAAGAAAAAACAATATACAATTTTGCGTGTGAGTGGAGAGCCCATATCCTTCTTAGATAATAGAGAGAGGATTTCGGACTAAAACTGTATAGTAGCATCGAACCGATACTGGTTATAATCATGAAGTGTTTTCTACAAAAAGATGTTTTGCTTATTAATTATTTAATTACAATTATAGTGAATAGTAGAAAAAACACAATTTAATCTGTGCAAGATGTAGAAAATTATGTCATAAGAATTTAAGAAATGAAAATGATAATAATTGCAGCATAAAATGCTGTTTTTCCCATTAATAGGAGAAAGCTGTTTACTACTCCTTGCTTCATTACATAAAATACACTATTAATGAAGAATAAAAAAATTGTAATTTTATAGGTACTTGGCTATAATAATAAATGAAGAAAGGTTATTTTTTATATGCACCAATGAAATGGATTGTATAATACGATAGGAAAACAGGTGAAACATGAGAAATATAAAGCTAACAATTGAGTATGATGGAGGACGTTATACGGGATGGAAACGCTTGGAGAAGGGGGAAGGAATTTCTACGATAGAAAATAAGCTTCTCCAGGTAATTCAGAAGATGACCAATGAAAATGTGGAACTCTTTTGTGGCAGCAGGACAGAAGTTGGTGTACACGCATATGCTCAGACTGCTAATTTTAAAACATCTTCTAATTTGAAGACTTGGGAGATGAAACAGTATTTCAGCCGTTATCTTCCAAGAGACATTGCCGTAATAGAAGTAGAAGAGGCACCGGAACGTTTTCACGCCAGCCTGAATGCGAAGTCAAGAACATATCTTTACCGTATAGCAGTTGGGGATGTACCTTGTGTATTTGATCGAAAGTATACTTATTACAGTTTTCATACACCAGATATTGAAAAGATGAAAGCAGCCGCACAATTACTGATTGGAAGTCACGATTTTAAGAAATTTTCGACAGTTAAGAAGACGAAGTCTACGGTAAAAGAAATCTATGATATTGATATTTATCAGGATTTAAAAGAAATACAGATTACAATCCGTGCCAATGATTTTCTTCATAATATGGCAAGAATGTTGATGAGCACACTACTTGAGATTGGTTTAGGGGATCGTCCGGTAGATGTGATTGAAAAGATTTTTGACCCTGCGTCAGAGGAAATGGCCAGTGAGCCAGCAGATCCACAGGGATTATTTTTACAGGAAATTGAGTATGAATAAGTCTAAATAAAAGTACGAAAGAATAAATTTTGCAGCAGGGTTTGGTGACCCCTGCTGTGAAAATACATATACTTGTGAAGCATAGAGTTGAATTATGAGTTGTAGTAATGGATAAAGGGGGAATATCTGTGTGGCTACATTATTTCACAAATATAGTAATAAAGATCAGATGAAAATTTTAAGCTTTTATGAGACGCTTTACAGATGTGATAACTATCTTTATGGTTATCTGAGGGTTATGTGGCAGTGCATTCAGCAGTACCCAAGTTATCCCATGTTTCATCATGAAGAAAGTGGGATCTGGGAAGATAAGAATCAGGTTGTTGGCATGGTGCATTTGTCTGGACCAGGTCTGGGAAATGTCAGTATTGATATTCATCCAGAATATATGGAATTGTTTGATGATATGGTTGCTTATGCGGAAAAGAAATTTTGTGGTACGAATCGAGAAGGAAACCGATATATTCGAACCAGCTCACCAGAAACCATACCAAGTGCAGATAAGGTATTGAAAAAGCATCATTTTGAAAAATGTGGAACGGGAAATCTTTTTTATCGAAATGTAGAAAAAGACATGGAAGAAGAGCAGATGCCGTTGGGATTTCAGAAAAGATGTCTGGATGAGGTGTATGATTTTGATAAACTGAGCCGGCTGATTTGGGATGCCCTGCATTATCCAGGTGAGCCTCCTAGGTTTCATGATGATATTTATCTGCCAGTGAAGCAGGCTTGGTTTCAGTATCAGAAAGAGCTTTGTCCGGTTATTTTAGATAAGTATGGAAATTATGCTGCGTTCTGCGGAGTATGGTTTGATCAGAGTACAAAAGTAACTTATATTGAACCACTAGTGTGCGGTAGTGGGTATCAGAATATGGGGTTGGAACAGATTTGTATTCAGGAAATGATTAAAAATTGTATAGAAATTGGTGCAAATACAATTTTTATTATTCCTAGTCTGGAAAATCGGAAAATCTTAGAAAACGCAGGATTTCAGACACTAAAGCTGGAAAACTGGATGAAAATATGGAATCAATGCTAAAAAAACGGAGGGATTAGTCCTCCGTTTTTTGTGGAATAGAAAAATTTTTATCTCTGAAAATCTAAGCAGACAGTGCAATTCCGATACCAAGAATTACGATAGCGGCACAGCAGAGTTTGTACAAAATATGTTTTTCTTTGAAGAAAATCCGTCCGCCAATAATAGTAATCAGACAGGAAGATTGCTTTAACAGAGTCATAACGGTCAGCTTACTGTCTGGAATTCCATTTGCCAGAAAGAGGGCACGGTCACCTAAAACAGACATGACACCAAGAATCAGAATCCAGTAGTTTTTCTTTAAACGTTTCCAGTCAATTTTAGTTTTCGTTACAATAATATAAGCAAGATACATCAGTGACATAAGAAGCATAAACCAAAACTGAAGCTGACCGCTGCTGATTTCATGCATTAAAATTTTATCCATCATGGAAGAAGTTGCATTTAAAAGGCTTGCAATCAGGACAAAGCAGATGAATCGTGGATGTGTTTTTTCGGATTTGTCTTTTCTGTTTAGATTTACCAAAACCAGTCCTAAAAGCACAAAAATCAGTCCAGCAAAACGATTTGCTGTCATCGTTTCATTTAAAATAGTAACTCCATATAAAGTGGAGAAAAGAACGGTGGATAAGTCCAGAACACTGTAAAGGCTTACAGAAAGTTTTTGAATAGCTGTAAATCCAAGTATCCATGCGATAAATATAATAAATGACTTAATGAATATGTATCCAATCATTGTAGGAGGTATATCAAAGGCATCTTTTGCATCAGGAAGTATACAAAGAAAACCAATAAATGTATAGAAAAACAGAACCTCCATTAAACTGCTTTGGTTCAGAGCTTTCTTTTTTACAATTTCCCGAAACCCCTTTAGAATCCCATATAATAGCACAAGCAAAACCCAAAGTTTCATAAATATCATCCCTTCTCTATTATCCAAGTTGTGAGAAGTGTATTGTAAGAGCTTTCTTTCTCACAAGTGTTTTCATGGTAACACACTTTGAGGACAACTTCAATGCTTTAAGGTGTTGAAATTTAACACAAACCATGTATAATGTTTGTATGTTTAGTCGAATCTGGCTTTACATAAAGCATTTAGGAGGAAAATTTATGAAAGAAAAACAGACAAATGGCTCCAATACATTTTCCAGTAAAGTTGGATTCATTCTGGCAGCAGCAGGATCGGCTGTTGGATTAGGTAATTTGTGGAGATTCCCGTACCTTGCGGCAAAGTATGGAGGCGGTATCTTTCTGCTTATTTACCTTGTGTTAGCAGTAACATTTGGATTTGCACTAATGATTACAGAAATCGCAATAGGGCGTAAAACAGGAAAAAGTGCACTAGGTGCATTTGCATCTCTAAACAAAAAATATACTTTTTTAGGGTATATGGCATGTCTGGTGCCTGTAATTATCTTTCCATATTATTGTGTAATCGGTGGCTGGGTATTAAAGTATGCACTTGTATTTGTAAAAAATGATGTGGCAGCTGCTACTGGCAGCAGTTATTTTTCTGATTTTATTGGAGGAACAACAGAACCAGTTGTTCTTTTGGTAATTTTTATGATTGCCTCAGCAGCGATCGTAGTAATGGGTGTGCAGAAAGGAATTGAAAAAGCAAGTAAAATTCTCATGCCAACGCTTATTATACTTTCTATTTTTATAGCAGTTTATGTTATGACAATTGATGGTGCAAAAGAAGGTATTCTTTATTATATTAAACCAGATTTCAGGCGTTTTTCTATGAATGCCGTATTTGCAGCTATGGGACAGCTGTTTTACTCTATGTCTCTGGCTATGGGGATTATGATCACATATGGCTCCTATATGAGTAAAAATGACCATTTGGAAACCTGTGTGGGACAGATTGAAATTTTTGATACTGGTATTGCATTTGTGGCTGGTTTAATTATTATTCCATCAGTATTTGCATTTTCTAATGGTGATACTGATGCATTGCTTTGCTCTGGACCAAGTCTTATGTTTGTTACACTTCCAAATGTGTTTGCAAGCATGAAATTCGGAAGAGTAATTGGAACTGCATTCTTTATATTGGTTCTTTTTGCAGCATTAACATCTGCCATTTCCTTGATGGAAACATTAGTGTCTATGTTACAGGAAAAGTTAAATCTGAGCAGAGTAAAGCTCTGCCTGATTGTAATTCTCGTATCCATGTTACTTGCAGTTCCGTCTGCACTTGGATTTGGTGCATGGTCTGGAATTAAGCTGATTGGAATGGATATTCTTGATTTCTTTGACTTTATCAGTAACAGTGTGTTAATGCCAATCGTTGCATTCTTAACCTGTATTTTTGCTGGTTATATTATTAAACCGGAAGCAATCAAGGAGGAAGTAGAATTAGATGGCGCTCCATTCCATCGAAAAAGACTTTACCGGGTACTGATTCGTTATATTGCACCAGTATGTCTGATTTTAATCTTAATTACTTCTATCTTGAATACATTAGGAATTAATAAACTCTAAAAATAAACATAGAAAATATACAGGGATAGAATAGGCGCGGTCCCTGTATATTTTTTTCTCTCATTCTGCATTTTTTGTAGAAAGGATTTCAAATCCTCACTCTTTTCAATTCCCTGGAGACGTGATAGAATAAAAGGTATGCAGGAAGAAAGATGAGCTGCCTTTTCCTGTATAAAAAATAGAATGATCTCTCGGAATCTTGAGTGATTACTGCCAGCGTAGCTGGCATACGTACTTTGGTAAGTAAATATTATCTAA
>CAKSBP010000036.1 GCA_934438135.1 uncultured Clostridium sp. | reverse complement strand
AAGTGACCACCGCAAGATGGTCTTGTTGTGATGCAATTAAGGGAATGGATACCCTCTACTATTCTTTTTCAACCTTCACGCTCCATTTAGATTTGATAGCGTTTATTATATACGAATGTATCAGATTTGTCTTGTCTTTTAAGATAATACTAAAAGAAAATGCCCATTACTAGAGGAAAAATCGTGCGTTTACCGTGACGCTTTTTCCAAACTTCACAACGTTTTATTTTCTGCCTAACGCCAGGTGCATGAATAAGATTTTGAAAATCTTCTAAGGTAATATTCATTGTTGCTTCATCATCAGATGGTTCTGGCCAATCAATGCTTCCCTTTTCTAGTCGTTTGAAATGCACCCAAAAACCATTGTCTTCCCAAACGAGAAGTTTCACACGATTTCGACGTCGATTACAGAAAGCAAACATGATTTTCTGTGTAGGATCCAGTTTGAAGTTGTGTTGTACGATTTCACAAAGCCCATTGATACTTTTCCTCATATCCGTCTCTCCACAAGCTAAATATACTTTGTAGTCAGCATATTGAAACATCAGATTCATTCACTCCCCTTTATTGCTTGCATAATCAGCTGGAGCCCTGCTTGTTCTGAGACATGGATTTTACAGGCACCGATTTCAATCAATATTTCTTGTGGTTTTGGTATGTAGAAAGGATTTGATTTGTTTTTTGCAGAAAGAGGGATAAACTTTGTTTCCTGATGGTTTGATTTATATTCTGCAAGCCAGGTTTTAAAAGTTGCAAGACTAACATGGTTTTCTTCACACCAAGTTCGTTGAGTACTTCTACTTGCAAGGAAATCTTGGATACATTTTTCTCGTTCTTCTTTTGTTGAATTTTTTCTTTTACTCATACTAAGCTACCTCCTAGTTTTAGAGGTAGTATAGAAGAAAAAACGAGTTATGAATAGGCGTGTGATATTTGACGCTTACCGATATTTGCGAAAAATTGTTGAATCAATGGATTCTTCGAGTATGGTGTAAATTCATCACTCATAATATTCCCATGACGTCTTGGTATACACCAGTTCTCTGTTTTTAACCAGTCTTTTTCAATAATTACCTTTGCCGGGAATGCACTAGAATAGTCTCTATGCACAAGAATATTTGCAATTACTTCTCTGGAAATAATACTTCTAATACTCGTATTTATATTATCAATCAGGCAAAATTTATCTGAAGTATGCTTTGCCACAAACTCCATCAGAAGTTCATATGCCTCTATCAGATTTGTTGTTACCTACAATCTGTCATCATATCTATCAAGATTTTCCACTCTATATATTGCATCCGTAATATATCCAGGACAACAAGAACGTATTACTTCATCCTTTCCAAATAACAGAACACCTGCCAGATTGTAACCCTGGATGCCTGATGAAAAATCTTTTTCCCACAAACCTGCACTCTTCAATATTTCTTCATCAGACATCTTCAACCAAAAATGAGCCGGATTTTTGCTTTTTGCAAGATTTCTAACTTTATCCATTAAATCCATACGCAAATCATCCGTTGTAACATATGGGAATATCTTATGCTCCGCATATGTATTACTCTTTCTATTATACATATTTTGCAGCTGAATAGGCGAATCTGTAATATCCATATCACCTTCTTCATTTCTGTCATAGATTTTGTTTGCACACTTTTCTATAATAGATGTTGGCGGAACATACACCCATAAAAGCGTAATTCCTTCATATTCCATATCCTCTATTGAAAGATATAATGTTGGTGACATTTTATTCGGATTATTAAGTTGATTCACAAAATTCTTCTTCATATCCTTAACCATATTCCGTTTAATACCTATTGGGATACCATCATCTTCTACACCCATGATAATATACCCACCTTATCTGTTCGAAAATGAACACACCGTTTCATACACATCTTCCTGCACACCATGCTGACAAGATTTGTATTCTACTGTTATTTTTTCATTTTTTGTAAGCAAATCTCTCATAAATTCACTTGTCATTGTATCGCCTCCAATTTTTCACCTTTTCAAGAAGTATTACAATATATCAAAAGCTTCCCCATGCAAGAGAGGTTACATTTTCTCGATAATTTTTAAATATACTTCTTTCATATGTCTTAAAAGTGTAATTACGCAAAAAGTCTTTTTCTTTCATATCCCATTCAAAAAACTGCCTACTGTTATTTTTCACAAATTCAACAAACAGATTTCCACATATCTCCTCCGCACTCAAATTTGTAGCTGCACTAACTTTTAATTCGTTAATTAAATCGTCAACTTTGGATTGCTCTGCTATAGTAAGATGTGGCGACTTATTAAATATAATTACCCACCAAAATTCCCTGTATGTATATATACTGTCTTTTTTTATGATCGCATCAATGCGTTCTAACAAAATCTCACCTATTTCATCTCGTATCTCTTTGTAATACTTGGTACTGTACTGCGAATATAGTAAATAGGATGCCCATAGAATTGGATCATCTTTTTCACGCAACTTACAAACAATCATTTGCTCTTGCCTATATGGTATTTCTATTTTTGCATGAGCACAAAATAACACTAAATTTATTATGTCATTAAGATTCGCCTTGTCAAAAATAAAAGCATATTTATTAACTAATTTCTGTAATTGTTCAGATGAAGTGAATATGTCATATTCATCTCTAATATAACTTACAATGGACAAAAATCGCTGTGTATTATTATAGTTAGGAAAGAATGAATACGCATAAAATATTAAATCTATAAAATTTGCTACTGTCTGTTCTGTAACATGTTCCGAAAAAATTTTGACATTTTCTTTATTTCTTGATACCTTATTGAGAATTGTTCCCAAAAAGTAGGCCACTATCGTTCTGTCCTTTGAAGGATATTCGCAAATAAGTTCATTTAATTGATTCATTATACTTCTTTTTGAATAATACAAAGCTCTGCTTTTAAGAATATGTGGTACTATCTCTTTCTCCAAGTCATTTTGCTTTTCTTTTTGTAACCATATTTCCTGCTCTTCCTTTGTACGAAACAAGCAAGCACTTGTTCTATTTGCAAAAATCGAAGTTTCATTAATCCATTCATCTAATACAAACGGAACTGTATTTTTATATAATTTACCTTCATTTAATCTTAATAAATATTTCGCAGAAATCTCCGAATATATTTGCACTATTTCATTTGCAAGTTCCTCTGATTCAGCAAAAATAAAGATATCATCAACAAATCTATAAACATTATAATTCTCCCCAACTACTTTTCCATTATTTAACAATTTACTGTAAACCGTTCTATCTATAGCCTGTAATAATATTTCAGCTATCATTCTTGAAAACTCTGGTCCAACTACAATCCCATTCGAGGTTCTCGCATTAATATTCTGTAATATACGGTCAATGGTCGTATATATATTTGTATTTTTAAAATTTTTTGTATCATTTACATCTTTTCCAATCAACCACTTAAATGTATGAGTATATATACTATCAAAACATGCTTTATAATCAGTTCTGATAAAATAACGATACTTACTATTCAAAACCAACCATTCCTCTGATGATGTGAAAGATGCAATCGACTTATATGGCTTAATATCAAAAAATATTCCCGTTTTCTCTATTAAGTCTTTATCTATCTGTGCGCTTTCTACCGCAAAATACTTTGTAATCGATTTATTTTTATTCTTGTAATACAACTCATTATTTTTATGATGATGTCTCAACGAAAAAATTGAATTCATATCTAATAAATTTATCAATTCTTTTTGATATATCGATACAAAGGCAAACAATTCTACCGCAGCTATAGGCTGCAGTAAACTAATTTCTCTTTCTGTATGCAATTCTTTCATTATTGAATATTTCAAAGGCATTGTTACCCAGTTATTTCCTTTATGCCCACCATATCTACTTCCTCCACCTTCAAACATAATTCCTGTTTTATACTTATTTTTGACTGAAATCAAAAAATTGTTCATTTGTTTCAATTCTTTTCTTTTTGTCATTAAGAATTCGTAAAAGTAGAAAAATGTAAACCTTTCAGACAATTCCGTCGGCAATATATCTGTTAAAATATAATCTAATTGATTTCTCTTAATATTATTTAAATCCATTGACTTTTTCTCCATATAGTTTCATAATAATACTGAGCAGTATACTGTTCACGTAACAAGAGCGTACTACATAACCCAAGGCTATTATTATTCTCTTGTTACACACGTCAGCTGTACAAGGTACTTTCACTAGGAAAGAGTATACATTGTAATGGAGTAGGTTCATTTCGCAAGAAATGAACCTATTCTATTTTCAAAATAGTTAGATAATGCATTACAATTCTATAATAGTCCTTTCCCCACTCAGAATATGTGGGGTCTAATTTTTTTATCCACTTAATTATCGTATTTTCAGATATCCCTATACTTTTCTCAAAAACCAAGGTTCTATTTCTAGATAAAGAAGAATACAAATTATAAATACTTTCTTCATTTTGTTTGTTGGCAAGAAAATACGGCCTTTTACAATTGTACTTTTTCAGAAAATGAAAATATAGCTTTTTCAAAAAAACTTCTGTCTCTTCTGATAATTCATCCATCCTATACCTTAACTCATTATAGTTAGCAACCACTCCTTTAGTCAGCCAATCAAAATTCCTACCTTCTATAGCCCTACCGATAACAACCCTTGATGAATACAATTTTATTCGTTGCCTCAGTTTTTCCATATCCTTTGTTTTGCTATATTCTTGAAATGCCTTTTCTATTATATTGGCATACTTGTTTATCTTTTTAGCCGCAATACCGTATTCAAAATATATTTTATTTATGTCTTGCTTCATATTAAAATCATATCCTAAAAAATTAAATCTATTGTCTGACGCTAAATTTCTCTTTGTTATATACGAAAACTTTCCAGCATTTATATTTATCTTTACCGGACAATTACCAAACACCTCAACAATAGTCTCATCCATTATTTCCATAAACTTATCCTGAGCCAAAAAACTGTTTGTAATAACCAACATATCATCTACATATCTTTCATAAAAAAACACACCATATTTCTCAAGTTTCGCCATAACATGATTATCAAATTCGCGACAAATAATTTCAGTTAACCCATTCGATAAACACAATCCCGCATAGCAATATTCAAATTTTTGAATGTATGTTTCTAATATTTCCTTGTCATTTCGCTTTAATAACGATTGCTTAATATATTCATTATACACATGTTCAGATAAGACACTATCAAAAAATGATTTAAAATCTGCTCGTATAATCACAAAGTCATTCATATTTTTCATTACTGGTAATGTATTAAATAACCTATTCATAATTCTACTTCTACTTGCATATCGGATATTAAATATGTTATCTATCTGCTTCTTTAGATAGTGGCATAAAACATTTTCAACAGATAACTTATCATAAGTATAGATTTTCCTCTTTTTATTCTGTTGTGTAAATATTTCGCAATTATATCTTGAAAAGTCATATGTATTCGTTAAAATCTTATTATATATATCATCCGTCATAGTTTCCATTGTATTATCATCTAATGTATAATCCAATTTCCTAATAACCGACCATATCTGTTTCCTTGTCATACGCAACCTCTTTCCATCACATTTTCATTGCATAAAGTTAATTTGATATTGTCAATATTGCTTTACACTTTTTTCTCAAGGATATTCGATCTAAGCTACTTTTAAAGAATCATAATATTGCTGTCGTTTGATCATTGGAGGAAGTCCTCCATTAGCAGAGCAGATTCTTCTGTTATTCCAGTAGCTGATAAAGTATCTCCAGATAAGGGTTTTTAATTGTTCAACTGTTATTGTAGTTGCATCATAACGACCATATAGTAATTCTTCTTTCAATCTGGCCCACATACTTTCACATCTGGCATTATCATGGCATCTTCCACCAGCGCTGTTCATGCTCTGACGAATGCCATATTTGCGAATTGATTTTCGATACAGCTCGCTTGTGTACTGCGTTCCTCTGTCGCTGTGTAAAACAGCACCACGCAGCAGAGGATAAGCTGTATATGCGTTCTTTAGTGTTTGCTCACACAGGGTAGCCTTCATATTTGTATCCATTGCCAGCCCAAGAACAGCCAGATCATAACAGTCAAAAATAGCAGATACATAAAGCTTTCCATCAGATGCCTTTATTTCAGTCATATCAGTGACACATTTTTCCAAAGGATTTGTGGCAGTAAAATCGCGTTTGAGCAGATCATCGGATTTTCTGGCTTCTTTATCAGCTTTGGTAATTCCATTGGGTTTACGTTTCGGCTTATGATTAAGACCAATCTGATCCATTATCCGGTAAACAGTTCTTTCACTTGGAATATGGACACCTTCCGGTTGCTTGAGTTTCAATGCCTAGTGCATACGGATTCGTCCATAAGTATCGTTGCATTCGTCTTCATTGCAGATATCCTGCATAGCATCTGCCAGTGGCTGGTATTTCCATGGCTGATCTTTCGTTTTGAGATAATTGTGGAATGCCTGTCGGGAAACATGCAGCATTTTGCAATAAAAAGAGATTTTCCCTTTTATCAAGCCGTCATCCGTTTTCATTGCAATAAACATCAATCTTTGTTTCTTGCAGACTTCCGACGGCTGGCAGCAAAAAAAGCGCTGGCTTCCTCAAGAAATTCATTTTCTTCTTTTAAACGGCGAATTTCTTTATCTTGTTCTCGTACGCGTTTCCTGAGTTCGATAAGCTCTTCGTTTAAAGATAATGCATTATTAGGTGTATGTTTTGCACCATCAGCTTTCAGACGGCCTTCTTTAAAAGCTTTTATCCAACAATAAATCGTGCCATCAGGGATGCCCAATTCTGTTGCAGCTTTATGCCCGCCTATTTCCTGTGCCAGTTTCACAGCTTGTGCTTTGTACTCATTATCATATGTTCTTTGATTTCGCGCCATTGATTTTCTCCTCTTCTCGTATTGATTATGATTATATCAAAATCCTTGAGAATCGGTTGTCAATTTTTATTGTACAACATCAATCCTTGGCATTTACTACTTCCTGCACAAGGCTACTCCAAAGACCCTCATCAAATTCTTCTACCAAAGTACCCTGCTTCTCCAATGCCCGGATGAATCCCTTAAATAGCTCCCTCTGAACCTTTTTACTTTCAATCTGTTCTGAAATTTTGTCATATTCTGATTTGATGGCATTGTACCTTTTGGTAAGATCAGCATATCTTTTCTCGTATTCATTCTGGTCAAGTGCCATCCGGCTGTTCTCTGCTATGACTGTCTGCATCTGCTCTGCAATGACATATACATTACTCTCCCCACAAATAGAGCCAATCTAGAGCCATTTAATAAAACAAATGCCGGAAGCCCGTATAGATACAGGCTTTCAGCATTTTTGTCCATTATTCAAACTCAATCGTAGCAGGTGGTTTTCCCGTACAATCATAAAGTACTCTATTCACACCCTTAACCTCATTCACAATCCTGCTTGAAACTCTTCCAAGTACTTCCCAAGGAATCTCAGCAAATTCTGCAGTCATGAAGTCAACCGTGTTTACAGCACGAAGCGCAACAGCATAATCATAAGTTCTTCCATCACCCATAACACCAACAGAACGCATGTTAGTAAGGGCTGCGAAATACTGACCAATACTTCTGTCCAGTCCGGCATTTGCGATTTCTTCACGATAAATAGCATCTGCTTCTTGAACAATCCGAACTTTTTCCGCTGTTACATCACCAATAATACGGATTCCAAGACCTGGACCTGGGAATGGCTGTCTGAATACCAGGTACTCTGGTAAGCCAAGTTCTAGACCGGCTTTCCGAACTTCATCTTTGAATAAGTCACGAAGTGGTTCGATAATCTCTTTAAAATCTACATAGTCAGGAAGTCCTCCAACATTGTGATGGGATTTGATAACCGCAGATTCTCCTCCAAGACCGCTTTCTACTACGTCTGGGTAAATAGTTCCCTGTACTAAGAAATCAACCGTTCCGATTTTCTTTGCTTCTTCTTCAAAGACACGGATGAATTCTTCACCAATAATTTTACGTTTCTTTTCTGGCTCTGTAACACCAGCAAGTTTATCGTAGAAACGTTCCTGTGCATTGACACGGATAAAGTTTAATTCATATGGACCATCTGGACCAAATACTGCTTCTACTTCATCTCCTTCATTTTTACGAAGAAGACCGTGATCTACGAATACACATGTCAACTGGTCTCCAACTGCCTTTGCAAGCATAACTGCTGCAACAGAAGAGTCAACGCCGCCGGATAACGCACATAAAACCTTTCCATTTCCAACCTTTTCACGAATTTCCTGGATAGTATTTTCAACGAAAGAATCCATTTTCCATTTACCACTGCATCCACATACACCCAATACAAAGTTGGAAAGCATCTTAGAGCCTTCCTGTGTATGAAGAACCTCTGGATGGAACTGGATTGCATACAGATTTTTCTCTTCATTATCAGCTGCTGCCACTGGACAGTCTGCTGTATGCGCACTGATTGTAAAACCAGGAGCAGCCTGTGAAATATAATCTGTGTGGCTCATCCAACAGATTGTGCTAGGGGACACATTGTGAAACAGTTTGGAAGATGTCTCAACGTGAACCTCAGTTTTACCATATTCACTGACTAATGCAGTCTCCACTTTTCCGCCAAGTAAATGCATCATGAGCTGTGCTCCATAGCAAAGACCAAGCACTGGCACACCAAGTTCAAACAGTTCCGTAGAATACGTTGGGGCACCATCCTCATAACAGCTGTTAGGGCCACCTGTCAGAATGATTCCCTTTGGATTCATAGCCTTGATTTTCTCGATGTCAGTCTTGTAGGAATATATTTCACAATAGACATTACATTCTCTTACTCTTCTCGCAACTAACTGATTGTACTGACCTCCGAAGTCAAGTACTATAACCTTTTCATCTTTCACCAAAAATGCCTCCTGTTCTTATCACTTCAAATTTTCCGTCTTTTCGGTAGGACAGCACCATCCTTCCCGATACATAACAGCTTCATTTTACATCATTGTGTCCTGTAAAACTAGTACCAATTTAAAAATCACATAGAATTAACACTAATTTCCACGAATTATATAAAAAGACTGCCCACCTCTAGTTTTCTGAAATGAACAGCCTAAAAGCCTTCCTAGGCTTCCTTATCCTTATCAAGCATTTTTTGAATATAATATCCCGTATAGGATTTTTTGTTCTGAGCCACTTCTTCTGGTGTTCCCACCGCTACAACGGTACCACCTTTATCACCACCCTCTGGACCGATATCAATAATATAGTCTGCTGTTTTGATAACATCCAGATTGTGCTCAATAACAAGAACCGTATTTCCACCCTCGGTCAGGCGATGAAGAATTTCAATCAGTTTATGCACATCCGCAAAATGAAGTCCAGTCGTCGGTTCGTCCAAAATATAAATCGTTCTCCCAGTGCTTCGTTTACTCAATTCTGTAGCCAGCTTAATACGCTGTGCCTCTCCACCAGATAATGTATTAGATGGCTGACCTAATTTTACATAAGAAAGTCCTACATCATATAATGTTTGAACCTTTCTTTTAATAGATGGAACATTTTCAAAAAACACCAATGCCTCTTCTACCGTCATATCCAGCACATCGTAAATACTCTTGCCCTTATACTTCACATCCAAAGTTTCGCGATTATAACGTTTCCCATGACACACTTCGCAAGGAACATAAATATCCGGCAGGAAATTCATCTCAATCTTCAGGATACCATCACCACTACACGCTTCACAACGCCCTCCTTTGACATTAAAACTAAATCGTCCTTTCTTATATCCTTTCGCCTTCGCATCCGGCGTTGCCGCAAATAAATCACGAATCATATCAAACATCCCCGTATACGTCGCTGGATTGGACCGAGGAGTACGTCCGATTGGTGACTGGTCAATAGCGATTACTTTATCCAGCTGCTCTATTCCCAAAATTTCAGAATATTTTCCTGGAATACAGCGTGCATGGTTTAACTGGCGTGCCAGTACCTTATAAACAATCTCATTCACAAGAGAACTCTTTCCAGAACCAGAAACACCTGTTACACAGGTAAAAATTCCAAGTGGAATATCCACCGTTATGTTTTTCAGGTTATTCTCTTTCGCTCCTTTTACCGTTAAGAATCCAGATGGCTGCTTTCTTTCCTTTGGAATTGTAATCCGAATTGCACCACTTAAATACTGTCCAGTAATGGATTTCGGATTCGCCATAATATCTTCCACCGTTCCGGCAGCCACAACTTCTCCACCATGAGCACCCGCCTTCGGACCGATATCCACAATATAATCCGCAGCAAACATAGTATCCTCATCATGTTCTACAACAATCAATGTATTTCCAAGATCACGCAGATCGCAGAGTGTCTTTAATAGCTTATCATTATCACGCTGATGAAGTCCAATACTCGGTTCATCCAGAATATACGCAACACCAACCAGTCCCGAACCAATCTGTGTTGCCAGACGGATACGCTGTGCCTCTCCACCCGAAAGACTTCCTGTTGC
Organism: uncultured Clostridium sp.; assembly: GCA_934438135.1. Taxonomy (GTDB): domain Bacteria; phylum Bacillota; class Clostridia; order Lachnospirales; family Lachnospiraceae; genus Clostridium_AI. The sequence continues at coordinate 20,165 of CAKSBP010000036.1, read as the reverse complement.
TCTGGCTAACGTTAAGTAATCTAGTCCAACATTGATTAAAAATCCAACACGGGATTTAATTTCTTTTAATACCAGTTTTCCTATCTGTAGCTGAACTGGAGTTAAATCCAGGTTATTCATAAAAATCTGTAAATCATGAATAGAATAATCCGTTACTTCTGAAATGTTCTTATCTCCAATGGTTACAGCAAGAGATTCTTTTTTCAGACGTCTTCCCTTACATGCCTTACAAGGCGTAATGCGCATAAAGGTTTCATATTCCGCCTTAGTTGTATCCGAACCAGTTTCCCGATAACGACGTTCCACATTTTTAATGAGACCTTCAAAAGCAACATCGTAAATTCCTTCTCCACGTTGTCCCTTATAGTGAACTTTTACTTTATGTCCATCTGTTCCATAGAAAATCATATCCTGAATATCTTCTGGAAGTTCCTGAAATGGCGTATTCAGGCTAAAGTTATATTCCTTAGAAAGTGCATCTAAAATAGCTCTTGTAAAACTGGTTTTCTCCGTCGCAGACTGCCATCCAAGAACTACAATCGCACCTTCTGCGAGACTTAAAGAACGATCTGGAATTAATAAATTTTCATCAAATTCACGCTTGATTCCAAGACCAGAACACTCTGGACACGCACCAAACGGATTATTAAAGGAGAAACTTCTCGGTTCAATTTCATCAATACTGATTCCACAGTCTGGGCAGGAAAAACTCAGGCTGAAGTTAATTGGCTCTCCACCGATTACATCCACAATCATCAGACCTTCAGAAAGTTTCATAACATTCTCAATCGAATCAGTCAGTCTCTGTTCAATACCTTCTTTGACAACCAAACGATCAATGATAATCTCGATATTATGTTTCTTATTCTTGTCCAATGTAATCTCTTCGGATAATTCATACAGGTCACCATCCACTCTGGCACGGACATATCCACTCTTCTTTGCCTGTTCAAATAATTTGACATGCTGTCCTTTACGCCCACGGACAATTGGTGCTAACAGCTGAATCTTTGTTCTTTCCGGCAGTGCCATAATTTCATCCACGATCTGATCCACCGTCTGCTTTTTAATTTCTTTTCCACAGTTTGGACAATGTGGAATACCAATACGTGCATACAAAAGACGAAAATAGTCGTAAATCTCTGTAACTGTTCCTACTGTAGAACGAGGATTTCGATTGGTTGATTTCTGGTCAATCGAAATCGCCGGTGGCAGTCCTTCGATACTTTCTACATTTGGCTTCTCCATCTGCCCCAAAAACTGTCTTGCATAAGAAGACAAAGATTCCATATAGCGTCTCTGTCCTTCTGCATAAATCGTATCAAAGGCTAACGAGGATTTTCCTGAACCACTTAAACCAGTCAATACGACAAATTCATCACGAGGTATCTTCAAACTGATATTTTTCAGATTATGTTCCTTCGCACCACGTATGGTGATATACTTACGATTTTCTCCCATTGCTGTTTTCCTTCCTTATAATGTGCTTACTCTATCTTAATGTCTTTATCCTATTTCATTCAAATACTTCTTGAGTTCAACCATCTGATCTCTTAACTGAGCAGCAAGTTCAAAGTTCAGCTCTGCTGCTGCCGTATGCATTTTCTTACTAATATCCTTCACCAGTTTCTCCAGTTCTTTCTTGCTCATAGATTCTGGATCCTTCTCTATATCAATGGTTTTTGTATCTACTTTCTTAGAAATACTAATAAGGTCACGCACCGCTTTCTTAATAGTTGTCGGCGTAATACCATGTTTTTCATTATACTGCTGCTGGATTTCACGACGACGGTTTGTCTCTGAAATCGCTTTATTCATAGAATCAGTCATCTTATCAGCATACATAATAACACGTCCATCCGCATTACGGGCAGCACGTCCAACGGTCTGAATCAAAGAAGTCTCCGAACGGAGGAATCCCTCCTTATCCGCATCCAGAATGGCAACCAGTGTAATCTCCGGAATATCCAGCCCTTCTCTAAGCAGGTTGATGCCAACCAGTACATCAAATACATCCAGACGCATATCACGGATAATTTCAGAACGTTCCAATGTATCAATATCAGAATGCAGGTATTTTACACGAATCCCGACTTCCCGCATATAATCTGTCAAATCCTCTGCCATACGCTTGGTCAGAGTCGTAATCAAAATCTTATTCTTCTTTGCAACTTCCTTATTTACTTCCGATACCAAATCATCAATCTGCCCTTCCGTCGGCTTCACCGTAATCTCCGGATCCAATAATCCAGTTGGACGAATAATCTGTTCAACTCTCTTTAACTCATGTTCTTTTTCATAGACGTTTGGTGTAGCAGACACAAACATCATCTGGTTGATTTTACTCTCAAATTCCGTAAAATTCAAAGGACGGTTATCCAGTGCAGAAGGCAGACGGAATCCAAAATTCACCAACGTTCTTTTTCTGGACTGGTCTCCTGCATACATTCCACGAACCTGCGGAATTGTAATGTGGGACTCATCCACAATAATCAAAAAATCATCTGGAAAGAAGTCCATCAGCGTATATGGTGGAACTCCTGGTTCCAGACCGCTTAAATGTCTGGAGTAATTTTCCACTCCTGAGCAGAACCCAGTCTCACGAAGCATCTCAATATCATAATTGGTCCGCTCTGAAATTCTCTGTGCCTCAATCAGCTTGTCTTCACTCTTAAAAAATTTCACCTGTTCTTCTAGTTCTTCTTCGATATTGTGAAGGGCTGTCTCCATATAATCCGGTTCTACTACATAATGAGTTGCCGGATAAATATGTGCATGTTCAAGATGTGCTTTCACTGCACCAGTCAGTACATCCACCTCGGAAATCCTGTCAATCTCATCTCCAAAGAATTCCACACGGACTGCCGTATCTGTAGCATTACTCATAAATATTTCCACAACATCCCCACGCACACGAAAAGTCCCACGCTTAAAATCAAGGTCACTCCGGTTATATTGAATCTCCACTAATTTATGAAGAAGTTCTTCCCTGTCTTTCTCCATGCCAGGTCTCAGGGAAATCGTCATATTACGGTAGTACTCCGGACTTCCTAAACCATAGATACACGAAACACTGGATATTACAATAACATCCCGGCGCTCCATCAATGCAGAGGTGGCAGAATGTCTTAACTTATCAATCTCATCATTCACTGCAGAATCTTTCTCTATATAGGTATCTGTTGATGGAACATAAGCTTCTGGCTGGTAATAATCATAATAGCTGACAAAATACTCCACCGCATTTTCCGGGAAGAATTCTTTAAATTCTCCGTACAGCTGTGCAGCAAGTGTTTTATTATGTGCAATAATCAATGTCGGCTTATTCAATGCCTGAATAACATTTGCCATCGTAAACGTTTTACCAGAACCAGTTACGCCAAGAAGCGTCTGAAACTGATTTCCTTCTTCGAATCCCTCAACCAGTTCCTTAATCGCCTCCGGCTGATCTCCAGTCGGTGCAAAATCAGATACAAGCTTAAATTTTTCCATCATACTCTCCTCCTATAGTCGTTCCTAATGTTTTTCCATTATATCACAATTAATATGTCTTTTCAACAAGAAATCGAACTTCTGTTCTGTTCTTAAATGTACTCTTATCCAGTTATAGTATTGCCATATCACTACATTTCATAAGTAACAAATACAAAAAGACACGATTACTGTAGAATGAATTCTTCCATCGTAACCGTGCCTTATGTTATATGATTTGCTGAAAAATTTCTATTTTTCTAAACTGGATCGTATGCCATCCAATCATAAGATGCAGTCAGTCCAGTCACTCCATTGTAGCTGCCTAACCAGGAATCTACTCCCCTTCCAGGCCAGAGATTCATCATAATTTTCCCTGGATGAGAAGGAATATTACTGTATGCCCGGTAAACTTCCTTTCCATCTACCAGCCATGCAATGTAATTCGGCTGCCAGTTAAATGCATAGGTATGATAACTGGTAGATGCATCAAATCCCAGATTATATAAATATTCATGATTTCCCTGTCCATTTGTGTAATAGTTAAACTGAACTTTTGTTGTGTCTTTCCCTAAAAACTCAATATCAATTTCATCCCATGGCGTTCCGTCTGTCGGACCTGTATAAGTAAAAAATGAGGAAACAATGCCTGTATTTTTGGCTGGCTTCATGCTCACCTGATAGAGACCATATCCGTATGTATCATTCGTTCGATATTCTGCTCCTGCATAAGGCACGCTTCCTCCCTGCATATCTCTGGTAAGAGATAAATTCATAGTACCATTATAAAAATTTACATTGCCTGCTCTCCATGTACAATTGAACATATCTCCATTTGACCATCCATCTGATTTTGTCCACATGTTTCCATTATTATAAGAAAATCCGTCAGCAAAATGCCATGTTGTCAATGCATAAGCCTTTGCTGGAAATAATGAAATACTAAGAGAGACACTCAAAGCAATCCCCATAATTGCTTTTCCTAATTTACTCTTTCTCATAAAACCCCTCCTGTTAATAATACCTTATTTTTTTATAGTTCTATTTTATCTATTTTATTCTGGAAAGAATATTATTTTCATGTTTTTTATATCATAATAATGTTATAATTATTAAAAACAAAGAAAGGAATTTTCACCTATGAGCACAGATAAGGAATGGATTTTAAAAGAATTTATCCATAGGGAAGATAATATTCTACATACACCATATGAAGAAGAAATGTCTTACTATACCGCTGTAAAATCAGGGAATGTAGAACTTGTAAAGTCCCTTTGCCATAATAATCCATTAAAACAAAAAACAGGACTTGGCATATTATCAAAAAATAAACTTCAAAATTATAAATATCACTTCATTATTACTATTGCATTAATTGCAAGATTCTGTATTGAAGGCGGTCTAGAACACGAAGCAGCCTATTCCTTAAGTGATTTTTATATTCAGAAAGTAGATATATGCCAGTCCGTAGACGAAATTTCTGATTTACATTATTCCATGAGCATTGATTATGCAAAGAGGATGCGTAAATTGCAGAAACAACAGATTTACTCTAAACCAGTTGTGCTCTGTGTAGATTACATATACTCACATCTCCACAATCGAATTACCGTCAGAACACTTGCACAATATGTACAACGAAATGAGAACTATCTATCTAAACTTTTTAAAAAAGAAACTGGTATGACTATTAGTGATTACATTATGAATAAAAAAATAGATACTGCTAAAAATATGCTTCAATATTCCTCCTACAGTTTCTCTGAAATTGCAAGCCTTCTGGCATTCTCCTCCCAAAGCCATTTCATCAAGCAATTTCGCAGAAATACAGGGATAACACCAAAGCAATACCAGAACAAATTTTTTATGGATGTAAACATTCACTCAAAAATCCATTCGAACTAAAGAAGACAAATCAGTACCACCCGTCAAACGGGTGGTTTGCTCTGCGGCTATAAGCCTTTGTTACCGGCCAGCGCCTAAAGACGCTGGCTTTCACTCTACGTTCAAGCTACTAACGCCTTTGACTCGTCGCTGCCCTTTAAAAGGGCTTTTGTATTACTAGCAACCCTTAAAAGGGTCTTCATACTCTTTTACACTTAATTTGTCTAAAGCTATATCCTATTTTTCCTGTTCTTGGATGTACTTCTTTATTGTTGCTTCATTTAATCCTACTGTACTTACATAATATCCTTCTGCCCAGAAATGTCTATTTCCATATTTCTACTTTAAGTTTGCGTGTTTATCATATATCATTAACGCACTTTTTCCTTTTAAATATCCCATAAACTGTGATATACTATATTTTCGTGGGATACTTACTAACATATGGATATGATCTGGCATTAAGTGTCCTTCTATTATTTCCACACCTTTATACTTACATAATGTTTTAATAATATCTCTAATATCTTCTTTATACTGATTGTAAATTACTTTTCTTCTGTATTTCGGTGTAAATACAATATGATATTTGCACATCCATTTTGTATGTGCCATTGAATTTGTTTGATTTGCCATTAAAATCACCTTTCCTTTCGTTAAATAGTAGCTTGAACAACTCTATTTTAACGGAAAGGTGATTTTTTTGTATAACAAATTTGTTGCACCACCCGCATAGCAGGTGGTTTATTGTTTCGCACATCTCCATTTCTCCGTTGGGAGAAACTCCGATGCACTCAACAGACTAAAGTCCATAATAAAAAGCCGGAGGTGTTCCGACCTCTGGCTCCTGTAAAGGATAAATTACAAAAATTGAATCAATTTTTCACGAATAGCATCATAGTGTGTATCTGAAATTCCAAAATCTTTTCCTTTATAATTCCATACTGCTCTTCCTATCTGGTATTTTTCCAGTACAGTATGGATGTCCTTGAACCACTGGAGTGTTCCATCAAGTGGTGCTCTATCAATCACGCCATATTCTCCACAATACAATGGGACATCCCATTTCTGTGAGAAAACCAATGCCTCTCTGAAAATTTTCTCAAAGAAATCACTTCCAAGTGTATATAAATCTTCTACTGCAAAAATTTCTCCTCTTTCGTCACCTAAAACCTCCAGTGTTTTCTGCTTCATTTGTTCCAAAGAACAAGGATATTGCATATAAAAATCAGCTGTCATTTCCTTCATCCAGTGTGCGGCCTGATGAGTAAACAGCATTGGCTCATAACAGTGAAAATTGTAAACGATATTTTTATCATAAGGCTTCGGCAAAAATTTAATTGACGTTACACTATTATAGGAAACACCTCCTACAACTAATACCGTCTTAGGAGCAAAATACCGAATTCTTTCAATGGCACACAAAATAATATCATTCCACTGTTTGATTACACTTTTGTCTACTACCTCATTAAGCAGTTCAAATGCAACAAAATCGGAATACTTTCCATATCTCTTTGCAATTTCTTCCCACAACTGATAAAACTGTTCCTGAAGAAGCCTGCTTTCAAAAAATGTAATATCTCCAACATTCTCATCAAAACAGTATCCCGCTGTCTTATGTAAGTCCAGAACAAGATTTAAACCATACTTCCTACACCAATTGATGCACTTATCTATGTAGGAAAAGCCTTCTTCTTTAAAAGCTCCTCCTTTAGTAGCAGCCATTTCATAGTCAATTGGCAGGCGTACATGATCCAGTCCCCAGGATGCAATTTTTTCGATGTCCGATTCTGTAATGTAAGTTTCATAATTTTCCTTGGTATGACTGCATTGGGAGAGCCATCCTCCAAGATTTATTCCCTTTTGATATCCCTTCCATCTTCTCATATTCGTTCCTCCTAATTTATAAAAAGTATTTCTTCTCCTGTTCTGGAGTTACTTATATCATACTATTTTTATAAAATAATGCATACCATTTTTCTTGTTTTCATAGCAAAATTATGTCATCGTATATTTCTTTATAAAATACAGTATTTTTCCATACAAAAAAGAGCAGATTTCATTGTTTTCACAATGGCTTTCTGCTCTTTTCGCTATTTCATCTCTTTTTTCAATACAGAAACCGCTTTCTGTAACTGATTATCATCTTTCGGCTGTGGGTCTTCCATTTCATAAATGCTTTCATCCAATTCCACATTTACGTCCGGCTCAATTCCCACCTTATGAATATTCTTTCCACTCGGTGTATAATATTTGGCTGTGGTCAGCTTAATTGCCGAACCATCATTTAGATAATAAATCGTCTGCACAATTCCCTTTCCAAATGTCTTAGTTCCAACCAGCTTTGCCACATCCCGATCCTTTAATGCTCCTGCAAATACTTCCGATGCACTGGCACTATTTCCATTTACCAGACATACCATCGGAATATCCAGAGATTCTTTATTAGTGGACTTGTAGACTTCACCTTTTCCATTTTTATCTTTGACAGAAACAATGACGCCTTTTGCCAGAATCCGATCCAGCATATCTACAACTGCAGACAAGGAACCGCCGCCGTTATCACGAACATCAAATATCAAGCCCTTCATTCCCTGTTTTTCCAACTGTTCTACTGCATAACGGAACTGTTCCACGGTGGATTCTTTAAAGGAAGCAATACCGATGTATCCAATCTTATCAGAAAACATTTGATAGGAGACTGTGTTGGTTTCTACCTTTTTCCTGGTTACCTTAAACTCTTTGGTTTCTGCCTCACCGTTACGAGAAACTCCGATTTTCACCTTTGTTCCTTCTTTGCCTTTCATCCGGCTGACAACTGAAGTCAAATCCTTTCCAGTAACATCCTTGCCATCTATAGTTACAATAATATCTCCTGCCTTAATTCCTGCCTTGTCTGCCGGACCATCTTCATAAGGTTTAATAATTTTTGCGGCCTTTAACTCATCATCATAAGAAACATAAGCTCCAATTCCGACATATTTTCCTTCTGTGGATTCTTTTACATCCTCCATTTCTTCCTTGGTATAATATGCAGCATACTGGTCATCCAGGCTGCTAATCAGTCCTTTATATAGTCCATTTCCAAGAGCTTCAGCCTTCAAATCATTTAAATAATATTCGTCAATATACTGCTCCAGTAATGTCAGCTTATTCAGGACTTTCCGATGCTCGGATGCTGTAATCTTCTCTGAGCCGGAACCGCCTTGATAGCCGCTGTATATCCCCAGTTTTCCGGAAAACAGCAAAACGCCCACCAGCAGGCATACAACCGCCATTCCTGAAACAAAACCCGTTAAAAACTTTTTTTGTTCCATATATCTCTTCCTTTACTTTTTATGGTCGGGAAACATAGTTCAGTGGATTTACATAAGAACCATTTACATTTACACCGAAATGCAGATGAGGACCTGTTGATACACCAGTTGACCCTGAATACCCAATTACCGCTCCTTTGGAAACACTCTGCCCTACAGAGACCCCAATACTGGATAAATGCATATAAACAGTATAAACACCACCGCCATGGGAAATCTGAATATAATTCCCTGCTGCCGCCTGATAAGACGCTGTTACAACCGTTCCGCCTGCTGCTGCATGTACTTGTGTTCCAACCGGCACAGCAATATCAAGTCCTTTATGATAGGAACTTGCACCTGCCGTCGGTGCATTACGGTATCCAAATGTGGAAGTAATCGTTCCTCCTACATCCAGTGGCCAACGATATCCTTTTCCTCCAGATGTGCTGCTTCCGGAAGCACTGCTGGAAGAACTAGACGAACTGCTGGAAGCAGATGCTGATGCCTGTTTTTTCTTGGCTGCTTCCTCTGCCTGCTGTTTTTTTAATGCAGCTTCCTGTTTTTTTCGCTCTGCTGCAAGCAGCTTCTCCAATTTCTTCTCCTGATTTGCAATTTCCCTTTGATAAGCAGAAACCTTATTCTTAGAAGATTTTATGGATGACTGCTTTTTCTTAAGCTGTGCAGTCTTTTTGGAAACAAGCTTTTTTACTCCAGCCTGCTCTACTGCAAGCTCTGCCTTCATATTCTTCAGATCTGTAATCTTATTTTCCTGTTCCGTCTTCTTTTTAGCAACCAGCTGCTTTGTCTTCTGATATTCCTCAAGAAGATTGTTATCATATTTCTGGATTTTCGTAATATATTCTACTCGATTCAGTAAATCACTAAAGCTTCTGGAACCAAGAATAATTTCCAGATATCCCTGTGAACCATTTTCATATATATATTTTATTCTCTTCTTCATGGTATCATACTGATTTTGTTCGGTTTCTTTGGCTTCCTTTAAATCTGCCTTGATATCCCTTAAATCAATCTCCGCCACTTCAATTTTACGCTTCAATGAAATCACCTGTGCATTCAGATTATTGAGTCTTTTGTCCAGCTTTTGAATATACGTAACAATATTTTTCTTATCCTTTTCCAGTGCCCTAATTGATTTCTCAATCTGAGCTTTTCTGGCTTCCAACACTTGTTTCTGGTTTTTTGCCTCCTGAATACTGGTGGCATACACTGTCTGAGAAAAAGTCATCGTAAAAATGAGCATGAAAATAGTAACTGCTTTCCATGTTTTTCTCTTTGCTTTCAAACTTATCTCCCTTTCTTATCTCCTAAACCTTTAAATGTTTTCGAACTGTAATGTAGCTTCCAATAAACCCGATTCCTATCCCTATTAAAAACGAAACCGGTACTAATGTGGAAAATACATGTCTTGCTGATAAAAATGTTAGTAAATCAGAAAGAATATCAAATCTACTCAACATATACGTAATAATTTTTTTATAAAATACAAATAATATGACAAGTGGTATGGCAGAACCAATCACTCCAATAATAACACCTTCTACAACAAATGGGATTTTGACCAAAAAATCGGATGCTCCAACCAGCCTCATAATACGGATTTCTTCTCTTCGAATGGAAATTCCCATGGTAACAGATGTACTAATCAGGAAAATTGCAACTGCTGTCAGAATTATAATAATTGCTGCTGATGCATATGCAACCAGTGAATTCACACTGGAAAGACTTTTTACTGCATCTTTCGCACTATTTACCTGACGAACGCCATCCAGTCCATTTACATAACTGATAAATTCCTTCTGTTTGCTGATGCTTTTTAGATAAACTTCATAAGAAGCAGAATTTTTCAAAGGATTGTCATCTTTAAAGGTATCCGTTAACTCTTCCTGATCCTGAAACATATCTTCCTTACACTTGTTCCAGGCTTCTTCTGCTGAAATATAATTGCATTCTTTCACTTCTGACCGGCTCTTAATTTCCTTTCCAATAGCAGTAATCTGCTTGTCCGTTATGTCATCGTCAAAAAAAATAGTAATACCAACGGATGTCTCTGCATTACTAATCATGTATTGAATATTACTTAATGCAAAATAGAAAATTCCAAATAAAAACAGACACGCTGTTATAGTGCCCACAGATGCCAGGGTAAACATTTTGTTTCGTTTTAAGTTTTTGAATCCCTGGCCTATACAATAACCTAATAAATTAATCCTGCCCATAATTGTAACCGCCCTTTTCCTCGTCACTGACCAAAATTCCCTGCTCCAGTGTTACGACTCGTTTTTTCATATGATTTACAATTTCATGATTATGAGTAACCACAACAACAGTTGTGCCCGCCTCATTAATATCATTTAATAAATCCATGATCTCCCATGAATTTTTCGGGTCAAGATTTCCTGTCGGTTCATCTGCCAAAAGCAGATTCGGCCGATTTACCAGTGCCCTGGCAAGTGCAACTCTCTGCTGTTCTCCTCCGGAAAGTTCTCTCGGATATGCATTCAGCTTATCAGCCAGCCCAACTAATGCCAATACTTCCGGTACTCTCCTTCGAATCGTTGTCTTTGCTGCACCAATGATTCGTTGTGCAAATGCAACATTCTCATAAACAGTCCGGTCTTTCAATAGACGAAAGTCCTGAAACACCACACCAATCCCTCTTCGAAGGATTGGTACCTGTGAACGTCTCAGTCTTGTTAACTCCCTTCCATTTACAAAGACTTTTCCGCCTGTCGGCTCAATTTCCTTCAGTACAAGTTTAATAAACGTGGACTTCCCGGAACCGCTTGCGCCAACAATAAAAACAAATTCTCCCCTATCAATCCGAATATTCAGATTATCTAGAGCTAATGTATCATTTCGATAGGTCTTTGAAACTCCTTCAAATACAATTGGAGGTATTTCCTTTGTTCCCTTTTCTATCATCTTAGATATGCTTCCTTCCCCGTCTCTAGTTAGTCAAGGCTTTCCATATATTTCATGTACTTCACAACCATTAATGCAATTTTAAATGTAATGGCATCTTCAAATACACGCAGATCAAGATTTGTACTCTTCTGAAGCTTATCCAGTCTATATACAAGCGTATTTCTATGAATATAAAGCTGTCTGGATGTTTCAGAAACATTTAAGTTATTTTCAAAGAACTTATTAATCGTAGTAAGGGTTTCTTCATCAAAACTGTCTGGAGATTTTCCATCGAAAATTTCCTTAATAAACATTTTACATAATGGCATTGGCAACTGATAAATTAAACGTCCAATACCCAGGTTATTATAAGCAACCACATTTCTGCCACTGTAGAAAATCTTTCCTACATCCAGTGCCATCTTTGCTTCTTTATAGGAACGGGAAACATCTTTGATTTCATTTACAATTGTTCCATAAGAAACATGTACTTTTGTCATAGCCTCTGTATTTAACATGTCTACGATAATCTTCGCTGTCTTATTTAAATCTTCATAGGACTCCGCCTGTTTCAGTTCCTTTACAAGAATAATGTTCTTTTCATCTACTGCAGTAATAAAATCTTTCGTCTTGCTTGCAAATAATCCACGTACAGTCTCTAATGCATTGACGTCTTTTTCATTTTTTGTTTCAATCAGAAATACTACTCTTCTAGCCTCTGTATCAATATGAAGTTTCTTTGCACGATTATAAATATCAACAAGTAATAAGTTATCTAAAAGCAGATTCTTGATAAAGTTATCCTTATCATATCTCTCTTTGTATGCAACTAAAAGATTCTGTATCTGAAAAGAAGCTATTTTACCAATCATATAAACATCTTCACTATCGCCCTTTGCAAGTATTACGTATTCCAGCTGATGTTCATCAAATACTTTAAAAAACTGAAATCCCTGCAGTACCTGGCTGTCGGCTGGTGAACTCACAAAAGTAAGTACTGCCTGCTCATATTCATCTGCGTTATTAATCGTTGCTGCAAGGGTCTTTCCTTCTGTATCCATCACACAGATATCTGTTCTGGTTATCGCCTTTAATCCCTCAATCGTTGTTTGAAGAATCTGATTTGATATCATTCTCTTCACTCCTTTTCATTTATTGTATAAAGCGTTTATTCCTAAACGATTTACTCTAAACAGGTCATATTCCATAGAAACCTGCGTCTCATTCTACGTAATTTTATCACTATTTTGGGTAAAAGTAAATAAACTATAATCATGAAACTTGTTATATTTATATTAAATAGTTAAAATAGTGTACCGAATATATTAGTTTGATCACTAGACTTTAATGTATAGCACTTATGTATATGTACAAAAAAAGGAATACCATTTCTGATATTCCTTCCTCTATTAAAACATATACGTATCTTTCAATATTAGTGGCAGATTGCCTGTTCTGTTTCTTTATCGAAGATATGTATCTTAGATAAGTCTAATGCAAGTTTGATTGTATCACCAGGTCTAGCAGTTGTACGTGGGTTAACACGAACTGTTAAATCGAACTGGTCAATTGAGAAGTATAAGAATACTTCAGCACCAAGCATTTCATAAACTTTGATAGTTGCCTCAATAACACCACCTGGAGTGCTGTTAATAAAGATTTCTTCATCTTTGATATCTTCTGGACGGATACCAAGAACAACTGTTTTATTTTCATAACCTTTTTCAATCAGTGTCTGAGCTTTTGTCTCAGGAAGTTTGATTGAATGAGAACCGAACATTAACATAACGTCAGAACCTGATTTAACAACTTTGGAATCGATGAAATTCATCTGAGGAGATCCGATGAATCCAGCTACGAATAAGTTGTCTGGTCTCTGATATAAATCAACTGGTGCAGCAACCTGCTGAACAACACCGTCTTTCATAACAACGATTCTGGTACCAAGAGTAAGAGCCTCTGTCTGGTCATGTGTTACGTAGATGATAGTTGCTTCCAGTCTCTGATGAATCTTTGCGATCTCAATACGCATCTGTACACGAAGTTTAGCATCCAAGTTGGATAAAGGTTCATCCATAAGGAATACCTTAGGATTACGAACGATAGCACGTCCCATAGCAACACGCTGTCTCTGACCACCAGATAAAGCCTTAGGCTTTCTGTCTAATAAATGTTCAATATCAAGGATTTTAGCTGCCTCATGAACTAATTTATCAATCTTATCTTTTGGAGTCTTTCTTAATTTAAGGCCGAATGCCATATTATCATATACGGACATATGAGGATACAAAGCATAGTTCTGGAATACCATAGCGATATCTCTGTCTTTTGGTTCTACATCATTAACTAATTTATCTCCGATCCATAATTCACCTGATGTGATTTCCTCCAAACCAGCGATCATACGAAGTGTTGTGGATTTACCACATCCTGAAGGACCTACGAAGATGATGAATTCTTTATCTGCGATTTCAAGATTGAAATTTTTTACTGCAACAAATCCATTTGGATATGTTTTATTAATATTTTTTAACGATAAGCTTGCCATTAATGCTTTCCTCCCTAAAAAAGTTATTGGATACGATACCTTTTCCGTACCTCGTTTATAAGTGATATGATACACTATTTGTCCTTTAATTGCCATATCCCTTTTTACCAAATAACTTTTTTGGGTTTTGTATAATTTGTATACTGGCAGATATTTTATACGAATTCATCATCTTTTTCCGGTTTTTTCTGCACATTACTGTTTATATTGAATAAACCCTTCGCCTAAAACCTCTCTGGCATCCGTGATTATTAAAAAAGCTTCAGGGTCAATTTTGGCAACTATGTTCTTTAGCTGAACAATTTGTTTTTCGGAAACAACACACATAAGCATTCGTTTATCCTGCTTTGTGTATCCTCCTTGTACCCGAAGAAAGGTTACTCCACGATTTACATTTTTAAATACCTCATCGGAAATTTCATTATAATGATCAGAAATAATATAGGCAAGCTTTGCAAATCCCATTCCCTCTAGGATATTATTCATAATTTTTGTTGTTACATATGCTGCGATAATGGCGTACATGGCCTTATTCACACCAAATATAAATGCGCCTAGTATAATTATTGTACTATCTATCACCATCAATGCTTTGGCTACTGGCACATGTGGTACATAGTAATTAATAATGGCACCTAATAAATCCGTTCCTCCAGTAGAACCTCCATTATAAAACACAAGTCCCAGTCCTGAACCACTTAATACACCTCCAAACAATGCTGCAAGCAGATTGTCTTTTTGTCCAATTGGAACTATTGGAATCAGATACAATGCCAACGTAAAGGATATTGTTGCTATTAATGTATTCTTTATAAATTCGGCCCCTTTTACTTTCCATGCGGCAATAAATAAAGGTACATTTATTATCGCAGTGGTCAGCCAGACCGGAATCCCGCCTTTTACAAATGCTTCTGTCAGACGTTTCACTACAATGGCAAGTCCCGATAAACCACCTACTACCATGTTCATCGGTTCAAACACCATGTTCACTGCTGCTCCCATAATAAATGTACCTAAAATTGTAAGAACTATTTTTTTTCCATCTAGCTGTCTCATCTTCATGTCATTAACCAATTATTCACCTTTTTTATTTTTATAGTGCTCTATCTTTCGTTCAAATATTCGATGCTGCCATATTTTCTTCAGCTTCACAACAACCTGAAGATGTAATTTATAATATACACGTTCCAGTTTGAATTTTCGGAAGAAAAGCGGCGGCTCCTTGTATTCCTGCAATATTTTTTTTACAATTCCACCAATGCCGATACAGAGCTTTGCATTGATTTTTGCTGCATTTTCTACAATCCAGTTCTCCTGTTCCGGTGAATTCATAATTACCGTAAGGATATCCGGATTGGCACCGTTGATCTCATTAATTACAAGTTCCATATTAATGTCTTCTGTTACCAGATATGCCCCCAGAATTCTGGTATTTGGATAAACCTCTTTGCAGACATTCATAAAATGTTTCATTTCTTCTTCGTCTGCGCCTACCAGATACATGGTCTTATGCTCATCTTTAATTCCATCCAGCATTTGATACATGCACCGGTAATTCGTCACAATTCCCGTCTCCCTTAATGCTTCCACATGAAACTCACTTAACAGTGCTTCTTCACCTGGAATCAGCATATGTGCTTTGGAAAGAGTTTCTTTATAAGCTTCTCTTTCCATTGCATCATATACCATACTTGTAGATAGCAGGAAAATTATATTCAGGTAGTCATTAGTTAAATACTGCTCTATTCGATTGGTAAATGAGTCTGTGCTGATTAAATCAACATCCAGTCCCATAATATTAACCTTTGCTTCCATATTGTCCATTCCTTTACATTTACAGATAACATATTAATCCGTTTCTGTTTCTGATGCCCCTAATATTATCTGTATGTCGATATTTTCCGGCAAATCCTCTGTCTGCTCTATTTCTGCTGATTTAAAATACTGCTCCAAATCTATCCCAAGACCGTCCTCTTTTACCTGGATTTTCGTTGTCTCTACGTCGCTGCTGTCATAATTATCAATTCCAGTTACCGTATATCCTGCATCCTCCAGCTTTTTTTTATATCCGGCAGCAAGACCGTTTACACCACTTCCATTTAAAATCATGACATTCTTTCCAAGAGATACGGCATCTGAACTCCCTACAACTGCCCGAATCTCTGCCAGAGTTGTTCCATCTTTTAGTTTCTTAAATAATTTTTCTGTTGTATTCTTATTAATTTGATACGATCCGGATAATTTTTCTCCCGGTATAGATACAAATGCCACATCATCTATATTTACTCCTGCCAAAGAAGGTGTATATTTCAGACGCTTTGATAAATCAATATTACATGTCGTTTTTTTATAAAACGCTTTCATATATGTTATAATATCTTCTTCTGTAAATTCATCTATTTCTGCTTTCAATGTATCACGAAATACATAACAGTTCTCTTCTTTGTTTCTTTTGAAGACTAAATTGAAATCATCATTCTGCATCACAGTGAAAAAGCTGATATCTACATCCAGATAATCTTCCAGTACAGCTTCACTGAACTCATAAAAATCCCCTACCTCCATAAAATTACCAAGTTCACTGAATTTTATAATCTGTGGCATCTCCGAATTCTGGTTCATCGCCCGTTCATACATATCGGAGGATAACGTAATACTGCTGTTTAAAGGAATTGTAATGTATGATAAACTATCTGTATTCGTATTAAGTACTTCAAGAACCATATGTTTTAAGCATCCCGCATCTTCATCAATAGCAAATAAAAGATTGAATGCCACAGAAGGTGTTTTTCCTTCCTCGGTAATATTTACGGCACCATTTTTCGTCTCTTTGGTCTTATGATTATGCTGCAGATACAATGCTGTCCCCTTATATCCTACTGCAAAGAGCAATGCATAAAAAAGCAGGTACACACACGTTTTTACAAAACCTCTCATAAATGTTGTTTTTGATTTCTTTTTCATTATACGACCCTTTAACCTATTTAAAATATGACATACTGCTGTACTTGATTCAACTTTTACAGTATAACAGATAGGCTGTCCAATATCAATCATTTCCGGTAGAAACCTGCACCTGTTCGTGAAGGATAATGAATGGATTTTTGCGAAAATGAGGTTATAATAATAAGAAAAAGAGGTTTAGAAACGAGGTTTTAGGATATGCAAAAGAAAACGGTGCTGGTTACGGGGTCTTCCAGGGGAATTGGGAAAGCTGTGGCTATGAAGTTTGCGGAGAATGGATATAATGTAGTAATTAACTGCCTAAGAAGTGTAGATGCACTGGAAGAAACGAGAAAGGAAATAGAGTGTGCTGGTGCCTGCTGCCTGGCAGTAAGTGGAGATATCGGAAATTATCAATTTGTAGAAGAACTGTTTCAGAAAATACATGAAGTGTTCGGGAAAATAGATGTGTTAGTAAATAACGCTGGAATTTCTTATATTGGACTGCTTCAGGATATGACACCAGAACAATGGAATCAGACAATTCAGACAAACCTGACATCGGTCTTTAACTGCTGTTCTCACGCAATTCCAGACATGGTGTCCAGACAGCAGGGAAAAATCATTAATATTTCCTCTGTATGGGGTGTTGCGGGTGCCTCCTGTGAAGTAGCATATTCTGCGTCTAAAGGTGGAATTAATGGACTTACTATGGCACTAGGTAAAGAGCTGGCACCTAGCAATATTCAAGTAAATGCTATCGCTTGTGGTGCTATCGATACAGAAATGAATCAGTTCCTGGAAGAAGACGAAATGAATGCTTTAATAGAAGAAATTCCGACCGGACGTCTAGGAAAACCAGAAGAAGTGGCTGAGTTAGCTTTTAGTCTGGCAGAAAACCATAATTATCTGACCAGTCAAGTGATTAAGCTGGATGGAGGATGGCTGTAATATATATCTACAGCCTTAAAATAACTTAAAAAACGCAGTCAGATTTCTGGCTGCGTTAAAAAGATTATTTTTTTCATAAAAATCATCTTATTTTCCGTATTCTTCCGCTAGTCTCTTAAATGCTGGAAGAGAACGAATAATCTGTTCTGTTGTAACGCAGTAAGCAATTCTTACAAAGCCAGGACATCCAAAATCATCACCAGGAACTAACAAAAGTTCATGTCTCTTTGCTTTTTCAGAAAACTCATTGGCATCTTCTTCTAATGCTTCTACAAAAAGATAAAATGCACCGTCCGGTTTTACACAATGGTATCCATACTCGGTTAGAGCATTGTATAATAAATCTCTGTTTTTCTTATATATACTAATATCAGAAGTTGCTCCAAGACATTTTGCAACCACATATTGAAACAGACTTGGTGCACAGACATAACTTAATGCTCTTCCTGCACCACAGACTGCTGCATATACATTCTGTGACTCTTCCATTTTGGGCGAAACTACTATGTATCCAATACGCTCACCTGGCAGTGATAATGATTTACTAAAAGAATAACATACAAAAGTATTATCATAATATTTTGTCAGATAAGGTACTTTGATATCATCATATACCAGTTCACGGTAAGGCTCGTCTGAAATCAAATAAATTGGATGACCAAACTCTTTTGATTTCTTTCTCATTATGTTACAAAGCTTTACAATTGTCTCCTCTGTAAAAATAACACCAGATGGGTTATTTGGAGAATTCACGATAACTGCTTTCGTCTTTCTATTGATAGCAGTTTCAATTTTATTAAAATCGATCTGAAAATCCTGTTTTCTTGTCTGAACTTCAACCAGCTTTGCTCCTGCATGTTCTACAAATACACGATACTCTGGAAAATATGGGGTAAATGCAATAATTTCATCTCCATTACCAGGAACAACAACTGCATTAAAGCAGATGCTGATGGATGCCGCTGCACCACATGTCATATAAATATTATCTGCTGTGATTTTTTCCATAAAACAATCATTAATATATTCTGCAATTGCTTTACGTACTTTGACATCTCCCTGTGCAGAAGTATAACCATGCAAAAATACCGAATTTTCTGTATCTACTATATGTTTAATTGCTTCATTCACACAAGCTGGTGCCGGAACATTTGGATTTCCAAGACTGAAGTCAAAGACATTTTCCGGTCCGATTTCTGCTCCCCTTTTTTTTCCATACTCAAATAATTCACGAATAACAGAACGTTTACTTCCTAATTGATACATCTTTTCTGATATCATGTTTACTGCTCCTTTCATCTACTCTTGTATTGGGAATATAATTTGAATGCTAAAAATCGAATCCTGCATACCAGCAGAAATCTGTCCATCCTGCTTCATCCCTATTCTCAGGTAAGACTACACATAACGAATAGCATTCTGGATTAGATTGGATAAAATCCTCTTAAATACTGAGGAATCCAGAAATACTGCTTCTGCATTCTCCTGAAGATTGGTTGTTACATCGATACCTTTTACCTCAAAATCTGCATAAAAAGTCAGTAGTACTTCACAAAGGAATACATATAGATAAATTTTCTCCTTATGAAGCACATAAGCATTACATTCCATCATAGACAGTTCATAAAACATTAACCAGATTTTTCATTAATTCAGTTTTTCTAGTCACAACGTTTAAATATTCCTGCCTTTCTTCTAATGATAATTTAATTTCACTAAGAATGTCAAGATATCTGAAGATAGAAGTTAACGGAGTTCGTAAATCGTGTATATAAAAGCAGCCAGATGCTCCAACCTGGCTGCTTCCCTTTTATAAATATTTTTTATTCCTATAACTTCTTAAATGTATCCGTTTCCACCTTTAGTTTTTCAACAATAATATGGTTTTCTTCCATCTGAATACCAACTTGGTTGATTTCCTTCAGAAGTTCCTGAATATTAATAGAAACACCGTTGATTCCATTGCTGCTTTCATCAATTGCATCTACAATCATAGTAATGGAATCAGAAATCTGTGACATAGAATTTTTTAATTCCTCGGTCTTTCCTGTAAATTCATTCATTATATTCTTGTATGATATTTATATAAGCTAAATATCACATTTCCTTTCTTTTTTATTTGTGATTTATAATACATTCAG
>CAKSBP010000035.1 GCA_934438135.1 uncultured Clostridium sp. | reverse complement strand
AGTTACACTTTTTTATCTGTTAGAAATATTTAAATATTTTACGAATTTAGGCTTGACTTTTCATAGCTGGTCTCCTGTGTTCACTTTCTCTTCTACGAGTCCATTATACAATAGTGGTATAGATTCTGCAAAAATAATTTCTTTTGCTCCTCCTGCTGTTTTATTAAGGAAAGCTTTTGAATAGTTCTCCCGGAAACCCAGGATTTCTTTCCATTAAAATAGAAGTTGGTAATCTTCCAAAACTTTTCCGGATAGAGCATAAGAATATAAAGAAGCTCCAATTCCTTCTTTTCCAGCTGGTTGTTTTCCATGTATTCACTCAACATCATCTGAGCCAGGGAAATATTCCAGTTGTTTTTCTCTAGCACTTTCCGCATGAAATAATACAAGTCATAAACCTGAAGCCCCAGATCCGTCTTATCAAAATTGGTAGTATATACTTTTCCCTGTGTCAAAATAATATTGTGATACGTGTAGCTTCCATGAACAATAGCCCCTTTTTCCTTTACCTGATTCTTCAGGGCAGTAAAATCCATTCCGCCAAGCATGCTTTCTGCTTCTTTCGCCTGGTCAAAAAAGCCGTCATATGCACTTAAAAAGCGGATTTCAAATTCATTTTTCTGCCGTTTGTCAATGATATACGTTTTTACACGCTTTAATTCCCGGTTATGTTTCAGAAATACTTCCGGAAGCATATGCACTCCTGGAAATTCCCGCTCTGTAGCAAATGTTACTTCCTTCAGGCACTTATGCAGTTTTGCAAGATTCGCGGATGCAATTTTTACCTGGGAAGGCTCCTTTAGGTTACATTCGTCACCTCTGAACCAGTCCTTAACTACATAGGAATCTCCCTGTGAACTTTCTGATACAATCTGATTCTCCCGATTCAGGCAGTATAAATCGATATTTTCAAATCCATTCTCCTTTAAAAATAGAAGCACCTTATTTTCAAATTCGATTCTTGCCTTCGAGTTTCGAATAGACCGGAACAACTTAACCCCTTTATCTGTCTCCAGCAAAAGGGCTCCTCTGGCTCTGTATATATTGGCAATCTTAAAATTATATTGTCGAAAGATTTCTTCATACCTATCGTCCACTTTTAGCCCTCCCATTAAAAATATTACACCCTTTCAGTGTCTACTTTTAATCGTATGACTAAACCGCTTCTTTCATACCTATTTATTTGTAACTCCTGGCTTTCTCCAGCAAAATTTCTTTCTCATTCTTGTCCGGATTTTCTATAACCAAATCCAGTAATTTCTGCAAAGTCTCTCCAATAACTCTGCCTGGTTTGAAACCGATTTCCATTAAATCACGCCCATTAACTGCAAGTTCTTTCATCGTTACACATTGATGCTTCTGGAAAATTTCCCGAATTTTTTCTGCCGCATTTTTAAGACGGGCCGTTTTCTCTTCCAGCTGATAATCGCTCTGTGCCATAATATCCGCATACTGTACAATCAGAAGCGGATAAATAAGATTCACTCCGATTTTATTTAATGCTCTACGAACTGCCTCGTCCGATGACTCATAGCGATAATCATGCCATTTAATAATCCTGGATGCAGTATCAATAGTAAAGTTATCAAATTTAAGACCTTTTAATACCTTCGCTGCCATTCTTTGCCCCTCTGAATCATGTCCCTTGAAATGATTGATTCCAGCTTCATCGGTAGTCTTTGTAACCGTCTTTCCAATATCATGCAGTAAAAGTGTCCAGCATAAAACCGAATCCATTTTCTTGTCAAAGCCACATGATTTATAAGCATCACTGGCTTTAATTTCTTTATTAAAATAATCCACCGCCTTCAAACAATGTGTCCCCACATTATACTTATGATGTGGATTATTCTGCTCTGTTTCAAACATCCTTCCCAACTCTGGGAAAATATAATTGGTCAATCCAATATGGTAAGCATCCTCCAGCTTCTCACAGTTGTCCGAACAAATGAGTTTATCAATTTCCACCCGAATTCTTTCCCTGCTGATATTCTGGATAGTTGGCGCCAGTTTTACAATTGCCCGCTTCGTATCCTCATCAATAGTAAAACCAAGCTGTCCGGAAAAACGCACTGCACGTAACATACGGAGAGCATCTTCATCAAAACGTTCCATCGGATTACCCACACATACAATACGTTTTTTCTTTAAATCCTCGATCCCGTTAAATTCATCTACAAGCCCAGTTATATGATTATATGCCATAGCATTTATGGTAAAATCACGTCTCTTTAAATCTTCTACCAGATTTGTTGTAAACTCCACTGACTTTGGATGACGGCTGTCCTCATATTCTCCATCAATACGATAAGTCGTTACCTCAAATCCTTCTTTATTCAGCATAATCGTTACTGTCCCATGCTGAATCCCAGTATCAATGGTGCGTCTAAACAGCGTTTTCACCTGCTGTGGCTTTGCTGAGGTCGTAATATCCCAGTCTCCTGGTTCCCTTCCTAAAATCGCATCACGAACACATCCTCCGACTGCATAAGCCTCATGTCCATGTTCTAAAAGTGTATCAATAATAAATCTTACCTTCTCAGGCATGTCTATAACCATAATATCCTCCTTTATCTATTACAGAAATCATAGAACCTGAGACACTCTGCTTCGTAGCTGGTAAATTTTCTATATACAAATTTAAATTCCCGCCTCAGATTAAAACCTGCTATATCAATCGGAATCAGGCTTCTCTGCTCCAGTTCCTTCTCTATTGTAGTTTCGTATAAAAATGCAATACCTATTCCATTCAATGCCATTTCCTTCATAATAGGTATATCATTCGTTACATGAATATGAGAAAAATCCTCAAACCCACAATGATGTCGGATAAGCCATGGTTCTATCTCTGATTTTCCGTCCTTATCTTCTTCCATTAATATTATAGGATTACTTACCAGCTGGTCAACTGTTAATTTTCCTTTCGGCAGTTCGTAATCTGGACTGCATACTGCCAAATAGCGGTCATTTCGAAAATCCAGTGTACAGAAGTTACTGTCATTAAACGGTGCTTCCACAAAGGCAAAATCAATTTCGCCATACTTTACTTTCTCCAAAAGTACATTGGATTTTGCAATCACCGTATTTAATGTATAATGCGGATTTTCTTTTAAGTACTTCGCCACAATCGACCTCAGGATATATTCGCCCACAGCTCTGGTAGCTCCCATATTAATTCTCAAATTCGCTGCGTCGTCCTTTAAATTAATACGGAATTTTTCTACATTTAATTTTAAAAGCATGGCCAGTTGATAAACTTCTTCTCCCCTGCTGGTTATAGTAATCTGCTTTCCTTTTAAATGAAACAGCTTCGCCCCAAAGTACTCTTCTAAATACTTAATGTGCTGGGATACCGCAGGCTGTGTCAAGTTTAGTATTTCCGCTGCCCTGGTATAATTCTTTGTCTGGCATACGGTTAAAAATGTTTCTACTCTATAATCTAACATAAATTCGCATCCACCTTTTGTATCTCATTTTTTTCGTATGTACTGTTTATCTGATATTTTTGTAAATGTACACACATATAGTTATAAATTTAATTTATGATTATATTAATATATATAATTGGAATTTATCATTCAGTTGTGCTAATATTAACCCATACGAAATGAAAAATCAATTTCAAATTCGTAATTAACCATTATGCATACTATAATATATTTTCTTAAAAGTTCTTAATAGTCATTGGCAGGAAAGCAAGGACGTGAATGCTTTCTAATGTCAATTGATTTCGTATACTATGTACATAAGATGTACAACACTTCTGACTCTTATAGTAATAGTAAATATTTGTTGTGTTTATGTGATGTGAAAACCGAGGCCGCTACTTGAGCAGGCCTCGGTTTTGTATTGTATATAACTCTTTGAAAAAGGAGCATCATAATATGAAAAAAAGGGTTGCAGTAGTAACTATAATATTTATATGCATTATAATATTATGGCGTCATAATCAGATTACATTATTTTTTTCGGAAAATAAATTACCGTTAGTAAGAGAAAATGATTCAGAAGAAATTAAAATTCAAGATTGTTTTTCGGCGGATCTTCCAGGTGGATGGAATGTGAAATACAATAATAATGATTTTGAAGCAATATTTACATATAACAAGGAAGAATGTGGATATTTATCATTCTACACTCCACCAAATACATCAACAGAAGGGCTTGTAACTTCCATAGAAGGAATGCATGCTTATCCAAAAGATATAGGTTACGAATTGTCTGCTGCACAGAATGAAAAAGGTGAAGAAATAGCAAATGATGAAGTTCATTATTACTATTACGATAAAGATAATGACAACGATATGGTTGGCGATTTATATTTTAAATCAAAAAAAATTAGATGAAATTGCAAAACTGATAGTCTATAGTGCTAATTAATAGTATAAAAGCCATGAAATGAGTAGGGGATGCGGACAATAAGTTGGACTTCATACGGACTTCGAAAGAACGATACAGTTACCGTAGGATTTATGGATTATTAAGAAAAGAAGGCACTATTGTTTCTGAAAAGATTGTTCGTCGAATCATGAAAGAAGAAGGTCTTCTGGCCAAAATCAGGAAACATGCAAAATACACCTCTTATTCAGGTGAAATAACCCCAACTGTGCCTAATGAGATAAAAAGAACGGAACATCCCGTTATTCATACAGATAGAGGCTGCCATTATCGTTGGACTGGATAGATTGAAAAAGAATGAAATGTTTTATAATGTAGATTGGACAGGCATAAGTATTAAGGAATTTATACATACGCTCAATGAGTACTTTATTTGGTATAATGAAGTACGAATAAAAAAATCATTAGGATATTTGAGTCCTATGGAGTACAGACATAGTCTTGGATTAGCAACATGTTAGTCCAAAAAAATGTCCGCACCCGCGGCTCCATGAAATCTAAAAATCTCATGCCTTTTCTCAATATATATAACTATATAAATAAGTTCTTATTAATAAGCTTTACCCCAGTAAACCATTGTCTTAGCTGGTTTTCCACAGCATACACATTTATCAGATAAATGTTCCTGCTCGAAAGGCATACAACGGGATGTTGCTGTTGTATCCTCTTTAATCTTTAATTCACATTCTAAATCGCCACACCACATTGCTTTTACAAAACCTGGTTTGTTCGCGATCGTATCTTTAAACTCATCGTAAGTTGTTGCTGTATAAGTATGAGCATCTCTATGTGCTCTAGCACGTTCTAACATATCGTTCTGCATTGTCTCTAATGCTTTTGCAACTTCTTCATTTAAGTTATCTAAAGAAGCAACTATCTTTTCTCTTGTATCACGGCGGACAATAACAGCCTGGTTTGCTTCGATATCCTTAGGCCCAATTTCAATTCTTACTGGAATACCACGCATTTCCTGTTCGCTGAATTTCCATCCTGGGCTCTTTTCAGAATCATCTAATTTTGTACGGAAATCTGCTGCTAACTTCTCTTTTAATTCATTTGCTTTGTCCAAAACGCCCTCTTTATGCTGCGCAATTGGAATTACCATTACCTGAGTTGGTGCAATTCTTGGAGGTAATACAAGACCGGAATTGTCTCCATGAACCATGATAATCGCACCAATGATACGTGTAGACATACCCCATGATGTCTGATGAACATACTGAAGTTTGTTGTCCTTGTCTGTATACTGGATACCGAATGCTTTGGCAAATCCATCACCGAAGTTATGGCTTGTACCAGACTGAAGTGCTTTACCATCATGCATTAATGCTTCGATTGTATAAGTAGAATCTGCACCAGCAAATTTTTCTTTATCTGTCTTTCTACCTTTAATCATTGGGATAGCAAGAACATTTTCACAGAAATCTGCATAAACATTTAACATCTGAATGGTTCTTTCTTCAGATTCTTCCTGTGTTGCATGAGCGGTATGGCCTTCCTGCCATAAGAATTCCATAGAGCGAAGGAAAGGTCTTGTTGTCTTTTCCCAACGAACAACAGAACACCACTGGTTATATAATTTAGGAAGATCTCGGTATGACTGTACAATATTTGAATACAGGTCACAGAATAATGTTTCTGAAGTTGGTCTTACACATAATCTTTCCTGAAGTGGTTCTAATCCTCCGTGTGTAACCCATGCTACTTCTGGAGCAAATCCTTCTACGTGGTCTTTTTCTTTCTGAAGCAGACTCTCTGGAATAAACATTGGCATATAAACATTTTCAACACCAGTTTCTTTAAATCTTCTGTCCAGTTCTTTTTGGATATTTTCCCAGATTGCATAGCCGTTTGGTCTTAAAATCATACATCCACGGACACTGGAGTAATCAATTAATTCTGCTTTTTTTACAACGTCTGTATACCATTGTGTAAAATCATCTTCCATTGAAGTTATCGCTTCAACTAGCTTTTTTTCCTTTGCCATAACAAAATCTCCTTTTTATTTAAATTCGTAAAAATGCAAAAAAATAAGCCCTATCTCATCCCTAAAATAGGGACCGAAGGACTTCGGCGGTACCACCCTGCTTAACTGTAAACAGTTCTGCTCACTTAGCGTACAATACTCTGTCTGCTAACATCCCTTATCGCAGGAAATACGCTGCATTTTCATGCAGAGCTCAAAGGCAGGTTCCATCTATTCCTGATAGAAGCTTCACACCAAACCACTTCCTCTCTGAATCATTCCTAGATATACTATCCCTTCTCAACGCTACTTTACCTATATAGTTAAATATTACGTGTATTGGCGGGGTTTGTCAAGACTGATTTCGAAAACAAAGCAAAACAGATCTAAATAAGCCTCCATTCTGCTTTGTTATTCTTTCTATATTAAATTCCTAATGCAGCACGTTTCTCTTTCATATCTGCTACTATTTTCTCACCCAGAGCAACTGGATCTACATCTACTACCATAGAGGAGTGCAGTGTCTCCTTAGTTCCTTCTTTTAAGAAATGAATTACATTGGCAGAACCATGAATCTGCGCCTCTACACAGTGATAAGATGTAATTCCCATCAAACGGAATCCTAAAGCTGCATCGATTCCTTTTTCGTTAGACCACTCTGGAGAAGCAAATGCATATGGCATCTCATATATATTTTTACCAAATTCAGCGGCGATTCCTGCAAAAATACCAGAAGAACGGGTATTATCAATGCACTCACCCACATGCCATACCGGCGGCATATCCGGCTGCAAGAATTCCCGCAGTTTTTCACCAGTTTTTCTATATGCCAGTTCGGAAGTCTGGCAGTATCCCATTTTCATTAACGGAAAGGAAGCACATCCATTTGTAAGGATTAAAACATTGTTCTTCAAAAGCACATCCGCAACATCCAGAACTGCTTTTTCATAGAGAATTTTCGGATTATTGCATCCAACCATGTTAACAATTCCTAAAATCTGTCCGGAACGAAGTGCATCCGCAATTGGTTTCAGGCTTCCATACTGTTTAAATAAATATTCCAGGGAAAATCCGACTTCTGCTTCTACCTCATAAGGTGGAATAAATACCGGCGTTCCCTGTCTTGCCTCAAAACTTTCGATGGCACGTTCTACAATCCGCTCTGCGATTCTCTTCGTCTCTTCAATATTGGAATGATGATGGTCATATCCAATATGCTCTGCACCTGGAAGTCTTGCAGAATCACTAGTGGTAACAACGGTTGTCTTATAACATCTTGCTACATCCATAATGGAAGGATAGACTTCCTGTACGTCTGCCACCCACAAATCCAATGCTCCGGTACCAAGCACAAGTTCTGCACTTACTGCATTAGATAGTGGAATAACACCTTCATAACGATACATAGCTGACAAACCAGAACAGCAGATTCCATAAAACTGAATTCCCTTTGCTCCTTTTTCCTTTGCAAGTTTCTGATACTTTTCTGAATATCCCATCTTTACAATTTCTCGGACAAGAACTGGCAGATGACCATGAACTGCAATATTTACATATCCTTTTTTCAGAGCACCTATGTTAATCTTAGAGGTTACCCTGTCTCCTACACCAAGAAGAGAATCCGTCGCAATCGAAGTTGCTACAACGCCGCTGAATGTAAAGGCAAGACCACATCGCAGAAACTGCTGCATAATGCTTTTCCAGTCTCCGTCCGTAGCACATCCGGTCTTATGATTCGCCTCAAATACTTCATGATACGCACTAATCGGAAGAATATCCATCTTCTTCCACACTTCCTGACGTTCCTTTGGCGCACATGCTTGAATCGTTTGATATGCCTCTGGCTCTGTCCGAGATAAATCCTCCAACAAAACATCCACCAAATCAACCGCTATATCATTAATGTCTCTATTTTCTGTTTCAATCCCAAACGCCTTTGCCATATCCAGAATTTTATATTCTCCCACAATCGGAATATCCAGTTTTCCCTGAGCGGCCCATTTTAACATTAAAAGGACTTCTCTCGCATGCATTCCATGCTGCGCCAATCCAGCGGCAGCACCACGAAGCAGGTTTCTGGCAACAATCAAATCGGCATCTGCTCCACAAACGCCTTTGGGTGATTTCGAAGTAATTTTACAAGGACCCATATTACAAATCCGACAACATGTTCCAGATAATCCAAAACTACATTGGGGCTGCTGCTTATCAAATCGGTCAAAGGTCGTATCAAATCCGATCTGTTCCATATGTAATATCATTTCACGTACTGCCGGATCCGGCACATTATCTAACACATCCTGTTTAGATGGAAACGTTTTTCGATAGGCCGCTACTGCCTTCATATAATCCTCTGTAAATACTGCCTCATGGCTATGTTCATACACATTTCCTTCTGCATCCACATGAGTATGCGTATGTCCACCACTTACCGGAACCAGGACTTTAGGTATTCCATTTTTATCAAAACCAATAATTGCACGATGATTATGTGGTTCAATTGCCACTGAAAAGGTTTCCTGCCCCGCAGGATTTTGATGCATATGTTCGTGTTTCATAATATGTATTATCCTTTCATTCATATTTTTCCTACCTATATAATATAATATGCATAATAGCTTCATTATACGAATATTTGATTCTATTGTCAATAAGAAAGAAATTCATTATAATAAATCTAAAACTATGCACCAGCATACTGCCGGTGACAAAGAATAAAACGGAGGACTCCCATGCAGTTAAACATTTTATTTGAAGATTCTGATATCCTGGTTTGTGAAAAACCAGCCGGAACCCCAACTCAGACCAGAAATTTTGGCATACAGGATATGGTCAGCCTGCTTCGCAGCTATCTGGCAGAAACGAATCCATCCACCAATGGCATTCCTTATCTTGGAATTATCCACCGCCTCGATCAGCCTGTCGGTGGAATTATGGTATTTGCAAAAACTGAAAAAGCAGCTTCCAGCCTGAGCCGTCAAATTGCTGCAAAACAAATGAAAAAGCAGTATCTTGCCATCCTCACAAAAGACTTATCCAATGAACTTGGCAGGGAACCCATACTTCTTTCCGATTATATGGTAACCGACAAAAAGCAGAATATTTCCCGCATTGTAACCCAGAAAACACCTCAGGCAAAAAAAGCAGAACTTACCTACCAGGTTCTTTCCGTAAAATCTTATCACGATCAAATGCTTTCTCTGATTAAAGTGAATCTTCTGACCGGACGACAACACCAAATTCGACTTCAGGCCTCCTACCACCTGGGTGGAATCTTTGGTGATAAAAAATACAATCCTCTTTTTCAAGCAGACAAATCCAGAACATCTCTTGGACTTTATGCCTGCCACCTTTCCTTTTTACACCCTGCTACCGGTAAAAAAATGGATTTTGAGCACGTTCCATCTTCTGAACTTTTTCAATTGTTTTCTATTGAATGATAATTCTCTCCATTGCATAAAATAGTGATAATAGATTTACTATATACTATAAAAACAATGGAGAGTTTTTTATGAAATTAATCCGTTCCGATAAAGGAAAAACCTTGTTATTCCTCTGTATAATCAGTGCTACTGTTTTTCTTGGCGTAAAATATCTGCTTCCATACTTTCTTCCCTTTATTTTTGCATACTGGCTCGCCAAGTACACCTATCCAATTGCATATTTCATGAATCAGAAATTCCATCTGCCAATGGGCATCGCAGGTATCCTCACTCTTCTTTTATGTACAAGCCTGATTGGACTAACTGCATTCTTTTTTACAGATGCTTTTATCCGCCAGGCTACTATTTTGTTTCATAATCTGCCTGCATACAAAGATACCGTATTGTCCCATGCTAATGATATATGTTTATGCTGCGATAAATTTCTGAAAAACAGAAACGGCACTACTTTTGACTTCTTAGGCAGATATCTGACCAAACTTTTCGGAAATGCTACTTCTAAAATTATTCCCTGCATTACCATGCAGACCATTACAATTATGAAAAGAGCTATCACCATCGTAACAACTTCATTTATCATTCTATTTAGTGCATTACTGATTATGATAGATATGAATAGCTTAAAAGAACTTTATAAGAAATGTCTTTTCTACGAGGATTTAAACCAGATTTTGAAACAATTGTCCCAAACCGGTGTGAAATATTTGAAAATTCAATGCTTCATTGTATGTATAATTGCCGGTATCTGCACAACCGGGCTGTTTTTTAATAAAAGCTCCTATCCTCTTCTGATTGGTATTATCATTGCCATTCTGGATGCTCTGCCCCTGTTTGGAAGCGGCACGATTTTAATTCCATGGGCAGTCATCAAATTATTTTCACACAATATAATAGGAGCGGTCATCCTTGTATCAACCTACATCCTCTGTCAGATGACCCGACAGTTTCTAGAATCCCGGTTACTAGGTGATACATTAGGACTCGCTCCTATCTATTTCGTTATGTCATTATTTATTGGAATTGAGCTGTTCGGACTTACTGGTGTCATTCTCGGTCCGTTCTCGGTTTTACTCATAAAAACACTTTACAGGCTTTACAAACCAGATAGCTCTAATGAAAGTTTACATTAATGGAACCCATTCCGCCTTCCAGAGACAGAATATTATCTTTCTTTTCACTATAATAGTTCACGTTACCAATCTTGTCACCGTCTACAAAAACACCGCCAATTCCAGCTTCTGACTTAATATTATAGTCATCCTTGTTTCCAGTAATATCTACATCTACGGAACCCATTCCACCTTCAATACAAGTTTTTCCAGTCAGGATTCCATTAACGTGCATGCTGCCAACACCGCCTTCCAAATCCAGTCCATTCAATTCAACGTCTGAAAGGGTAAGAGAACCAACACCACCTTCAATATCTGTTCTATCAGCAATAATATTTTTACAATCCACACGCCCAACACCACAGTCAATGTTAAACCGCTGTATATTCATGTCACTGACTTTTATATTTCCAACACCCGAGTCAATATCCAGTTTATCGAATTCCTGATTCTTTGGAACATAAACATAAACGATTCCTTTTGAATGTTTTGTGCCACCTTTAAACCAATGTTCATCTTCACTTTCGATCCTCAAAATACCTTCATTCACAGTAACATTTAAATCATCATTTACGCCACTGGTGAAAAGCTGAACATTTTGAATCGAGTCTTTTCCTTCTATGATAACTTTATAAATTCCAATATCAAGTTTAATACTTGATATATCTGCATATTCGCTTCCATTTAATGAGTCTTTCTGTACACTTACCTTAGTGGAACTATATTTCCAAGTATCCGGAATCAGACATCTCAGGCATCCGACAATTCCCGAAATAATTCCTCCTATAATTCCAACTGCAAGAAATACAGCAAATGCCATTGCACAATACTTAATTACTTTTTGAAAGGATGTCATTTAATATCAACACCTCCAAACATTGCAACTCCATTAATAAAAACAGTTGGTGCGTTTGGAATGTCCTTCGTTACCATCCTTTTATTTGATACTCCTCCAAAGATTGGAGTACTTGTAATTTTTACATTTACATCACCCGGTAAAAAAATATCGATACCACCAAAAATGGCTGTACTATCAATGACAACATCCTCATTAATAATAGCAGAACGTAAATCAAGTTTTACAGCTCCAAAAATAGCATTCAGGCTGGCACCTGTGAAAAGTTCATTTTCATTGAAAATAATATTCCGGCCCAAAAATACAGCTGAATAATCACTTAATCCATCTTTATTCATAACGGTTTCTTTGGTATGAAAATTAAATCCCAATGCCTTTACCAGAATACAGATACCGATCACAATAAATACAACTGGTACTGCAAGATTCTGTACAAGATCATAATCAAAATAACCTCTGCTGGATAAGAGCAGCATCACACCAATTATAAATGCACTTACTGAAAATGGTCTTGGACCATGGTGGATAATGGATAATATACTTGGAATAATAATGAATAACGTCCACCAGCCTGTGAAAAATAATTCAAAATTCCATCCGAAAAGGGTATTTCCGACAAATCCAATACCAACAAAAATGAAAAGTATACCCCATACAATATTTGCTAATCTGTTCCTCATATCTTTGCCTCCTACTCTGTTATACAATTTGTTTTCCTATCGGGTATAACTTTATCTTACAGGATAAGGCCTTCCCCCACAAGTTACATTTGTCATATTCTTCCCATGGTAAATGTAATATTGCATCAGACTTTAAATCTGTATCCAACTCCCCAGATCGTCTCAATATACTGTGGTTTTGATGTATTTGTCTCGATCTTTTCACGGATTTTCTTAATATGGACCGTTACCGTTGCAATATCTCCAATGGAATCCATATCCCAGATATGCTGGAATAATTCTTCCTTAGTAAACACACGGTTTGGGTTCTCCGCAAGAAACGTAAGCAGGTCAAATTCTTTCGTCGTAAAAACACGCTCTTCCCCATTTACAAAAACACGTCGGTCTGTTTTATCAATTTTAATTCCTCGGATTTCAATTGTATCATTTTCTCGTATTCCTGCACCAAGAAGGCGCTCATATCGGGATAAATGTGCCTTTACCCTTGCTACCAGCTCACTTGGACTAAACGGCTTTGTCATA
Source organism: uncultured Clostridium sp. (assembly GCA_934438135.1). Lineage (GTDB taxonomy): Bacteria > Bacillota > Clostridia > Lachnospirales > Lachnospiraceae > Clostridium_AI. Next base: position 19,174 of record CAKSBP010000035.1, on the reverse strand, counting down.
TAATCATCAGCACCAAGTCCTAATCCACGAATTTTATCAATATCGTCCCTCTTTGCTGAAACCATAATAACAGGGATATTTTTCTCTTCACGGATTCTCTTACAGATTTCAAATCCATCCATATTCGGAAGCATTAAATCCAGTACTACCAGATCTATATCCTCTTTCAAAGCTGCTTCCAGTCCTTTGTCTCCCGTCTGCTCAATTGCCACCTCAAATCCACTTAGTTCTAAATAATCTTTCTCCAGTTCTGCAATTGCTTCTTCATCTTCAATAATTAAAATTTTACTCATGCAAACCACTTCCTTACTTAATTTTTTACCTGTTTAATTGCTCTATTGCTGTTTTCTTCTACTCTATAGTCTTCCTGCTGTTTTGCATGTCCTGCCGTTTCCAGTGTGAAAATAATACTGGTTCCTTCTCCTTCTTTGCTTTCAGCCCATATCTCTCCACCATGTTCCTGAATAATTTTTTTTGCAATGGCAAGCCCCAGACCACTTCCACCTTTTGATGAATTTCTGGACTGATCAGTTCTAAAAAAACGTTCAAAGATTTTTTTAATATCCTTCTCCGGAATTCCTTTTCCATTATCCTCAAAACAAACTTGAATAAAGCCGTTCTCCTCTGTAAGGTGGACAGTAATAATGCCCTTTTCCTTATCCATGTACTTCACGGAATTTCCAATAATATTATTAATTACCCGCTTTATCTGCTCTGGATCAATCATTGCCCTTTCAGATGTAGGTACTTGATTCTCATATTTTAATTCAATATTCTTTACTTCCAAATCCAGAATTAAATCCTGGATACAGTCTGAAAAATACTGTTCTACGTTAATTTCTACAAAATTATAAGGTATTTTATTGCAGTCAATCTTGGAATAAAACGATAACTCATCCACCAGATATGTCATATCACTGGCTTTAGTGCAGATTGTTTTTAAATACCGTTCCATTTTCTCTGGTGTATCTGCCACGCCGTCCATGAGTCCTTCTGCATAGCCTTTTATTGCGGTCAATGGTGTCTTTAAATCATGAGAAACGTTACTGATCAGCATTTTCATCTGTTCTTCATACTCAATCCGTTCTTCCATCAGCCGTTTTACCTGCTGACGCATGTCTTCAAAATCATCACATATCCTACTGATTTCATCATCTGATTCCGCCTTAATTTCAAAGTCCAAATCTCCGTTTTTCATACGATAGATTCCATTCCGCAGTACATTTAATGGTCTCACCATTCCCTGATAAAGCCAGGCGGTCAAAAAACATGCCGTAAAACAGATGATAATAAAAAAGCTGATTAGCAGATTAATACAGGAACGTTTTACCTGAGGAAGCAGTGTATGGATGTTCGTAATGATGTAGATATTTCCCTTATCTCCATCTCCAAAACTAAAATCCAGCTTCTTTAGCAGAAGTGGCTGTTTATCATCAATATAAAGTCCACTGTCTTCCTGTGTACTGTAAATCGTCATCTTTGGAATCATTTCTTTAATCTTTTCATAACGGCTTTTGTTACCTACAAATACTTCTTCTTGATTTTTCAAAACAACCAGAAAAGAACCTCTTTTACTCAGTTTATTATTCAATAATTCATCATATTCACTGGATAGAAACTGATCCGGTTCCAGATATATATTCTCTTTTAATTCATTGTAGATTCCATTAATGGAATCATTTACAAGATTAGTTGGATTCGTAAACATCTGGTATGTTGTCGTATCGGCACCATAGTAATCATTAATGGAATTGACGGTGTAATACAATATGGCACCACCCGTTGAAACAAGCAGAATAATTGGTAATGCAATAATAATAATAAATGCCCAAATCAGGCGCTGTTTTATATTCATAAAGATTTCACGTCTCCAGACTTACATAATTATTTGTATCATTATAGCACAAATCCGTTTTATTTGTAACTACATGTAGTAAATAATACTTGACAAGAAAACCATATATAGTTATGATGGAACTGTAAAAAATTCTTAAATATAATATGTACTCTTATTCAGAGTGATGGAGAGTTAAGGCTCTATGAAATCACGGCAACCCCAGTTCCGGAAGGTGCCAATCTAAGCGAGGAATCGAACAATAAGAGGATGAAAAGTCCACTTATTATTATGATGGACTTTTTTTTGACTGCAATTAGACTTTTGAATTTGATAAATATTATAGTTAAGCAGCTAAGGAGGATACTATGGAAAAATTACTTTTTACGTCAGAATCTGTAACCGAAGGCCATCCGGACAAAATCTGTGATCAGATCTCCGACGCTATCCTGGATGCTTTAATGGCACAGGATCCAATGAGCCGTGTTGCATGTGAAACTGCTATTACTACTGGTTTAGTATTAGTTATGGGTGAAATCACAACAAAAGCCTATGTTGATATTCAGAAAATCGTTCGAGACACAATCCGTGAAATCGGATATGATAAATCTGAAAAAGGCTTCGATGCCAATACATGTGGTGTTATTGTTGCTTTAGATGAACAGTCCAGCGATATTGCAATGGGTGTTAACAAATCTTTAGAAGCAAAAGCATTAACTGATCAAGAAATCGAATCTATTGGTGCTGGCGATCAGGGTATGATGTTCGGATATGCAACAAATGAAACACCTGAACTTATGCCATATCCAATCGCTCTTGCTCACAAATTAACAAGAAAATTAACAGAAGTCCGCAAAAATGGTACCTTACCTTATCTTCGCCCAGATGGTAAATCTCAAGTTACTGTTGAATATGATGAAAATGGTAAGCCAAAATATGTAGACGCTGTTGTAATCTCTTCCCAGCATGCAGAAGATGTAAGTCAGGAACAGATTCATGAAGATATTAAAAAATATGTAATCGATGCTGTAATCCCATCTGAAATGATGTCTGAAAACACAAAAGTTTTCATCAACCCAACAGGCCGTTTCGTTATCGGCGGACCTAACGGTGACAGCGGCTTAACAGGTAGAAAAATCATCGTAGATACTTACGGTGGATATGCTCGTCACGGTGGCGGTGCATTCTCCGGTAAAGACTGCACAAAAGTTGACCGTTCCGCTGCATATGCTTCCCGTTATGTTGCGAAAAATATCGTAGCTGCAGGTCTTGCTGAAAAATGTGAAATCCAGTTATCTTATGCAATTGGTGTTGCACAACCAACTTCTATCATGATCGATACATTTGGAACAGGAAAGATTTCCGATGAAAAACTAGTTGAAATCGTTCGTGCAAACTTCGATTTAAGACCAGCCGGAATTATTGAAATGTTAAACTTAAGAAGACCAATCTACAAACAAACTGCTGCTTACGGTCATTTCGGCCGCGACGACTTAAATCTTCCATGGGAAGCAACTGACAAAGCAGAAACGTTAAAATTATATTTATAATAAATAAAAAAATAGGTGTTTATGTATCTTCTGATATGTCAACATTAATAATAATCGGCTGAGCCTCGAAGAACATTTTTTGTTCCTGTGGTTCAGCCGATTTTCCTTGCTGGTCTGCATTTTCTGCCCATGAAATGCTTTTCTTTGAAAAAAATACTGATAAATATTGACAGTCTCCTTATACAAATACTATACTAAAGTAGTAATATGAGGGATATTATTCTTAAATTGAAACTAGGAAAGAGGGGGCTTACATGAAAACCAAGCGCATTCTCACGAATCAGGCAAAGTCTGGGATGGTTGTTGCCGAGGATATCTATACATATAATAATCAATTAATCATTTCTAAAGATACTATGCTTACAAATCGTGCTATTACCCGTTTAAATTTTTATTCTATCACTGATTTAAAAATCTATGAAGAACCCAAGAAAAAAGAGGACGTAAAACCTACTATTTCATTCACGGAAGAAATTAAACAAACGAAGGAATTCAAACTATTCAGCCAGACTCACGAACAGATGGTAGCTGACTTAAAAGAAGAATTGAATTCCTTTGTATCAAATAAAAAACCACGAATTGATATTGATAAACTATCTATTAAAATGAATCAGCTTCTGGCTGCATCCCGTAATGGCGTGCACGTATTTCACATGCTTCAATGCATGCGTGATTTTAATGACATAACATATAATCATTCCGTTAATGTATCCATTATCTGCCATACTATTGGCTGCTGGATGAATTTAAGCGAAAAAGATCTTCAGATTCTGACATTAAGCGGTCTTCTTCATGATATTGGAAAGCTTTTAGTTCCACAGGATATTATTGAAAAGCCATCTGCTCTGACCTCTTTGGAATACCGTATCATTAAAACACATTCTCAAAAAGGCTATGAACTTTTAAAAGAGCAGCCAATTGATATGCGTATTTCCATGAGTGCACTGATGCACCATGAACGTTGTGACGGAACCGGCTATCCAAACCATATTAAAGGAAATGAAATGCTTCCATTTGCAAAAATTGTTGCGATTGCTGATACATATGATGCGATGACTTCCTCAAGAATCTATCGAGGAGCTATGTGCCCATTCGAAGTAATTAATATGTATGAAACCGAAGGACTTCAAAAATTTGATCCAGAAATTCTTCTGGTATTCCTTCAAAATATGGCTGCAACCTACATTCATAATAATGTATTATTAAGCAATGGCCAGAAAGGTAAAATCGTATTGCTTAACAACCCTGTATTATCTAAACCAATTGTCCAGGTTGGAGAAAATTTTGTTGATTTATCCAGACACAGTGACCTGACAATTACCAAAATCATTTAGTATGTTTTCAATACAAAAATGAAAGGAGAGAAAATTATGTCACAAAAATTATCCTGTACAAAATTACGCATTCTTGTGCTCATGGCATTTGTATTTTTGCTGCCCCTTTATATTGGCAGCCATACAGTCCATGCTGCTTCCATCACCAGAAGCAGTGGCAGGAAAATTACCAATACCATCTACATCAATAATTCATACAAGCTAAAAGTTCCAGGCTATTCTGTTTATTTCTACTCTGCCAATACATCCGTTGCAGATGTACATAAAAACAGTGGAAAACTTGTATTAAAAATTCCTGGAAAAGTTACAATTACAGCAAGAAGCCGCTGGACTGGAAATCTGATTGCAAAAAAAACTTTTACCGTTCGCCGGCGTACCGATTATCTGACGGTTGCCAGCAAAAAGGTTACAATGGTTACCGGCCAGACGAAAACATTGTCTGTAACGAAAAACCCTTCTTTTTCAAGTGATGTGCTTTATTATAAGAGCAGCGATACTTCCATTGCTTCCGTAAACCATTTCACTGGAAAAGTAACTGCAAAAAGTGCTGGTACTGCTACCATTACGGTTTATTCCAAATGTTCCAATAAAACGCCTCTTAGCAGTAAGCATATGCGGAAAATAACTCTTTCCCTTACGGTAAACAGCAGTATTACTGCAGCGAAACAGACTTCTGTCGACCAGATAACGGTTACATTCCAATCTGCTCCAACGAACTTGGAAACATCTGATTTTAAGGTTCAGACTGCTGGCGGAAAAAGCATTGGAATCAGTTCCATTTCCTATGATGCGTCTTCCAGTTCCAAGACCGCAGTACTGACATTAGCTCAGCAGCTGACTGATGGACAAAATTACAAAGTCTGCTACTTCTCCACCTCAAGGACATTTTCAGTAACAGATGGTATCATTAAGAGCTTTATCATCCAGCCAAAATCCGTTACGATTGACAGCGAAGCTACTATTACTGCTTCCGGATACGATAAAAACGGTATGCTTCTGGATACTTATACATACGGAAATACTTACAGTAATATTACCTTTACTGTTACAAGCTCTTATTTGACAACCAATAAAACACTGAAGTTTACGGCGAAAAACCAATATGCACAGGCTCGTATCATTGCATACAATACGGTCAATGGTGTAAAGAAAACTACCGCAGACTCTGGATATACTGTAATTTCATCTTTTGATGATACCGCAGCTAATACATCCTACATTTGCAATATTACGAATAATCCAAACTATACCTTCCCGACAACACAGACCTCAGAATATAATCTGTCACTACCGGTTGGTTCTTATGATTATCGTGCTTATTTCCATATGATGAATAATAAGATTGGTTCTGAAATCAAAGATTACAGTATTTACCATGTAGAATCCTCGAATAATTCAATTTTATCAGCAGGGGGTTACCTAAGCAATACACAGAAATATGTCAGTCTGTTCCCAGTTAAAGTAGGTACCGCTTACCTTCAGATAAAAGACAGCAGCAATACGATTGTACACACCTTTACTGTTACGGTTACTGCCGCGCTAAAGCCTACCACATTGAATCTGACTTCCTATAATGTTTCTGTTTCCAACAGTGCTGCAGATGCTTATGCCGTTGGTATCACCGTACTGGATCAGAATAATGCAGAAATGCCTTCTTACACGAACGTAACGAAAACGACCGTAAATGGTTATACGCAAGTTACTTCAAATTATACTGTAACCTGTACTAATACAACTGCTTCCGGCATATCCTCTTATATGGTAAATGGGGATACTTCGCAGAAATACTTCAGCATGGACAGTGGATGTGTTATTTTTAACAGCTATCAGGTTCAGCCAGGAATTTATTACTATACCATAACTGCCGGCGGACTTTCTAAATCAGTCACTGTTACGGTTTCTGGAAACAACATCTATTAATAATAATTAAGATATTATCCAAATAGCATCTTGGAACAGAGTATGTAGAAATACATGCTCTGTTCTTTTTTGCAATAACTTAGCTTTTAAAAAAGCTGTAAGCTTAATTTCAAAATAGTCAAAAAAAGCATCTAAAAACTAAAAATAGTCTTTAAATGCTTTTTTGATTTCATTAAAAATCTTAGCTGACTCTTAACTTAAATTTCTGCACGGCCTTTTCATCTTCTACATCGATTTTGTCCATACATGCACCAAGCTTTCTCATCTTACTTTCGAATGCTTCGTATCCTCGTTCAACAAAATGAATATGATCGATAATTGTAAATCCGTCTGCTACCAGTGCTGCAATAACTAAAGCAGCTCCTGCCCTTAAGTCTGGTGCACTGACAACTGCCCCGGTTAACTTTTCCACTCCGTCAATAATTGCAGAGTTTCCTTCAACCATAATATTTGTTCCCATGCGGTTTAACTCATCTACATATTTGAATCGATTTTCAAAAATACTTTCTGTTACTACGCTGGAGCCTTGAGATAATGCTAATAAAGCAGTTATCTGTGGCTGCATATCTGTTGGAAATCCTGGATAAGGCAATGTTTTCACATGTGTACTTGTTAATCTTTTATCTGTATAAACTCGCACACTGTCATCCAGTTCTTCTACATTTGCACCAATTTCGATTAACTTTGCTGTAATTGCTTCTAAGTGCTTTGGAATTACATTTTTAACAAGAACATCACCCTTTGTTGCAGCTGCTGCCATCATGAAAGTTCCAGCTTCAATCTGATCTGGAATAATAGAATACGTACTTCCATGTAACTTCTTCACACCTACAATACGAATAACATCTGTTCCAGCCCCTTTAATATTGGCACCCATACTGTTTAAGAAACTTGCTACATCAACAATATGTGGTTCTTTTGCAACGTTCTCAATAATTGTTTTTCCTTCTGCAAGACAGGCAGCAAGCATAATGTTTATGGTCGCTCCTACGCTTACAACATCCATGTAAATATGATTGCCCACAAGCTTATCTGCATGTGCTTCAATCATTCCCTGTTCAATAGATACACTTGCACCTAATGCCTTAAATCCTTTAATGTGCTGGTCAATTGGCCGGCTTCCAATGTTACAGCCACCTGGCAGTGCTACTCTAGCATTGTTACTCTTTCCGAGTAATGCACCTAATAAATAATAAGAGGCACGTATCTTTCTAATATATTCATAGTCAATACTTACAGAAGATATACTCTTTCCATTTATTTTAACAACATGATCATTCACACGTTCAACTTGTGCACCAATACCTTCAATAGCCTGCAATAGCACATTAATGTCACGGACATTTGGCAAATTGTCTATTGTCACTGTCTCGTCAGTCATTATAGCGGCTGCGAGAATTCCTAATGCAGCATTTTTTGCTCCACTTATAATAACTTCCCCTTCAAGGGGTTTACCACCTTTAATAATATACTGTTCCATCATACACCTCAAACAATTAGGTTTTGATTTTGTGAAATTGCGCAACAAGATAAAATTCACTTACGTAAACTTCCGTGTTCCGCACGGTCACCCATGCGGCTTTTGTACATTTTTTTGCAATTCTTATCTATTATACCACAAAGCTTATAATTGTAAATTACAAATTTAATTTTTCCTTTATTTCATACATTGTCTGCTCTACCGTTAAATCCTGGGGTTCTACCACCACGTCGGCATATCTTTCATACAGCGGACATCGTTCTTCATAAAGTTCCTTCAGTGTCATGCCATCCTTGAGGGCAACCCCCCTTTCCCTTAAATCACCAAGTCTTGAAACCAATGTTTCATAACTTAGCTTTATGTAAACGATAGTAGACTGACCTTTAAAATGCTTCATAGCCTTTTCACTATATACGGCACTTCCTCCTGTTGCAATTACACTGTTATCCACGTTGATACTGGCATTGACTTCTCCTTCTATTTCCAAGAATCCGTCCAGCCCTTTTGTCTTTAAAATTTCATGAAGAAGCATTCCCTCATGCTGCTGTATTACAATATCTGAATCAATAAACTCGTATCCAAGTACCTTTGCAAGTACTACTCCCACTGTACTTTTGCCTGAGCCAGGCATTCCGATTAGAACAATATTCATGAAGCTATTTCCTCCGGTTTTCAAAATATACAAAGCTGTCTATGGCTTTCAAAATATCATCAAATGCTTCTGGCGGTGCTGCATCAATGTACTTCTTCAGTATCTCTGTCTCCGCATCGCCATGGTATTTTCCATAAAATATATCAAATAAGTTATGGCCTCTGACATAGGTTTTAATTAACTCCATATTCTTTTTCAAGTCTTCTTTTGTTTTTATCCGTAAACCAAAACTTCTGGATAAACGTTTCATGCTTCCTAATTTATATAAATAGTCTTTGTATTTTTTAAAAAGAATATTATAAAATTCATCCACACTTTTTACCACACCAATGGAAGTCATGATTTCTGGGTCTAGAAAATAATTCTCAAACGAGTAATATTTAAGTATTAACACATTTTTTGGTGTTACTCTCGGTAAATTTCCTTCATCCTGTTCTTTTTCCCGCTGTGCATAGTAGTTGCAGAGCTGTTTCACAAGATACTTCGGATTTTTCCCATCACTGTCCCGAATCATCAGGAACTGATCCTTTAAATACAGCTGGTTAATATATTTCAGATTCGCATACGTCTGAATATTCGTGCAGCTGTTTGTCTGAATAATGGAAATACGCATTGGCTTCCCATTTCCATCAATGACTTCTGAATAATATTTTTCTAAGAGAAGCGGCAGTCTCTGACTGTCCTGTTTTCCTTCTACAATAAATACAAAACTTACATTTAAGAGGTCATTTGCTGTGTATCCTAAATCATCTAAGATATCATCAATCTCTACATCTTCTTTAATCGTTGTACAGTAATCTTTATCTAACACAACCTGCTTAATCTGCCTGGATGAAAAATTAAATATCATATTTGGTGAATGAGTTGAAAAAATAACCTGATTCTTTTTGGAAAGACGAAATAAAATCTCACTGGCGGCTTTCTGAAGCTGAGGATGCAGGTAAATCTCCGGATCTTCTATCATAATAATACACGGAATTGTTGATTCCTCATCTATGTACGCCTCTAAAAGAGATAATGCATAAATACTTTTCAACCCTTCACTTAACGTCTGGATAGAACCAATTGTCTCTCTGTCCCTGTTATAAACCTTTGTTTCCACTTGAAACATCTGCTCTGGATGGAAACTGACTTCAAATTTAATCTCCTGAGAACCGCTTCCATTCAAATGGAAGTAATGATTAAACTTCTGTCCAAATTTATTAATATTAGTTTGGAACAACTTATATTCCATAAGTTTTGCTGTTTCCATTAAGGTAAGATCGGCAGCCGGCTTTTTGTTAATGACACCGATGCATTCAAAACAACGATTACATTTTCTTGTCTTATCAAACATACAGATATTCTGTCTGACATCAACCATAGATTCTTTGTCATACAGACTTAATACTTCACTCTGGATGGCATCAGTATTTCTGGACTGATCCAGATGATATACTTTTGGAAATACAAGTGGGATATAAGAATTGTTTTTCTTAAATCCATCATTGTACTTTATTACGCCATCTCTGCCAATTATGCAGGTGAAGCACAGAACATTATTCTGAAAGGAAGGAAGTTTCGACTGAAAATCCCTCTGCCACAAATCATCACGTTTGTATTTGCTGACCATTCCAAGTTCATGAAATCCTTCTAAGTCCTGTTCATTAAACTCAACACAGATTCCAATTTCAATCTTCTTTTTAATATCGAGAAAATCCGAATCTTTTACCTTGTATTCTCCTGCTGCCAATCGGATCGCATCAATTACTACTGTTTTTCCGGTATTATTTCTTCCTACCAGAATCATTGCATTATCAATTTCTTCAATTTCCATATCGAAAATAGATTTAAAGTTTTTAATATGCAAATACGTAATCTTCACTTAATCAACGACCTTTCCCTTTCTTTTTTACAGAGTATCCAAAAGTTCCTTTCAGTTTACCTAAATTATAATATTCCCCATGTGAATAAACAAGTAAATCTGACTGATTCAAATGAAATTTTCCTCTTTTGTCCATAAACTGCTCGTCTATGTCAACACCTACCACATCTGCAATAAACATATGGTGGGAGCCAAGTTCTTTAATTTCTCTTACTTTACATTCAATATTAACCGGTGACTGCTCAATAATCGGTGCTTTCACCTTATTTCCTGCCTGACAGGTAAGACCGTTTTTCTTTAATTTATCTTCATTTCTTCCAGAACGGACACCACAGTAATCAACCGCTTTCGTCATCTGGGAAGTGGACAGGTTAATTACAAATTCGCCGGATTCCTTAATCATATGGTAGGAATAGCGCTCTGGCCGAACAGAAATATAAACCATTGCTGGATTCGTACAAATTGTTCCTGTCCACGACGCAGTAAATGCATTTACTTCTTTCCCATATTCCCCACAAGAAATTAATACTGCCGGCAGTGGATAAAGCATGTTTCCCGGCTTCCAAAATTGTTTTGCCATTCTAAACTCCTTTTATAAATGTCTATACTTTTTTTTAATCCTATATTATAATACTGTTTGAGGTGATGTTTATGCCATATACACTAAAAGGTGCATCTAAATTCGTGACAATTGAGGGGATTACTCCCGGACTGGAAAACAAAGTGAAAAGCGACATTGCCTATCACACCGAGACTATCGTTTGGAGAGTGAAATTTTCTGCTCCACTAAATCCCTCAACTGTTAACAATGTAAATTTATATGTCACAAATCCATCAAAAGTACCGATAAAAACGGATATCCGCTATATCAGTACTACAAATGAAATTGAGATTGAGCCTTTGGAAGCATATAATACGAATCAATCTTATATATTACATATTACAACAAAGGTTCAATCTCGTGGCGGGCAGGTTTTAAAAAAGCCCGTTGAAGTTAAATTCCGTATTTAATTAACCAGCCAATTTCATCTGGCTATTCTTTTTGAAGGGAACTAAATATTGCTGGGATCAGCTGTTTCTTTCTGGATACAACTCCTTCTAATAAGAGACTGTCTCCCGGTTCGCTGACATCAAAAGCATCCGCAACCAGCTGATCTGCATTTTCCCCTTTAAATAACAGTTCTGTAGACTCTTCCAATATATTTGTAAGCATGAAAAAAATCATCTGTACTCCGTGAAGATTAGATGCCTTCTCCATATAAGGAACAAGTTTGTCTTTAATATTCTTTAATTCATCTCCGCTCATGGAATTAATCTGTCCAACACCAAACGTTAGCTCGCCAGCATTAAACTTCTTGAAATCCTGATAGAAAATTTCTTCCGCAGATTTTCCGCTTAAATTGCTTCCTGCTGCAAACATTTCCTTTGCCATTTCCTGTGTATCAATTCCGGCAATCTTAGCAAGATTTTCTGCTGCTATTTTATCCAGTGGTGTACAAGTTGGAGAACGATAGATTAATGTATCAGATAAAATTGCAGAGCACAGAAGTCCGGCAATTTTAGGTTCAATTTCAACTCCATTTTCCTGATACATCTGATAAATAATCGTAGAAGTACATCCAACCGGCTGATTTCTAAAATAAACCGGATTCATGGTCTCGATGTTTCCTAATCTATGATGATCGATAATCTCCATAATTTCTGCTTCTTCCAGTCCATCAACTGCCTGCGATATTTCATTATGATCCACTAAAATCATCTTTTTCTTCTTAGCACCCAATAAATTACGACGGGAAATCATGCCACACAGCTGTCCGGATTTGGTTAAAACCGGAAAATCTCTATGACGTTTCTTCGCCATGATATCGCGGATATCGTCAATAAAATCATCTTTTGTAAAGGTAATAATGTTGCTTGCACACATAAAGTATTCAATCGGCATACTCTGATTAATAAGACGTGCCACCGTATACGTATCATAAGGTGTACGAATAATAGTACATTTTCTGTCTTCCGCAAGTTTTGTAATTGTATAAGAAACCTGTGCACCATCGCAGACGATAATACATTTTGCCAGCATCTCAATAGCACAAAGCTGAGATTCATAGCGGTTACCTAAGATAACAAGGTCACCCTTTTCAATATAGCTTTCCATCAAATCCGGATTCGCTGCTGCAATAAGAACCTTTCCTTTATCCAGACATTCATTCATATCGCCAACCAGCATATCACCTTCCAGCGTTTCTACAATATTGGAGAAGGAAGTACGTGCTTTGAATAAAATGCTGCTGTCGTAAACATCCATATATGCTTTTGCGATATCACCGATAGTAATAACACCTTCCAGCTTGTTTTCTTCTTCTACAACCGGCAGAGTAACAACTCCCTTTTCCGTCATAGTTGTCCAGGCTTTCTTTAAGGAAATCTTCTTTAACACCCCGTCGATTTTACGGATTTCCATATCTTTTACCTGGGTTCTTACATCAGATATATAAGCAGGTGCTTCCACCTTAAAACGCTCCAATACAAATCTTGTTTCAGGATTTACCTGCCCCGCTCTTCTTGCTTTATACTTTTCTCCAGTCAGAGTTCTTTTCAGTGCTGCATAACCAATCGCAGCACAAATCGAGTCTGTGTCCGGATTCTTGTGTCCCACTACATAAACTGTCTCTTGTGTGTTGTCCACGTTTTGTCCTCCTAGTCTACTGTCACATTTATAAATTTATGATATACGAATTATCGTTTTTTAATTCATAGTGTTCTTCTCTGAAGATTTTTATGTTTTCCTCAGAATCTTCAAAAATAATTACCAATTCACCCTTTAGTTCTTCGGATAATTTCATAATTTCCTGAACCGTCGGCAGATATAAAGAGGATGCATTTTGTATAAAAAGAACGCTGTCTCTAAGATTGTCTTTCTTTTCCGTCAGTTTGATATGATTCAGGTTTTCACCATTAATCTTAGCAACCTGGCTCTTTTTCAGAATCGAAAGTTCTTTTAACGTTTTCGCTGTTTGTTTTACAAACTCTAGACTTCCTGATACGTCTTCTGCTGTCACATAAAGAATTGGATTTTCCGTTTCATTCTGGATATCCCGGAAACATAATATAATCTGCATCTTTAACGTATTTTTTTCAAAATACGATGCAAACTGCTTAGAAAGATTGATGCCTTTTACAATAACATCTTCTGCAGGCAGTTTTTCCTCCTTTTCCTGCTCTTTCTGCTGTTCTTCTTCTATTACTTTCTTTACTTCATTGACCACTTCTTCCGGAAGACTTACCTTAATCGGCTCTGGCTTTTCCTCACGTACTTTTCGTTTCATCTCTTCAATCTGTTTCTTTAAGTCAAATGTTATTTCAATCCGTTCCTTCTCCTCTGACTTACCAGTATCAGAAGCAGCACAGGATTTCTCTTTTTCTTCCGATACTGCTTCTGATTTCGTTTCTTCTTTCCGCTTTCCGGATGCCTTTTTCCATGCTTCTACCTTATCCATGAAAGAACGATCTCCTTCTTCATAATACTTAAGGAGCATTCTGGCCTTTTCTACAATAACACCTTCACCAAACCAGACAATAATATTCCTACATTCTTTCATGCAGTCTTCTTTTCGTCCTGCCTTATGATATAACTTCGCCAGCTCATATGCCCATTCTTCATAGTAATTATATTTTTTTAATTCTTCGAGAGTCTCGATTCTTACCTTAATATCTGCATGTTTTGCCTTATCGATCAGATATCGTAAAATATATCTGTCTTCACAATTCGGCGCCTTCTTCAGATAATCGTCATAACATTCTTCTGCTTCATCAAGTTTTCCACTTCTGACAGCAAGACACACCAGCTGGTATAAAACACGTTTTGAGGAATTCCTTTGATACATACGAATCAACATCTCTTTTGCATCCTCGTACATTTTCAGACTGCTGAATACCTCATAAAATACCTTATAATCCAGCACATTCTTCACATGCATAATATCAATGGTTTTCAGTATTTCCAATGCTTCTTCATATTTTTTATCCCGCACAAGTTTACGGATTTCAGAACATTTTCTATCTACATCGTATTTTCCCAAATTTACACCTCCCATTGATCTTCTGCTATCTGCCTGTAAACCGCAATTATTTTATTTTATTCTACCATTCCAGAGAAATGAATACAAGAATCTTTTTACAGAGGCTTTTTGGCTGTATTCATTCTGGCTTAAAAAGTATGTATCTTTTTGAGTTAGGGTAAAGTAATTCCGCCAATCCAATTCTCCCCTACCTGAATAAGATTTATTGAATGCCAAAATTAGTCCTGTTAATCATGTTAAAATAAAGCTATAATAAAGATAGTTATTTTAGTAAATAACTATTTATTTGCTAGTTAACTTTTGGGGGATTTTATTTTAGGAGGTATCTTTTACATGAAGAAAATTTTGTTATTAGTAGGTGACTTTACCGAAGATTATGAAACAATGGTTCCATTCCAGCTTTTACAGACAATAGGTTTTCAGGTGGACGCCGTATGCCCTGGCAGAAAGGCCGGCGAAGTAATTCCAACCGCTATCCATGATTTTGAAGGTTTTCAAACTTATACCGAAAAACGTGGTCATAATTTTGTCTTAAATAAATCTTTTAACGAAGTGAAACCAGAAGACTACGATGGACTGTACATATCCGGCGGCCGTTCACCGGAATATCTTCGCCTCGATCCCAAAGTAATAGAAATTGTTTCCTGGTTCTTAAAAAATAATAAACCATTAGGTGCGGTATGCCATGCCGGACAGCTTCTTACTGCTACTGGACTTCTGGAAGGAAGAACACTAACTGCATATCCATCTCTCGCACCAGAAATTAAACTAGCTGGTGCTACCTACGTTGATGTACAAGGCGACCAGGCAGTAACCGATGGAAATCTTGTCACATCCCAGTCCTGGGCTGCACATATTTCCATCTTTAAAGCATTTTTAAAGGTTCTTGGGGTTAAAATTGAATTATAAGGAATACTCGCTTAAAAATATTTTCATAAACAAATATTTTTACACCTAAAAAAGAAATGGCATGCAGTGGAAACGAGGGGAGCAATTCAGAATCTACATAGGAAATCCAGTGTTTGAACTGATTTTTTAACGTAATTATCTCGCGTCCTGCTTTCCAGGTTTGAGGCTGCATACAACAGCTTTTTCACAAACAAAAACTTATACACAGCCGAGTTTTTGGAAAGCAGCGCTCACCCCCTTAAAGTAAAAATCATCCCAAATACGGATTTTCAACAGATTCTGTCTTGTTCCACGACTTCTGCTTAAAAATCAGGCCTCATTCCAGTACTCAAACGTATCCATAAGTGCATCTGGAATTTCTACGCCATCTTTCTCTAAAGAACGGATTCGTAACTCCATTTCACGTACCGTATGCTTTCTGTTTTTCTCATAACGATTCATCGCATCCTGGAACATAGGCTGTCCCATAATTTTCTCACGAAGATCCTGACGAAATGGAATATAAGTTGCAAGAATAGCTCTTGCTACTTTATTTAGACGAACCTCGCCCTTATATTCTCTCGTAATCCAGGAAATATAATCAATCAGAAATACTTCACGCATATTTCCACGGCCTCTGGTAATCTGGCTCTTTAGCTTTTCTTTCTTTTCTGGTGTCAAATCCCTGTTCTTCTGATAGAACTGAATATAATCATAATACTCTGAGGTGAGAGACGGATACTGAATATTATTCCATGCCGTTCCCTGCTCTGTACGACAGATTTCCCAACGGAACCGTCCAAATAACTGAACTATGATGTCATCCAGGTTTTCTTCCAATAATATCGGAATCAAGAATCTTCCTGGTGTATCACGCTTTCTTCCCGTGATTTCCTGCCACATAACACCCACACTTCCACTTACAGGAAGTAATATTACATCTGGGAATACCTTCTTAATAATGTATTCCTTCTTAATTCCCTTTTCTATATCATAGTACAATACTTCACGGCAGAAAATCGAAAAGTCAACCGACATCAGACGATTAATTGCTGCATTGATTTCATCCGCAGAATGGAACATTTTCTCGATTGCACTATAGAAAATATCTTTGTACAAAAAAGGTACAAAGGAACTGATTCTTCCACTTGAAATACGGTTATTGTATTTTAACATGTTATTCAGTTCATATCTCAGTTTTGCGTCTTTGTCCTCACTTAACTCTTTCATCTGAGCATCTGACAGCTTCTCTACACGTTTCCGTTCACGAAGGGCATCATCATAATCTAAATCAAACTCACTCTTAGAAGGTGATTTTCTACCTTCGTAAATCTCTGTCAGCCATTCACGCATATTGTAAACACAGCAGGATTCATGCTCTATACTTCCTTTATCCAAATGGTAAAGCATAATAATCTGTTCCTGAGTCAGAAGTCGCTCGTCCAGTAATCCATAGTTTAAAAACAGATTAATCAAAATGCTTTCATCATTTTTCTCATGAGCAGTTAAAAATACTTTATAATAAAGGGTATAGTACTTCTCTGCAATTCTTCGACGAAGCTTTCTCGCATCATCATCGGTAGCTCCTTTATCTCCCATATGAAGAAATGTATCCATTAACTGCATCCATTCTTCAGTCTCATCCGGAGCCATGCTTGCATACTGTAAAATTTTATTCAAGGAATTACTCGTCTGTGCCAAAATAGCATTATCATCCACAGCATCCTCTACAGATGCCTGTCTTTCCTTCTTCTCTTCTAAATCCCCGGAAATAATCTGATAATAAATCTGCTCCAGATACTCATGATTTACATTTAAATCCATGTTCAGTTCATCATGGAGTAGTTTCTCCGTCTGATTAATCTTTTCAATACACTTCTCTGCAATGTCACTCAATGTCTGCTTCCATTCTTTTTGATCCTTCAATTTAAACAGCAGATTAACAACAATCTGGAATAAACATTCATTACCATTACAAAATAATGACATAAACAGTTCAAAAATATAACTTGACAGCCGAGTACACTCCCTCACCATCTGATGAATCAGCGGTACCTGCTGCTTTACCTGATATGTACTGATTACATTATTGGAATAATATTCTTTCATAATATTAATTGGAAGTGTACAGCACTGTTTATTATACTCCAGTAATTCTTCATCTATATCATTTGTATTTTTATACGGCTTCAGTTCTCCAACGCACTCAATATCTTTTGCCAGATAGCCGGATTTTCTACCTATTTCTGTACATTTCTTTGAATAAGAAGATAAAAATTCAAACAGACCTCTTGCTTCTTCATTTAACAATCCTCGGATTCGATCCATTTCTTTTAAATATCTGCACTGAGATGTAACGATAAGCCCGCCATAATCTTTATTTTCACCAGCTATTCTACTTAAATCCTCGTAGTCTTTCATCTCAAATACGTAAACAATTACATTATCGTATGCAATATAGGAAGACTGGTATCTTCCTGCCATTACATCAGACATTCCGAAAAATGTCCCCACCCCCGCTAGTACGCTGGATCCCCTGTTCTTAATTTGAATTCTGCCTCGAAGTACAATTGCAATACACTCTGCGGCTTCACTTTCTCGAAATATCACGGTTCCCTGCGGGATTTGATTTACTGCATTTCTATTTAATAACTCCATCTCAATCAGTCCCCCTGTTTTTTATGTATTATCCTCATTATATCAAAATGCACTGCCTTTCATAAAGAGTAATTAGACCTATTTTTAAGTATTATTTTGTATTGTGTGGGTCTCTGGTAAAGAATAATTACCTTCCTACATTAGAATTGTGCCGTTTATAGACAACCGTCGTTTCTATTATAACACATGTGAGCAATGCTTAAAAGACGATTGCTTTATATTTCCAGAATAGAAAACTAAAAACCATAAACATCAAAAAGTGTAAGAAACAAAATGTCTCTTACACTTTTAATGTAAAGTTTATACGAATTATTATGAATAAAATCCGTGCGCCTTGCTTCGTAAGCGACCTCACAGGCGTTACCTTTACAGTTAACTCGATCTTGGCACCCTCGCGGCACACAGGATGGCTTGCTTAGTGCTGCTTCGTTCCCGACCTGACACGGTTCACAAGTTCCTGTTGCGCAAGACCAAGATGTCAACGCCACTTATAAAGGGCAGCCCTGCAAGGGCAAATCCTAGGCAAGACATCACTCCTGCTGTAGCGGATTGCAGGTACAGGGCACCGCTGACTCCCCAGCTGCACGGAAATATTATTAACAAATATTATGCTTCTGTAAAAACAGCTTACAGAAAAGCGTAAGTTTAGTATACGAAAATTCAAGTATTCTGTCAAGTAGAATAGGTATTATTTTTTTTACAAATTTTCCTTGTTTCTATTTCCATCTATTTTCATATAATTCTAATTAACGGAATGCGTCCTTATTTCTATTTCACATCACAGTTTTTTCTGAATTCCATCTTTTCCTTGGCATGGCCTTATTTTAAGGATAGAATCATGATCTCTCGGAATCTTGAGTGATTACTGCCAGCGTAGCTGGCATACGTACTTTGGTAAGTAAATATTATCTAAAA
>CAKSBP010000034.1 GCA_934438135.1 uncultured Clostridium sp. | reverse complement strand
AAAAAAGTGGGGGATTTTAATAGAAAAGGAATCTGAAAGCCTTGAATTTATTGGCTTAGAGATTCCGAGAGTTTATTAAACGATAAGGAGGTAACAAAGGTGTTATTTTGTTTACAATGTATTACCTTTTTGGGAGTGGCATATGGAAGTTATATTATTTTTATAGATATGCTGAAACTTCCAACGTCTGGGACTGAAAAAGCAGCTCAGGCGTATGTGAAAGATAAAAGTTTTACCATGCAGCTTGAAATTGTTGTTGCCAGGTTGGCAGCTAGATTAGCCAAATATGTGAAGATAGATGACTATAAGCGGAGCAAGCTGGAACAAGAGCTTCAAAGTCTGAATATTGACCAGACTCCAGAAGTATACAGAGCTACATCTATTGTTACAGCAGGATTAGTTCTATTATTCGTTATTCCATGCATGGTAATATTTCCTCCAGCATCCTTGGTAGTAATTTTTATTGCCTTGGTCGTTTATTTTAAGGCAGAAAATGAATTGAAGGAACAGGTGAAAAAAAAGAAGGAAGAAATAGAGCTGGAACTGCCTCGTTTCTGTTCTACAATTAAACAGGAATTGATGGCAACCAGGGATGTTTTATCCATACTGGAAAATTACCGTAAGAATGCAGGAACAGCTATGAAAAAGGAACTGGATATTACTTGTGCAGATATGAGAACCGGTTCTTATGAGTCTGCTCTTCTTAGATTTGAAGGGAGAGTAACATCCGCATCGTTATCGGATGTTATCCGGGGGCTTCTTGGTACGCTGAGAGGAGATAATAACACAAGCTATTTTGAAATTCTTAGTCATGATATGGATACTTTGGAAATTCAACGTTTGGAAGCAGAGGCAGCGAAGCAGCCAGGTAAGATTAAGAAATATCTATTTGCACTGCTTATGTGTATGATTATTATGTACATAGTAATTTTAGGAGTTTATGCAATCAATAGCATGAGTGTATTTTAGTCTTAGGGAGGAGGGTAGAGCACAGAATGGTAAAATGGAAGAACAAACTTCAGGAAAAAGAAGGCGCAGGACTTATAGAATCTGCAATTGGTATTTTAATAGCGTGTCTGGTTATGGCCTGTATTCTGCAAACCATTTCTGTAATGGTATATAAATATCAAATGGGGATATGTGCTGATAAAGTTGCAGGAATTGTGTCAGTATCAGGAAAGTATGACCAAAGTGTTCGGAACGAAATACAAGATTATCTGACTTCCACAAATTTGAAGAATCCTCAGATAGAACTAAATGGGACGGAATATTTAAATGGTACAGCTAAGATTCAACTCAATGATAGAATAAAGGTTACGGTTTTATCTTCCTATAACATAGGATTTAGTTTTTTTACCATTCCGATATCGCTAAGAAATGTTTCACAGTCGAGAAGCGAGGTGTATTGGAAGTGATGAATAAGCTGAAGGAAAAAGAAGGAAGTACTGTTATTTCAGTAGCAGTATTGTTTTTTGCAGCTATGCTATTGTT
Source organism: uncultured Clostridium sp. (assembly GCA_934438135.1). Taxonomy (GTDB): domain Bacteria; phylum Bacillota; class Clostridia; order Lachnospirales; family Lachnospiraceae; genus Clostridium_AI. The sequence goes on along the minus strand of CAKSBP010000034.1, from coordinate 30,749 downwards.
TGCTGGAGCATTTGAATATGTTCGTATTCAGATTATTGCGTGGAATCTGCATAATTCCTTTGAAAACGCAACTAGAACGGTTGCGTCAGAAAATTACAATGAAATTTATGCTGGTTTTCGTGAGAATATAGCGGTAGGAGGTGAATTTGAGGGTGGCCCTGAAGGTGGTGGAGATGAGGAATCTCCTGAATGGGTGAATTTGAATGATGAGGGAAACGTGACTGGAGAGTTGCAGGATTTGCTTGGATTGGAGGATTCTCTTAAATCAGATAGTTATACTCTAAAGGATATTGAAACAAAAGCAGCAAATTATAATCAAGGTACATCCGGAAAATATGAAGTCCAAGGAAAAATGAAGGTGATTATTCCGATACGTCTTGTTGGGATAATAATTAATCCAGAGGTACCAATAAAGGTTAAAATTATATGGAATGAAAAGTACTAAAACCCAGTAAAATCAACGGCTTGAGCCAATTTTTTATTGCAGTTTTAAGTAAAACATGGTATAATTATAGTATGAAAATGTTATAATTATACTTTCATTTTTGAACATTGGAAGGAAGGTTATGATATTGAAAAAGGAAGCTGTTAATTTACTTTTACTGTTTGCAGCGGTGATTGTGATAGTTTATATCGTTATCCAGGTAGATAAAAAGGAACACAGTGCTAGAGATAATGAGGCAGAGATAAAGTCAGAGGTTGTTATAGCATCGACAGAGCCGGAACTTCATATTGATACATATGACGACTTGAAAAATGATACAGCTATTGATAGTTCCAGCAAAGATGAGAACGATAAAAATGAGAATAGCGGGAATAAGCTGGGAAAAGAATTCCCATCCTCAAAAGCCGAGAAAGAATCATCAGGCAGTGTCCGTGCACAGCAAAATGATACGGAAAAACAGATAAAAGTAATTGACGAATCACAAGAAACAATGAGAGACGAGACAAAAGGGAATGATAAGGAATATAACAGCGGTAACGAGTTAAATGGAAAAGTTATTAACTGGAATACACCTCCCAAAAAGGGAGGAAAAGAAGTTAATGGAAATGTTCTAGCTGGAGGAAAACAGGACGTTGGTACCTGGGATTAAGTGAAGGGAGTGTTTTTTATGAGGAAGAAAGCGCTAGCAGTATTAGCAAGTTCAATGTTTGTATTTAGTATGGTAACTGGGATATGTGGAGCCGGAAAGCTGTTTGTCTATGCAGCTGAAGAATCAGTGGTTGGACAGGATGAAGTCACGACCGGTCAGCAGGAAACCAAGGTTAGCCAGAAAGAAGAAAAGGATACGGTGAATCCAGTTCTGAGGGGAATTAAGAATAAGGTGGTATATGCAAAGAGCAAAGTGAATTACCGGAAGGGCGTTACTGCATATGATGATACAGACGGAAACTTGACTAAAAAGATTAAAGTAAATAGCTCCAAGGTCAATTTGAAGAAACCTGGAAAATATGTGGTGACATATTCCGTAAAGGATAGTGCAGGGAATACAACTATGAAGAAAGTCACGATAAAAGTTAAGAGGGATAAGGCTCCAGTGATTACAGGTGTTAAGAACCGCACGATATATGTCAATGGTTCTGTTTCTTATAAGAAGGGAGTCAAGGCGAAGGACGATAAGGACGGTGTTATTACAAATAAAATCAAGATAAATAGTTTAAAGGTCAATTTAAAGAAACCTGGGAAATATGTTGTAACATATTCCGTAAAAGACAGCTATGGTCATAAGACAATTAAAAAGGCAGTTATTAAGGTAAAAAAGAGACAAAGTACGAAAAAGGAGTATAGTAGTAGTGCAGAATTAAATGGTAAGGTTATTAACTGGAATATACATCCAAAGGAGGGAGGAAAAGAAGTCAATGGAAATGTTCCGGCCGGAGGAAAGAACAATGTCGGAACATGGTAAGTACAATCATATATGATTATAGAAAGTGTAGCTAGATAAAGGCTGCACTTTTTTTATGGAGGAAAGTGGATATGAAAAAGAGAACTAAAGGTATTCTGTTCATGGTATGTCTGATAAGTTTATGTAGTATCATAAACACTAAGATTGTAAGAGCTGGAACTGGAAGTGGTAATATGGATGGAGGAGGAAGTGGAGGAGGAACCCAGGCAGGAACTAGCCAGAATTTTTATTCATCAGGTGATGATGGAGTTCGTTTAACAATTATTGATGCAGGAACAAAGTGTAGAGCTTCTGGAACCCGAACGATAGATTATTACAGAAAGGGTGGAAAAGACCAAAAAGAAATTTATCATTTTGGAAAGGTATGTAAATTAGAGTATATGGGAGCAGGAGGATATACATCAAGTCAATATCTTGTAATGTCTTCAAAAAGATATTTGGAGGATTCAGGAAAAACTGTCGCGTTTCATGTAGATGGCATGCCAACGATAGTCAGTGATTCAAACAGTACATCAAATATAGACCGAATTAAACGATATTTTAACAATGAGGACAGGTTGCGAATCATTGCATCCAGAACTGGAATCAGCTATAACGAATTTATCAATGGAAAATATAAGCTGCTTATTGAGCCGATGATATATCTGACGTTTCAGGGAAGGTACATGGCAATGACAGCCCATGAAGCAGCAAAAATGGATATTTCACTGGGTGGGGGCTTGACGTCTGGCGGACAGCTTAGAGCAAAGTTTGTTAGCTTTACACATAAGAACTTACCACTTTCTATCTTCTTAAAAAAGAAAGATTTAGGGGTTAAACCGTGGACAGGAACTAAGTCTGATAGGGTACAGAATGGCAGTATCCTTTCTTATCTTGGTATCGGAATTTTATCATTTGCTCCAGAAGGAAATGAGGTCGACCTGGATGCGGGGAGTTATGTATATCGTCCGGATACGGATGTAATTACTTCGATAGATGTAGACGTTACAGGCGGGAGTGAAGACGGTGCTACTTGTGATAATCCGATTAGTGTACAGTTCAGTAATCCTTATTTCGGAACGATAACAGTGACAGGGGTTGTTATTCCGCAGGGGGGAAGTCGGCCGGTATGGATCAAGTGGCATACACCGAATGTTACTGTCCGGACACCGACAACAGTATCTGTCCAGGTTACCGGAGGTTCTTCATCAGCTGCGGGTGCTTCCATACCAATTATTATAAAACCGTTAGTAAGAAAGGAGCCATCTAATCCAACAGCAGATGATACGCAACCAGACAGTTTCAATATAAATAGATCACCATCGTTTCCAACTACGTCTATATTAGGTGGGTATTCTTCTCCAGTAACCCATAGGAGCTGGCATACATATACCTGCACGAAACGCTGGGTTTACGATTATTCTTATGAAGATGAGGAAGGAAATAATGTACCAGTTTACAAAACAGTGTATGATTTTGATACGAATTATTATTCAAGTTCGATTTCCTATACAACCGTAAAAGTTACCAGAGACAGCAGCACAGTACAAGCTAATCCAACGGATGGAGTTACAAAGAGTGGATACGGGATTCAGGTAAAAGTAACTTCCAATGTAAGTGGCAGCCAGGCAAATTGTACAGGAATTCAAAGCTTCTGTGCGTATTTTCCAGAATTTAATTATAAGAGGTATCGAAGGGATGGAAAACTTCCTAGGGCGTCCTTATTATCTACAATTGAACTGCCAATTAATCAGTATTCCATTAAAGGAAAACGTGTACATTTTACACCAGTCTGGTATCCGGATAGAAACTATAAAGTATATGTAGAGACGTTTGATGCATGGACGCCGGCCGGAATGCTCTGTAGCACAGGAACAGGAAGCATAAATATATCCGGAAGTCTTTGGGATAACTGGTATATCCGGAGAGTGATTCAGTAGATATATGTCCAATAATTGCATTTAGTCAGAAAATAGAATATAATGGGAGGTGGTTTTATGTTTGATTTTTTATATCAGGAGGAATTTTGGATGGAGACAATTGTAGCAGCAGTAATAACTGGGGCAATTACACTTATAGGAATAATGGTTACATATAATTATAAGGCTAAACAGTTTTGGGATAAGATTGATACAATTGCAAAACATGAGGGCTTAAGTAAAGAACATATTGATTTAGGTAAAGAGCATACGGATTTAAGCAAAGAGCATAAGGAACTAAGTAAAGAACACAGGCAGATAAATGATACAGTATCTGAAAAAGTATCCGGTCTCAGTGCTTCAATTAATGAAAACAAAGAAATAACTCGTTCAGTGAAAGAGATGCTGGTAGAAGATAAGACAAAGTCAGAATGTCAATACAGTAATTTGACAGAAAAACAAAAAGCCATTATTGATAGCATTTCTAAATTAGAGAACTTTGCAGAAGAACTAAAAACTCTTCAACAAGAAAAAACAGTTCTTCTTAATCAAAATCAGAATCTAAAGTCAGAAAATTTAACTTTGAAAAAACAATGCGAAAAACAGTTTCAAATTATTTCGACTTTAACAGAAGATAAGCATCCTCATAGAGACAGAGGAATAGAGCGTTAACAATTACATAATGGTATGAAAAGCAGCAACTATTTGATTAGTTGCTTTTTTTGTACCAAAAATTGAAAGGGGATTTAAACATGAATAAGGTAGTTTTAATGGGAAGATTAGTGAGAGATCCTGAAGTGAGATACAGCCAGGGAGAAAAGTCATTGGCGGTTGCAAGGTATACATTGGCAGTAGCACGTAAGTATAAAAATAATGGACAGGAGGAATCAGACTTTATTGGTTGTGTTTCGTTCGGAAAGACAGCGGAGTTCGCTGAAAAGTATTTGCATAAGGGAACAAAAATCATTATTTTTGGACGTATCCAGACAGGAAGTTATACGAATAAAGAAGGTAAAAAGGTGTATACAACTGATGTTGTCGTGGAAGAAACGGAATTTGCAGAGAGTAAGGCTGCATCCGCTCGGCCGGAACCAAGTCAGGCAGCAGGGGATGGCTTTATGAATATTCCAGATGGAATCGATGAGGAATTACCATTTAACTAGTAGAGAGGAGCGAGAAGATGGGACAGTTTATTTTACCAGTAACATCGATGGTAGTCTGCTTTGGAGTTATGGCATTGATGTATAGAATGAAGCGGAAAAAGCCAAAACATTTGGATATTGCAAATGAAAAGGAAGAAAAATTAAAGGCAACTCAGTCGGCGCAGGATTTTGTTAATGTAAAGGATATAAAAGAAACTATATTGCATACGCAGGATGGCTATATCTTTTCCTATGTGAAAATACAGCCCATTTCGCTGGATTTGCTCACGAAATTTGAAAAAGAGAATTTGACGAGAAAACTGACCGATGAGTTCTCACAGATGAATTGTCCTTTCAAGTTTTTAGCAGTTAGTCAACCTGTGGATATTGGCCCAATTGTAAATGAGTACTATGATATTCTTTCTAATACTGATGACCAGATTCAGAAGAGATTGCTAAGGAGTGCAATTCAAACAGTTTCAGAGTTCTCTTTATCTGGAGAAGTTATGCAGCGTGAGTTTTATTACATGATATGGGAAAGAAAAAATGAAAGCGAAGACGAGGAGGAACTGAAGAAGAGAACAAAAGAGTTGGCGGAACATATTGAAAATGCTGGATTTAAGGCAGAGGTACTTAATAAGAAGGAGATAATAAAGCTTTGTAACCTGGTTGATAATCCAACATTTGCAGCTGTTGAAGATTTTAATACTGAACCGGTTATTCCATTTATACAGGAGGATATGATATGAAAAAACAGAACACAGAGACGAATGTAAACAACGCACTGCTCAATCTGATTGCTCCTATTGGATTGAATTTTAATAATAATTTCATGTCAGTAGGTGAGAATCTAGGGAAGATTTATGGCATTATCCGATATCCAATGGACCCACAGTATGGGTGGATGTCCAAAATAACGAATATCCCTGGTACGATTGCTGGCTTTAGTTTTACTCCAGTAGATAGTGGAGAATTTATTGAGAGCCTGAATAAGAATGTAAGCCGGCAGAGAGCATTGCAGAAGGATGCCCAGGATTCTCTTACGAAGCAGCGTGCAGAAACAGCTGCAAATAACGGAGAGAAGCTTTTGAAACAGGTGGATCAGTTTGATGAAACCGTAGGAATGCTAAGTACACTGATTATGCCAATTTCATCGGAGAAGAAGCAGTTTAACAAGGTTATTAGAAAGGCAACCAGCTCCTGTCTATCAGCTAAAACTAAATTGAGAATCTTGTCTAACTTACAGAAACCGGCTTTTAAACAGCTTAGTCCTTTTTATACAACGGATAACGACATAAGACAGATAACAGATAGGGTTGCACCACTTTCTGCCGTATTAGGAGGATTTCCGAATGCAAGTTCTGGACTGTCGGATGATAAAGGAATTTATATTGCAAAAGATAATGATGGAGGTCTGATGTTTTTGGATCTCTGGAAAAGATATAATGACCGTACTAATTCAGATATTGTGGTTATGGGAGTAAAAGGACAAGGAAAGTCCACGATTGTAAAGCATATTGCCTTGTGGGAGTATGCACTTGGAGTGAAACTGATTTTTGTAGACCCAGAGCGGGAATATAAGGATTTATGTAAAAATCTTGGAGGGGACTGGATTAATGCCGGTGGCGGAAAAGGTGGCCGGATTAATCCTCTTCAGATACGTCCAATTCCTCGGGATGATGAAAATGAAGAAGAGGTAAAAGCATATGTAGATGAGGGACATGGAGTAGGTGATTTGGCATTATATTTGCAGCATCTAGCAATCTTCTTTTCCTTGTACATACCTAGTTTGGACGATATTAAGAAGGCACTTTTAAAAAACTGTCTAATTGAGTTATATAATAACTTCGGTATTAACTGGGATACAGATACGTCGCTTTTAAAACCGGAGGATTTTCCGATTATGTCCGATCTTTATGAATTGATACTGAAAAAGCAAGAAGAGCGAGAAGAAACTAGAAGAGATGCGGATGAAAATTGGTATGAGAAATTAGCTATTTTGTTAAAGGATGCAGCTTATGGAGCAGATGCAGCCTTATGGAATGGTCATACTACGTTAAAGGCGAATTCAAAGTGTATATGTCTTGATACGGCTGACCTTCAGGATGCAGGAAATAACCTGAAGCGGGCGCAGTACTTCAATATAAATACATGGATTTGGCAACAGATGAGTGCAGATAGACAAGAAAGAGTCAGAGCATTTTTCGATGAAGCATATCTCAATATTGACCCAGAAGTACCGCAGTCTCTTGTATTTATGAGAAATGCAATGAAACGAGATAGAAAATACGAGGCAGCGATGGTTATTATCTCACATGCTGTTGCTGACTTCCTCGCCAAAGAAGTTAAAACATATGGCCAGACCCTGGTAGATGACCCATGTTACAAAATTATGTTTGGTACAGATGGTGAAAATCTTTTGGAGACAAAGAAACTGTATAATCTTACAGATGCGGAAGAATCCTTGTTATCTAGCAAACAGAGAAAACATGCTTTGTTTATGATAGGAAATAAACGTGTACATGCAAAGTTTGATATTCCAGATTACGAATTTTCTTATTTTGGTACCGCAGGAGGAAGATAGATGGATTTATTGACAGCATTAAAGATTGCGAAAACTGCAGCTGATATGAAGTTTGAAGAGAAAAGAAGTGATTTTTTAGTTCTAATAATTTCTATCCTGATGTTATTTGTATTTTTATTTTCTTCCATAGTTTATATGGTAGAGCATCCGATTGATACAGTGACTACAGTCATTAGTATACAATTATCGGATAGCATTAAAAGAATTTTGGGAGAACCGGTTCTTGCGGACGGTTCTCCGAAGATTAGTAATATCGAGATTGACCAATATTCTAAATCTGAAGAGGCTGTATGGAATTTCCTCAAAGGATGTGGGTTCAGCGATATAGGAGCTGCCGCTGCAATGGGGAATATTGCAGCTGAGAGCAGTTTCAATCCTTCGGCGAATAATGGCAATCTTCATTTTGGCTTGTGTCAGTGGGGAGGAGGAAGATGGAATGGTAATAAATTAGCTTTGACAAGTTTTTCGCAGGTATGCGGAAAAGCCTGGGATGATTTGCAGACACAGCTTAATTTCTTTGCAATGGAATGCAGCACATCTTTTCCGAACGTATATGAGCAGCTTAAAATTGCAGAGGATCTTGAGTATGCAACGGACTATTTCTGTGCGAAATATGAAATATGTCCTGGCAAGGGAGGAAACTGGGCAATCAGCTCCATTGATGGAAAACCATATCAGGATTTACAGACCAGAAGAGTAAAAGCTAAGTTGTATTTACAGAAGTATGGGAAAGGAGAATAAAATGATATTTTATATGTCATCTGAGCAAAATCAGGAGAAACTTGACTTTTTGCATGATAAATATGTATTTAAAAAATATATAGATACTAATCTTACATATCAGCATTTAATGAAGATTATTAAACAAGATTTACGAAATACGGAGCTTCAGGCATTGATAATTGACATTAATATATTTAAGGAAGAACAGGCATATCAGGACAATATTTTGGAGGCTTTTGAATCATTTAAACTGATTAATCCAGACAGCCAGGTTGTTGTTATGATAGATGAGCGGAGTAGAGAAAATCCAGATTGGTGTACGAAGGCCGCACAGGGTATGGTTGTTTTATTGGATTTTGCATCAGATATTGAAAAAAGAATGTTAGAGTTACTTGCTAAGGAAAAGTCGGAGTCTGAAGGGGAAGGTATTCTAGAAGAAGATTCGGAGTCTAAAGAGGAAAGTATTCCGGAGGAGAAGCCGAAGCCTGAAGAGGAAAGCATTTCGGAAGAAGAGCCGGAGTCTGAAGGGGAAGATATTCCAGAGAAAGAGCCGGAGCCTGAAGGGAAAAGCATTCCTGAGGAAGAGCCGACATCTGAAGAGAAAAGTATTCCGCAAGAAGAACCGGTACCCCGAGAGGAAGGTATTCCTGAAGAAAAACCAGTATCTGAAGTAAATATTTTTAGCAAGCAGAAAGTTAAAATGACAGAGGGACGACCGTTATTAAGCCAAATCGTACAAAATAGAGAATCAGATAAGAATACGAATGTAAATACCTTGAATCAGTTTACAAAATCGCAAAAACAGATTTTAATTAAAAGTCAATGGAACTGTAGTAACGCTATGATAGCGGTAGTGGGAACGGAACGAAGAACTGGGACAACAACGGCTGCATTCCATATGTGCGAGTACCTTCGGCGTTCTGGTGCAAAAGTTTCCTATACGGAAGCAAATAGTCATTTACATCTTAGGAAGATTGCAGAGGACTCAAACAGTTATATGAAAGAAGTGAGTGGACATTTCATCCGGAATGATATTGACTATTTTGAGAATACACAGTTCAACCAGGATAATGGTTGTAATTTTATTTTCCTGGACTTGGGAAATATGCAGGAAAATACTGATTGGGTATACCAGGTGATAAAAAATGCAGCGGATCAAATTATCCTGGTTGCTGGTGGTAAATGCTATGAGATTCAATGGGTAAATCAGGCGATTGAAATATTGAAAGGTACCGGGAAGCAAATTGTTTTATATTTCAATTTCCTTCCGGTACATGAATTTGAAGTAATTAAAGAGTATTATGAACAGCAAGAAGTTACGGCGGTTAACGGACAATATGAGCCGGATTTATATAAGCCATGCGGTGAAGATATTGGTGATGTGTTCACCAGGTACAAAACAAGTTAAAGATAAAGAGGGGAATGTTAAAATGAAAAAATTTGAAATGTTAAATATAATATGTAATAACTGTGAGCTAACAGCCAAGGAAAAGCTGGTAGCTCATTATTTTGTTTATAAGTCAAATCGATCCGGAGCATGTTATCCGGCCGTACAGACCATTGCCGAGCAATGTGGGGTAAGTCGGAGAACGATACAGCGCGCCACAAAGAAGCTTCAGGAAAGAGGATATATTAACATTGAGAAACGTTATAATATGGGCAAACAGACGTCAAATTTATATGCATTTAACATTCTTCTCCTGGAAGAAATAAAACGTGAAAAAGAGACTGTTAGAGAGGAAGAAGAGCAGCAGGAGGAAAAGGTTTCTGGAGACATGGAAAGCATTGAGTTTGATGAGCTGTTCCAGAAAGAAGATAACCAGGTTAGCGTAGAGCAGGAAATTGATTTGGATGAAATGGCAGCCATGAGTGTAGAAGAGACACAGGAGGAATGGATGGAAGCTGATGCCGTTCCATTTGAAGAACCAGAGGAGTTACATAGTGGTCAGGAGAACCAGAAGAATTCAGTACAGAGTCATTCACGTGCGCAAGTAATAAAGAATGTATGTGCAAAGTCTTCTATTCCCGTATCATTGGTAAAACATTTTCTGCAACATAAAATCAGGATAGTCCGTTTCATCCGGAAGTCATTTCGATCATGTCATCGGAGAAGGCAAAGAAAAATTTATCTAGCTGACCAGCAAACAGTAATAGAAGCATCCATTATGGTTATGGGTGCTTTCTTTCCGCCATAGGGGTGACACAGGGACACACTAATTAAACAATAACTACTAGATACGGAAAAAGAAAATATAAGATCTAGATCTATTGGAAACAGTATGTGGATAAAAATGTGGATAAGAGGTTGATAGAATGAAAAAGAGATATGTAATGGCAGTGTTGATTTTGGTATGTACGATAACTAGGAGTATAGATTTAAGTAGCATAGCAGGAATTGGTAGTCTGGAGAGCAGTACCAGGAATATGAAAGGCAATGCAGTAGTACACTTTGTAGATGTTGGACAGGGAGATGCTACATTGATTCAGAGTGGACAGGTAAACACGCTGATTGATACTGGTACAGAGAAGATGTATCCGCAGCTGGAGAAGTACTTGAAAAAGCAAGGTGTAGATGAGATTGAGAACTTTATCGTAACACATCCGGATGCCGATCACATGGGAGGAGCAGACCTACTGCTAAAGAACTTCGAGGTTAAGAAGTTCTATTCAGATGGATATTCAAGCAAGACATATGAATACAAGGAAATGATGGCAGCATTGCGTGATGTTGGATTAGTTTACAATACAGTTTCGTCTGGTCAGACGCTTAGTTTTGGTTCAGGAACGAAGGCATTGGTTTTATCTCCTGAGAAGAATATGCAATATTGGGACAGTAATTCGGCCAGTGTTGTTATCCGATTGGACACCAAAAACAAAAGCTATTTGTTTACTGGAGATATACCAGCAACCATAGAAAACACAATTATAAAAAAATATGACGTGAATGTGGATGTTCTGAAGATATCCCATCACGGTTCATCAACGGCAAGCGGAATCCTGTTTTTGAAGACAGTAAGTCCAGATATTTCAGTGATAAGTGTTGGAAAGGACAATACGTATGGCCATCCAAATAAGTGGGTGCTGAAGAGGTTGCAGCGATATGGAGGTAAAGTGTGCAGGACAGATCAGGAAGGAACGATAGTTATGGGTTGACAGTAATCAGCGAACTGTTAGCCCACACTTTATTTTTGAAAAAGGCTGAACATGCAAGTGAATTAATAAGAAGGACAACCATGCTTGAAAGGATAGCCACAAGAGATGGTGTATTAGTGTTGCACTCAGATAATGGAAGCCCAATGAAAGGAGCAACCATGTTGGAAACACGTTACGTTCTAGGAATCGTACCATCAAACAGCCGCCCAAGGGTGAGCAACGATAACCCATATGCGGAAAGTATCTTTAAAACACTGAAATACAGACCAAACTATCAGCCAAAGGGATTTGGCAGCTTAACAGAAGCAAGACGCTGGGGGCAGCATTTTGTAGACTGGTACAACACAGAGCATAAGCATAGCGGAATAAGCTATGTCAGTCCAGTAGAACGTCATAAAGGTGAGGATAGGGAAGTATTAGAAAAACGAAAACGAGTTTATGAAGAAGCAAAAGCGAAGCATCCAGAGAGATGGACAAAAGATACTAGAGACTGGACATTTAGAGAAAAAGTTTATTATTATTCAAAAAAGCATAAAATTCAAAATCAGGAAAAATACATATGGGAAGACATAGAAAAAATAAGTAAATTGAGCAAAAAGATTGATAAATACAAGCACAATCTTCCGAATTATATCACAGATGTAAATATGCGAGCTTATTTTAAGAATCTATTTGATAATTATGAAGAACATGTCGACCCGTTGAATTGGGTAGTGCATAGACCTGAAGAATTTCTGATGGATTCCAAGACTTTGATTGATTTACCGAGAAGAGGGTTGCTGAAATTAATAAATTTTCTGATTTCGTAAATGGATCAATATGTTAAGTTAAAATTGAAGAAAGAAAATTAGAAGAATGGATGATTGATATGAATAAGAATGATAGAAAGGTGGTTCCAAATCGCATTAAGCAGGCTAGAATTTCAAGAGGCTATTCAATGGGTGAATTAGCAGAACTGATAGATGTGACGAGACAGTCAATTTCACAGTATGAATTAGGGAAAACAGTACCATCAACTTCTGTAATTGTGAAATTATCTGATATTTTAAAATATCCCACATCTTTTTTTTATAAAGAAATACCTACGAATGATAATGCAAACAGTGCAGTTTTTTTCAGGAGCCGAAGAACAACAACAATAAAGGAAAAGGCTGCATGTATTGAGAAAATCTCAATTTTTAGTGAAATAAACGAATATCTTAGAAAGTATATTGATTTTCCAGAAGTGGATCTCCCAAAAGTCGATTATGATTACTATACGGAAGAAGCACCATTTGAAAAAATACAGGAGTATGTAGATATATTAAGGCAGCATTGGAAGCTGGGAAAAGGACCAATTGAAAATCTTACGTTTCTGGTACAGCAAAATGGTATTATGCAGTCGTGTATTAATATGAATTATTCTAAGATAGATGGGCTATCAGTCTGGTATGATGGTATTCCGTATATATTTATGAGTAAAGAGAAGGAATGCAATGTCAGGCTGCGATTTGGAATCGCCCATGAACTTGGTCATTTAATTATGCATGCTGGGCTTTTCGGTGAGGATGATATTAAGAAAACAGTAATTAATAATAAACTAGAGCATGAGGCTAACTTATTTGCATCTGCATTTTTGATGCCAGAAGAAACTTTTTCTAGGGATATTTATTCAACTTCCCTGGACCATTTTATACAGCTGAAGAAAAAGTGGAATGTTTCTATTGCAGCGATGATAATGCGATGTGAAAGTTTAGATTTGCTAACGGAAAACCAGGTTAAATATTTAAATGATCAGCTATGGAAAAGAGGATATAGAAAAAGAGAGCCGTTAGATGATGTGATACCTGTTGAGTATCCTTTTGCACATAAGCAGGCATTCAAACTTTTGTTGGATAATAATATTGTTACAGTTTCGCAGCTCGTTGATGAAATAGGGTGCTATGCATCTGAGATTGAGGAGTACTCATATCTAGAAAAAGGTACTCTTAAATTGGCTGAAGACCCTAATAAAGTGATTAAATTAAGAGTAAATTCAAGGATGTAACAGTAGAAGAAATAAAGTTCCCAGACCGGCATTCTGCATTTCAGGAGCCGGTCTGAAAATTTATTCAGGATAAGTATTTTGGGTAGCATAGTCTTTATAAATTTCATTGAAAGCCTCTTTTGCCTGGTCATATGTTATTGTTGGAAACGTAGATTCAATATAATCTTTTAACGAAACAGAGTCATTTTCAACAATTACCTTTATCTTTTCCTTTTTACAACAGTAGCCAGGAGACATTTTTTCGGCAAGCATCATAATTGTAGCTTTCTTTTCAGTCGGGAGTTTATCCCACTGTTCGCACATTCTTATAATGCAACTCATTTTTTCATTTACTCTGTTATGGGCTGAATTTTTGAGTTCCTCTAGAGATTGAGATTGGTGTATTGATTTTATATTCTTTGGATTTTCTTGAATATACTTAGCTATATCTTTTTGTTCTTGAATAATTTGATGAAGAAAAAGGAATACACGTCCATAATTTTCTTTCTCAATCTGGGTAATTAATTCTAAGATAGTATTTATAAATTCTGTATCAATATTCAATAAAATTCCTCCATTCCTCTTTTATGTACTACTACAAAATACCATAATATGATAAAATAATCAATGAAACATAAAAAAATCATATACGAGGACAGGAAGAATAGAATGAACAAATTACAACTAGCATCTAAAGTTGTGTCCTTCTGGCACACAATAGAATTTTTAAACCAGGATAATTATCCTATGGAATCGAAAGAAGACAGGCGGAAAGTAAGAAATGAAAAGAAGTTCCTAATAGGTGGAACAGAAATGAAAGTGCCAAAAGTACTCAGGTTACATCATATCTTTAATACGGACAAAGACTTAAAGGAAATATTAAAAGAGGATAAGGAACTATTTAAAAGGCATCCAATCATTAGTCAGAATATACATATATGCATGGGAAAACTATCAAGAGGTATCTGTGTTGAAAAAATGCAGCAATTGCTTAATGTAGAAGTAAAAAGTCCTGAAAAGGAATATTCTAATATTGCTGTAATGGGGCTTCAAATTTCTGAAAATGGTGAGTATGTACCAGACACATTCAATTTGTCACCGATTGTATGGGTTGTAAAGCAGATTGCGAAGTATGGAGAAAATGTTAAAGATGAGCTTTCTGCAAAAGAATATAAGAAGGATATGGAAAAGTACAATAAAATGCTTATAGAGGCAGATGAACTAACCTTTACAGTTTTGAAAGGACTGTTGGATAGCGTAAATCATGATTATATAAAGCCTTTCTTCCAGTATCAATTGAATTATGAGGGAGTTTTGATTTATCAAAAATATAGTGATGAAAAGTCATTCAAAAAAAATGATGATTCGATGGAAGATATCAGCTCATTAGTTCATAGTTATTATACGGATGATCTGGATATGGTAAATCAGGCAATTAAGTCAGGACATTATGGTGAACAGAGTATAATGCAGGGTGATGTGATACGATTTATTTTGGCACTGATTGACACGCCTGGTCAAGATGAGAAAAAAATGGATATTCGAGCAGACAAAGAAGCATTAGAAAAATGCCTTATGCCAGAACACTTGCCAATTGGAAAATGGCCGTCTCAATACAGTGCTTCGTTAATGCAGCAAGCAGCTGTTAATCTTGCCTTAAATATGCAAAGTACAGATAGTCGGATTTTTTCTGTAAATGGACCACCTGGGACAGGAAAGACAACGTTGCTAAAGGAAATCATAGCAAGTACTATTATAGAAAGGGCAGATTTTTTAACGAGGTATGATAGCCCAGACGATGCGTTTGTGGAGCACTACTTTAAAGAGGGAGATAAAGCTCATAACGGTTATGATAAAATATTTTATAGCTTCTATGCATTTAAAGATAAGGAATTAGAGGATTATGGAATGCTGGTAGCTTCTAACAATAATGCAGCGGTTGAGAATATAACCCGCGACCTTCCAAATGCAAGAGATTTGTGCAAAGGGTTGACAACTGCTAATTCGGACCAGTTAAGTATGGAAGAGGTAAATGATTTGAATCAAGTGAAAGCGCTTTTTGATTTGAGTCAGAACAGCAATTGTGAATCTTACCATGTGAAATTAGATAAGAAATCTAAAGATAGAATAGTATCCGAGAAACCGGATATTTATTTTTCATGGCTGGCACATCAATTCTTAAATAATAGTGAGATAGACCAGGAAGAATTTAATGAATGGGGAATGATATCGGTTCCACTTGGAAAGTATTCAAATATCAGTTCATTTTGCTATTATGTACTGGAACCGTTAATTAATGATTTTATAAAGAGTAATCAAAAGAGAGAACAGCGATTGGAACAGTATAGAGCTGTAGTAAATGAATTTACAGAGCAGATGGAGTTTGTTCGTTTGTTAAAGGAATCAATAATAGAACAGTCTCATGCAAAGGAAAAGAAGGAGAAAAGAGAGTCGAAAGTTCAGAATCAGATTCAAGAAAACAAAAATAAGATAAAGGTACTGAAGGAACGGATAAATGAACTTACACAGTTATATAAATCCAGTGACGCGAATATTTCCCGAATAAAAGCAAACATAAATTCGGTAAAGCGCAAGTTTGAAATGCTCAATCAGTTACAGGGATTGGAGCGTCAAAAAGAGAATATGAAACTTGCATTGCAGGCTACTTCAGAACAGATTATAGAAATGGAAGATAAGTTAAAGTTTAGGGATAATATTTTCTGTTTGTTTAAGAAGAAGACGGAGCGTATTTTACAGATTGATGAAGTAAAGCTTAAAAAAGCAGAGATGAAAAATGCACTTTCGATTCTTGAACAGCAAATAAATGCGGAAAAGAGTAATTTGACCAAACTTCTGCATTTAATAGGTGAATATGAAGAAGATATTTTGAATGAAGAACAGCAAAAAAAAATATGGAGTGGTGAGTTTCAGGCTTCTACAACGTACATTAATTCACTGCAGGGAGATATTGAAAAGAAAGTTAGTAGTCTGGCTGCCATACAGAAGGATTATGAGGAAGAATTGGCATATATGAAGAAGACAATGGAAATGACTGTTCTGGATGATGATTTTTGGAATGATTATGACAGCAGCGAAGAAAAGAAATCATTAAATGCTCAACTTGCAAATCCTTGGTCTACAAAACAGCTTGATCGAGAACGTGAAAAGTTATTTTATCTGGCGCTGCAGGTACATAAAGAGTTCGTCCTTAGTTCAAAAGCATGTAGAAACAATTATATTAATCTGGAAATGATGTGGCGTACCAGACAAAATAAAGATAACGAAACCGTTCAATATACACAATATGATAGAGAACAGGCATTTGGACATTTACTGAATTCATTGTTTCTATTCGTTCCTGTGATATCTACAACTTTTGCATCGGTACAGACTTTTCTGAAGGATATAAAACAACCGGATAAGATAGGTATGCTAATTGTTGATGAAGCTGGACAGGCATCCCCACATATAGCCCTTGGCTCGCTTTATCGCTGTAAAAAAGCGGTTATAGTAGGTGATCCAAAACAGGTTCAGCCAGTTGTAACAGCAGATTCCGACTGTGTAAGGAATGTTTTTAAGGATGATATGTTACAGCCGTATTTATTAAAAACAATATCAGTCCAAAATTTTGCTGATAAAGTGAATCCATTTGGCTCGTATCTTACCAATACAGAAAATGAAGAAGATAGCGAGTGGGTGGGATGTCCACTTGTTGTGCATAGACGTTGCATAAATCCGATGTTTAAAATATCAAATGAATTATGTTATGGCAATACGATGAAACTCCATACACAAGAACCAAAACCAGGAACAGAGATAGCAGAAAGGTTTATATTGCCATATTCCGTATGGATAAACGTAAAGGGAAGTGAGCAGAACCCCGGTGATAAAAATCATTTCGTTTCAGAACAGGGGAAAAGAGTTTGTGAAATTGTAGCAAAAGGTTTTGAAAAGTATGGGGATCCACCAGACTTATATATTATTTCGCCATTTAAAACAGTAATCAGTGGAATGAAAAAAATGTTATCTGAATCAGAACTATTACAGCAGCATCGTAAGAAGGTGGAAGAATGGTGTGAGACTAATTGTGGAACGGTACACACCTTTCAGGGAAAAGAGGCAGCGGAGGTTGTGTTTTTACTTGGATGTGATAAGCATTCTATTGAATCCGCCCGCTGGGTTAACAGTAATATAGTTAATGTAGCAGTTACCAGGGCAAAGTATCGGTTGTATGTAATTGGTGATTATGAGGTCTGGAAGGAATCGAAGCAACTTAGGCTGGTAAAAGAAAAACTTGAGTGGTATTTGGAGTGTAAGTAAGGAGCTGTTTGTAACATTGTAAATTATATTGGGTTCGGCGGACTGGATGATAAAAGAATATGCCAATATAAGAAAGTTTGAATGGAAATAGGAGAAAATTAAGAAAACTTGTTTTATTTGGCTGTACTTATTGCCTGTTTTACTTTTTTTATGCTATGATTATTTCATAGGGAAGGAGTAAAATGGGCTATTTTTAGTTGATTATTTAAAATAAACAATTACACCAGGAGGCGATGGATGTGAGATTTTCAAATGTACAAGCTAGATTGCATGGTACATCGTATTATGAGAGTGAAAGAAAGAGAGTGTATACTTATAATAGGTTAGTGATATTGCAAGAGTCTTTGATAGCACTCTCTGTATTTATTAGTTGTTTTTTCTTTTTCTATATATTAATAGCTGGACCTTGCAAAGAAGAGATTAGAATATTTGGCCATACTTTGCTGAAATATGATATAAAGAATGAGATTGATCATATTAAGATAGCGGTAATGTGTGGCTCTGAGAATAGTGGATTTATATTTCTGATTATTATGGGATGGATGATGGCATTAGGAGATATGTTTAAACTTCAAAGCATGGAACAGAATTTAAAATTGTCACATCAATTATATGGAAAGAAAATAATCGGACTAGATACTGACTCAATGGTTCTCAGAGTGAAAGGAAAGTATGGACTGGAATCGGTTATAGATTTAAATGAATATAAGATAACAGTTAAGGAAAGCAATAATATAAAGGATATTGCAATTCTTGATGCGATATCTGGGACGATGACAATTCCGCATTTTTAGTGCCTGTCGCTAGAAAAAGTCATAATATAATAAAGATATGAAGACAAAATGAGAAAGGAGTGGTGTCTGATTGAATTTTGTAAATGTGTTTATATTAGGTATTGCATATGCGGTTGAGCCGGCACTATGGATCTGGGTTTTGTCCAGAAACTTGGAACGTCGGATGAGCCGGAAGCTTCCTTATGTAATGTGTGGGCTTGGAAGCTATCTGATCATACTGGCAAAGCAGTATATAGGAGAGAAAGAGATTTCTGGTGAGTTAGAAATTGTTTTGTTTATTTGTTTGGTTTGCTACTACTTCTTCGTGTACAAAAGTTTATTTGTATGTAAGAAAAGAAAGCTGCTGACGATGTTGCTGTTACTTTACATATTGGCATTGGCAATGGAATTTGCAATCCTTGGGATTGCCATAGGACTTGGGTATTCAGCAAAAGATATCAGCACGGTAGGTGCTGTAAATACATATGCAACGTTATTATCTAAAATACTGCTTATACTGGTTTGTGTACTTCTATTTCGGAAGAACCATGGAAACTTGGTGAAGACGCTATGGAATACAAAAGAGATTCTTCCGATTTTGGCAGGTCTTGTTGTAATGGAACTGCCAATTATAATATTGTTTCGAAATATGTCACTCATAGGGAACAAACCATGGATTCTGGTCTTGTTTGTATTTACTCAGATTATTTTGATGTCGCTTGCGGTATATATGATTGAGCTGATTCTACATCATGTACGGATAGAGCAGGAGTACAACGGTCGGATTTATTATATCCAGGCAGAGATGGAGTCATATAGAAAATACGAGAAGATGATAGAAGATCTTAGGGAAATGAGGCATGATCTGAAAAATCATGTGGGAATTATCAGACAGCTGTGTGAGCATGGAGAGTATGATAGATTAGAGGACTATTTGGACAATATATATGGCCGGATAGAAGTGACAGAGTATTTTACTTTTAAGAACAAGAATGTTGAAATTCTGCTGAACCAATGTAGGAACCGTATACTGGAAAAGAAAATTATATTTGTAACCGAGATAATGGCCGATAATTTTAAAATGGATGCATTGGATATTTGCTCTCTACTTAGTAATATATTAAAGAATGCAGAGGAGGCTACAGAAGTTCTTCCAGAGCCTGACCGATATATTAAACTGGCGATAACAGAGGATGCGGAAGGGCTGGATATTTATTGTGAGAATACATATAGGCAGCATCCAGTAATGAAACGTGGGGAATATGTTTCGACGAAGCACCAAGGCAATGGTTATGGCATCCGGATTATTAGAAAGATTGCAAAAAATCATAAAGGACAAGCTAGAGTTGACTTTGACGACAAGTTATTTAACATAAGGGTTTATATACCATACTGTTAGGGGGAATATGAATGCTTAATATTATGATTTGCGATGATGAAAAGGAATGGATTAATAGTAACTTAGCGTATATTACAAAGCTGAGTAAGCGGTATAAAATTCAGACTAAGATGCAATGCTTTTCAAGGAGCATGGATATTTCGGATGAAATACTTGCTAATATTGACGTGGCATTCCTGGATATTGATTTAGGTGAGAAGGATAGCAACGGACTGCTCCTGGCACAACGGATTGTCAAGGCAAATAAATGGGCTGTCATTATATTCCTGACATGTCATAATCAGTATACAGTCCAGGCATTTAAAATGCAGGCGTTTGGTTACCTGATAAAGCCAATCAATAAGACAGAGTTTAACAGTTTGTTTGTAAAGGCAATTCTACATGCAAATACAGTTACCAGGCATAAGTTGGATGCAATTTTAGAATTTCGGTTTGAACGGAATCCAGTCCAGTTAAAGCAGCGTGATATTTATTACATAGAGAGAAAAGGTCGTAAAGTGGAAATTGTAACGTTCCGAAAGCGGTACCTGGTTAATATGTCCATTAAGGAAATTGAAAAGGAATTGGAGAGTAATTTTATCCTGATAAACCAGAGTGTTATTGTGAATATGGATGAAATAAAAGATTTTCAAAAGGACACCGTTTTTTTGAAAACAGGTGAGAAGTTCTATATTAGCAGGAATTATTTAAAGAATGCAAGAGAGAAATATTTTGTATTTGTAAATAATGATGATTCATACAAAGGAGGAATGCGAGATGAAGGATTATAAGAAAGCAATAGCGTTAGTATCCTGGCAAGTAGCAAAGAGGAATGTTAATTCGGCATGTATGTGGGTGCTGTACCAGGGTAAATTGCCAGATGGAGCAAAGAAACTGAAGAAGTAAGAAATGGAGGCTGCCACGAAGTATTAAATTGCTTGCGTGGCAGCTTTTAAGTTTCGAAGATTCTTTACCAAAAGTTATAAAAATAGTCTTTCCGGACTAGATATTACATAATCTGCAAAGAAAACCCCCTAATTTGCAAAAAAATTGAACATTTGTATTGGATTTTATATAATAATGCCAAGATAAACAATTTTCAGGATGGTTATTGAAAAAGAAAATTGCTTACTTAGCATTGTTTGATTTTATGGATGAATTTAAATTATTTTCTGCTTTTGTCCGAATCTTGCAATTCTAATAATTGAGTAATTTGATTTTCTATTAATTTTCTATATCCACTATGAAGCTGATTATATTTTTCAGCGATATCATTTGTTGGTTGTTTTGGTGATACTTCATCGAAAGCGCCGTATACGTCATTTACGTCGTATATTTTCAATAATTTAAGGAATGTATAGGCATCTGGTTCAGACTTGCCAACCTCCCAGGAGCCTAAAGTACTTTTGTTCTTCAATCCTAATATATCTGCAACCTCTTGTTGAGTATATCCTTTATTATTACGAAGCGTGCGCAGCGTATCACCAAACTTCTTATTTGCCATAAATACACCTCCTATAAGAAATGATACAGCATCGAATTTTACTAGTCAAGAGAGAAGATTGAAAAATTCAACTAAAAAACATTGACAAACGAATAATTCGATTATATAATGTTAGTATAAACGAATTATTCAACCAAACAGAGGCGAAAGTTATGAAAGAGAACATGAATGAAAAGATTACTCAATTACTAAGAAGTACAATTGAGTCGAATGGAATTAAGTATACATATATATCAAAGCAGACAAAAATTGATTATCAGAGGCTTATGCGAATTTTTAATCAGAATGCTATTATAAGTGGCAGTGAATTGATTTGTTTGTGTAAAACTCTAAAAATTGAACAGTCCAAACTTATGGAATTAATTGCGGATACTTAGGCGATGGGTTTACAGCGAAACAAAAAAGCTAAAGCTGTTAAAAAGCTTTCCCAGAGCACCGCCCTTTTAGTTTTATATTAGACAAGAGCAATGCTGGTTGATGTTATCCCCTCTCAAACAAATAAACTGGTATTGCTCTATTCGTTTAGTCAGGCTTCAAAAGCACACTAGTTTGGCTAATGTGCTTTTGAAGGCTGATAACAGCTTAGAACTTTGAAAACTACATATGCCGGAAGGCCAGGAGTTTGGATTGCTTGTTTTATTGGTATGGTTTGTCGCAATCTTCTTCTGATGCAGCGTGACTGCATATAATAAAAAGCTGGTGCTGCCAGAAATATGGACACCACCAATAACTGAAAAAGTTCGTTTGTGAAATGAGAGATAAATACATATAGTGATAAGGTCTTAGCAGATATTTAGTTAGTAAATAACTATATGAAATTATGCTTCATTCATATGCCCTTTCTTACTTAATAGAAAAGGCTTTTTGATTACCTGAATACGTTTAATGCTACTTAGCCATCAGGCTAACCGGTCACCAGTCCGGATAAAAGCAGAGTGGATGTTGTACAACTTTCAAAGTTTTATATAGTTCATAGAATATATATAAGAATTGTTTTATGAAAGGGTGAATACATATGCAAAAGAAAGTAGATTTGAAGTCAAGAGAAAATAAGAAGGATATGTTATTTGTCCTTAGAGAATTACATTCAAGAGAAAAGCTGACAGAAAATGAATATTATAGAGCAGTAGCAATTGTTCAAAGAGGCGAGTATTGAAAATAAGGAGTCGGTAATTATTACTGGCTCCTTATTAATTTTAAAGTTTTAGACCAGGAGGTGCTTGCATGGAGACAGCCGTAATATATTGCCGGGTGAGTACAGAAGAAGAAGTTCAGGTAAATGCATTGAAGAGTCAGGTTCAAGAGGCGATTACAGCGGTAAAGAAGAAAGGCTGGAAGCTGGCAGACCAATACATCGATGAAGGAAAGTCCGGAACGACAACTCATAAAAGAGACGAGTACAATCGCCTGGTTAATGAAATGGAACAGGATAAATTTGATATCATTGTGGTGAAATCTCAAGATAGATTAATGAGAAATACAAAAGAATGGTATATCTTTGTAGACAAGATGGTTCAGGCACATAAGAAGCTTTTCTTTTACCTGGACAATAAGTTCTATACACCGGATGATGCATTGATTACCGGAATACGAGCTATTTTAGCGGAAGAATATAGCCGAGATTTATCGAAAAAGATAAATAATGCGCACAAGCACAGGCAAGAGAAAGGTTCTAATGTGGTTATCACGTCGAATACTTGGGGATATGATAAGGTTAATAAACAGGTGATAATAAATGAGGAGGAAGCTAAGATCGTCCGGCTTATTTTTAATCTTTGTTGTGAAGGATATGGAAGCAGGAGGATTGCTAAGAAGCTGGAAACCAAGGGTATCAAGAGTCGGACGGGTGGAAAGTTTCCAGAAGTAACAGTAAGAAGAATTTTAAGAAACCCTTTGTTTAAGGGGACGGCAGTCATGAACAAAAATCATAAGGATTTTAACACAAAGCAGATTGTACATACTGAAAAGTCGGAATGGATTTATCATGAAGATATTGTTCCGGCCATTGTTAGTGAAGAAGTATGGGAACAGGCAAACGAAATAATGAATAAGCATGCAGTTACCGAAAAGACAGAGAGGTTTATAGAGAAGCAGAGAGGGTGCAATAAGGGAAATCATCCTTTAAGCAGTAAAATAATTTGTGGAGAATGTGGTTCGGTATACTGGCAGCGGTTCAGGAAGACAAGAAAAGGGGAACAGATTCGTGAATGGTCGTGTAAAGAATACGTGCAGCGAGGTAGAAAAACTATTTCAAATCGGAGCGTGTCCAGCGAGCGGATTGGTGGATGTGATAATATTCATATAAAGGACAGTGATTTGCAGGATATTCTATTCCAGATTGGACAGAGGGTATTTTCCAAGGATGGATTGGAGCAGATGCAGGATGCATTGTTATCTGTAATACAAAAGGCAATCTGTAATGAGGAAGTAGAAGATATTGATACACTGAGAAAAAAGCA
The DNA here is from genome assembly GCA_934438135.1 of uncultured Clostridium sp. Lineage (GTDB taxonomy): Bacteria > Bacillota > Clostridia > Lachnospirales > Lachnospiraceae > Clostridium_AI. The sequence goes on along the minus strand of CAKSBP010000034.1, from coordinate 6,903 downwards.
GCTGAGTATTATGAATAAGCGCGAGCTTTTACTTGATAAGATGTTGGATGGAATTATTGCAGAAGAACTTTTCCAGGCAAAGGACAGCAATCTGAAGGAAGAATATGATACGGTTACGGAAAAAATAGCAAGTATCGAGCAGATCAAAAAGCAGACGGTATCTAACCAGAAGCGCATAGTGGAGATTGCTAACGAGATAAAGGATATCAATGATAGAGCGTTGATTGTATCAAAGCTCAGTGAACATATCACGCAAATTACTATTTATCCCGATCATGGAATTGTATCCCTTGATTTCTGGGAAGATATGAGGTTTAATATTAAGAGAGTGAATTATAAGAAAATTGAAATGAGCATTTAATAGGAAGAAAGTCTGTATGTGTACACATCTATTTAAACTGGATTGGGTTATTATGTCGATAGTGATTCTTTGTATTATTGCAACGTTATTATATAAAGTGCTTGCTGTGATTGAGCATAGGGTTAAAGAAGGTTAGAAGAGAGCTTCTCCCGTGTCTGAATGACTAGGGAGAAGCCTTTTAATGTGGGGAGGATTTTACTATAAGAAAAAGCTCCTCTCTATCCCATCCGATAAAGAGGAGTCTTTTCCTATATATATTAATCCTCATCCACAAAACAGCCTTGCCATATTTGCAAACACAAAGCACACTGCACATCCAACTACAGTTGGAATCAAAAAGGACAAAACTGTCCATTTCCAGCTTCCAGATTCCTTTTTGATTGTCAGCATGGTTGTGGAACATGGCCAGTGCATTAGAGAGAAAAGCATTGTGCTGATGGCGGTAATCCAGGTCCAGCCGTTATCAACTAGAAGCTGACGTAGGCTGGTCAGGCTGCTCATATCAACCAGACTTCCTTCTGACAGATAGGCCATAATAATAATCGGGAGTACAATTTCATTTGCAGGAAAACCAAGGATAAAGGCGATTAAAATAACACCGTCCAGTCCAAGAAGTTTTGCAAACGGATTCAGGAAGTTTGCACAGTGAGCTAACAAGGAAATGTTTCCAATTGATACATTTGCCATAATCCATATTACCAGTCCGGCAGGAGCAGCGACAACAATGGCTCTTCCAAGTACGAATAAAGTCCGGTCAATTAAAGAGTGCACCAATACCTTTCCAAACTGTGGCTTCCGGTAAGGAGGCAGTTCCAGAGTAAAAGAAGATGGAATACCTTTTAAAATAGTATGAGACAATAGTTTGGATACCATAAATGTCATGAATATGCCAAGGAGGATGAATGCAGTTAATATTAAAGCGGAAAGTGCAGAACGTCCAGCACCTCCATTTACACCAACAAAGAACATGGTGATAATGGCAATCAAAGTTGGAAAACGTCCATTACATGGAACGAAATTGTTTGTAATCATGGCGATTAGACGTTCTCTTGGAGAATCAATAATCCGGCAGCCGACGATTCCGGCAGCATTGCAGCCGAATCCCATACACATGGTTAAAGCCTGTTTTCCGCAGGCACAGCACTGTTTAAAGTGTTTATCCAGGTTGTAGGCGATACGGGGTAGATAGCCGGCGTCTTCCAACAGGGTAAACAGAGGAAAGAAAATTGCCATTGGGGGCAGCATAACTGCTATCACCCAGGTGAGAACCCGGTAAATTCCTAGAATTAGTACATTATAGACTACATCGGGAGCGTGGATTGCATGAAGGCCATTTGCCAGGTATATCTGCAGCCAGGCAAAGAAGCGGGAAAGCAGGTTGGATGGGTAGTTAGCACCGGTAATCGTAAGCCAGAAGACAAAAGCCAGAAAGACAATCATAACTGGATAGCCCGTTCGCTTACTTGTGAGAAGTTTATCGATTTTGCGATCCCGGGAATCATATTGGTTTCGCTCGTAAATAACGGTTTTTCTACATATCTGTTCCGCGCGGGACATGATTCCTGCAACGATTTTATCCTGTAGGTTCAAAAAAGTAATGTTCTGGCTGGCAAGCAAGGACTTTTCCTGCTCCAGTGTTCTGCTTAACAGGCTGTCAGTTGTAATATCCTGATGGAGAAAGGATTTAAGTTCTTTAATCAGGGAATAATCATAATCAAGAAGTTTCAGACTTAGCCAGCGTGGATTTAGGCCTGAAATTGCTTCTTCCGGAAGAACGGACTGAATAGAATCAATGGCGTCCTCAATTGGAAGTTCGTATTGGATGGACAGAGGATCCGGTCGTTCTTCTTTTTCTATAAGTTGATCCAATGTCTTTGTTAAATGCGAGAGGGAGCGTTTATCCCTTGCAACAGTGCCTACAACAGGAACACCAAGTTCTTTGGATAGAGCTTTTAAATTAATTTTAATATGTTTTCGCTTGGCTTCATCCATTAAATTCACGCATACGATGACATTTTTTGTGATTTCCATAGTTTGAAGAACCAGATTTAAATTTCGTTCCAGGCAGGTGGCATCACAAACGATAATGATGGCATCTGGTTTTCCGAAGCAGATGAAATTTCTGGCGACTTCTTCTTCGGTTGAATGAGCCATAAGAGAATAGGTTCCAGGAATATCAACCAGAATATAGGAGTGCCGGCTGCTTTTAAAAGAACCCTGCGCATTGGAAACGGTTTTCCCAGGCCAGTTTCCAGTGTGCTGGTTGAGACCTGTCAGGCTGTTGAATAACGTGCTTTTGCCAACATTCGGATTCCCGGCAATGGCAATGATTTTTTCATCAGGAGAATGCTTTCTGATATGAAGTCCCGAGTCGATTGCATGAACACCGACGGATTGCTTTGAAAGTCCCATAATTACCTCTCCTTACTATTTTCTGGATAAATTAAAATATTTTTTAAATCCTCAGAGCGGATGGCGATGACAGCACCTCGAATTAAAAATGCGGTAGGATCTCCCGATGGGCTTTTGCCGATACACTCGATTTCTGTATTTTCAATTAGACCAATATCGAGCAGACGCCGTCTTATGCTGCCGGTTGATAAAAGCTGCAGCACTTTTGCTTTTTCTCCGGGATTTATATCATTAAGGGAATATATTTCACTCATAAAATCTGACACCTCATAATATATTGTTAGGATAGGGAAACTTTTTCTATAACATTAGTATATTAAGTTATGAAAGTTATGTTACGATTGGTTTTCATTTGGAAAGGATTGTTGTAAAATGAGAAAAGAGAATGGTTTTTATACGCTTCGTAGTTATGAAAGGCAGGAGGACGGGCAATTGACTGGTTCTATGGAAGACTATCTGGAAATGTTATATCGGCTTTCTCTCGTAAAATCTACGATTCATTTGAGTGAATTGGCCGAAAACCTTCATGTAAGACCATCCTCTGCATCGAAGATGATGACAAAATTGAAAAAGGATGGTTATATTTCCTTTGAAAAGTATGGTGAAATTTCTTTGACTGGAAAAGGGAAGAAGCAGGGAAAATATTTATTGTTTCGTCATGACACATTAAACGAATTTCTATGCATGGTGAACCGAAGCAGCTGTGAGTTGGAGCAGGTTGAGAAAATTGAACATTTTATTAATCCACTAACAGTACAGAATATGAAAGCATTTTTGGAAAAAACAAAAGAAAATTTCTGGGATAAAAATGAATAAATATTCGTTAATTTATGACAAAATATAAGAAAATGTTTGAAAGCATAACCAAAAGGTGTTATAGTAGTGTGTACATGAATTTTATTAAAATTTAGAAATCGAAAATACAAATGAAAGGAAAAGCATAATGGAAGCGATTAATATGCCTAATGCTGGGTGGCTTTCTATAATACCACCTGTAATAGCAATTATTCTGGCTCTGCTTACAAAAGAAGTTATTTCTTCTCTACTGTTAGGAATTCTTACAGGTGCATTAATATTTAGTAACGGTAACCTCATCGGTATGGTTCAGACAACATTTGATGTTATGGGAATAAAGATGAGTGAAAATGTAAATATTTTAATATTTTTATCATTATTAGGGGCAATTGTAGTGATAGTAACTAAAGGTGGAGGTTCTAAAGCCTATGGGACATGGGCTGCAAAGCGGATAAAAACGAGGAAGGGAGCTTCCTTTGCAACATCAGCTTTAGGGTGCTTGATTTTTATTGATGATTATTTTAACTGTTTGACAGTTGGAACGGTTATGAAACCAGTAACGGATAAATATAGAATATCCAGAGCGAAACTTGCTTATATTCTGGATGCAACGGCAGCACCAATCTGTATTATTGCACCAGTCAGTTCATGGGGAGCTTCTGTTGCAACTTATATTCAGGATGCATGTGAAGGAAAAAACGGAATGACAGCTTTCATACAGATTATACCGTTTAACCTGTATGCGATTCTTACTATTATCATGATTATTGTGATTTGTGGGACAAACTTAAACTTTGGTCCAATGAAAAAGTTTGAAAAAGCAGCCATTGAGAATGGGGATTTATTCTTAGGAAGACCAGACAATTTGAAATCAGAAGCGGCAGCAGAATCAGCTGGAAATGGAAAAGTAAAAGACTTACTGATTCCGATATTCTCTTTAATTGCCGGAACGATTCTTGCAATGATTTATACAGGTGGTGGATTCAGTGGGGAGCATTCTGTTATGAAGGCATTTGGATATTGTGATTCCTCACGATCTCTTGTATTAGGAAGCTTTTTTGCAGTAATTGTTACCTTTTTATTATACATTCCAAGAAAAGTGCTTACTTACAAGGAGTTTATGGAAGGTATTACAGAAGGTATTAAATCAATGGTTCCTGCTTTTACAATTCTGATTCTGGCATGGACAATTGGTGGTATCTGTAGACCAGAATATTTAAATACTGGTGGATATGTAGGACTTCTTGTAAAACATGCAAATTTTCCAGTGTTCATTCTTCCAGCAGTTGTATTTGCAGTATCTGCGTTTTTAGGATTTGCGACAGGAACATCCTGGGGAACGATGGCGATTCTCATACCGATTGGAGCATCCATTTGTTCAGCGGAAACTACGACAGAATTATTATTCCCAGTATTAGGTGCAATTCTTGCAGGAGCAGTTTTTGGAGATCATATTTCGCCTATTTCGGATACAACCATTTTATCTTCTACAGGAGCAGGATGCTTTCATCTGGATCATGTAGCAACTCAGCTTGTATACGCGAGTGTTGTTGCAGTATGCTGTCTGGCAGGGTATTTGATTATGGGATTTGTAGATGGTTTCTATGTTCCATTAGTTGTTAGTATTGCAATGCTTCTTGGAATCTTATATGTAATCAGTCGAATAGAAGAGAAGAAAGAACCAATTGATTTTTCTAAGATGCAGGAATAGAACGGACAGAAGTCTGCACATTATGGTGTTAATGGATTGATATATTGATTCATTAACGCCTTTTTTAATTACAGAAAAGGTAAAATAAAGCACAAAAGCAAAGCCCATAAAGGGGGAGTGAGCCTTATTTAAGGCTCATGGGCTTTGCATAGTGAAGATTATCACGAATACAATCAAATATCAATATTATTTGCAATTTCTTAACAACTTTTTAACACTGGTGTAGTATACGGCAATAAGGGAAGAAAATATGTCATTTGAGAAAACATTCTGCAGGCAGAATAAAAATGTATAGTAAACTACACGACTTCTTAATCCATTGATATAATTAAGGTATTGTCACATAGAGCAGAAGATTATCAGGTAGGAAAATATGAAATTTCGAATTTATACAACAGGGTAACGGCTATACATCAAATTAAAATAAAAATGGTTGGAATGAACGTTCCACGTAGGAGGTTGTTAAATGAACAAGCAGACAATACTTATTGTTGAAGATGAGAAGCATGTGCTTGAGATGCTTGAGTCAGCGTTAAAAAAAAATGGATATCGTACCATAACTGTTGATACAGGACGAAAGGCGTTATCGGTAATTGCGAGCCATTGTCCTGATTTAGTACTGCTGGATCTCGGGCTTCCTGATATTGATGGTCAGAAAATAATAAAGAGCGTCAGAGCCTGGTCGCCAATGCCGATTCTGGTGCTTTCGGGAAAGACAAAAGAGAAGGATGTTGTCAATGTGCTTGACTTGGGAGCGGATGATTATATAAAAAAACCATTTGGCATGAATGAACTTCTTGCACGAATCAGGGTCGTATTTCGGAGAAACAGCCAGCTGGAGTATTATAAAATGTATACGCCTGTAAATACTTACCGGGTGGGGGATTTCGAAATAGACTTCAAAAAGAGAATGGTAACAATAAGAGGTGTTCCGGTTCATCTTACACAAATTGAGTATAAAATTGTAAATCTACTTGCTAGAAATGCAGGATGCGTGCTTTCCTATGAAAAAATCATTCAGACGATCTGGGGACCTTATGCAGCGAAAAATAATAAAATTTTACGTGTCAATATGTCCAACATACGACATAAAATTGAAAAAAATCCAACACATCCAGAGGTAATTGTGACAGTAGCGGGTATTGGGTATCGTATGATAGAAATTGAGTAGAGAGAAAAACAGGATTTCTTTTGGTGCAGCAGGGGATTCTCATAGATTGTGAATACCCTGCTGGAACGTAACACTTTTTGAAAAAAATACTTGTATTATCCCCATGTTTGTGGTATCATAATGAGGCAACGTGTTAGACGTTGATGTTGCTGAAATAGCTCAGCTGGTAGAGCACTTCACTCGTAATGAAGGGGTCGTCGGTTCGAATCCGATTTTCAGCTTAATAGTTTTGAGAAGAGCAGGTCCTTGATAAACAGGAGGACTTGCTCTTTTTATATATTGATATCTATAGACAAAATAGTGGTAACCTTTGGCTCTTTAAATATTAAAGCAGAGAGAAGTGCATAAAAAAAACACCGAATTCTTTCGATGTTCTATAAAAGCGGGTGATGGGAATCGAACCCACGTATCTAGCTTGGAAGGCTAGTGTTCTACCATTGAACTACACCCGCA
>CAKSBP010000033.1 GCA_934438135.1 uncultured Clostridium sp. | reverse complement strand
AAGTTCGACAATTAGAGGTGTATTAAATTTAATGGAAGAGTGCGAGGGAATGATTGTCGTTGCATTTAAACGAATGGAAATAAAAGAAGCAGTCATTCGTCCTCGCAGTGATTTGGACAAAGCAAGTAAGTATTACAGACCTAGTCAACGGATTCAGAAAAAATACAAAACTAGTGACTGGTGCAATATTGAAATCGGTATGGCATTTGGCATGAATATTCCAATTTTAATATTTTTAGATGAGTGCATTTTAAAACAGGATATCTATACAGACGATGAGATACAGATATTAAATTTCGATGTAGATAAAAAAGACTATAATTTAGAATTATCCTTCCCAGAAGAATGGCAGAACAAAGTAAAGGCGTGGGAACGAAAGGTTCGAGAAAATGAATGATACTCTACAAGAAATAAAATTAGAATATGAAAACTATTTGGATGGATTAGAGGAAAATCAAAAGGCATATATAACATATCGGCTGATTAAACAGATTGGATGGTATGACTGTGCGGCAGTAAAATACAAAAAGTATTTTACCATTTTAACGATGCTATCTATTCTTCTTACCGGCATCTTACCATGTCTTACAACCTTTCATGTGAAAAGTCCAATCATTGCAGTGATTAGTACGGCATCAGCTATTAGTAATACATTGATAAATGCTTTAGGTTACCATAACCTTTGGATTGAATACCGGATGATTTGTGAAAGACTTAGGAGTACACTCCATCAATATCTGACTGGAACCGGTATCTTTTCTGCTATTCCCAAAGACAAGCAGTTTAATTTACTCGTAGAGTTATCGGAAGAATGTATGTCAAAAGAACTGAAATCTTGGAATGCAATAAATAATTCCAAAGACAAAACAGAAGATACTGCCCAAGGATAGTAAATAAAGTACAGTTTGACGAGGAACTGTACTTTATTTGCTATTTGAACATCTTTCATAGGTTTTTTCAAAAATATCAGGTTTACAAGGGTATTGTTCACCTTTTATACCGGTAATAATATAATCACCTGGTTCAGCAGTCATAGTACCTTCTAAGGTTTTTATTTTCATGCTTTTATCCGTCTGATACGCTTTTACAATGACGGGTTTCTTAATATAGGTCTGTATCATAAATCCTCCTGTCTTCTAATTATATACTAAGTTTTAACATATTTTTAGGTTTTATGCATGGAATTTTGTTATAAAAACATCTTTATGCCAGGCAGATAGTCTTATTCCGTTCTTCTGCCTGGTTGTTTTATAGAAAGCTTGATAAAATTAAAACTCTCTTTCAAACATAGAATTCCCATTCTTTAACTCACGAATATCATTAATTCCAATTCGATGCATTAAATCAATCAGAATTTCACTATTTACAGGAACCTTGATAGCCGAATCATATGCTTCTTTATTTACGGCTTCTTTGCCAGCTTCACGATCAACATTTCGTTTTGGGCCGCCGACACATCCACCAGGACAGCCCATTCCTTCAACAAAGGTAGCCTTTACTTCACCAGAAAGCAGCTTTTCTAATAATTTTTTGCAATCTGGTACGCCATCTGCCTGTACTTTTGTAAATAGTTCTCTGGTATCTGGAAAAAGCTGATCGACGACATCATGCACGGCTTCTGCAACACCACCAGAACGTCCATAAAGCCTGCCACCGGTAGCAGCATAATCAACGGAAGGAACACCTTTTAATTCTTCTGGTTTGATATTCACCACTTCAAACATGGCACTGACTTCCTGAAAGGTCAGAACAAAATCAACAGCATCGGAAATATCCTTTTCCTTTGCCTCTGTCTTTTTCGCTATGCAAGGTCCGACGAAAACTACTTTCGCCTCTGGATCTAATTTTTTCAGAATACGTCCCATTGCAACCATTGGAGATACGGAAGGAGTTACATCATCAATTAAGTCATTGTATACTTTACGAAGAAGCGAAACCCAGACAGGACAGCAGCAGGAGGAAATCATGATATCTTTTTCATTCGTTACATGTTCATGAAATTCCAGTGCTTCTTTAAAACTCAAAATATCGGCAGCCATTGCTACTTCAACCATATCAGAAAAACCTATTTTTATAAATGCTTCCCGCAGCTGATCCAGAGATACATTTTTTCCAAACTGACCTGCAATCGCCGGTGCAACAATTGCAAAGACTTTATCAGAACCTCCTAGAAGACCGGCAAGAGGGAGAAACTGCTGGGTATCTAGATAATTTCCTTTATCACATACACTAACACACCGTCCACAGCTGATACAAAGTTCAGGGTCAATAAATTTATCATTTCCGATTGGATCTTTTAGTATAGCATCAAATGGACAGACGCTCTGGCATTTGCTTTTGCCATCTGCCTGTTCACAGTCATCTTTGCAGGAACGGACTTTTTGAATGATTTTTTCCCGTACCCGGTTATGAGTAATGGAATTGATAATTTCCTGGGTGAATGTATAATCATCCAAAGCGTCATTGTTTTCAACACCACATAACGTACTTAGCACTTCCCTTGCTTCTTCTTTGTTTTCAAATTCATTCTGCAGTAAATGAAGGAATGTTTTTTCAAAGTTTTCGGCATAATAACTTGCAGCTAATTGTTTGTATAAATCATTGTATTTTTCTTTCATTTATAAGACCTTTCTATAGTTAAATTTTGAAACTAGTTCCTAGGAATTAGTTTGCTTAAAAATCAGGATTTTATGAACTTGTATCGTTTTTTCCAATACAACTTCTCTTGTATGTGATAAAGTATTCTCATCAAGAAAACAAACACGATAAAGACAAAGGCGTCTGCATTCCAGCAGGCGTTTTTTTTTAGAATAAAAGAAAGCGAGGTCTTATATATGGAGCGAATTAAAATGCACCCAATCTTGGGTGAAACACCAGAACGAAGAGAAGTAACCTTTACGTATAATGGAAAATCAATGAGTGGCTATGAAGGTGAACCTATCGCCGTTGCCTTAAAAGCAAATGGTGTCATGGCTCATCGATATACTGCCAAAAACCACGAGCCTCGCGGTGTCTTCTGTGCAATTGGCCGATGTACAGATTGTGTCATGATCGTAGATGGCAGGCCAAACGTCAGAACCTGTATAACTCCATTAAAAGAAGGCATGAAGATTCAGACACAGTACGGAGTATCCGCAAAAGAGGAGGCGATATAAATGGTAATCGAACGTTATGATATGATTATAATCGGTGCAGGACCAGCTGGTTTATCCGCAGCGATTGAAGCGGCAAAGAAAGGTCTTAAGCCAATTGTATTTGATGAAAATGAAAGACCAGGCGGACAGCTTTTTAAACAAATCCACAAATTCTTTGGTTCTAAAGAACATAAAGCAAAAGTAAGAGGATTTAAAATCGGAGAAGAACTCCTTGCAGAAGCCAAGCAGTACGGTGTTAAAGTTGTATTAAATGCAACTGTAGTTGGGCTTTATTCGGAAAAAGAAGTAACTGTGAAAATAAAAGAGGAAATCAGGCATTTCAAAGGAGATGCTGTTTTAGTTGCTACTGGTGCATCTGAAAACATGGTTAATTTTAAAGGCTGGACACTACCAGGCGTTATTGGTGCAGGAGCTGCACAGACCATGATGAACCTCCATCACATCAAACCAGGGAATAGAATATTGATGCTGGGTTCCGGAAATGTTGGACTAGTTGTTAGTTTTCAGTTACTTCAGTGTGGCTGTGAAGTCGTTGCATTAACCGATGCGGCACCAAGAGTTGGAGGGTATGGTGTACATGCAGCAAAAGTAGCAAGATGCGGTGTCCCATTTTATTTGTCTCATACTATTGTAGAAGCGGAAGGTACGGATCATGTAACAGGTGTAGTCATTGGTCAGGTAGGGCCGGATTGGAAGGTGATACCGGGAACAGAAAAGCATTTTGATGTGGATACTATCTGTCTTGCAGTTGGACTCTCTCCAATGTCTCAGTTATTAAAGCAGGCGGGATGTCAGATGAATGACACTCCTGGTGGCTATGTTCCAGTCTGCGATGAGGATGGAGCAACCAGCGTACCAGGAGTATATGCGGCAGGTGATGTATCGGGAATCGAAGAAGCAAGTTCTGCTATGATTGAAGGACGTATGAGTGGTGCCACAATTGCCTGCTATCTTGGTTATATGACAGAAGAAGAAAAAAACGAGCGGATCCAGGAATTAAAAGGACAGTTAGAAACATTACGCCAGGGTATGTTTGCTCCAAAAAATAGAGGAAGATTAGTAGAAAAGACCGAAGAAGGAATTGATATATCTATGAACCTTCTTGAAAAAGGTTATGTGGCAGAGGAAGAAATTGAACGTTATCCTGGTGTAACTAGACAGGCAGGAATTCATCCGGTGATTGAGTGTACACAGAATATTCCGTGCAATCCTTGCCAGGATGCCTGTAAAAAAGGATGTATCAGTATTGGTAAAAATATTACTTCACTTCCGGTAGTTGATTCAGCACATGCCTGCATCGGCTGTGGAATGTGTGTTGCTTCCTGTTCTGGACAGGCGATTTTCCTGATAAATGAAGAAGTAGAAAAGGGATATGGAGAAGTTACTATGCCATATGAATTCCTACCATTACCAAAGGCTGGCGATATAGGAACAGCATTAGGACGAGATGGCAGAAAACTATGTGAAGCTGTGGTAACCAAGGTACGGACTGCAAAAGCATTTGACCATACCAGCCTGTTAACGATTAAGGTGCCAAATGATATGCTGATGAAGGCACGTTTCTTTCAGGCAGATTAGGAGAATAGGAGGGAATGCCTTATGATAGATGTTCAGAAAAAATTGAAGGAAATTGGGCCTTATGTGGAGGCTTCAGACGATGATATATTAGTATGCCGCTGTGAAGAAGTAACCAAAGGTGAAATTAGGAAAGCCGTGCATGAAGGTATGTTTACAATCGAGGAATTAAGACGTTATCTTCGTTCTGGCATGGGACTGTGTCAGGGACAGACTTGCGGGAAACTTGTAAAGAGTATCGTATCTCATGAGCTGAATGTAAAACCAGTAGAGATTGAACCAGCAGTTTCCAGAGCACCTATGAGACCAATTGAAATGGAAATTATGGCAGAGGACGGAGGTGTTCCACATGAATAAAACAGCAGAAGTTATCATTATTGGAGGTGGCGTGGTTGGCTGTGCAGCAGCTTACTATTTAGCAAAACGAGGAATTAAAGATGTGATTGTATTAGAATCCACCAAAAGTATTGGTCATGGAGGTTCAAGCAGAAATGGAGGCGGTGTCCGTCAATCTGGCCGTGATGTAAGAGAATTACCTTATGCCATGTATGGAATTAAGCATTTATGGCCAAACCTTTCAGAAGAACTTGGAGTAGATGTGGAATATACTCAGAAGGGAAATCTTCGACTTGGTAAGACGGAGGCACATCTTAAGAAACTGCAGAATTTAGCAGACAGTGCAAAAAGCGTTGGTTTGGATGTGCGTATGATTGATGCTAAAGAAGTACAGGAGATCTGCCCGTATCTCTCTAAGGATATTATCGGGGCGAGTTGGTGTCCTACGGACGGACATGCTAATCCACTGACAACGACACTTGGATTTTATAAAAGGGCGTTGGAAATGGGGGTACGTTTCTTTACCGAGGCTGAAGTGAAAGAATTAAAGAAAGTAAAAGGTAAGGTTCGTAAGGTTGTACTGTCAGACGGTACCGTATTAGAAGGAGAGACTATTATTCTGGCAGCAGGTTATGAGAGCCGCTATATTGCAAGGACTGTAGGTATTGACATTCCTATGACAAGGTTGATTGACGAGTGTTTAGTAACCGAAAAACAGCCACCAATGTTCGATATCATGCTAGGAACGGCAGGTGCAGATTTCTACGGTCATCAGGCTAAACATGGTTCATTTATTTTTGGTTCAGACTGCGGATATGAGGAAGTAACAGATATGACTGATCCGTCCGCACTGCTTACTAATTCCATGACACTCTCTGCAAGCTGTCGTGCTATCATAGGTTATATTCCGGCATTGAAAGATGCAAAGATTGTAAGAAGCTGGTGTGGATGGTTAGATAATGCATTTGATGGAGTTCCATTTATCAGTAAGGTTGATGAAGCAGAAGGGTTGATTCTTGCCTGCGGATTCACTGGACATGGATTTGGTACAGCTCCAGCAGTCGGGCTCATGTTATCCCAGATGACAGCAGGAGAAGATACGATTGTTGATATTAGTCCACTCAGATATAATCGGTTTCAGCCAACTCGGTAGGAATCTATTCGTATCGTTTTTTCCAATACAAGAGCAATGGAATCAGATATAATGAAAGCAGGTTAAAAATAATATGGAATTTAACTTTTAAATATGCTATACTATGCGTGACGAAGGTGTCGGTAGCAAAACTATCGACATCTTTTATCTTTGTAAGAAAAACCATTCTTTCACAGCAGCGCATAGTAAACGCTTAAGGAGGAATGAATATGGGAACGAAAATTGATTTTATATATTTAAGTGAACAGGATATGATAAAGGCAGGAGTAAAAAACATGGGGCGGTGTATAGAAGTCATGGAAGACATGATGGTCACTCTTCAGAAAGGGGATTATGTCATGGGTGGTGAAAATCACAATTCTCATGGCTGCATGGTCACTTTCCCAGATAACCCAGAATTTGAGGGAATGCCAAAGAACGGTGAAGATCGCCGTTTTATGGCAATGCCGGCATACCTTGGCGGCAGTTTTAAAATGGCAGGAATGAAATGGTATGGTTCTAACATTGAAAATAAAAAAGAGGGGCTTCCGCGTTCTATTTTGATGATGATGCTTAATGACAAAGATACTGGAGCACCATTGGCACTTATGTCAGCCAATCTTTTAAGTGCTTATCGTACTGGTGCAATTCCAGGAGTTGGAGCCAAATATTTAGCAAAAAAAGATTCTAAAACAGTTGCCATTATCGGACCTGGTGTTATGGGAAAAACATCATTAAGTGCATTTATCAGTGTCTGCCCGAATTTAAAGACTGTAAAGATAAAAGGACGTTCCAGAAAATCTATTGATTCTTTTATCGAATTTACAAAAAAAGAGTGTCCACAGATTACAGATATTATTGTATGTGACACCATGGAAGAAGCGGTTCGAGATAGTGACATTATTAGTACCACAACCAGTGTTGGTGATAAAGAAATTGAGTTCCCATTTATTGATGATACATGGATTAAGAAAGGGGCATTAATCTGTATGCCTTCGGCTGCACGTTTCAACGAAAGCTTTTATGTAGACAAAGATACCAGACTTGTTGTGGACAACTACAAATTGTATGAAGCCTGGGCAGATGAATATCCATATCCAAGTTATGATCCGGTTCAGGTCATAGGTGCAAAGTTTATGGATCTGCTTCATGATAAAAAAATCTGCCGAGAAGATATTATAGATATTGCCGACATTATAACCGGCATACATCCAGGACGTACCAATGATGAAGAACGCATTATATATTCTGTAGGCGGCATGCCGGTAGAAGATATTGCGTGGGGCGAAACAGTTTATAAAAATGCATTAGAGCTTGGAATTGGAATTCCACTTCCGTTGTGGGACAAACCAGAACTGGCTTAATAAAAACTGTGGGATAGGCGTCAAAATGGTTCGGTTATAAGAAGGCATTGACAGGAGGGTATTAAAATGCAGGATAACCAAGAAACCATTATGCCATTACAGCCTTATGTTGTTTTACAATCCGATGCATATAGGCGTATTTCCCACACAGAATTAGGAATTTCCCATTTCTATGAATTTACCATATCAGAAGGGAAAAAACATTCCGTCTATTCCGTACCAGATGGAAGCATTGATTTATTATTTAATATAGGAAGCAATGAAGTACAGACTTACCTAAGTGGCACGGTATTTCGTGCAAAGCCCTGGGAACTTGGAGAAGAACATACCTGTTTTGGCGTTCGTTTTCAGGCGGGACATGGAGTTCTTCCAAGAGAAATGACAATTGATATGTTAGTAAATCAGGATTTAAAAATTGATGGAAATTTATTTGGTGACCATCTGGCAGAACGGATTGCACTGGCACAGAATATGAAAGAACGTATTCACATTTTTAAAAATGCTTATGAAAGATTGGTACAGGAAAATACCGATACCAGCTTGAAAGCCAATATTGATGCTTATATAAGAAACCGTATCTGTGCATGTAAAGGAAATATTTCAATAGAGGAATTGGCCCATGAGACTGGATATTCTGCCTGTTATATCAGAAGAATATTTAAACAGTTTCATGGTATCTCGCCAAAGCAGTTTGCACAGTTTATGCGTTTTCAGTATTTACTTCAGGTTTTAAAAAAGGATCGGAACCGCTATGAAGAGATTGCATTAGATTGTGGCTATTACGATGAGCCTCATATGATGAAAGATTTTAAATGCTATACTGGTGTAACGTTGGAGAGATATCGTAACATGATAGCGGAAAAAGTGAATTTAATGTAGGAGAGTGATAGGATGAGCGAATTATCAAAAATTGAAATCATTACAGGAATGTCCAAACTCAGTAATTTGAAAAAGGCATTAAGTAAAGTTGGTGTTCGGGGGATTACTGTTATGCAGGTACTTGGCTGTGGTATTGAGATGGGCAGTCATGAATTTGCTATAGATGAAAATGAAGTAATGGAACTGCTTCCAAAACAGCAGATTAATATTGTTGTGGAGACTGCTAAAGTAAATAAAATTGTGGAACTGGTAAAACAGGAGTTATACACGGGGCATATCGGTGATGGAAAGATTTTTGTTTATGGACTTGATAATGTCATACGTGTTCGTACAGGTGATGAAGGAATTGATGCACTGTAAACAATTGAAAAGGAGGGACTGCTTATGAAAAATCAGAAGTTAGGACTGGGCAGTGTCGTATCCATATCGGTGGGTCTTGTTATCGCAACCAGCTGTCTGGTGTCATTAGGACAGGGAGCTGGAACACTAGGCGTTACGTTTATTGGAGCTATGATAATTGCCATGTTGTTAAATATGGCAACGGTAGCATCCTTATCTGAACTAAATGCATTAATGCCAAATATAACAGGTGGCCTTGCACAATACACATTGGCAGCATTAGGACCATTCCCGACATTGCTGTCTATGGTAGGCGGATACTTGGTCTGTAACACAATGTCCTGCGGCGTTGAGGCATCTATTTTCTCATTTGCGGTAGCCGATACAACAGGACTTAAGATTCCAAGCATTTTTTATACGCTTGCTATCGTGGTCATTCTGCTGATTGCAAATCTTTACGGTGTCGACATGTTTGCAAAAATTCAAAATGTGGTAGCTGTTTTATTAATTGGTTCTTTGGTTGTTATGGGTATTATCGGAATGTTGGGACTGGGTGTTGGTACAAAAGTAAACCAGCCTTATGTATTAAAGAGCAGTTTTGGAGATATCGTTTCAATGACCGCAGTTGCATTCTGGCTTTTCATTGGTGCAGAATATGCGATCCCAGTTTCAAAGGATGTAAAAAATGCAAAGAGAAACGTGCCTCTTGGCATGATTCTTGGTCTGGCAATTATCTGTCTGATGCAGGCAGTTATGGTACTTGGTTTTCATAATTATACGGAATGGGGAGCATTGGCAGATTCTCCAGCACCACATTTGTTATACGGATATAACCTGTTAGGCAGTTTCGGAAAAATTTGGATGACATTAGTTGGTGCATTTGCAGTAATCAGCACACAGAACTCCACGGTAAATAGTCTGGCAGCAATCTCTCAGGGTATGGCGAAGATGAATATGATGCCTCAGATTTTTGCCAAGACAAATAAACATAACGTACCTTGGTTTGGCCAGGTATTTGTTAGTATTGCGATTTTCCTTTTTGCCGTTGCCAGTAACAATTCCTCCGATGCAATCAGTTTCTTAATTTTGGCAGGCTCAGTATTCTGGATGGTATCTTACATATTGGCACACGTGGATGTATTGATATTCAGGAAGCGGCTGCCAAAGGCACCGAGAACCTTTAAAGTACCTGGTGGTCCAGTGATTCCTATTATAGGAATTATTGGTACACTGTATATGATTCTCTATATTTCTACAGACCCACATGAAAGACTTATGATTTGGCTCCTAACTGGAGCTACATTCCTTGTCTTAGCTGTATACTCGGTGTTTTGGATTAAGTTTAAAATGAAAATGCCGATATTTAAGAGCGTTCCTATGGAAAAAGTTATGGCAATGGAAAATAATCTGTATTATATGGAGCGGAAAAGAAGAGGGGTTTGGAAATAATGAAATAGAGGATGAGGGAAACAGGAGCTGTTGGCGTGAGGGCGAATGAACTCCTGTTTTCTATAATAAGCAGTTTTTTATAGAATCATTTCGAAGTAAATATTAGAATCCTCACCAGTTATGTATATATTTTTAAATCCATTTCTAATAAGTCCTATAATATGGTCAGGACCAGGGTAATGTTCAGATGTGCCGCTTTTATCCGCACACACGATTGCAGCTGATCTTCCTGTACCATTTATATCTGGGATTGTTCTGTTTGTACCATGATGAGGAGTTACTAATAAATCGTAGAGATTATTGTTCTTTAAATTATCAGGTATATTATCAAAAACTACATCTCCAGTCAGCAATGCATGTATTTTATTATAGTTGGAACAATAGACTACGGATTTATATTTATTCGTACGTATGTGTAAATAATCAAAGTGGTTTAACTCTATCAATAAACCAATATTATTTTGATGGGTAGCCTGCTTGGCACCTGTTCCTTTTCCTTGCCATAATTGTAAAAATTTATTTTTCGTATTTAAGCACATATTATAATTATGCGATAAGTATAAATTAGATTTATTTGCAACATAACAGGCTAATCTAACAGCACTTATAGTTAGCTTTTTTTCGTTTATGTCATTTATATCAGGTGCAACCCATACCATATTCGGAGAATAAAGAAGAGTTGGATTATAGTATCCAATAGCTGCAATATGGTCAAAGTCCCAGTGAGAAAGAACAATAGCATCAAAGTTTTCAGTGTAAAAGCTTTTTAAATTTGATGATACATCCTTTTTATGTAAGATGTCCGTAATATGTGTACAGCCAATATCATATAAAATTGTACAGGAATGTGAAGTGGATTCGACTAATTCAAGTTTTATATTGTTAGCAAGTCCTACACTATATACAGTTCCCAAAATCTGTTTTATGGAAGAAGATAATAAATCAGTAAATTTTTTATAATTATACAATTGGTCGCAGTTATGCGTAAAAAATTTTAGATTATCTTTTTTAAATATTTTATCAAGCAGAACACAGTTTGAGTCAAATTTAGAGTAACGATTAAAAATTATGGATTTACCAGATGCCATGAGAGGACTTGCACTGAATATTTCTGTTCCCTGTATCCTTATGTCATTAGCAGTAGTATTGCCATCATCGTTTCTCATTTTTATCCATTGACCAGAATATTCATTTAAGGATGAACGTAGGTCATAATCCGTGCTTTCCGCTGTAAACTCATATACATAGGGATGATAGCCTTTAAAGATTTCTTCCTCCTGTGGGGTAAATGGTGTAATCTCGTCAAGACTATTACTTAGTTCAGGCAAATCAAGTATTCTTGTAAAAAAATAAGTATCCGCTCTTATCATCAGATTTGTCATCAACGCAATTTGAATTTTATAGGAACGTAGATTTTCACTTGCCTGCTGAAAATTTTCGATTTCTATCCTTTGTATTTTACCATAGAATTCATTGTCATATATGCTCTCTTTCAGCTTATTACTAAACATATTAATATTATAATTTGATGTCATAGTAAGGCCTCCTTATTTTATCCTATCAAAAACACAAAAAGTGTGGTCAGCCTCTCGCTACCCACACTTCAATCCTAATTATACAATATTTTTAAATAAAAGTCTATACGTTTTTTTCCATATCTGCTAGGATATACTAAGTAGCAAAGAAAAAGAACAGTAAAACATGCCACACATGGAAAATATTTTTCACATGACACAGAAACAGATAGGGGGAAAAAGCGATATGTCAGAACCAAATAACTTACCAGGTATTACAAGGCCTGAAGAAGAAAAGAAATTAGCCGAAGTGATTACCATAGCTGAGAAAAACTTAGATAAGGCAAAACATTCCGTTCAGATTCTGACTGGAGAAATGAAGGATATGTTAGAGATTGATGTTTCAAAAAATAAAGAAACGATGGTTCTCTGGAATAATACGCAGGCAGGTCTTCAGGATGCCAAGGAGGAACTGCTTCGCTGCCAGAAAGCAAGAAAGAAGCCATATTTTGGACGAATTGATTTTATAGATGATAAAACCAAGACGGAGGAAGCTTATTACATCGGCAGAGTAGGAATCAAAGATACCGTAACAGACCGGATTGTCATTGACTGGAGGGCTCCAGTTGCAACCGTTTATTATGAGGAATCCCTTGGAAAATGTAAGTACAACGTAAGAAACGTTGGTGAATATTCCATTGATTTAACCCGTAAACGTACTTATGAGATTGCTGATGACAGACTTTTGGACTTTTACGATACAGAGGTCGTGGCAAATGATGATCTGCTGACGCGTTATCTGGGAAAAAGCAAGAAAGCGGTGTTAGGAGAAATCATTGCAACTATTCAGAAAGAACAGAACCTGATTATCCGAAAGTCACCTCGTAATAACATCTTGGTGCAGGGGGGAGCCGGTTCTGGGAAAACGACTGTAGCGATGCACAGAATTTCCTATATTTTATATAATTACGAAAATGAATTTCTTCCAAAGGATTTTTATATTGTAGGAAGTAATCGAATTCTTTTAAATTACATTACCAGTGTACTGCCGGATTTGGACGTATACGGAATTTCTCAGATGACCATGGAACAGCTCTTTATCCGGCTGTTATACGAAGATTGGGATGCCCAAAAATATACCATCCACAGTCTGGAAAAGGGAGAAGAAACCGCTTGTATTAAAGGAAGTTATCAATGGTTTCATGATTTAGAAAAGTTTTGTGCACAGTATGAATGGAAACAGATTCCTCATGAAGAGATACGAACGGAAAATACAAAAAAGCTTCTTTTGTCTAAAGAGGAAATTGAAACCTATATTAACGAAAATCCACATATATCTGTGCAGAACAAGATTCTGTCTCTAAATGAGCGGGTTATGGCAAGACTAGAAAATGAAATAACCTGTCGGAACATTTCCTATACTCCAGAAGAGAAACATGAGATGAAAAAATTCTATCGTTTCTATTTTGGAGGAAAAATCTGGAAGGGAAGTATTTTTGACATGTATGAAAAATTCCTTTTAGCACAGCAGGCAGAAGGGAAACGTGTCCAATTACCAGGAACGGATTTTGATGTATACGATCTGGCGGCACTTGCATATCTGTATAAACGGATTAAGGAAACAGAGCTGATTCGGGAAGCCAGTCATGTGGTAATTGATGAAGCACAGGATTTTGGCATGATGGCATATGCTTCTCTCTATTATTGTATGAGAGGCTGTACTTATACCATTATGGGAGACGTTTCCCAGAATATTCACTTTGGTTACGGGTTAAATGACTGGGAGGAATTAAAGGGACTTATTTTAAGAGATAAGTTTGATACCTTTGGAATCTTAAAGAAAAGTTATCGTAATACTATAGAAATTTCTAATTTTGCAACCAATATTTTACGCCATGGAACCTTTGCTATTTATCCAGTAGAGCCGATTATTCGTCATGGTGATGAAGTCCGAATCAAGAAATGTGCTGGAAAACAAAGACTTTTAGCAGAAGCAGTAGAAACGATTCAATCATGGCAGGCTAAAGGACATGAGACTGTGGCAGTTGTATGTCGAGATGAAACAGAAGCCAGAGAGGTATCGACGGTTTTAAAGAAACAAATTAAGTTAGCTGATAGTAATTTGGAAACCGCAGAATTTGGTAATGGCGTTATGGTACTTCCAGTAGAATATACAAAAGGTTTGGAATTTGATGCAGTTCTCCTCTACAATCCTTCCAATAAGATGTATCCTGCGGATGACGGTCATGTAAAACTGCTTTACGTAGCGGCCACGAGAGCACTTCATGAGCTGACAGTTATTCATGATGGTGATTTGACGGATTTGATTGCAAAAGAAGTACCAAAAGAAAAGAAAATGCATATTTTGGCACAGGGTTCTGAACAGACCTCTCAAAAAGCGGTTAAAAAATCAGCTGCTATTCAATTGAAAGGAAAACATACGGTAAGCCAGGATGTAGATTTACTTGGCGGGGAAGAGCGGCGTACCGGACCTAAGCGAATTGTTGTACAGGGTCAGATGCAGAAGAAGACAAATATGCAGATAACATCGGGGGTACTTTCCTATGAAGCGATTAATGCCGACTTTGCACCTCGTCAATTTGGTGATCTCCCGGAAGAAAGAAAGCTTCGTCCTGCTGGTCATGGAAGAATCGATGCCTCCATCCGCTGGACAAAAAAAAATCCAGACAACGTAGAGTTTGGAAGTAGCTATGGATTACTGCGGATCACCCCTGTGGAAGATTCTGTAATTCGTGTTAGCTTTATCAAAGGTCTTGAAGGAACATTTCAGGAAACTCAGGAATGGATTCACAAGAAACCTACGCCTGCCTGTGTTCAGGCTGGACTGCTTTTAAAAAAGCCAAAGTGGGTCTGCAAGGAAATGAAAGATGCTATTGGGATTGCGACAGAGAAGCTTGCGGTAAAAATTGAAAAAAAGACAGGGACGGTGAAGTTCTTTACCAGAGAAGGAAAACTGATTCTCTCCGAACGTGCAAAGGAACCAAAACAGATTGAGAATGGGAAACAGGATCAAACCTGGGTTTATTTTGACTGGAGAAAAAATGAGAAAATCTGGGCCAGAGGAATGGCAAG
Organism: uncultured Clostridium sp.; assembly: GCA_934438135.1. GTDB lineage: Bacteria > Bacillota > Clostridia > Lachnospirales > Lachnospiraceae > Clostridium_AI. The sequence goes on along the minus strand of CAKSBP010000033.1, from coordinate 19,894 downwards.
TGAGGACTTACTGCCAATGAACCTGAAAGCAAGATATATTTCCTATGGAAAGAAGAAAATGCGTATGCCTTTCCTTGTATCAGATCAAGGTTACGGTATTGCGGTTGCATCGAAAAGCAATGTAATGTGCTGCCATATACCAATGTATGGTTCCTATATCTCGGTGGAGAACAGCGAACAAATAGATTACTATTTTATGTATGGTGGAAGTGCGGGAGCATCTTTGCAGCTGCATAAGCTGACAGCAAAGATAGATAAATAACAGGTATATATGATTTATGGAGTTGTCGTTTGCATAATGATATCATAATTTTTGCGACAGCTCCATTCTTTTTGATTGTATGAACCGTATTTATATTAGTTATTGACCTTAGTAATATCAACGGAAAACCTATCAAGTGCTTCCTGCTTAACTGATTCAGCTTCCGTATCTTTTGCCAGTGCTTTTAAAAGTCCATATAAATCGCTGTAATTATCAGCAGTACCATGTTCTAAAGAATCTCGTACAAGCTGAAGACCTTTCTCATAATCTCCCGTCATAAAGACTGCTAAACCAAGACCTTTTAAAGCGTTATTATAGGAGTTATCCTTTTTTAAAATTTCTTCATTTATCTGGATACAGGTAGCATAATCCTGAATCTGATAGTGGAGGAAGGCGTATAAATCCTGATAACTTAAGTTACCACTGTCTAATGAAATCAGTTTTTTTGCAGCCAGTATAGCAAGCTGGTAGTGCTTGTCCTTAGCACAGGAATAAGCAAAATCACGCAACTCCTCTATATCATCACAGCTATTGATTGTCTCCACAGAGTTTCTCATATCATAATGATAAGCACAGTATTCATTTTCACTATGAATATCCCCGTTATATGTATAACGCGTATTGCTGCATCCGCCTAGACAGGCATCTCCGTAAATACAGTCATGACAGAACCCTTTTAAATCCTGTTTCTTAAGTTCACGGTTCCATTTAAAACTATTCGGTGATTCCCAGATTTCCTTCAGAGATGTCTTCCGGATATTTCCTTCTACAAATTTTTTCTCACGAATGGATGTGCACCCTATAATATCGCCGTTGCATAAAATACCAATTGTGTGTTTTCCTGCAGGACATCCCTGCCAGTTTGATTTGCAATTGTAAGCTTTTTTTCTTAACAGACTTTCTTTTTGTGTGTAATATCCGATGCAGTCGGCTAGGTATATTGCAATATTCCCATCGATTTTGGAATAACAGAAGTCAATAATTTCAGATGTCCGTTCTTTTTTCAAATAAAGATCTTTGTGATGTGTAAAGTTCCCCATTGGCAAAGCAATCTGCAACTGCCATGTATTGACACCAGCCTCTAAAAATTCCTGATACATGCCTTCTAATTCTGCAAAATTTCCTTCATGGACAGTTGTCACCACACAGCTATTCAATCCCGCTTTTCTTATTTGTTTCATATGATTCAGATCACGTTCATAGGAACCGATCCTACGGATGGCATCATGTGTTTTCTGTAATCCGTCAATGCTGATGCCGATTGTTTGAAATCCTGCATTCTTTGCCCTAGCAATCATGTCATCGTCAAGAAGCCAGCCATTGGTAATCATAGAAGTCGCAATACCATGGTCTGTTAATCGCTTTCCGATGATATGCCAGTCATTTCTCAAGGTAAGCTCGCCACCTGATAGTGTGATAAACTTCATCCCTAAATCAGCAAGCTGATCACATAGATCCAGTGCCTCTTCGGTCGTTAATTCGTCTTCTTGTTTATTTTTGCAGGAGGAACCACAATGCTTACATCTCATGTTGCAAGCCATAGTCAGTTCCCATACCCCGCCCAATAAATCATATTTCATAAACGTTGCTCCTTTATATGTACTTTATATCTTAGAATTATTTTATATAAAATAACTGTAACATAGTTAGATAAAATTGGCAATATAAAGCCATGGTAAAACAACAATGTCATTGATTGACAAAATATATAATATACGATATCTTATACTTGTACATAAATGTACAAGTATAAGAAAGGAGGCGAAAATAATGAAGAAGTTAAAAGATTCCATCAAAAAAATGGACGAAAAATATGTGACAGTAGAAGCTTTATCAGAAGCAGATAAAAAGAGTACATATGGTGGGGGTACCATTTCAGCTTCAGATGAAATAATACCTATTGTTGCATATGGTGTACCACCATTCGCAGCAATGCCTGACGTACCAACTGTAAAGAAGTAAAAGAAGATACAGGCAGCTCTTAAGAATAGCTAAGAGTAATAGCATCCTGTTATGAAAGATATAACAGGATGCTTTAGAACAGGAGAGAAAATGGCTTATTATTGTGAAAAGCAGCATGATGTATCCGATTGTGCAGCAGCATGCTTAGTATCCATTGCGCATTACCATGGATACTATATTAGAGTTGCAAGAGCGAGAGAGCTTGCAGGAACTGATTTAAATGGAACGAATATTGAAGGAATCATTCGGGCTGCTGGAGAAATTGGACTAAAGGCAGATGGGATTCGCTGCAATCAGGCAGCACTTTATTCGCAGATATCCTATCCTTGTATTGCACATGTCATAGTAAATGAACAGCTATATCATTATGTAGTGCTCTATAAGGTAACAAGGAAGTACATATGGATTGGAGATCCTGCCAGAGGAGTCATAAAGGTAAAACCGGAAATTTTTTTTGGAGAAACGAAAAAGCAGGTAAACGGTGTTCGCTATCAGTGGACCGGAATTGTCGTCAGATTTCAAAAGGCAGAAAAGTTTCTTCCGAATAAAAGTACAACGAAAGCTTTCTTTTGGCAGTTAATCAAACGAGAGAAACGGTTATTAATTCAGGCTATGCTGGTATCGGCTTTTTATTCTATATTAGGTTTAAGCGGATCCATTTATTATAAAATATTATTAGATACTATCCTTCCCAGTCATAAAAAGACGATTTTGTCTTTGGTTTCAGCCGGCATTTTATTGGCATACGGTTTACAGTTTGGGCTGAATCTGATTCGGACGCATTTTATGTTACAGGTGGGAAAGAAGCTAGAATGCAGTATCGTAAATACTTATATGGAGAAAGTGCTTGGTCTGCCACTTCATTTTTTTGAGCGAAGAAGGGCTGGAGATTTGGTAAATCGTTTACGGGATGCCGATAATGTGAAGGAGGCTGTATCTTCGGTTATTATCACCATAGTCATCGATAGTGTCCTTGCTTGTACAGGTCTTGTGCTGCTTGCCAAGGCGAACAGCAGGCTGTTCCTTTGGGCATTGGTTATGATTGGTGGTTATGTGGCACTTGTGTGGCTGTTCCGTGATAGATTTGAACGGTACAATTCCATGTGGATGGAGTATAGCAGCACATTATCATCCGGGTTAATCGAGACATTTAACGGAATTGAAACGGTTAAGGCTTATAATATGGAACAACAGATGAAGAAAAATACAAGTAAAAATATGAATAAACTCTTGAACTGCATCTTTCATTATGGTCAGGCGATTAACCTACAGGCTGCGATGCAGGAATTTTTCGGTTTGGTCTGCACCTCTGTAGTTTTATGGATTGGCGGTATGAACGTAATAGATGGTACAATGACCATTGGTGAATTGGTTCTATATAATTCTTTATTTCTTTATTTTTCAAATTCGATTCGCAATATTTTAAATATGCAGCCAAAAATGCAGACGGCAGTAGTTGCGGCAAATCGAATTTTAGAAATTATCGAAATGGAATATACAAATACTGTTCAGAAAGCAGTACAAATGAAGGCTGATGCAGGCGACATTGTATTTGAACATGTCTCATTTGGCTATCGTATGGATTCGGAGAATATTCGGGATGTAAGTTTAAGAATTAAGCAAGGAGAGAAGATTGCTGTAATTGGAGAAAATGGTTCTGGAAAATCTACGTTATTTAAGCTGCTTCTTGGATTTTATTCAGTAAATGATGGTGAAATATCCATTGGAGGAGTTCCAATTGAACAGTTAGGTGTAAAGCAATTACGAAGCCGGATTGGATATGTGAATCAGGAAACTTTCTTCTTTAGTGAGAAAATCTCCAATAATCTTAGAGGTACTTCGGATGTATCAGATGAAAAAATAATTCAGATCTGTAAATTGGTGAAGGCGCATGATTTTATTGCATCGCAGCCATTTGGATACGATACCATTTTACAGGAAAGCGGATCAAATCTTTCGTCGGGGCAGCGTCAAAGACTTGCACTTGCCCGAGCCTTACTGAAAGATCCAGATATTCTGATTTTAGATGAGTTTACAAGTAACATTGATTCTAAGACAGAGCAGGATATCAAACATGTTTTGTATACCTATTTTAAGGAGGTAACTATCGTGTTTATTACCCATAAAATCCAGGCATTTTCAGACTGCGATAGAGTGTATCGGATGGAGAATGGGAGAATTGAAGAAGTGAGCATAAATCTAATAAAAACATAACAAAAATGATATTCCATGAACAAATAATTTATTCATTTTTTAAAATATAGTTTCTAATTCACATTTGTCTATATAGGACTCTAATAAAAAAAAAATTAAGATTTGGTTAATCTGTTTGTATTTAAAAGACTATAATATGTTATGAAAAAAAGATACTTAACAAAACCTAATTTTATAAGATTTGAAGGCTGCTAAGATCAGAATTTGGAGGAAAAGATAAAATGGATACTTTAAAAGCTGAAAAGAGAAGCATGGATGTCACTGCAAAGAGACTGAGACGAGAAGGATTTGTTATAGGTAATGTAATTGGTAGACAGATTAAGAATTCTATTCCACTTAAAATGAAGGAAAAGGATGTTACCCAGTTATTGAATACGAATCAGAAAGGCAGTCAGATTACACTGGATATTGAAGGAGAATCAAGGACTGTACTGATTAAAGATATTCAGTATGATTTATTTGGAAAGAAAATTATGGATATGGATTTTCAGGCATTAGTAAGTAATGAAAAAGTACATTCCACAGCAGAAATTACTTTTGTAAATGTAGATAAGATTGTTTCTGGTGTATTCCAGGAAAGCCTAAAAGAAATTTCTTATAAAGCATATCCATCTGCATTGGTTAATGGTATTAAATTAGATGTAGGAGAACTTAAAGTTGGTGATGTAATTAGAGTGAAAGACCTTGACATTGCTAAGGATAAAGATCTTGAGTTACTTACTGATTCTGAGATGGTAGTGGCTTCTGTATTCGAATCGAAAGTAAGAGCTGCTGATGCTGAGGATGAAACTGCTGAATAAAACATAGATATAAAGCTTTATAAATAATAGGTAAAAGAGATGACCATAGACCGAAATATTAGATTTTGGTTTATGGTCTTTTTGTTATAAATTACCTGGAAAGTATTGTACTGACCAGGTAATTTTATTTTATATTATTTCTTTATTCTATCAAAGTTACTTAGAAACAATCGCACCATCATAATATACAACAGTATCTCCACCTATAAAGTCAGTATAAGATGACCAATCGCTCTGAGCAAAACGCGTGCCCATAGAAATGCTTCCTTTTCCTGGTGCGATGGAATATGGTGAATCAAATGTAAGTTCAACATAACCATCACAGAATTTAGCATTTACATTTGAGGATAAGTTTACATAGTAAGGAGCTTCACTTAACTGTAAACCTGCATTGTCACACCAGAAAGACTGTTCTTTCGTTCCAGATTTATCATAGTAGTAACGAATTGCCAGTTTGGATAAATCGACCTTTTCACTGCCTTCTGCAGTTATTGTATACTGCTGATTAATGGAGCTGCCTTCTGTTGTTGTAACTTTAACAACTGGTTTTACGCCACTTACAGGAGAACTTGTAGTTACTTCAGGAGTTGTAGTTACCTCAGGAGTTGTAGTTACTTCAGGAGTTGTAGTTACCTCAGGAGTTGTAGTCACCTCAGGAGTTGTAGTCACCTCAGGAGTTGTAGTCACTTCAGGAGTTGTAGTCACTTCAGGAGTTGTAGTTACAGCAGGTGAACTTGTAGGTTTCTGTCCGCTTCCTTTTAAGTTAGGAAGTTCATCCAATGTAAGTACATAATCACTCTGATATAAATCAATCAATGTCTGTTTGTAATTGTAGGATTCACTTGTAAGGAATTCACCATACCAAGGACAGAAATAGAGCCATCCAGCTTTTTCAACTGTCAGATTATCCAGATTTGGAATTGTATCATTTTCAGCCATAGTAACCATTTTCTTTCCATCTGTCAGATTGACTAAATCGTAGAAAGTAGAAGAAATGGCATCTTCATTTGGAACACCGGATAATCCATCGTATCGGTTGTAAACGGTGTTATATTTATCAAATCCAACCATATCTACATAGTCATCACCAGGATACCATGCTGCAGATGTACTATAATCATAGCTGTTGTAGAGCCAGATTAAATTGTGAAGACCATATGTATCTGTAAGTTCTGTATATAACATTTTCCAAAGCTGTTTGTATACATCAGCCCCAGCAGATGACCACCAGAACCAGGAACCTTCACCATTTACACCACCATTTCCTTCTGCTTCATGGAAAGGACGGAAAATGACTGGTACATTATTGTCCTGTAAAATGGATAACTGTTCTGCTAAATCCTTAATAATTAACTGAACATATTTATATTCCTTTGTATCAGGAACAACTGCTTTACTTGTATCAAAATCAGTTTCGGTAGGTTTATAAGTTGCTTTCTTCCAATCAACAGCATCACCTAATGTGTAGGATGAAAAATCTCTTGGAACGTTAATATGCCAGCATGTAGTGGCAATACCATTTCTGTTATTTACCCAGTCAATAATTCGGTCGGTTGTGCCATCTTCCCATCCATAGAGAGGATTGTAATGCATAAAATCAAAACCACGGATAGCAGGATACTTTCCGGTTAAATCATGAATCCATTCAAATTCTAATTCAGGATTTCCATCATTACCTCCGCCATAGATTTCCTGTTGACCGGATAAAATATTTTTACCGTATACACTGGTTAAATAGTTCATTAATATCTGAGTTTCTTCTGTTGACTTAGAATCGGAAAGAACTGGTTCCACTTTTAAATCTGGCATATTGCCATAGTCAACAGTAAAGGTGTCAAAGTATGCAAATCCCCAGCCACCTTTAATTTGAATTGTGTTACTTCCTTTTTGTAATTTCTGTAATCCAAAACTGAAATCAGACCATTCTTTTGTATAAGGAAGCATATAAGAACCCGTAGATTTTCCATTTACATACAGGTATTGAAGTCTTCCGTCCTCGCTCAATTCCTGCATATAACGTGTTGAAATAGAATACATTCCGGTTTCAGGAACATCAACAGTAAAAGTTAATGTTCCGCCATTCTGCATCCAGACAAATCCATCGCCAGAATATCCTGGCTTACTTTGTCCATAAATGGAAGTTGTAACTTGAAGATCAGAAGTTAACTCTGCGTCTTCGCACTCGGAGGAAAAAAGAACCGAGCTGCTGTTTCCAGCTGCGGATACACTCAGAGGTGAAACAGGTGAGTAAATAGTAGTACATGCAAGTGCAAAACTAAGCGCCATTGCACTTGCTTTTTTGGTTAATCTCATAAATACATTCTCCTTTCGAAATATCAAATTGTAATTTTTTCACAACATGTACATATGTGTGTAACGTAAATATAACATAATATATAAATTATGTAAATGTAATCTCTCTTGAATTGTGAATTTCAACAATTAATTTAGGCAACATTTTGAACGGCTTTCTTACTTTATTTACTCTAGGGTTATAAGTAACAAATTAGCTTATGTAGAACTCAACTAACTAATGGGGCAGTTTTTATATCTTTTAACAAAGTGTCTGACATTCGTAGTTCTGATGTCAGACACTTTGCTGTGATTTATTGCTTATCGAAGTTCCCGTACTTTTCTCTGTACCTGTAATCCCCATTCTGGGCAGGCTTTCTCAAAATTCAAAACTACTCTGTCTACAATGTCTTTTCTGCACTGGCAAAGTTCACTTGCAACATTTTCACATAGACGCAGTCGTTCATCCTCAGATAAGTTTAGATAAAATTGCCCTGCCTGATAAAAGTCATCCTGCTTTATGACAGGAGTTGGTGCAATGGTTCCCTCTGGATTGGAAGATGAAGAAAGCCGTAATGTAACAGGATGTGGATGGTTATGGTTTAGGCTGTTTGGAGAGTAATTTACGGCTTCGGTTTCACAATGATATGTCATCAAACCATCCCTCTGATTGTTGCAGATAGAAGAACAGGAACGGTTTACAGGAAGCTGGGTATAGTTTACTCCCAGTCGGTAACGCTGGGCATCTGCATAGGCAAAAGAACGTCCCTGCAGCAGCTTATCAGCGGACAGTTCAATACCGGGAACCAGACTTCCTGGGCAGAAAGCCGACTGTTCCACCTGTGCAAAGAAATTTTCCGGATTACGGTTCAATGTCATGATACCCACCTTGTATAATGGGAAATCTGTCTCACTCCACGTCTTTGTAGCATCCAGAGGATCATAATCCAGATTAGATACATCGTTTTCACACATCATCTGAACGCAGAGTTCATAACGAGGATAGCTGCCACTGGCAATGTCCTGAAAAAGCTGCCAAGCTGCAAAATCAGGACTTGAAGCTACAAGTTTTGCTGCTTTCTGCTTTGATATGCTTTCAACTCCCTGGAGGCTTTTCCAGTGGTATTTTATGTAACGACGTTCGCCGGCTGCATTAATCCAGATAAAGGTATCAACCCCATATCCGTTCATTTTGGAATAACTGCTTACAATTCCAATATCAGAATAAAGCCATGCGATAACGTGTGTTGATTCTGGAGTATAGGATATAAAATCCCAGAAATGTTCGATGTTCCGAAGATTTGAGTTGGGGGCTGGTTTGGAGGCATGCACAAGATCAGGAAACTTCATAGCATCCCGGATAAAAAATACGGGAACGTGATTGCCAACGATATCATAGATGCCTTGACAGGTATAAAATTTTACCGCGAACCCTCTGATATCACGCACGGTATCAGCCGAACCTTTGGAACCTCCTGTTGTCGAAAATCGTACAAACACATTGGTTGATTGATTTGGACTTTGTAAAAAATCCGCACAAGTATATTCTTTCATGGACTTGTAAGTTGTAAATACGCCAAAAGCACCAGCTCCTTTAGCATGGACAACTCGTTCAGGAATCCGTTCTCTGTTAAAATGTGCCAGCTTATCAATAATCTGAACGCCCTCGTGTAAAGTTATTTTTTCATCATTAATCATCGAAGAATTCTGATGTTCGTATATAGGACAGCCTAAACTATCTGTCATAGAGCAGTCGGAATGGTTAAGATTATTTTTCTTTCTCATGATAGCCTCTTAGAATGAGTTCCTTTTATTATATTCAAACAAGTTGATTCTGTTAATTGCAAAGAGGTGTCCCACTAAGAAATGAGTGTGGCACCTCACACTCTCTTTTACAGATTTTTCAGATAATATAGAAATCTGTCAGCTTCCGCTTTAGTATTATAAAGCCCAAGACTTAACCTTATCATACCACAGATGTCCTGTTCAGCTTCATTTTTAGGAAGATTTGTAACTCCAAGAAGTCTTGTAACATATGGATGAGAGCAAAACTTACCTTCCCTTGTAGCAATTCCTACATCTGTTGCAAGTGCATCTCCAACTTCCCAGTGGCTTTTCCCTTTTATATTAAAAACGATAACTCCAATACGGTCAGAAGTATTCTTCGTATCTCCATATAGAATAACGTTAGGAAGCTTTGCCATATTTGAAAGCAGATAGTCTTTTAATTCATTTTCATGTGCAGCAATTCGATCAAATCCAATTCTTCTTAGTTGAGTCAGGGCAGCATCCATAGCAATAACCCCAAAGTAATTTTGTGTTCCTGATTCCATTCGTTCGTCTGATTCCAGCCAGATTTGACTGTAGTCAAATACGTTATCAACAGCAGCACCACCTTTTAAAAATGGATCCCTTTCATACAAATACTCTTTTAAACCAACAACAGCACCACTACCAAATGGTGCATATGCTTTATGAGCTGAAAACACAAAGAAATCGATGCTTTCTTCTGGACAGCTTCCCGCAAGATTTACTTCACGATGTGCCACAATCTGAGCACCATCTACTATAATTTTTGCTCCATAGCGGTGACAGAGACGGGCAATCTGGTGAATATCATTTACATAACCAGTGACGTTGGATGCCGCTGTAATAGCAACGTATTTAACTCCTCCACGATAGTGTTTTAACTTTGCCTCAATCTCTCGAATTTGTAGTCTTCCCATTTGGTCAGTTTCAATATAATCTACCCGGGAACTATTCTCTCTCCATGGAATCAGATTAGCATGATGTTCCATTCGACTGATTAATACCATATCATTGTTACCATGCAATAGAATATGTGCTAATAAGTTTAATCCCTCTGTAGCGGATTTAACATAGATTACCGTATGATTATCTTCCGGATGTAAATGAAAGAAGCTAAGGATATGGCTTCTTACAGCATTGAATTTTTCTGTGCAGTAAGCATTCTTTTGTCCTTTGCTTCTTCCGATTGCTCCATACCATTTTAAATCTTTTTGAATCGCATCCACTACGCATTTCATAGGTGGTGTGGTCGCACCATTATCAAAATTAACTCCTATCACAGTTCTGCCATTCTCCAGTTTGACTCGGCTTTCCAGACCAATATAATACGAACGATAATTCATAGCTATTTACCTCCTTATAGGCATTATATGCATTCTCGCTTATCTTTGTTTATTGTAAAAATAGAGGTAATATAGTACAATAAATTATATAAATAAGGCAATTTTGTAACATCGTTATGAATAGGATTTCCGCAGATTAATGTTATAACCGAAAGAAAAATTTTAAGTGGAGGGAATACATATGAGAGAGCAAATGAATGAACAAATGACAATTCAACAAGTAAAAAAAGAATTCTCAAATGCAATGAAAGAAAAGCAGTTTGTCGCATATTTTCAACCACAGTATAATCATTCAACAGGGATGATGATTGGAGCTGAAGCATTAGTCAGATGGATTCATCCTGAGAGAGGGGTGATTTCTCCAGCTATTTTTATTCCAGCCTTAGAAGAGACAAAGCAGATCATAGAGTTAGATTTTTATGTATTTGAATATACCTGTGCATTTCTCAGAAGATTAATGGATGATAAGATTCATATTGTTCCAATATCAACGAACTTTTCCAGGTATGATATTTTGGAAGATGGTTTTGCAGAACGTCTAGAAGAGATAAGAAATCGATATGATGTTCCAGTGAAGTACCTACGTGTGGAATTAACGGAATCGATTGCGATGAACTGTGAAATAGAAGTAAATGCGATGATTGAAAAACTAAATGGCTTTGGATATTTAGTTGAAATGGATGATTTCGGCAGTGGCTATTCTTCGCTGAATGTCCTTAAGGATATTTCTTTTGATATTATAAAACTTGATATGAAATTTATGTCTAGTATTACACAGAATAATCGAGCTGGAATTATATTAAATTCTATTGTGAAAATGGCACATTGGCTGAATCTTCCTATTATCGCCGAGGGGGTAGAAACAAAAGAACAATCCAATTTTTTAAGAAGTATTGGATGTGATTACATACAAGGATATTTGTATTCCAAGCCACTTCCAGAAGAGGAATTTTACCAGATGATAAAGGATGGACAGCTTGGCAAATTTAATTCAGAAATGGAATTAATCGATACACTAGATGTCTGTACGTTCTGGACTCCGGAATCATTGGATACTTTGATTTTCAGCAATTATGTAGGTGCAGCAGTTGTATTCGAATATCAAGAAGGTAAGGTATCCATATCCCGAGTGAATAAAAAATATCTGAAAGAATTAGGAATGAATTTATCTGAACGAGATGTTATTGCTGGGGATGTACTGGCACAGATGAATGAAGAAGACCGCATGAAATTTATCTCCACGATAGAACGTGCAATCCAGACACAGGATGAAGAAGAATGTGAGACCTGGCGTAATATCAAATCCGCCTGCTGTGGTGATGACAGATTATTTATACGAAGCAGCATTCGTATGATAGGAAAAAGCAAAAATTACTATCTTTTTTATGCGATGATTCGAAATATTACAGCTGAGGCAGTTCGTATAAATGCATTTGTCGATACAGAGAAGCGTTTCAAAGTGGTAAGTGAACAGGTTAATATTTATTACTGGGAATATACAGTTGCCACAAAAGAAATGAGACCTTGTTTTCGCTGTATGAGAGACTTGGGACTTCCAGCATTATTAACAAACTATCCAGATAGTGCAATTGAGATGGGAATCTTTCCGCCGGAAGTTGCAGACATGTATCGTGACTGGCATGTACAGATTGCAAATGGTGTCAAATCATTAGAAGCTATTATACCTCTGACAAAGGATAGAATACCATTTCATGTACGTTATACAACCGAATTTGATGAAACAGGAAATCCAATCAAAGCGTATGGGTCAGCAGCATTGGTAGTGGAATAGTTTATTGACAATAAAATACATGATAAGAGAAGCAGGTTTACAACTGTTAGTATAGCTGCAAGCCTGCTTTTAGTAATGGAATTTTTCTCCTATCTTTCCAACGCATGTACCGTATACAAAACATATTCTAGTTTTCCTGCGGCATCATATTTAATCGGTATAAAATCAAGCCTGCACCAGCCCGTTATCTTACCAAGCGTTTTATGAGTGACACATGTTTTCCCACGCAGCCGTTCTTCTAAGGTATCTATTCTGACAAATTCAAGAGTACTTTCTATATATTCATCTGTTATCAATGCAGCCATGACTTTTTCCATTGTTCCAGTAATTCTTCCTGAAAGACCAATCATATTATGAACAAATGGGATTGCACGATACTCTCTAAAGGTGTCTGCTTCTAAATTCAGTAAATGCATGGAAATATAGGTATTGGCTAATGCCATTAGAGCGAGTTTTGTAAAGTCTTCTATTTTATTTTCTATAAAAGTAATTCCCTTGTTTGTAATAGACAGTGACTGCTTACTATTTAGATTATCATCTAGAATATGTTCAAAATCGACCTTACATATTGGCTTTGAATAGTAATATCCTTGTAAATATGTCGCATCCATCCCACGAATAATGGTATCAACTTCCTTATTTTCCACACCTTCTACAACAACATTACAGTTTAGACGATTACATAACATCATAATGGATTCAATTACCGCAAAATCAACTTTATGTCCTTCTTTCGTCAATTCCCTGACAAAAGAATGATCTATCTTAATTTCGTCTGCCGGCAGATTTTTCAATATTGACATAGAAGCATAACCGGTTCCGAAATCATCCAGTGCAATTTGAAAGTGATGTTCTCGTATTTTTTCGAAGACAATTTGTAAATTTTCCGGGGTATCCACATTGCAGCTTTCCGTCAGCTCCAGTATTATATTTTCTGGTTTGACTCCACATTCCTTCGCCGTTTTTACAAGTTCATCTACATAATTAAACTCTAGAAACTGTTGATAAGATACATTAAAACTAACTTTAAAGTCCCCATATTTAATTTGCCATTCTTTCTGCTGTTTCATAGCTTCTTTCATAACCCAGCGTCCTACTTCTATGATACTTGTATCTTCTTCAAGGAGTGGTATAAATTCTTGAGGTCCAGCATCCGTAACATGTTCCCCCTTCCAGCGCAGCAGTGCCTCACATCCGAGAATTTTTGAACCATGTGCATCTACCCAAGGCTGGTAGTAAAGTTCAAACCCACAGAAATTATTGAATATGCTGTTTTTCAAATCCTTCTTCATCATACTGATACGGTTCTGTTTTTGGGCAATATGAGAAGAATAAAATGCCAAGCTTCCCTTATTCACTTTCTTGATATAACTAAGTGCTAAATTGAGATGATTAATCATTTCATCATTATCTTTTTTTCCAGAGGAATAAGTGATAGCACCTCCGGAAATGGACAAATCTATTTGTCTGCCATCGTTCATTGCCACTTTTTTTGTAAGTTCCTTTAATGTTTCAAATTTATGCAATGCTTTGTCCTTGCCTGCACCTGGAAGAAAAAGCAAAAATTCATCGCCGTTGAAGCGAATGAGTCGATCTTTATCATCACAGCATTTCAACAAACGTTTCGCAAGTTCAATTAAAATCTCATCTCCATAATTATATCCATAGACATCAATTATTTTTTTAAAATTGTCCACGCCGAGTAATAAAGCAACACCAGCTTCCTCTGTAAATTTGTATTCATACAATAACGTTTTGGTTGGAAGCCCAGTTATTGGGTCATATATATTTTGTATATCTAAACGAATCATAATACCAGCAAATACATCCATATTTCCTTCCGCATCATATATCATTGTCCCTTTACATTCCAGCCACACATATTCTCCATAACGGTTTAAGGCACGGTATTGGCAGGAGTGGTGGGTTGATTTCCCAGAGAATACAGCTTCAACATCTGCAAAATAGGCCGCTCTGTCATCTGGATGTATTTTGGAACCCCACATTGTTGCTGGTTCATCCATATATTCACCAGGTAAATCAAAATATATCACGGTATTTTTTGACCATCTTGCTTTCCCTTTTTTTATATCTGTGGCATAGACATATACATGATCAGATGCTTCTGCAAATGCTTTGTAGAGCTTGCTATCTAAAATACTTTCCATGATTAGGCGTTCTTCCTCCTTGCTTCTTGGTGTAATGCTATATTACACGCATATTTTTCTTTCGTACTTTTTTAATTTTATATAGTTCTTTGTCAGCCGCCGCAATAAACGCTATTATGTCACAATATGATTTTGTATATTTTGTGAATCCAACACTAAGTGATAGCTTATATTTCTTCTTTTCTCTATGATTTGTCTGTTCTATTTCATATTGTATCCTATCATAGATTTGTTTTGGCGATTCTCCTGCTTTTAGTTCCGCTATGATCATAAATTCATCACCTCCATAGCGTCCCACAAAAAAGCCATCGTCATTTCCTACTTTTTTTAATGCTTTTGCAACCAGTACTAAGGCCACATCGCCTTCCACATGCCCGTATGTATCATTGATAATTTTAAATAAATCCACGTCTATCATGAATAAATACAAATCTTTCTTGCCATTATAGTCTAAAACCTTATTCGTAAGATGCTGCATGATTTGAAAACGGTTATTAATCTGTGTCAGCGGATCGACGGATATCTTTTCATTTTGCTGCTGTATATAAAGCAGCAGTGCCATAAAGGTAGTTGTCATAGCTAACAATGGAATATCCTGAAAAAACATCTGTATGATACTTCCAGACATAGGTGAAAGCATAAATACTGCAAGGATTATGTATTTTTTCCTATGCAGAAAATTATTTTTGTCGAATGCCCTTCTAAGAGCTTTAATGCTTGTCAGCAGTACATAACTGTAAGGAACGAGATACTGTAGTAAAAATAGAGAACCTCTGTGATATTCCCCATGCCGATCGATGTAAAAAATCCAATGGGTCCAGTAACTCATTAATGTGAGAATACTGTATATTGCAATTGGGATGATAAAAAGAATGATATTTCTCTGTCTATGAAAAAAAGATGAATTCTGTTCTTCAGCCGCATACCAGGACCAAAGTACTCCTATAAGGCTTGTATTAATGAAATATATTGACATTATGATAAAGAATAATCTGTTGTGTATATTTATAATGTTCTTACTACACATCATGTAAATAGTGTCCAACAGAAAGCTAAACATGTTGCAGGCAATCAGTATGGTGTAGATTCGAGTAGAATGTCGTAAACCGGATACTTTGCGGCTGTTAAAAAGCAGCAGTTCCAGAATAAGTATATTAAATAAAACAGAAGTTATGTACGTAATTGAAACCGAATCCATAATCTAAATGCACACCCCCCTATATTAATACATTTTAAATTATTATCTCACTATATATATTATATTTCAACAAAATAGTTTAAAATGTATGAAGATTATTCCTATATGTATGTTAAACAAGGAGTGGATTCAGTTTATCCTGATTCCACTCCATTACATTAATCCAAAACCTATTCTAGCACAAGTAATAATGCCATCTTAAATTTTCCATTGGCTGTCACGCTGTGCAATCCATTCTTTTCAAATTTAAAGCATTCTCCAGCTGAAATCTCATAATTTTTTCCTTCATAACCGATAGTTGCTTTTCCTTCAAGTGCAAATACAATAGCGTTACCAGGTGCTCTATGAGGAGTAAGTCCTGTTCCATCATCAAAAGCCATAAGGACATATTTCATACTTGGATTGCTCACTACATCCATGTTTGCGATGCTGCCTTCCTCATAGTTAATAAGATTTTTAAGTTCAAATACTTCGTTTGTTTTTACATTTTGATTCATAATAATCTCCTTTTCTGCGTTGTTTTGTAAAATTATTTCTGTATATACCATACCTGAATCAGATTCTACACCACATAGTGTTCCACCAGGAATGATAAGTACATGACCAGGCAATAGTGTCAATTTTTCTGCGTTATCACCAAGTATCATATCGCCTTTTCCAAAAGCTCCAATATACATAGTCGTACGATCATAGCTTTCTTGGCTTATTGATGTATCCTTACCTATCGAAAAAAGCGTTACTTTTGTAACATCCCCAAGTTTAGTATCTCGTGATATTGTAAATCCATCTCTGATAGGGCGCAGTTCTTCAATGCGGAAGATATTGTTCATATTGACCTCCTAAATATTTATTGTGCAAAATAAATTTAAAATGGATTGCTTATATTGCTAATATAAAGTATAATCACAAAAAAGAAAAGTACGCACATTTAAGTAATATACTATCCTAAAGTAAAGTGAGATGAAGATAAATGGAACATATATGCACTTCACACTGCGACAGTGGTGAAAATATTAAACATACCGATTTTGGATATACCCTATCATTGATTAATGGAAAATATAAGCTCATAATAATCTACTGGCTATCCATGCATAAAAAAGTAATGAGGTATAATGAGTTAAAGAAATGCTTGGGAAGCATTTCTCATAAGACTTTAAGTTCTACATTGAAAGAGATGGAAGCAGACAAACTGATTATTAGAACCGAATATCCTCAGATACCACCAAAAGTTGAGTACCGCCTTTCTGAACGAGGAGAATCTCTTGTGCCGATTCTCGTTTCTATGTGCGAATGGGGTGGAAAACATAAGAAAGATCACTCGGAAAATTTTGCTAAAAAGGAGTAATAGAAGATTGTTATTATCCAGACCTTGCTAGGGAGTACTCAGATAAAAATGAATGAGATATAAAGACCATAGAAAACATAGATAGAGGAAAGCGATTAGGAAAACTAAAAAAGCAAGAATCTGAGTTATGAAAAAAAGAAAAAGAAAAGAAAGAACGAAATAAACAAAAATGAAAAAATTTACCAAAAACTATATGAATTAATTAACTAATTGAAAGAGGCTTGGAAAACAAATAAATATATAAATAATATAAGTACGATGAATGATTATCTAGGATACGTAAAAAATGAACTCAATCCCTACACGGATAAAGTTCATTTTTTGTATTTTTATTATCTTTCTTCCCTTAACACTACCACCTTGGCAGCCTTCCTCTTCCTATCCTCATCCAACGCTGCATAGTGCTTACGCGTCGTATTTACGTCATTATGCCCCAAAACCTCGGCAACCAGATAAATGTCACCTGTCTCCTTATAAAGGTTCGTACCGTATGTACTACGGAGTTTATGTGGAGTAATGTGTTTAAAGGAGGTTACCTGCTTTGCATAATCCCTTACCAGGTTTTCAATGGATTTTACCCCCATACGTTTCTTCTGAATGGAGAGGAAGAGGGCATTTTCATGGCCAGCGGCAGCAGGAATCTGCTTTCTGGAATTTTCAATATAGTTGGAAAGGGCATTTTCCACTTCCTCACCGAAATACACATAGTCCTCCTTGCCACCTTTTCGTATAATGCGAAGACGGCCGTTCTTAAAGTCCACGTCATTGATATCCAGACCAACACATTCGGATACACGGATGCCTGTCCCGAGCAGGAGAGTAAAGATAGCCAGGTTACGAAGTTTGTTTTTCTCATAATAAAGTTTCTTCATTCCGGTCAAATCCTTTCCGCCAAACTCTACCATATCTAAAAGTTCAGCAACTTCATCATAGTCCAAACGGATAATCTGCTTTTTATGAAGCTTTGGCATGTCTACAATAGTAGTAGGGTTGTTTTTAATCAGTTTCCGTTTCGCATAGTACATATAGAAACTACGAAGGGAAGCCAGTTTCCGGTGAATCCCACGTTCGTCATTTGTCTTCGTTTTCCCATCAGGTCCTTCATATACCTTTAGGAACTCCAGATACTCTTCAATGTCTACTGGCTCCAATCGTTCTAAATCGGTCACTACGAAATCCTTGACTTCCTTTTTCATAAAATACGCATTCTGTTTCTGAAGAAAGTAGAAGAAGACTTTTAAGTCATAGGCGTAGGAAATCCTGGTCTTTGGAGTGGTTGTCGGCTCCAGACCACGGAAATAATCTCGTACAAATCCAGGGAATTCCGTAAGCAGCGCACGTAGTTTCTCTGTATTTTCAATATGCATTTTCTCATGGTAGGTCATGTTATTATCCATAATTTCTATTCCTTTCGTCTCAAGATGACTGATAATCTAGTAAAATTATAACATTTTCCCATGGGAAAAGCAATTTATCGAAGAGAGCTCTATTTATTCATAGTGATACGTAAGCGTAATATCATTTCCAGTTATGTTAATGTCTGTTTTGGCACCACATACAATCGGCATAGACGGTGAGAGATGACCTAAGTCCACATCCATGACAACGGGTACCTGGTACTTCTGTATGGTAGATAGAACCGCCTGGTACTGGTCAAGACCCATTAATTCCTGTCCAAAGCATAATGGACGCCCAATCACAAAACCTTTTACGTATTGAAACCATCCTGCATGCTCCATCTGCCACATCGCACGGCGGATTGACATGACATTTAAATCACAGGATTCTAGAAACCAGATAAAACCATCGTCTTTATATTTCTCAATAAAGGAATGTACATGGTCGAAGTTCGTACCAAGGAGCGTTATGAGACAGTCCATACATCCGCCAATCAGACGTCCACTCATTGTTATATCGTTATCTGGAAATTTCTTTAGAATCTTTTTCTCCGTCACGTTATAGGGCAGAAGAGGATGTTCTTCATCTTTCGTCCATTCTTTTTCCCATAAATCATAACCGGAGACTTCTTTTTTATTCCCTGTTAAGATGGCAAGAGAGTCATGAAGTACAGGATGCCAAGGCTCCATGCCAAAATCAGAAGCACATGGGCCGTAAATGGATGCAGTATCGCAGATTGTTGGCAGCAGAAAGGTCATATTCGTATTATCGGAAAATCCCATATACCATTTTGGCTGTGCCTGCTTTATCTGTTCAAAATCAACATAGTCCAATGTTTCGCACATTAACTCCCCGCCACCACAGGAAATTAAAACGTCGTTTGTATCGGAACAGTAGTAATGTCTCAGCTCGTCGCCGCATTTTTCTGGTGTATTACTAATACCGATTCCTTCGCCGGCATAACAGTTCGGTCCAAGCTCCAACTGATATCCCATTTCCAGAAAGTTTTTCTGTGCATTTAGAAAAGCGCTTTTATAAGGTTCTGTATTGCATCCACAAGATGGTGCAACAAAACCAATGGTACCGTTATTCTTTAAAAATTTTGGATATTTCATATCATTTCATTCCTTTCATAAATGATGTTTTTTTAAATTATAGCATAAGAAAGAAAAATAAGGCAAATTTAGAAATGAATAATACGGTACATTCCGTTGAATGATAGAAATATATAAAAATGATCTCTCGGAATCTTGAGTGATTACTGCCAGCGTAGCTGGCATACGTACTTTGGTAAGTAAATATTATCTA
>CAKSBP010000032.1 GCA_934438135.1 uncultured Clostridium sp. | reverse complement strand
ACATATTTGTTATTTGGACATAGTCAAAAGTGATACATTAGGACTTTATCATAAATGAATCAGAAAAAATAAAAAAAATTAGTAAAATAATTGAAATATTATATGAAGAATGCTACAATTATTCGAAAAAATGGAAAGGAAGCTTAAAATGAGTGAATTGAAAGAGAAAAAGTATTTTACAGATGAATATTACGAGGTATTAAAAAAGATAAAAGGGCAGGCTAATGAAAAAAAATCGAATTATAAAACTTTTCGTGAAAGTGATGGTGATGCAAGGTACCAGAGTATTGCAGTTGAGATAACACAGGAAAACAGCTGTCAGCTGTCCTGTAAGTGGTGTTACATAAATCAGACAAATCGTAAAATTATAAATCATCCAGTTTCTTTTGAGGCGATAAAGGATATTATTGATAGAATAGAGGCTTACAATCATGAAAATCATGTTAAACTTTTTTCTAATATTGTACTAATTGGTGGAGAGCCAACGCTGAATAAAGATCTTGAAAAAATGATTGACTATGCAATTCAAAATGATCTTACGCCTATGGTAGTGACAAATGCATTAAAATTTTCTGATAAAGCTTATGCGGAGTCTATTTGTAAAGAAGGTGTTGTTGTAATTTTTCACCTGCCGTTTATGAAAGAGAATGAGAAATACGATGTAGTGCTGGATGAATATTGTAAGGCACCGGGATATTCTAAAAAACTTAGGAAATCAATCAAAAATATGATAGAAATCCGGGAAAAGGTGAAAGATTTAAAGCTTATCGGTGAAATAGTTTTAAATAAAGCGACAGTTGATTACGTATATGAATCTTATGTCTATTGTCGTGAAAATAATATTGAACCGTATTTTGAGTTTATGAGAATCGCGGACGAGGATAATCTGAATGATGATATTAAGCTGCCACAGAAAGCACTGATTGCATTTTCAGAGAAGGTGTATCAATATGATTTGGAACACGGTTTCGTAGAGAAAGATAATATTGTTGCCAAGGTACGATATTTTCTTCCACCAGCTGTGAATAAACCATGTACCATTATTCAAAACAGTATACATATAAAGTTTACCAAAGAGGGATTTGGAAATGTAGTTTCTTGTTCAGGACAGGATATAGTTCATGGAAATATTGTTACTGACAGTTTAGAAAAGATTATAAATGACAAAGAAAACAATCCGATATTTTCAAAACAGGAAGAGTTTATTAAGGGGCCATGTTCCATCTGTGGACTTTATTTCATAACCGGATGCCAGGGGGGATGCCGTGGAAACTCCAAAAATACTTATGATTGTCCGGAAGCATCTGACCCACAGTGTATTTTTATCCGGGATGAGGTGAAAAAAGATGCAGCCCTTATGTGTATGAGGCTGGAACAGGAATAAGCAGAAAACTTGTTTTAAGAAAGCAGATTCTGTGCCATGTCTAAGGAAGTCATAAAAATATCAATATATCCGCTTTTCAAAACAGCATCGATTGCTTCTGCTTTCTCTAGTCCAGAGGCTATGGAAATGACAGTAGTGTCGCTAAGAGCAGAAAGCGATACTCCGATGGAGCGTGAATTAAGTTCAGTATGTAGAAGAGTACTATCCTTGGAAATAAAGGAAGTACAGACAGATGCTACTGCATTCCGGCCGACAAGAAATTCAATATCCTCTGAAGAATAAGCACCACATAGATAGGAAGTTGAGGTTTGATTGACTGGACCAATTCCAACAAGTGCCACATTACAGGAACTTCCTTTGGCTAACGTGGAAGCAATGGAAGGTTCCTTTTTTACAAGGCTGCATACTTCTTCACTTTGAAGTACAATAGGAGCATTCATGAGAGAATAACTGCCACCAGTATTTCTGGCGAAATTTTCTGCAATAGAATTAGCATGATATTTATGGCCGTCAGAACCAGTATTTCCTACAAGGGGAACAAAATTCAGATTCTTTCTGGGAAGTTTATGTGCATAATCTGACACAGCAGCAATGGTACGTCCACTCATAACACCAATTGTAGAATTATCTGTAAAATATTTATCGAGCTGTTCGGCACAGTATTTTCCTAACTGATTTCGAGCGTCTTCTGGGCTGGCAGAGGAAATCGGAAATATGTAAGTTTCTTTTAAATTGTATTTGGAAGACAGGAGGGTTTCTAGCTGAAATTCCTGGGAAAATGGATTATTGATATGAAATTCTATAATGTGTTGTTTTTTTGCGTAATCCAGCATTCTACATACTTGGGGTTTTGAAATGCCAAGGTACAGGGAAATATCTTTCTGACTCATATTTTGTTCGTAAAATAATTTACAGGTTTTTATTACAAGACGTTTGTTATCATAAATTGCCATATGGAACTCCTTTCTATAAATAAAGTGATTGAAATAAATTTCAGTAGTTGAAAATTATTATGGGTATATATTACCATAAAAAGAAAGAAAAAATAGCAGAAAGGATAAAAAAACATGGAAAATAAAAAATATGGTAATTTCGGAGGACAATATGTTCCAGAATCACTAATTCCTATTTTAAATCAGGTAGAAATGGCATATAGAGAGGCAGTAAAGGATCCGAAGTTCTGGGAAGAGTACAACTATTATATGAAAGAATATGTCGGCAGGGAAAATCCTCTTTATTATGCATCGAAATTGAGTAAAAAGTATGGTACAAAAATTTACCTGAAGCGAGAAGATTTAAATCATACAGGTGCACATAAGATTAATAATGTTATTGGACAGATTTTATTGGCAAAGCGAATGGGAAAGAAGAAGATAATTGCGGAAACGGGTGCTGGGCAGCATGGAGTAGCGACGGCAACAGGAGCTGCGTTGTTTGATATGGAATGCAAGGTATTCATGGGAACGGAAGACATTAGAAGACAGAAATTGAATGTACTTCGTATGCAGATGCTTGGAACTAAGGTCGTGCCAGTAACATCAGGAAGCAATACATTAAAGGATGCAACAAACGAAGCATTCCGTACCTGGTCTAAAGAAGCGGAAGATACATTTTATGTACTTGGTTCTTCACTTGGACCGCATCCATATCCGGAAATGGTCAAAAAATTTCAGAGTATTATAAGCAAAGAGGCAAAGAAACAGATACTGGAAAAAGAGGGAAGGCTTCCATCTGCTGTTGTTGCCTGCTGTGGAGGTGGTTCTAACTCTATTGGTATGTTTGCTGAATTTATTGATGAACCGGATGTGAAATTATATGGTATTGAAGCCGCAGGAAAGGGAATTGAAACTGGAAAACATGCAGCAGCTATGGCAGAAAAACGAGTTGGAGTACTACATGGTATGCGTACATATCTTCTTCAGAATGAAGATGGAAATATAAATCTGGCTTATTCTGTTTCAGCGGGACTGGACTATCCAGGAATTGGACCGGAACATGCTTATCTTGATAGTATAGGACGTGCTGTTTATGACAGCGTGACGGATACACAGGCAATGGAAGCATTACTGGAATTATGCAGACTGGAAGGAATTATACCTGCCATTGAAAGTTCGCATGCATTAGCATATCTGCCAAAACTCTGCAAAACAATGAGTAAGGATGATATTGTGATTGTCTGCCTTTCTGGCCGGGGTGACAAAGATGTAAATACGATTGCTGAATACATGGAAGCGAGGGGTGGTTTCGATGAATAGAATCGAGAAAAAGAAAATTGAATGCGGAAAGAAGAAAATGTTTATTACCTATATGACAGCAGGTCTGCCCAATATGGAGAAGACGGCTGCAATTGTGAGGGCACAAGAAGAGGCTGGAGTTGATATGATTGAATTGGGAATTCCATTTTCCGATCCGATTGCAGATGGTCCTGTAATACAGGAGGCATCCTATCAGTCTATTCAAAATGGGACAAACCTGAAGAAAGTGTTTGAGATGGTTAAGGATCTTAGAAAAGACTGTAGTGTTCCTATTATTTTTATGCTTTATTATAATACGATTTTATATTATGGAATTGAGCAGTTTATCAGCAGGTGCATTGAGTGCGGAGTAGATGGAATCATTGTTCCGGATCTGCCTTATGAAGAAACTTTTGAAATAAAAGAAGCTTTGAAAGGAAAAGAGGATGAACTTTATTTAATTCCGTTGGTTTCACCACTTTCAAAAGAAAGGATACCTAAGATTTTGGATGGAGCAAAAGGTTTTGTCTATTGTGTATCTTCTATGGGAGTAACTGGGCAGAATGCAGATTTTCATAATGATATCCAGCAGTATTTAACGGAAGTAAAAAATCAGTCAGATATTCCAGTTATGCTGGGATTTGGTATCCATACAGCAAAAGATGTAGAACCATACAAAGAGATAATTGATGGATGTATAGTCGGAACGCATTTTATTAAGCTGATGGAAGAGAGCAAATTTGATTTAAATACGGCAAAAGAATACATAACAACATTTAAATCGGAATTAAATAGTTAAAAAGGAGTTATAGATATGAAGAAAAAATTAGCAGCAATTATTGTGATATGTATGTTGGCAGCAATGGGAATGACAGCATGCGGTTCGAAAGAGACAAAAAGCAGTTCAGATAAATTGACGAGTACATCTAGCGATGAAGAAAGCAAGATGATAAAAGGAAAATATAAAATTTCAGTTTCGCAGTTTGCCCAGCATGGTTCTTTGGATAACTGCCGGGAAGGATTCCTTAATGGCTTAAAAGAAGAAGGGTTTGAAGAGGGAAAAAATCTTACGGTAGATTATCAGAATGCCAATGCAGATACAGGAACAGCCAATCAGATTGCGCAGAGTTTTGCTGCAAATAGAACTGACTTAATCTGTGCGATTGCAACACCTAGTGCACAAAGTGCTTTTAATGCAGCTATGAATGTGAATATTCCAGTTGTTTATACTGCGGTTACAGATCCAGTAGCAGCAGAATTAGCAAAAGAAGACAAGATGCCTACGGGAAATACAACGGGAACAAGCGATAAACTTCCAGTTGAGGAACAGTTAAAATTAATCCGGGATGTTCTTCCAAAGGCAAAAACAATTGGTATTCTGTATACAACAAGTGAAGTAAATTCTGAAACAACTATTCAGGAGTATAAGAATCTGGCAAGTAAATATGACTTTAAAATTGAAGCCAAAGGAATCAGTAATGCAGCCGATATTCCAATGGCAGCAGATGATTTATTGGAGAAGGTAGACTGTCTAAGCAATCTGACAGATAATACTGTAGTCAGTGCTTTGGCACAGATTCTAGACAAAGCGAATGCTAAGAAGATTCCTGTATTTGGAAGTGAAATTGAACAGGTAAAATTAGGATGTATTGCAGCAGAAGGAATTGATTACATAAAGTTGGGAGAGCAGACAGGTAAAATGGCAGCATCTATTTTAAAGGGAGAAAAGAAAGCATCTGAAATGCCATTTGAAGTGATTCAAGAAAGCAGTTTATATATTAATACAAAAGCGGCAGAGAATATTGAAATTACAATACCAAAAGAGAGAATAAGCAATGCAGCTGAGGTATTTGATACAATATCGGAGGAATAAAGATGAACATGCTGATAACAATGCTTTTAGGAGTATGTGAACAAGGAATTATCTATGCAATTATGGCATTAGGCATTTATATTACATATAAAATATTAGATTTTCCAGACCTTACGGTAGATGGCAGTTTTCCATTAGGGGCTGCCGTAACCGTCAGTCTTCTGGAAAGAGGAGTAAATCCTTATATTACACTAGTTGCGGCTTTTTTTGCAGGTGTGCTGGCTGGAATAGTTACTGGTATTATACATGTTAAATGTCAGGTTCGTGACCTGCTTTCTGGTATTATTGTTATGACAGGTCTCTATACAGTAAATTTAAGGATAGCAGGTTCAGCCAATGTTCCTATTTTTGGAAAAGAAACGATTTTTGATAATGCATTTCTAAATGCTTTACTGCCAGAGTCCTGTCGGCGTTTTCAGACATTGGGAGTGGCAGTTGTAGTTGCCTTGGCAAGCAAATACATGCTGGATATATATCTTAAAACAAAATCAGGATATCTGCTTCGGGCGGCTGGTGATAATGAGGTACTTGTAACATCTCTTGCAAAAGACAGTGGGCTGGTTAAAATTTTAGGTCTGGCAGTTTCAAATGGACTGGTAGCGTTGAGCGGCTGTGTCCTATGTCAGCAGCAAAGATATTTTGATGTATCCTGTGGTACTGGTACGATGGTACTGGGACTTGCAAGTGTAATTATGGGTACAGCATTATTAGGAAAGGTAAAATTTATCCGGCCGACATCAGCAGTTGTAATTGGTTCTATACTTTATAAATTGTGTGTTGCATTTGCTATTAAATGTAATTTATCTGCAAATGATTTAAAATTAGTAACGGCAGTTCTGTTTTTGGTTATTTTGGTTTTGTGCATGGATAGAAAGAGGGGGAAGCAGAGTGCTTGAAATGAAAAACATACAGAAATACTATAATAAAGGCACTGCAAATGAGACTTGTCTTTTTCATGGGTTCAGTCTTACTATACAGGATGGAGAATTTATATCAGTTGTTGGAAGTAATGGTTCTGGAAAAACTTCTTTATTGAATTTGATTTGTGGAAGCATTCCGGTAGATGGCGGGAGTATTATTATGAATGGAAAGGATATTACAGGTATGAAAGAATTCCGCCGCCAAAAGAAAATAGGGAGAGTTTTTCAAAATCCTGCACTTGGAACCTGTCCATCGATGACTATTCTTGAAAATATGTCACTTGCTGACCAGAAAGGGAAAAAGTTTGGACTTACTCCTGGAACAGATAAAAAGAGAGTGGAAAGTTATCGAGAATCCCTGAGCCATTTAAATCTTGGACTGGAAAATAAACTGGATGTGAAAGTAAGTGCATTATCTGGTGGTCAGAGACAGGCACTGGCGTTGTTGATGGCAGTTATGTCACCAATAGAATTTTTACTTTTAGATGAACATACAGCAGCATTGGATCCAAAAACAGCAGAACTGATTATGAAGCTAACCAGACAGATTGTAGAGCAGAAGCATGTGACTACGCTTATGGTTACCCATAATCTGCGTTATGCAGCGGAATATGGAAACCGCCTGCTTATGATGCATCAAGGAGAGGTTGTATTTGATAAGACAGGAGAAGAAAAAGAGGCAGTGAATGGAAAAAAAATATATGAAGCATTTAATCAGGTATGTATTGA
Organism: uncultured Clostridium sp.; assembly: GCA_934438135.1. Classification (GTDB taxonomy): domain Bacteria; phylum Bacillota; class Clostridia; order Lachnospirales; family Lachnospiraceae; genus Clostridium_AI. The sequence continues at coordinate 29,478 of CAKSBP010000032.1, read as the reverse complement.
TTAGAAGATAGAATAGAAAGATTTTATTATGTATAGTATTATAGTATAGACGTTTTTTGTATCTGACATAGGAAATCTTGCATAATACACAGAAGAGATAGTATAATAAAAGAATCTTTCTGTAGTTAGAAAACTACAGAAAGAAATAACAGAAATGGAACAGATAATAAAGGTGGATTATGTCAGAAGAACAGAAAAGGTATTTACAGCTGCTTTCAGAAAAATATCCGTCATCCCAATCAGTCTGTAGGGAAATTATTAATTTAAATGCAATTTTGAACCTGCCTAAGGGAACGGAACATTTTATGAGTGATTTACATGGGGAATATGAGGCGTTCTGCCATATTTTAAATAACTGCTCAGGGGTTATTCGGGAGAAAGTGGACCGGCTGTTTGGAGATACCCTCAGTGATGAGGAGTGTCAGGAAATCTGCACATTGGTGTATTATCCAAGGGAAAAGCTGGAACTGATTAAGAAAAAGGGACATAATCTGGACGAATGGTATCGGATGACATTAAATCAGCTGATTGAAATTGCCAAGCTGTTATCATCGAAGTATACAAGGTCGAAAGTAAGAAAGGCGATGCCGGAAGAGTTTGCATATATTATTGATGAACTGCTTCATGTGCAGAAGGATGAGGATAATAATCAGGTACGGTATCATGAAGAAATATTGGAAACCATTATAAAAATTGAAAATGCAGATGAATTCATTCTTGCATTATCTGGACTGATTAAAAGGCTTGCTGTGGATCATCTTCATATTGTAGGTGATATTTTCGACCGTGGACCATGTGCAGATCGGATACTGGATATGCTGATGAGCTATCATTCTCTGGATATCGAGTGGGGAAACCATGATATTATGTGGATGGGAGCAGTGGCAGGCAGTGAAGCATGTATTGCAAATGTTGTTCGCGTAAATATTAAGTACCGGAGTGAGAAGATTCTGGAGAGTGGTTATGGAATCAGCTTAAGGAAACTGGCATTGTTTGGAGAAAAAGTATACCAGAATCAGGAACCGATGGATGCTGCGTTGAAGGCAGTTTCTGTAATTCTTTTAAAACTGGAAGGGCAGATTATTGCCAGACATCCAGAGTATGAAATGGATGACAGAAGGCTGTTACATCGTATGGATTTAGAAAACTGCTGCGTAGAAACCGGAGGAAAGGTGTATGCATTGCGGGACAATGATTTCCCAACGGTGGATATGGAACATCCGTATGAACTTTCCAAAGAAGAGAAGGAAATTATGGATGAACTAAAAGCAGCGTTTCACAATAGCAGACGTTTAAAATCTCATATTGAATTTCTTTATGAAAAGGGAAGCATGTACCGAAGATATAATGGAAATCTTTTATTTCATGGCTGTGTACCACTGGACTCAAGCGGTAATATGGAAGGAGTTACGATTTCTGGAAACACGTATAAAGGAAAAGCCTATTTTGATTTTGCTGAGAAGATGGCACGAAGAGCTTATTATGGAACAAAAGATACAGAAGCATTGGATTTTATGTGGTACCTTTGGTGTGGCAGAAAATCTCCATTATCAGGGCGGAATGTAAAGACATTTGAACGTACGTTTGTCAGTGAACCGGAGGCATGGAAAGAAGAGGTTAACGCATATTATCAGTTTTATCATACAGAAAAGACTTGTAACATGATTTTAAGGGAATTTGAGTTGTATTCGCCTATGTCACACATTATTAACGGACATACACCTGTAAAGGTTGGTTTGGGAGAGCGGCCAATCCGGGCGAATGGAAGATTAATTGTTATTGATGGAGGCTTCTGCAAGGAGTATCACAAAACAACTGGTATTGCAGGATATACACTAATTTATAATTCCCATGGAATGCGGATTAAGGCACACCAGCCATTTGAAAGTGTATATAAAGCATTGCGGGAAAACAAAGATATTGAATCCAGCTCAGAAATGATAGAAACTGAAAATTCCAGAGTTATGGTAAGAAATACAGACAATGGAAAGAAAATTCTTGCAGATATCGAGGATTTGAAACAGTTACTTTATGCTTACCGAAATGGAGAAATCTAACACAGATAACTGAAATATGAGGTGGAGTAATGAATTATTTTCCATATGGTGAGGCGGTAAGCTATGGTGAGATTGCCAGCCAAATTGGCAGACCGAAGGCTTCACGGGCTGTGGGAGGGGCAAATCATAAAAAACCATTACTAATTGTTGTGCCATGCCATCGGGTAATTGGAGCTAATAAAAGCCTGGCCGGATTTGAAGCAGGACTTTTGGTGAAAAAATATCTGCTGGATTTGGAAAAGCAATAAGAAGAAAGAAGGAGTAACATTTATAAAGGCCTGGTCTGTAATTTCGCGATTATGGAGAGGGTCTTTTTTGTATATTTAATAACATCATCTGCTGAATATGTACAGAATTTAGTAAAAGAATAGAAGGATTTCATCACAACAAACTATTATGACTGCACCAATCAGAGTGAGTAAGAAAATGAAAGGAGCCATTTCATGAACCAACATCCACATCAGTTAAACGTAAACAACCAATCCTACCAAATAACAAGTCTTCTTGGCAAAGGAAAAGGTGGCTATTCCTATCTAGCCATAACTCCAAAAGGAAAGCAGGTTGTCCTAAAACAGATTCATCACGAACCCTGTGATTATTACCAGTTTGGTAATAAAATTGAAAGCGAACTTAAAGATTATGAAACCTTGTCAAAAGTCGGAATTACTCTGCCAAAACTCTTAGATGTTGATAAGGAAAATGAACGAATTGTAAAAGAATACATACCAGGAGATACCGTTTCTGAAGAGAGAAAAAAAGGCAGGCTTCCAGAAATTTATTTTGAGGAGATACAAAAAATGTGCCAGAAACTTTATCCGGCACATCTGAATATCGATTATTTTCCAACAAATTTTATTTACAATAGAAATATTCTCTTTTACATAGACTATGAATGCAATGTATATGATCCGAAATGGGATTTTGAACACTGGGGCAGACAGTACTGGGATTAGTCGTTACTCTTTCAGGCAGGTGGCAATATAAAGCACAACTGCGTCTTGAAATTTTCGTGGATTGAGACCGCAGAGACGATTAATCCGGTCTAACTTATACTGTAATGTATTTTTATGGATATAGAGCTGATTACATGTATTTGTCAGAGACATATCTGAATGATAATAAATACGAAGCAGTTTTAAATCTTCTTCGGAAAGTTTGGAAACGGTCCGCCTTAGATAATCATCCTGCGTTTTTTTATCCAGAGTGCCCAGTATCATTTCCAGTGTTAAATCTTCAAAATTAGAATAGCCGTTGTTTTCAGGACGCATACTGTTAATTGCAATGGATGCGGCATTATAAGAACCAGAAAGCTGAAAAATACTAGTTACATTTCCAACGCCGATTCGGAGAATTTCATTGTAATTATTAGCGAATTCTTGAAAATAGGATTGGTTGGAAATAAAATTGCGGTCTTCGCATACTGCGATATATTCATTGGGATAATGATACGTATATAGTGGTGTATTTGCAGTTTGGAATAAATTCTGGATTTTTTGTTCCAAAAGAGAGACATTTGCACGGTTATATCTTGGATTCAGTCGAATCAAAATAATTCGCATATCTTGGGTCTTATCTATGTTCATATTGGATATCGTGCTGAGCAGATATTCATAATTAATATTTTCTCCATAAAGCAGGGTCTGAATAATATAATTTTTTTTATCGGCTTCATTCCGGCTATAGGCATTGAGTTCCTGTTCCCGGATTAAAAGACTTGTAATACGTTCTGCAAGATAAGCATATTTTCTGGCAATATCAGGCGGGCCGCTGATGCCAATTACTGCAACAATTTTTCCATTGTGATAGACGGGAAGATTTACACCTTCATAGGAGCCGGCGTGGATATTATTGTAGAGTACTTCATGGGTATTTCCGGTAGAAGCCACCTTTAAAGCAATTTCATGAAAGGTTCCAATTCGTTTTGCGTCTGTACTGGCGAATACAATTCCATTGGTATCAATAAAATTAATATCCTGTCCGCAGACGTCTTTTACGGTATTTACAATCTGCTGTGCTAGTTTTCTGTCAATGTGCGTAATCATGTAATTTAAGCTATCCTTTCCATCGAATGTCATCCTTCTTATTGTTATGATATCACAAAAACGGGAAAAGTCACCTAGATGTTATTGGTAATAATAAATTCGTACAAAATTAGAAACAATTTAGTATGTGTACTATTTTTAGAATGGTTAATATTTACTATAATAGGTTAAGAACAAACGAGGAGGTATAGAAGATGAATGTTGTAATAGCAATTGATTCATTAAAAGGAAGTTTAACATCACTTGAAGCTGGAAAAGCGATTAGTGATGGAATAAAAAAAGTGAAATCAGATGCAGTTGTAGAGGTTAGACCTCTTGCTGATGGAGGAGAAGGTACGGTAGATGCACTGGTACAGGGGATGAACGGAACGATGCAGGAAGTTATGGTAACAGGACCTGCGGGAAAATCAGTAAACTGTCAGTATGGAATCATTGAAAGCAGTAAAACAGCAATTGTAGAAATGGCTGGGGCAGCAGGAATTACACTGGTTTCTGATGAAGAAAAAAATCCACTTCATACTACAACATATGGTGTTGGTGAAGTGATTAAAGATGCAATTGGAAAAGGGTGTAGACGTTTTATTGTAGGGATTGGCGGAAGTGCAACCAACGATGGTGGCATTGGTATGTTGCAGGCACTTGGCTATGGTTTCTTGGATGCCAACGGAAACCAGGTAGAATACGGTGCTAAGGGATTAGAAGAACTGGTAGATATCACAGATAAAAATGTTCTTCCAGAATTAAAAGAATGCGAATTCCACGTTGCCTGTGATGTAACCAATCCATTGTGTGGAGAACTTGGATGCAGTGCTGTTTATGGTCCACAGAAAGGTGCGACCGAGGAAATGGTAAAAGTAATGGATCAGTGGATGGAACATTACGGAAAATTAGCAGAACAAAAATTTGAAAAAGCCGATATGAATTATCCAGGAACTGGAGCAGCAGGTGGTCTGGGATTTGCATTTTTAAGCTTTACCAATGCTGTATTAGAATCAGGTATTGAAATTGTTTTACAGGAAACGATGTTAGAAGAGTATATTAAGAAAGCGGATTTTGTGATTACCGGAGAAGGCCGTCTAGACGGACAGACAGCTATGGGAAAAGCCCCAGTTGGTGTTGCAGAACTTGCAAAGAAACATAATAAGAAGGTACTTGCGTTTGCAGGATGTGTGACAAAAGATGCGGTTGCATGTAATCAAAAAGGAATTGATGCGTTTTTCCCAGTTCTTCGTCGTGCTACAACATTGGAGGAAGCAATGGATCCGGAAAATGCAAAACAAAATTTAATTGATACAGTGGAACAGGTGTTCCGTCTGATTCAGACAATGGAGGAAAACTAGAATGAATTACGATTTTACAACTCTGGGTGCTTTAATCGGACTTGCGGTAGCAATTTTCCTGATTATTCGTAAAGTGCAGCCTGCATACAGCTTGATTTTAGGTGCACTGATTGGAGGAATTGTCGGAGGTGGAGGACTGGTAAAGACTGTAGATACAATGGTTGCTGGTTCACAGGGAATGATTTCTTCTGTACTGCGAATCATGACATCTGGTATTCTTGCGGGTGCATTGATTAAGACAGGTGCAGCAGAAAAGATTGCAGAAGTCATTGTAGAAAAAATTGGACAGAAACGTGCCATTGCAGCGTTAACCATTGCAACAGCTATTATCTGTGCTGTAGGTGTATTTGTCGATATTTCTGTTATTACTGTAGCTCCAATTGCCTTAGCGATCGGACAGAAAGCAGGGTATAACAAAGCATCCATTCTTCTTGCAATGATTGGTGGTGGAAAGGCTGGAAATATTATTTCTCCTAATCCAAATACCATTGCGACAGCAGAAGCATTCAATGTGGATTTAACATCTTTAATGGTAAGAAATGTAATTCCTGCTATTTTTGCAGTGATTGTCACAATTGTTCTTGCTACAATTTTAACAAGAAATAAAAATGTGGCTCCGATTACGGAGGCTGACTTAGAACCAAGAGAGCAGGCAAATCTGCCATCTTTCTTAGCAGCAATCAGTGGTCCGGTTGTGGTTGTTATTTTACTTGCACTTCGCCCAATCTGTGGAATTACAATTGACCCATTAATTGCTCTTCCAATTGGTGGTTTTATCTGTGCTCTTGCAACTGGTAAAATAAAATACTTTAAAGAATATAGTGCATTTGGTTTAACAAAAGTAATTGGTGTTTCTATTCTGTTAATTGGTACAGGTACCATTTCTGGTATCATTAAAGCGTCTGCCCTTCAGTATGATGTAATCAATGTATTAGAATGGATGAACATGCCAGCATTCGTGCTTGCTCCAATTGCTGGTATTTTAATGGCAGGTGCAACCGCATCTACTACAGCAGGTGCAACCATTGCTTCCCAAACATTTGCAGGAACATTAACAGCTTCCGGTGTTTCTGCCTTAGCAGGCGGTGCAATGATTCATGCAGGAGCAACTGTTATCGATTCTCTGCCACATGGTTCTTTCTTCCATGCGACTGGCGGTGCAGTCAACATGACAATCAAAGAACGTTTAAAATTGATTCCTTACGAAATGTGTGTCGGTCTTACAAGTACCATTGCTGCCGTTATCATGTATTTGATTATAGGATAGAAAAAGGCAGTTCACAAAAGGATTTCAGATCTTTGAATAGAATTCCATATTGATTTATGATAAAAATAAAGAATCAGAAGGAAAAATAAACATTGTGTATAATAGAAAAGAGAGGTAGAATAGAAGGGACGGAAATAAGAGGAACTGGTGCAGGCTGGTTCCTCTTGCTGTTATAGAAAGTAATTTTGAAAGAGAGGAAAACAAGTGGAATTTTATAAATTTGTGAAAGATTATCGGGACAATCCGGTACTTCGTTCCAGCTTTAACCGTTTAGCAGAAAAAACCTTTTGTCTGGACTTTGAACCATGGTATCAGCATGGGTTCTGGACAGAAAAATACAATCCATATTCTATTGTATACAATGGAGAAGTAGTTTCCAGCATTTCAGTGAGTCAGATGGAATTTACAAAAAATGGTGAAAAAAAGCATTACATACAATTAGGAGCTGTTATGACAGATGAAGCTTATCGAAATCAAGGACTTTCCAGAAAACTAATGGAAGAGATACTGTTAGAATATGAAGGAAAGACAGATGGAATCTATCTTTTTGCTAATAAAAGCGTACTGGACTTTTACCCCAAATTTGGATTTAGGAAAGAGATACAATGGGAGTATTCCATAGAGTTAGACTCCAAAGAAAATGCTTCAGCAAAGAAGGCATCTGTCCAGAAAGTTTCTATGGAGACAAAAGAGGACTGGGAGAAATTCATCCCTATTATCCAGTCCAGCGTAGCCAACAGCAGCCTTGATTTTAAGCAGCCCGAGATTACTATGTTCTATTTATCGAACTTTATGAAAGACAATGTCTACTATATCCCAGAGCATCAGGCATACGTAGTAGCTGAACGGGATAACAATATCCTGTATTTGCAGCAAATATACTCCTCAAAAGAACTCCTTCCCGAACAGGCGGCAGTCGAATTTGGTTCCAATATAAAAAAGGTAATTTTCGAATTTACCCCATTGCACAAAGAATGTTATCAAAAACACCTTCATGCAGACGTTGATGATACTCTCTTTGTAATCGGAGAAGACCTAAAAGATTTCACCGCCCAGGAATTAGCCTTCCCAATTTTATCTCATACATGAGCCTGCTTATACATGTAATCTTAAGTTTCTATTTTTTATATCTGTTCTTTTTATAACATAAAGACCTTCGTAGATACAAATAAGCCGACGATTGCGGAGGATGCGAATATCCCCCCGCCTCGTCAGCATTTTTTACCCACGAAGGTCATCTTTATATAGCATGTTTATTATCTTTTTCAATATATAACCATTTACGTACTGCAAACAGAATACTAATTGCAATGATACCGATAAGTCCCTGATTCATAGGCATATGTTCTACGATCATCTGACGGGCAATGGCAAAAAGCAGAACTTCGACAACAGAACTTAGGTCATGTCTGCAGAGCATCTTGATAAATTCGAGGCCAATTACAATATCAAATACAACTTCTAAATAGGAACGGAAAGCAGTCTGGTCGTCCAGTGCAGTCCATAGTCCTGCCAGGTCAGCACCTGCCTTAATTAAGGAAATTACAATTGCAATAATAATAAAAAATGCAACAATAAGTTCCAATGCATACGTAAACCCATATACGCGTTCCTGCAAAAACTTTCTCAAATTAAGTTTCATAAGTCCTCCTTGTACTGTCGTAGATACAAGTATATCATAGTTATTTTCGCATGAAAATAATATTTTTATAAAATTATTAATGAAATACGGAAAATTGGGAAAGATATGTTTTATAACTTATGACAGTTAAGCCATACCTATGAATTGTATGGCTTCATTGCCGCCATAACTATAACATAATATAAAGGAGACATAATTATGAAAAAAAAGTTTTTGAAAAAAGCTACAATGCTCGTTGTCTGCCTTGGAGCAATGTGCCTGGTTGCCTGTGGCAATAATGATACAGGAGGAAATAATAATAACAATAATGCATCTACAGAGCCTGATACGGCTGGAACTGCAGGAGCAGGAACAGAAAACGGTATGGGTAATGATGATACTGCAAATGAAGATACCGATGCCAATACAAGCCAGAATGATAATGCGGCAGGTAAGGACTCAGATGCCAATGCAAATGGTGTTACCAGTAATAGTAATATAGGGAATACAAATGGTACAAATAATACAACAGTAGGAACTCCAAATGCAGCAAAAGCAAATCCAATTAACGATAAAATTACAGGATACTATAGTGAAACAGCAACATACGGAATGCTGGAAAGTGAATTAATTGATGAATTGGATTTAGAGACACAGGATATGTCAAAAACCAGATATTATTATAACTATGTTGATTTAAACGATGATGGAACAGATGAAGTAGTTGTAGAACTGGTTGGCAGTACCGTTTCTAACAGTGCTGGAGATTTAGTATGTATTGTAAATCAGGATATGGATGATGATAATAAGGATGATGATGGTTTTGATATTATTCAGAAATTTAACTGTTTTGCAAATCCTATTATTGTAAGTGATCATAAAACAAAAGGCTGGAAAGATATCATTATTATGGAACAGAATAAGAATGATAAGACGGTCTATCGCAAACTAGTTTACGATGGAAAAAAATATACCGATATCAGTAAGGCGGAAACCATGTCAAATATTGATGATGTAACAGGAGTAGCTCTTCTTTGCAACGATATTGCCGGGGATAGCAGCAATTCGAACAGCAGTGCATTATATTTTTCTGCAAATAAATAAGAAGAAAGGCTTCTGCAAAAGAGAACAGGAAATGGGAAGTTTTCCATGCTTCCTGTTCTTTTACAAGTAATAAGAAAGAATCTTATCTGGGAAAATATAATATTATCCGTATATAAAACAATTTGAAAAAAATAGTAGACTCATGCAATGCTTGGTGATATCCTTTTATCAAAGAACTTTCTGCTTTAGTTAAGGATAGGATATCTTTAATAATATAAAAGCAGAAAAGAAAAAGGAGGAGTAATATGAAAAAGTTATTAGGAGTAAAAATAGCAGCACTATGTCTTATATTCTGTATGATAACATCTGGAACTGTGTATGCTGCAACATCAGGGTATTTTAATACCTATAAAGAGGTTAAGTCGGTATACGATTCAACGTATACTACAAGTGAGGGAATGTGCGTTGACCGGTTTAATAATATTGCCTATGTAGCGAGGATTAATGGAAGTACAGGAGGCAGGCAGCAGCTGTTAGCCATTAAGAACTATAACAGCAGCAGTCCTACTTCAGTTGTATTAAAGAATGCAGATAATAATACTAATTACACAACTGTATTAGGACATGCTAATGACCTGGCAGTGGTTGCATCTTCTGGTTCCAGTACCGTTTCATTATATGTTGCAACAATGGAGTCAAAAGGAATTGTAAAATTAACAGTAAATACATCAAAAAATACATATAAAGTCGCAGGTACTTATTCTTATGGAGGTGACAGTCCAAGTGCTATTACTTATTCTGTTGGAAATTCGAGATTTATTATAAAGAGTGGAAAACAGTTCAGTAAGGGATATTTTAATGAAAGCAGCAAAAGCTTTGTTCGTGAATCTTCATTTACATTAAATCCTTCGAATGCTTATATCAATGGTTCACATGTAGACTGTTCTGGTTATACGTCACAGGGAATCTGTTACTATAAAGGAATATTGTATACACCATTATGGAATAAAAATGGAAATAAGGGTCAGTCTGTTGTATTGGCCTATCAATTTGAGCTTTCTAATGCAACTGGGACTATTTCACCAATGAAAAATTTATCTTTCCGAATTACAAGCAGTGCCTATAGTGAACAATTTGAAATAGAGTCCGTAGGATTTGATGATGACGTTATGTATTTTAATGCCAATCGCAATGGTGCAGGAAATGATACCTTTGCTTACTTTAAAGGAATGTAATCTGATTTAGCAACGTATTTCTATCAGAATCCATTAAAATTGTCTACAATTTCACAAAGTGTTGTGTTATAATAATAACAAACTGAAGATGGTAACAATTCGGTTACAAAAATTGAATGGAGGATGGATTCATGAGTTTTGAAAGCGAATACCAAAAAAAACTAACGACTGCCGAAGAAGCGGCAAAAGTTGTAAAATCCGGTGATTGGGTTGACTATGGATGGGCATGTGGAACTCCTGTTGTTCTGGATAAAGCACTTGCAGCCCGTTATGAAGAACTGACGGATGTAAAATTCCGTGGTGGTATTTTAATGTGGGTTCCTGAGATTTTTAAAGTACCAGAACCTGAAAAACATTTTACTTGGAATTCCTGGCATATGTCCGGTATTGAGCGAAAAATGATTAACAAAGGTGTTGCATTTTATGCACCTATCCGTTATTCTGAACTGCCTCGTTATTATAGAGAAAGCATTGAGCCAAATGATGTTGCAATGATTCAGGTGGCACCGATGGATGAGCATGGTTACTTTAACTTTGGACCAAATGCATCCCACCTTGCAGCTGTATGTGAACGTTCAAAAGTTGTAATTGTTGAAGTAAATAAAAATATGCCACAGTGCCTTGGTGGTTTTGAAAATGAGATACATATTTCTAAAGTAGACATGATTGTAGAAGGAAACAATGACCCAATTGCTGAAATGGGTGCAGGTTCGATTTCTGAAGTGGATAAAAAGGTTGCACGTCTTATTGTAGATGAGATTCCAAACGGTGCCTGTCTTCAGTTAGGAATCGGTGGTATGCCAAATGCAGTAGGTTCTTTAATTGCAGAGTCCGATTTAAAAGATTTAAGTGTACATACCGAAATGTACGTAGATGCATTCGTCGATATTGCAATGGCTGGAAAGATTACCGGAGCAAAGAAAAATATTGACCGTGGACGTCAGGTTTATGGTTTTGGTGCAGGTACAAAGAAACTGTATGATTATTTGGACAATAACCCAGAGTGTATGTCTGCACCAGTTAGCTACACCAATGATATCCGTCAGATTTCAGCTATTGATAATTTTATGTCAATCAATAATGCAGTCGATATCGATTTATATGGACAGGTAAGTTCAGAATCATCAGGAACCAAGCAGATTAGTGGTGCCGGCGGACAGCTGGATTTTGTACTTGGTGCTTATTTATCCAAAGGTGGAAAGAGTTTTATCTGCTGTTCTTCTACCTTTACAACCAAGAGTGGCGAAGTAAAATCACGTATTCTTCCAGTGCTGCATCCGGGTTCCATCGTTACGGATACCCGTGCGAACATTCATTATTTAGTTACCGAGTATGGTAAAGTAAATCTGAAAGGTCTTTCTGTATGGGAGAAATGTGAGAAGATTATTTCAGTTGCACATCCAGACTTCCGTGATGAATTAATTAAACAGGCAGACGAGGCACATATCTGGAGAAGAAGCAATAAGATTCGATAATAAAGTCCTATATAAGAATGGCGTAATGCAGGAAATTGATTTTGCATTACGCCTTATTTTTAACTTTAAATGTATGAAGCCTGGTATGATTACTCTAGGATAAATGAATTCACAATCTCCTCTAAATCCTTCGAAGACCCCGTCAATCCTTCCAGCACTTTTTCCAGCTTATAAGTCTGTTTGGTAATACTTTGAATTCTATCTTTTGCAATCTGCGTACTTTCTTCACCGATGGCAAGGGATTCATCACTTTGTTCTATCATGGAGGAAATGTTATGACGTACCTCTCGGATAACTTTATTCTGCTGCTCCATAATATCAACGATTTGCGTCATGGATTTGGATACGTCAATAACAAGATCAACAGCTTTTGTGCTTTCTCTAGTACTTTGTATACTATTCTGCATCTTTTCATTAATCAAAATAATATCTGCATCGGTTGATTGGATTTCCTGTTGTATACTGTGAATTAAATCGGAAATATTGGTGGTAGCGGTCTGAGTTTCCAAGGAAAGGGATTTGATTTCATTGGCAACAACAGCAAATCCTTTTCCAGCATCTCCGGCTCTGGCAGCTTCAATAGAAGCGTTTAATGCAAGAAGATTCGTTTGACGGCTGATATTTGCAATAGTGCTTACAATAGCAGTAATCTGCTCAGACTGGCTGGAAAGATGCTCAATGCTTCCAAGGGCATTTTCCATAGATTGTTCCAGTTCTTGAATAGAATTTTCTACTTCAGAAGTAACGGTCTTTGCATTTGCCGAAGTAGTAGAAGTAATCTGCGTTTTTTCTTTGATTTCATCCAGCAGAATATTTAATTCGTTATCATGTTTAAAGGAATCGGATATTTTCTTTACCTCTGCCTTTGTATTAGAAAATAGAGCATTCTGTTCAATAGAATTTTCTGATAAAGTATGGATTGTCTCTTTAATGTCGGTGATTTCTTTTTCAATTCTTTGAGATGCCGAAGACACCTGTTTTAAGGAGGTTTTTGTCAGTTTTAAGGCGTTACGGATACGTTTTATCATATGTTTCTGATTGTGCATAAATTTATTAAACCAGCGTGCCAGTTCTCCGATTTCATTTCCTGATTTCATCTGCACCCGATGGGTAAGGTCAGCTTCTCCTTCGGCAAGGTCACGTAGGACAGAAACAGTGCTGTTAATTGGTTTAGTTAACAGATGTTTTGTCAATAGAAGAGAGCATAAGAACATTAGAATTAGAAGGACAATATTGCAGGCGATAACAGGGGTGGTGAAAATGTGCCGAATTATACTGTCTGCACTTAATGCAGCAGCCAGAAATGCTGTATTAATAATTGGAAAAGTTGTGTTAATACTATTGAATTTATACAACTCTAAAATATCTGCTTCACACATCATGCCCCAGATTTCATCAGAGTGAGGTGGAATAATTACGGTTCCCTTTCCACCAACCAGAACATGGCGGTAATCTGGATAGCCAGGCCAGCAGTTTAAATTTTCTCCATTTTGTATAGTGTTTTGAATTCCCTGATGGAGCTTTCCTGTAGCCGGATCAGTAAAACAGATTTCAAATTCTGTGTGTACTTTGATTTTTACAGTACCCCAGCGTTTGGTACGGATACCGTCTTTTAAATTGTCACCAAGTGTAAATGTTTTGTCTTCAAAGCGGCTGCGGGAGATAGCAGTACCAGCAGGGACGCCTCGGGAGTTTTTTATCATAAACAAATAATTGTCTCCGGTTTCTTTAAAGACATGTGATTTTTCCTCTTGAATAATATTACTCATATCATCATTTAGAATCCGGACACAGAATATTCTGGTTTCGTCAGTAGTAAGATAAGGCTGTGAAAAAATTAACGTAACTTCATCGGCAAATATTTTGTCGTTAATAGGAATATCTAATGTATAGTGATCAGAAAAGGGCCCGTACATATAGGCCTCATTATTCATACCCTTTATATAGTTTGGTAACTGAGAATAATCTAGGTTCCTATGAGATGCAAAGGAGGAAAGAATGACAGAACCAGTGGAATCAAGGATAAAGGCTTCTAAAAAATCATTTCCCTGTGCAACGGTTTCTTGAAGTAGTTCCTCGGTCTTTGCATTATCATCTGAGTTGGATTGTAGTGCCTTCACTAGAGCGTCTATTTTCAGCCACTGATCGTGAAACCAGTTGTCCAGTGCCTTCTTCCGTGAATTAGAAATACCGGTAAACATGGATTCCAGATGTGGTTTCATAGAACGGTTCTGAAGGTATCTTATTATTTCTTTCACAACGTATAACTCCTCTCAAATATTAAAATAGAAGCAGAAAAGAAAAGGCACTGGTACCAATGTATTGGCGCCAGTGCCTTTTCTTATATATTAGTTTTGAATAAAAATTAGTTCTTAGAAGCCGTCTCAGCTTTCAATTTCTCTGTTAATAGAGGAATGATTTTAGTTAAATCACCAACAATACCATAGTCAGCTACATCAAAGATAGGTGCATTTTCATCTTTGTTGATAGCAATAATGATATCGGATTCTTCCATACCAGCTAAATGCTGAATTGCTCCGGAAATACCAATTGCAAAGTATACATGAGGACGAACTGTTTTACCAGTCTGTCCAACCTGCTGGTCTTTTTCACACCATCCAGCATCTACACATGCACGGGAGCAGGATACAGTAGCACCAAGTGTAGCAGCTAAATCCTCCAGAAGTTTGAAGTTTTCCTGGCTTCCAACACCACGTCCGCCGGATACTAAAATCTTAGCGTCCATGATATCTTTTTTATTAGCAACTTTCTTTACTACTTCTTCAACGGTTACATATTTGTTGTTCTTCTCTAATGTTGGATTGAATTCGATGACTTCAGCTTTTTTAGAAGTATCTTTTTCAAGTTTCTGCATAACACCTGGACGAACAGTAGCCATCTGAGGTCTTCTTTTCTTAATAAGAATAGTAGCCATGATGTTGCCACCGAAAGCAGGACGTGTCATTCTTAAGTTATGTAATCCGCTGTCTGCATCTGCCTCTGGGTCAATTTCAAGTTTTGTACAGTCAGCTGTTAAACCGGATTTAACCCTTGCAGATACACGAGGAGCAAGGTCACGGCCGATAGCAGTAGCACCGTAAAGAACAATTTCTGGTTTATATTCTGCAATAACAGCATCCATAGCCTGTGTATATGGTTCTGTTGTGTATTCTTTTAATACTGGGTTGTCTACAACGATAACTCTGTCTGCACCATATGCAGCAAGATCATCTGCTAAACCCTTTACGCCAGCTCCAAGAAGAACTGCGGTTACTTCTGTATTAAGATCAGCAGCAAGTTCTTTTGCTTTTCCAATTAATTCGAAAGAAACTCCGGACACCTTATTATCTAACTGCTGAGCGAAGACAAATACGCCTTTATAATCTTGTAAACTCATTATTTTTACCTCTTTTCTTTAAATTAGATAACGAACTTTTCTTTTAATTTAGAAACGATGTAATCAGCGGCTGCATCTGGTTCTAAACCTTCTTCTTTCACTCCGGCAGGTTTTAACTGTTTAGGGAAAGACTGTGCAACATTTGTAGGTGATCCCTTTAATCCTAAGAATTCATCATCAGCATCTACATCAGCACGTGTGATAACTTTTACTTCTTTTTCACGATATGCATCGAATATTCCACCTGGAGTCATATAACGAGGTGTGTTCATTTCGCCAAGAGCTGTAATTAAGCAAGGCATCTGAACTTTTACAGTATGATATCTGTCATCATACTGACGCTTAACAATTACGGTATTTCCTTCAACTTTGATATCTTCAGCATAAGATACATTAGGAATTCCAAGCCATTCTGCAATCTGAGGTCCAACCTGTGCTGTATCACCATCAATTGCCTGACGTCCTGCAATAATCAAATCATAATCGCCGATTTTTTTGATACCAGCTGCTACTGTATAAGATGTAGCTAATGTATCAGCACCACCGAATGCACGGTCGGAGATAAGGTATGCTTCATCAGCACCCATAGCCAATGCTTCTCTTAATGCTGCATCTGCCTGTGGAGGTCCCATGGAAACTACTTTAATTGTAGCACCTGTCTGATCTTTTAACTGCAGAGCTGCCTCTAAGCCTGCTTTATCATCTGGATTAATGATACTTGGTACACCGTCACGGATAAGAGTACCTTTTACAGGATCCAATTTAACTTCATTTGTATCTGGAACTTGTTTAATACATACTAAAATATTCACTCTGTATTCACTCCTTATTATGTTTTATCAATTCAAAAACTATTTTAACAGATTGCCGGAAATAACCATACGCTGAACTTCGGAAGTTCCTTCGTAGATTTCAGTAATCTTAGCATCACGCATCATACGTTCTACGTCATATTCTCTTGTATAACCATAACCACCGTGAAGCTGTACAGCCTTTGTTGTAACTTCCATAGCAACTTCTGCTGCATATAATTTTGCTTTTGCGGCTTCTACAGAGTAAACTTTCTGATTATTTTTTGCCATAGCTGCTTTGTATACTAACATTTGAGCTGCTTCTACTTTTGTAGCCATATCAGCAAGCTGGAATTGTGTATTCTGGAATGCACTTAAAGAACGACCAAACTGTTTTCTTTCTTTTACATAAGCAATAGTAGATTCTAATGCACCTTCTGCAATACCAAGAGCCTGAGCAGCGATACCAATACGTCCACCGTCTAATGTATGCATGGCAATAGGGAAACCTTTGCCCTGTTTTCCTAATAAGTTTTCTTTTGGAATTCGGCAGTCCTGGAAGATTAATTCATATGTAGCGGAACCACGGATACCCATTTTCTTTTCTTTAACACCGAATGTAAATCCTGGAGTTCCTTTTTCAACGATAAATGCTGAGAAAGATTTTTTCTTTCTTCCTTTTTTATCAACGGAAATATCAGTGATAGCAATAACGATATAGTAATCAGCTTCTTTACCGTTGGTAATAAAGCATTTAGAACCATTTAATACCCATTCGTCACCGTCTAAAACAGCTTTTGTCTGAGCACCCTGAGCATCTGTACCAGCACCTGGTTCTGTTAAAGCGAAAGCACCAAGTTTTTCACCATTTGCTAATGGAACTAAGTATTTCTGTTTCTGTTCTTCTGTACCATACTGAAGAATAGGATCTGCGCAAAGAGATGTATGTGCGGAAACGATAACACCTGTTGTACCACAAACCTTGGATAATTCTTCGACACACATAACGTATGTTAAAGCATCACAGCCCTGTCCGCCATATTCCTTAGGTACAGGAATACCCATGAAGCCTAATTTCTGCATTTTTTCAACAGTTTCTCTAGGAAAATGTTCAGTTTCATCTACCTCTTGAGCAAGAGGTTTTACTTCGTTTTCAGCGAAATCTCTGAATAATGTTTTCGCCATCTCATGCTCTTTACTTAATGTGAAATCCATTTTAATTCCTCCATCTTTTTAAAATGTTTTGCAGGACGGATTAAGAAACCATCCTGCATCTATATCTGATTGGACGACGCATTGCTGTCATCTTGACTGTCAACTTGACTGTCAACTTAAATTACTTGCTGTAATCGTAGAAACCTTTTCCAGTCTTACGTCCTAATTTACCAGCACGTACCATTTTTCTTAACAATGGATGTGGACGGTATTTTGGATCGCCTGTTTCAGCCTGTAATACTTCCATAATAGCAAGACAGATATCAAGACCAACTAAATCACCTAAAGCTAAAGGTCCCATTGGATGATTAGCACCTAACTGCATAGCAGTATCAATACCTTCAACAGAAGCAACACCGTCAGCATAGATACCAACAGCTTCGTTAATCATAGGGATTAAGATTCTGTTTACTACGAAACCAGCAGCTTCTTTAACTTCAACAGGAGTTTTACCAATTTCTTTTGCAATAGCAATAACTTTTTCTGTAACTTCGTCTGTTGTGTTTTCGCCACGGATAACTTCAACTAATTTCATAACTGGAGCTGGGTTAAAGAAATGCATTCCGATTACAGGTCTGTCGATTCCAGCACCGATTTCAGTAATGGAAAGAGAAGAAGTGTTTGTAGCGAAGATACAGTCTTTTTTACAAATGTCCTGTAATTCTTTGAAAGTCTGTTTTTTGATATCCATAACTTCGAGAGCAGCTTCAACAACTAAATCACATTCAGTACAGATTGTTTTAACACCTGTTGTGATTTTGTTAAGGATAGCATCAGCAGCTTCCTGAGTCATTTTACCTTTTGCAATACGTTTTTCAAAACCTTTTGCAATTTTCTTTTTACCATTTGCAGCGAATTCTTCATTAATATCACATAAGTATACTTCATAGCCTTCTGTCTGAGCGAATGCCTGAGCAATACCAGATCCCATTGTACCGGCACCAATAATACCAACCTTCATGTTTTCATCCTCCTGAATATTTAATTTTAATGAATTACGTCTATAATTATAAGGAGAATGAAGCTGACACTTCATTCTCGAAAACAGCGTCGGCTGTTTATTTATTTTTAAATCCATCTACTTTCGTTTTGTTTAAGAAAGCAGTCATTCCGTCTTTCTGGTCTTCTGTTTCAAAACAGCTTCCAAATAATTTCTCTTCAACAACAACTGCCTGATCCATATCTACCTGTAAACCTTCATTAATAGCTTTTTTGCAGGCACGGACAGCAATAGGAGCATTCTTGGAGATTCTTGCAGCAAGTTTTTTTGCCGCATCCATTAATTCAGCTTGTGGATATACAGCATTTACTAAACCAACACGGTAAGCATCGTCAGCTTTCATATTAAATGCAGTATAAATTAATTCTTTTGCTTTTCCTGGTCCGATTAAACGGGCAAGTCTCTGTGTTCCACCAAATCCTGGAGTGATTCCAAGACCAACTTCCGGCTGGCCGAATACAGCATTTTCAGAGCAGATACGAATATCACAGCTCATAGCGATTTCATTTCCACCACCTAATGCAAAACCGTTAACGGCAGCAATAACTGGAATTGGAAATGTTTCGATTTTACGGAAAACATCGTTTCCTGCTTTACCGAAAGCTTCACCTTCTTCTTTTGTTAATGTGCTCATTTCCCCAATGTCTGCACCGGCAACAAAAGATTTTTCTCCGGCACCTGTAATAATCAGGCAGCGGGTTGTTTCTAAATTAACCTGGTCAAGAGCAGCATCGATATCTTTTAATACCTGGCTGTTTAAAGCATTTAAAGCTTTAGGACGGTTAATAGTAAGAATACCAGTAAAACCTTCCTGTTCATATGTAACGAATTCCATGTTGCGTCCCCTTTCAATCAATTAATTTTTATAAAATTAATCCCTCTTTACGATAGTAGCGCAACCCATTCCGCCACCGATGCAAAGTGTTGCTAAACCTGTCTTAGCGTCACGTTTCTGCATTTCATGTAACAGAGTAACAAGAATACGGCATCCGGAAGCTCCAACAGGATGTCCAAGTGCAATAGCACCGCCGTTTACATTTAATTTGTCTGGGTTGAATTTTAAGTCTCTTGCTACAGCGATTGACTGAGCTGCGAAAGCTTCGTTTGCTTCGATTAAATCTAAATCATCAATGCTCATTCCAGTTCTTTCTAATACTTTCTTAGTAGCAGCAACTGGTCCAACACCCATGATAGAAGGATCTACACCGCCAAGTGCTCCGGCAACCCATGTAGCCATTGGTGTAACACCAAGTTCTTTTGCTTTTTCTTCGCTCATAACAACGATAGCAGCAGCACCATCATTAATACCGGATGCATTACCAGCAGTAACGATACCGTCTTTCTTGAATGCTGGTTTTAATCTTGCAAGGCTTTCAGCTGTTGTTCCAGCACGAGGACCTTCATCTTTATTTACAATAATTGTTTCTTTTTTCTTTTTAACTTCTACAGGAACGATTTCATCGTCGAATTTACCTTCAGCAATTGCTTTTTCACATTTCTGCTGGCTGTTTGCTGAGAATTCATCTAATTCTTCTCTTGTAATACCATATTTTTCAGCAACATTTTCTGCTGTAATACCCATGTGATAATCATTAAATGCATCCCAAAGAGCATCGTTAACCATTGTATCGACCATTGGTGCATTACCCATACGGTAACCATAACGAGCATTCTTTAATGCATATGGAGCCATGGACATGTTTTCCATACCACCTGCAACTACGATATCAGCATCTCCTGCCATAATCATTTCAGCAGCTGTGTTAACGCATTTTAAACCAGATCCACAAACAACGTTTAATGTGATAGCTGGAACTTCAATTGGAAGACCTGCTTTTAAGGAAGCCTGACGAGCTACGTTCTGGCCAAGACCAGCCTGAATTACACAACCCATAACGACTTCATCTACAGCGTCTGGAGCAACTCCGGCTCTTTTTAAAGCTTCTTTAATAACAATTGCACCAAGTTCAGGTGCTGGAGTAGTGCTTAAAGCTCCACCCATTTTACCGATTGCAGTACGGCAAGCGCCTGCTAATACAACTTTCTTTGACATATACGAATCCTCCATTTCCTTTTTTAGATATACTGAATTGTATGATCTTTCTTGGTTAGAACGCCTTATAAATAAGACGCGGGGTTCAGAAAATCCCCGTTTTTCAGAGAAATTTATTTGGTATAATTTCTCAATGGTTTATGTGTTAATTTTATCACAAGATTGTTAAATTTGCAACAAAGAATGCGTGAAAATTATAAACATTCCATTAAATCTAATCTGGCTGCACCTAATTACGAAATAAGACAAATAACATTGCAATTCTTGGGCAGATTCCTTATAATAAATGAGAAGATTAGGAAAGGCATGTGAAAGAAATGTTAAACAGAAAAAAAGGCCGGGCATTCCGTATTATGACTGCGTTGGTTATGACATCTGCCATGATTGAGCTGACTGGATGTCAGGTTTTCAACCGTGCAAAGTCAGAATATAGAAAGGGAATGAAAGCTTATGAAAAGAACAATTATAAAGAAGCTGCCGGATATTTAAAGGAAGCAGTGAAGAAGGAGCCGGAAAGTGCTTCTTATTTTATTGCCTATGGCATGGCATTGACCGAACTTGGAGAATATGACGAGGCACAGGAACAATTTAATTGTGCAATTTCTGACAAAGATAATAAAATTGTGCGTCAAAATAACAAAAAAGCTTATCGTATGAAAGGAATCAGTTTCTTTCGAAATAATAAATATGAAGATGCAGTTTCCAGTTTTGAAAAAGCATTGGAAATAGAAGAATTGGAAAGTCTTGATGTGGATATATTAAAATATACAGGAGATGCACAGTGCTATCTTGGAAAATATGAAGAAGCTGCCAAGACATATTCTGATTTGATTGAGAAAGATGGATATAAATCTTCCTATTATATGAAGCGTGCATTTGCTTATGGACAGGCGGGAGATGTTGATAAAGCCATTGAAGATTATGATAAGGTCGTGGAAAAGGATTCAGATGACTATGATGTCTATCTTCAGGCATATTGTATGCTTTCTGCTGCTGGGGAAGAGGATGAAGCCAGCAGTTATCTTAATAAAGCATTAAATATTGATAAAAAAGGAAAAGAATCTTCCTATAAAAAGGCGATTGTAGCATACTATCGTGGAGATACAGAGACAGCATTGGAAGGATTGGGACAGGCGATGGAAGATGGAATCTCCGAAGCTGGATTCTATCTTGCCAGAATCAGTTATGAAAATAAGAACTACACAAAAGCCAGAACGTATCTTGAAGTTTATTTGAAAGAAAAATCAGGAACACTCCTTGCAGAAGGATATAATCTGATGGGAAACTGTTATTTAAAGGAAGAAGAATACGAAAAAGCATTGAAACAGTATCAGAAGGGAATCAAGTTAAATGAGGCAGGTACCTTAAAACCACTGAAAGAAAATGAAGTGGCTGCCTATGAAAAGCTGGGTGATTATGATACGGCGAAAGAAAAAGCAGATGCATTTTTAGAGCAGTATCCGGAGGATACAGGTATGCAGAAGGAAGTAGAATTTATTAAGACCAGACTTTTATAAACAGAATGGAGAATGAAATGGGTACACTTTACGAAATTAAAGATGAGGAAGAACGCGTCATTCTGGCAGCGGTATGCTTAAAAGATGAGGCGATGACAATAGAATGCCTGGACGAACTGGAGGAACTGGCAAAAACTGCCGGAGCTGTAACAGTTGGAAGAGTAATACAGAACAGGGAGTCTATACATCCGGGGACGTATATTGGTAAGGGGAAGATTGAAGAAGTGCGTCAGATGGTGGAAGAATTGGATGCAACTGGAATTGTATGTGATGATGAACTGACACCGGCACAGCTTAGAAATCTGGAAGAACAGCTGAATATAAAAGTGATTGATCGTACCGTTATGATTCTGGATATTTTTGCACAGCATGCCAGTACAAAGGAAGGTAAAATTCAAGTTGAAATGGCACAGTTAAAATACCGTTCTTCCAGACTGACTGGTCTTGGTGTTTCTCTGTCACGTCTTGGAGGAGGAATTGGTACCAGAGGACCAGGTGAGAAGAAACTCGAAGTTGACAGACGTCTCATTCGTGACCGGATTTCCCAGCTTGGAAAGGAACTGGAACAGGTAAAAAGAAGCAGAGATACGTTAAGAAAACAGAGAATGAAGAGTCTTGTTCCTGTGGTAGCCATAGTTGGATATACTAATGCAGGAAAGTCAACTTTGTTAAATACATTAACAAATGCGGGCGTTCTAGAAGAAGATAAGTTGTTTGCCACTTTAGATCCATCTACAAGAAATCTTGTATTAGAAAGCGGACAGCAGATTTTGTTTACAGATACAGTTGGATTCATTCGTAAACTGCCTCATCATCTGATTAATGCGTTTCGAAGCACTTTGGAAGAGGCAAAGTATGCAGACATTATTCTTCATGTGGTAGACAGTTCTAATCCAGCGATGGTAAGCCAGATGAAAACGGTATATGAGACACTAAATTCCCTGGAAGTAACGGATAAAACGTATATCACTGCATTTAATAAGCAGGATCGTTTGGAAGAAGAAACTGTACTCAAAGATACGACAGCAGATTATACCGTAAAAATATCTGCTAAAACCGGAGAGAATCTGAAAGAACTTTTGGATATTATTGAGATGATTTTAAAGGAAAGAAAAGTTTTTCTAGAAAAAACATTTGAATACAGCGAAGCGGGTAAAATACAGGAAATAAGGAAATATGGACAGCTCTTAGAAGAAAAATATACAGAAAACGGAATATTTGTAAAGGCATACCTTCCTACAGAAATTTATAATAAAATTTGTCAATAGCACAATATATTGTGCTTTTTAAAGAAACAGACCATATATATAGTATGTATTAGTATTGACTTCAATTTGTGAATCTGATATGATATTTTATTGTAGGCTTGGGAAGATTCCCATCAGCGCAATTCGAAGGGAGATAATCACATGATTAAAGTAATTAAACGAGATGGCGAAGTGTCAGAATTTAAGCTTCAGAAAATTCAGAATGCAATTATAAAGGCATTTGACGCTACGGAAAACGTTTATGATGAAAATATTATTAATCTGTTAACTTTACGTGTAACATCAGATTTTCAGGATAAAACCAAAGACGAGACAATCCAGGTAGAAGATATTCAGGACAGTGTAGAACATGTTTTGGAGGAAACCGGGTATACTGACGTGGCGAAATCATATATTCTGTACCGTAAGAACAGAGAAAAGATTCGAAATATGAAGTCTACTATTTTAGATTATAAAGAGCTTGTTGACAGCTATGTAAAAGAAGAAGACTGGAGGGTAAAGGAGAATTCTACCGTTACGTATTCAGTAGGGGGGCTGATTCTTCACAATTCAGGTTCTATTACAGCGAATTACTGGCTTTCAGAAATATATGATGATGAAATCGCCAATGCACACCGGAATGCTGACATTCATATTCATGATTTGTCTATGCTGACCGGATATTGTGCAGGCTGGTCCTTAAAACAGCTGATTAAAGAGGGTTTAGGCGGAATTCCAGGGAAAATTACATCCTCGCCCGCATCACATCTAAGCACCCTCTGTAATCAGATGGTAAACTTTTTAGGCATTATGCAGAATGAATGGGCAGGTGCACAGGCGTTTTCTTCATTTGATACTTATCTTGCACCATTTGTAAAGGTGGATCATTTATCTTACCGGGATGTAAAACAATGCATTCAGAGTTTTGTATATGGGGTAAATACACCAAGCAGATGGGGAACGCAGGCACCTTTTTCGAACATAACACTGGACTGGACGGTTCCAAACGATCTTGCAGAAATACCATGTATTGTAGGTGGAAAGAATATGAATTTCACTTATAAAGACTGTAAGGCAGAGATGGATATGATTAATAAAGCTTTCATTGAAATCATGATTGAAGGGGATGCCAATGGCCGTGGATTCCAGTATCCAATTCCTACTTATTCCATTACAAAAGATTTTGACTGGTCAGATACTGAAAATAACAGATTGTTGTTTGAGATGACATCTAAATATGGTACCCCATATTTTTCAAATTATATTAATAGTGACATGGAACCAAGTGATGTGCGTTCTATGTGCTGCAGGCTTCGTCTGGATCTTCGTGAGTTAAGGAAAAAGACGGGTGGCTATTTTGGATCTGGTGAAAGTACAGGTTCCATTGGTGTAGTTACCATTAATATGCCACGTATTGCATACCTGTCGAAAAATGAAGATGAATTTTTCAAACGTTTAGGACGGATGATGGATATTTCTGCACGTTCTTTAAAAGTAAAGAGAGATGTGATTTCACGTTTATTAAAAGAAGGACTGTATCCGTATACAAGAAGATACCTTGGTAGTTTCGACAATCATTTTTCGACAATTGGACTTTTGGGTATGAACGAGGCAGGATTAAATGCAGCATGGATTAAGAAAGATATGAGCAGCAGAGAGACACAGGATTTTACCGTGAAAGTGCTTAATTTTATGCGAAACAGACTGTCTGATTATCAGGTTCAGTACGGTGATTTATATAATCTGGAAGCAACGCCGGCAGAATCTACCACATACCGTCTGGCAAAACATGATAAGGAAAAATATCCAGATATTATTACAGCAGGAAAAGATGGCGAAACACCATATTATACAAATAGTTCCCATCTGCCAGTGGATTTCTCTGATGATGTATTTGCTGCCTTGGATATTCAGGACGAGCTGCAGACATTGTATACATCCGGAACCGTATTTCATGCATTCCTGGGAGAGAAACTTCCGAATTGGCAGTCCGCAGCCAAACTAGTTCGTGTTATTGCAGAAAATTATAAACTTCCTTATTATACACTGTCCCCAACTTATTCTATCTGTAAAAACCATGGTTATCTGGCTGGAGAGCATTTTATCTGTCCAGAGTGTGGTGAGAAGGCAGAAGTTTACAGTCGTATTACTGGATATTACAGACCGGTTCAGAACTGGAATGAAGGAAAATTACAGGAGTACAAAGATCGTAAAGTTTATAGAAGTGATGTTTCCGAACTGGAACGACAGGGACGCAGACAGTCTCACAATATGAATAGAATGCCGGACGCAGAACTTCATTTAAATGATGACCTGCTGGAAGACGGATATTATTTATTTACAACAAAAACATGTCCAAACTGTAAGGCTGCAAAACAAGTATTATCAGATGTGACATACGTGCCGGTAGATGCAGAGGAAAATGCAGAACTTGCGGTGGAGTATGGAATTATGCAGGCACCGACGTTATTGATTATGAAAGGCGGTCAGCCAAAAAAGATTGTTAATGTATCAAACATCAAAGCTTATTTAAATAAGAAAGAACTTGTAAAAAAATAGGTAACAGAGGGAATATGTTGTGCTATTAAGAGTTCGGTGCTATAATAAGATATAGTATGAATACGTAAGATAAGAAGGAGCTGACTGTCTCATGACAGTCAAGGGGACTGATAGGGTTCTTATTAGTATGCATTTAAGGAGTATAAAGCATGGATGGTTATAACGAGCTTAATAGCGTAAGCAGTATAGAGCAGCAGAAGTATCATACGTTAGTACAGATGGACTGCTGCTGCTTTTTTGAGTATGATATATCAGAAGATAGATTGCGTTTTTCTGATAATCGGGTTGTACCCGAATTAAGCGGAAAAGTAATAGAACATTGTACTTTTCAGGCGTCACAGATTATTTCAGATGAGGATGTTCAGACTTTCATAGACTTTTTACATTTCGGTAAAGAGTATCCCATAGAATTTCAGATTAAAAGCGGCCGCAAAAATATGGTCTGGTGCCAGGCAAAGGGCAGGACAGTATATGAACAACAGAAGAACCCAGTTGCATTTATTGGGTATATTCAGAATATTGATGATAAGAAAAGAAAAGACGCGGAAGAGAATGAAAAACTTTTAAGAGATGAGCTGACTGGAGTGTTGAATCCGGCTGGTATGAAAGAAAAAATCAGTTTTATTTTCCGAGAAAGCGATTTAGAAGATACATATGTACTTCTGATTGCGGAAATCTGTCATCAGGAGGAACTGGTAAAGTATTTTGGTGAAGTATTCAGCGATGTTGTACTTACTAATATTGTTTCAAGATGGAGGGATATATTATCAGAGGATGAATTTATCGGTCGAATTGGAACGGACAAGTTTATGGTCTTTTTAAGAGGAGAACAGGAAGAAAAAATAGAACGTATTATACAGGCGGTAAAGGAAACTTATACAGGAGAAAAGGAAGAATTTGAACTGTACTGTCGAGTTGGAAGTGCTCAGTTTCCAAAAGATGGAACTATGTATGATACTTTATTTCACTATGCAGATATTGCCCTGTTTCAGGCAAAACAAGAGGGGAGAGAAAACTGGATTCCTTATACGCGTCGTAGAAGTCTTTCTATGAAGAAACAAACAGGAACTTTATTTTATAATGCTTATCATACAGATATAAAGGAAACAAGCCAAACGTTGGATGTAGACATGAAGCTGGTTCATTTTACTTTAGATCTTCTTGAAAAAACAAAAGATTTTGGAAGTGCAATTAATGTTCTTCTGGATAAAATAGGACAGGCATTTGGTGCTACAGATGTAATTGTGATGGAACGTGAAAATGAAAAAGTTCTGGCAGATTATCGCTGGAACTGCGAAGAAGGAATTGGATTTAATCGGTTTGATGATGATTTTCCGTCGAAACTGTTGAAAGTACTCGATAAAGGGGAAGCCAGTGGAGAAATCCAATGCATTAGTGAACGAAGCGAAATTGAGAATAAAATGATAGAGAACAGCGAGTTGGATAAATATACAGTCGATAGTCTGATTATCTGTGGCTACTATGATAAGGATGTCTTAAAAGGATGTCTTTTTCTTGATGTCTGTGGCTCTAAGAAATGGAAGAAGTCAGAAATAGACTCGTTCGTATTTATTACAAAGATTCTGGCATTTTACCTGCTGAAACTTCGTGAGTCTGAGCGGATTACTGAACAGATGCAGATGATCGAAAATTATGATATGCTGACAGGACTTCCAACGCTTCAAAAATTCCGTATAGATATAAAAATTATTTTTGATACTCATCCGGAACAGAAATTTGCAATTGGTTTTTTGGATATAAATAATTTTAAATATATTAATGATACTCTTGGATATGATAGAGGGGATGAATTGTTAAAGGATCTCGCTTTGTTTTTAAACCGGGAAGCTGTTCCAATGCAGATAAATGCGAGAGCATCTGCGGATAATTTTGTCTCTTTTATTCCTTTTTCCAATGAGAAGGTATTAAAAGAAAGAATTACAGAACTGATTAATCAGTTTATTGCAGAAGAGAAAGAAAAAAATATTTCTTATAATATAGGGATTGCCATTGGTCTGTATGTACTTAAACCGGATGAAAAGGACTTTATGGGAATTATTGACAATGCCAATATTGCTAGAAAACTTGTGAAAAATTCCAGCATGAGTATGTGTGAGTTTTATGATGAGAAAATGGAACGGGAGATTATGAAGGAGCAGATGATACTTGGCTGTATGGAGACAGCATTAAAAGAACGCGAATTTAAAGTATTTCTTCAGCCAAAGATTTCCTTGAAGACGGGAGAGATTATTGGAGCAGAAGCTTTGGTACGCTGGATCCGGAAAGATGGTACTCTGCTGCCGCCAAATGATTTTATACCGCTGTTTGAGAAAAATGGATTTATCGTCCGTTTGGATTTTTATATTTATGAAGAAGTATTCCGGATTTTAAAACGCTGGAAGATAGAAGGAAAGCCACTTGTTCCGATTTCTGTAAATGTATCCCGTGTTCATCTTTATCAGACTGATTTTATTGACAAAGTCATGCAGCTGATTGAACAATATGAAATTGAACCTAAATTGGTGGAATTCGAATTAACAGAAAGTATTTTCTTAGATAATACAGTTAATGCGATTAGTATCATGAAAGAACTTCAGAATCGTGGATTCTGTGTATCCATTGATGATTTTGGAGCAGGATATTCTTCTCTTAACCTGTTAAAGGACATGAGAACGGATGTGTTAAAGCTGGATAAGGAATTTTTCCGTGCTGGTGATATGAAGAAAGAAGAGAAGATTATTGTGTCCAGTATTATCAGTATGGCAAAACAGCTGAATATGAAAGTATTGTCAGAAGGGGTAGAGACTCAGAAACAATCGGATTTTTTAAAGAAAGTAAACTGTGATATGGCACAGGGATATTTGTATGCAAAACCTTTGCCGGTTCCAGATTTTGAAGTAATGCTTCTATCGTATGAGCAGGCAGAAGCAGAATAAAGTTTTTGATAATATTTGAATTTAGAAAAATAGAAATTTCCCAATCATATAACATGATCTAAAAAAGACTCCTGTGAACGAACAGGAGTCTTTTTGGTTTACACAGTTGCAGTACGACTGCCCTCTGTTTTTGTAAACCGAGAAGAGTGATCTATGATTAAGCCAACTTATTTACAGCAAGTGTTAAACGGGATACCTTACGAGAAGCATTTTTCTTGTGATATACGCCTTTGCTGCAAGCTTTATCGATTTCTACGATAGCTGCTTTTAAAGCTGTAGCTGCAGCTGCCTTATCATTTGCTTCTATAGCAGTATTTACCTTTTTAATTGCAGTTTTCACCTTTGAACGGATAGCTTTGTTTCTAGCTGCCTTTGTTTCGTTTACTAAAATTCTCTTTTTCGCTGATTTAATGTTAGCCAATTCGAGCACCTCCAAAATTTTTTAAAATAATATAATTATACTTTCACTTTGTTACATTAACCCGGAGACACGGACGTTCTAATGTAAACATACTCTTATATAGTAGTACAAACTATCTATTCTGTCAACAAGTTATACAAAAAAATACGATAGACAGGAGAGAAAATTTTGTTAATTACAATGGACGGGAGTTTGACAGTTCAATACTCAAAAAATCTATCGCAGGCCTTGTAAAACCTGCTTTTTTTATGTCAATTTTTT
>CAKSBP010000031.1 GCA_934438135.1 uncultured Clostridium sp. | reverse complement strand
TCTGAATGTATTATAAATCACAAATAAAAAAGAAAGGAAATGTGATATTTAGCTTATATAAATATCATACAAGGAATAAAATGAGAAGCAGAAGCAGAAAATATCAAGGTGTCACTTTGCTCATAATTGGCTTATTTATTGCCGGTATACTATATTGTGGGGCGAAGTGGTATCAGACCAGGTATGGAAATACCAGTTCCAGTGAAAAGGATCGAACAGCAGGGCAGGAAAGTTCAGACACAATGACAGGAGTCATCAAAGCAATTGATACTAAGGGAGATACCATAACCATCTCAGATATCAATCAGCCACTGGATACGAACTTCACTTACGTGGATGGAACAGAGTTTGTGAATAAGTACGACGAACAGGTTTCTGTCAAAAAGATAGATTTAGGGATTATCGTTAAGATTCATTATAACCCAAAAACGAATCGGCTTTATTCTGTAAAAATGGCAAAGGATTCGTGGATTTACCCAAAAGTTACAAAAATGAAAGTGGATAAAAAGAATCAGATTATCCAGCTTGGAGATTCCAACTACTCCTATACAGATGATTTAATTATCCTTGGAAAGGAAGGAACCATCTCCATGCTTGATATTGGTGACAAAGACCAGCTTCAGGTGTGCGGAGTCGGGAACAATATTTATTCTATTGTGGTAACGAAGGGGCATGGATACATTCATTTTACGAATTATGATGCATTTATCGGTGGAAATCTTTCTGTGGGAAACAGTATTTATATGTCGGTTCGGGAAGACATGGATGTGGTTGCCAGAGAAGGAAACTATACGATTACTATGACGAATGGAGAATTGAAAGGAAGCAAGAAAGTTACAGTAGCTAGAGACAAAGAAGTGACGGTTGATATGGGTGAATATACCATTGATTCAGATAGAGTTGGCAAGGTAACTTTTAATATTTCTCCATATGGTGCAGATCTGTATATTAATGGAACACAGACCGATTATTCCAAACCAGTTTCTTTGAATTATGGTGAGCATAAAATTGTAGTGTATTTAAGCGGCTATAAGAGTTTTACCGGTGTGCTTACGGTTGGTCAGGCAGAACAGTCTATTGACATTGAACTATCAGAGGATACATCACGAGAGGAAAGTTCAGCAAGTGATGATGTTACTCCGACGAAGAATAGTTCTTCTAATTCGGATAATAAGGATTTGGACTGGAATTCCGATTCCACTACATCCAAACCATCCGTATCTCCAAGTACGGCACCGTCTCCATCGCCGTCATCGTCTTCTTCAGCAAATACGTTGAGTATCGATGCGGCACATAAAATAACTGTGCAGGAACCAGAAGGAGCAGAGGTTTACGTAGACAACGCATACAAAGGAGTTGTTCCAGTCAGTTTTACAAAGCTTCTTGGAAAGCACACAGTTGTATTAAAAAAAGATGGGTATGAGGATAAGTCGTATAGCATCGACGTAAATGATGACAATAAAGACGCCTATTATACGTTTAAGGATTTGGTCAAGAAATAACCATTTTAATTGGAGGGTAGTTTCATGAAAAGGGCAGCTGCTTTATTCCTGATTATCATCCTTATATCATTGTTATGTGGATGTAAGGCTGAGACTACGAAAAATGAAAAGATAAAAGAATTGAAATTTACCGTAGTGGAAAACGTGGATGTACCCGAAGAACTGGCAAAAGTGATTGACAGTAAAAAGCAGCAGCCATTTAAGCTCTCGTTTTCCAGTGAAGGATATCTCTATATCGTGGAGGGTTATGGAGAGCAGAATACAGGAGGATACAGCATTCAGGTAAATGAATTGTATGAATCATCAAATGCCATTTATATTGATACTTCCTTAGTTGGACCAGAAAAAGATAAGGTAGTTACCCAGGCGAAAACGTATCCGTATGTTGTTGTAAAAACAGAGTTTATTGATAAAAATATTGTATTCAAATAAAAGAGGGGGAACCAGATAAGCAGGATGCTACTGGTTCCTTTGTGTTATTTACAGGGCTGTCAAGAGCCAAAACTGAAAAAAGAGTTGACATTTTTTAACACTTGTACTATAATGTCATGGTAATATTTACTAGTAAAATAGTAGTTGACACTCGTTGTAACACACCATATAGATGTGGAGGTTAATTTATGAAGCAAATGGATTTAAGTAGTGTACGTCGTGCAGTTGGAAATCATGTTGGAAGCCGGGTGAAAATCAGGGCGAATCGAGGAAGGCATAGAATCGAAATTACAGAAGGAATCATTTGTGAAACATATCCAAGTATATTTACAATAGAATTGATTGACTGTGTGGATGATGGAAATAGAACGATGTCAGTAAGTTATGCAGATATTTTAACGAAAGAGGTTCAACTAATGTTATGCAGTTAATTTGTAATAATTCCCTCCCTGCCTGAATATGAATAATATATAAGGCAAGGAGGGATTTTTTGTGGATCTGATAAAAAAGAATGTCCATATGAATAAATTGAAATGCAAGACAAATGTACAATTGACAATGGACGATGATTTTAACGTTTCGGATACAAAACCTGATATCGATCAAATCATTAAAGATAGAGCCAGCATTGTCCTGCAGGATATTAAGACGATGAATGGCAAGGTTGTGTTGAAGGGCGTTCTTATGTTTAGCATCCTGTATATCAGTGAAGGAGGAGCCAATCCGGTCAATAATATTTCTGGGGAGCTGCCTTTTGAAGAAGTGGTAAACATGGATGAGGCATGTGCAGAAGATGCGGTTGCGGCAAAATGGGAAATTGATGATCTGACAATCAGTCTGATTAATTCTAGAAAGTTCAGTGTAAAATCCATTGTGACTTTCACGTTGACTTCGGAAGACAGTTATGATGAGGAAACCGCAGTATCGGTAGAGGGTGATGAGAACTGTCAGAGCAGATATAAGGATCTGAATATTACACAGCTTATGCTTAGTAAAAAGGATACCTTTCGTGTGAAAGATGAAATACATATTCCAAATGGAAAAAAGAATGTTTATGAGATTTTGTTCAGCGAAATCGAGCCAAGAGAAATGGATACCAGGCTGATGGAGGATGCAGTAAATGTGCGGGGTGTCCTTCTGGTATTCCTTTTGTATGTGGGCGATTCCGAAGAGCAGAGTATTGAATATTTTGAAACGGAAGTGCCATTTAATAGTACAATTGAATGTAACGGATGTAAGGATGGCATGATCTCCAACATTAGAACAATGCTTTCGGGGCAGGATTTACAGGTAAAAGCCGACGATGATGGAGAAGAGCGTGTTATCAGCTGTGAAGCTGTATTTGAGTTGGATATCAAGGCTTATGAAGATGAGGAAATTGAAATTCTCAGTGATTGTTATTCTACAGCAAAGAAAATAGAGCCGATGGTTAAGACGGCTTATTTTGAACAGCTGCTGTCCAAAAATAATAGTAAATTAAGAGTATCGGATAGAATTAATGCTGGTTCTGGCCAGCCGGGTATTCTTCAAATCTGCAATGCATCTGGAAATGTGCGGATTGATGATGAAGTTGTGGTGGATGATGGAATCGAAGTGGATGGTGTACTGGATGTACAGATTCTGTATATCTCTGATAATGATGACAAACCAATTGGTGCGGCCAAGGGAGTTATTCCGTTCAGCCAGGTTGTAGAGATAAAGGGTATTACGCAGGATTGTACATATGAAATTATTCCAAGTGTGGAGCAGATTAGTGTGATTATGCTGGACAGTGAAGAAGTAGAGATTAAGGCATCTATTAATTTGGATACGATTGCATTTTTTAAGATAAATGAACCAATTATTGTAGATTTAGCGGAAAACGATTTTGACTTGGATAAACTGCAGGAACTGCCAGGTATGGTTGGCTACATGGTGAAGCAGGGGGATACGTTGTGGAATATTGCGAAAAAATTTCACACAACCGTGGATAGTATCATGAAACTTAATGAACTGGAGTCGGATCAGATTATGCCGGGGGATAAACTGCTGTTATTGAAAAAAGTAGATTCGATTTAGAATTTTATAGGAAAACAATCAAAACAAACACGACTGCACAGGACGTTAGTCTCTGCAGTCGTTTTTTTATTATAATTCAAAATTTTTATTTTAATCTTCATGATCCAGCTTTTCGCTGACAGACATAACCTGATTGTAAATATGCTCTTTAATGTGTGCTTTTGCAGCAGCTACATCGTGATTTGTAATATTATCAATAATGGTTTTGTGTTCTGCAATCAGAAGTTCATGTGTTTTTTCATCTTTTAAATATTCTAGACGATAACGATACATCTGCTCACGTAAATTGTTAATTAACTGAATTAATCTACGGTTTCCAGTTGACTGGAAAATAATATCATGGAATGCAACATCCTTTTCTGCCAGTTCACTAGCATCTGAATCCGGTGATTCCATCGCTTTTTCGAAGTCCAGTAAGGCATCGTTTAACTGTTTTAGTTCATTACCAGTAATTCTGGTGCAGGCAAGTTCTACTGCCAGTTCTTCCAAAGAACAGCGAACCTCAAGAACATCTTCTAAATCCTGCTTTGTGATTTTAGCAACAGCAGCCCCTTTCCGTGGCACCATAACAACTAGTCCTTCCAGTTCCAGCATACGGATTGCTTCACGAATCGGGGTGCGGCTTACACCAAGCTGTTTTGCCAGTTTGATTTCCATAAGACGCTCTCCGGGTTTTAAATCACCACGAAGGATAGCTTGTCTTAATGTATTAAAGACTACATCACGCAAGGGTAAGAAGTCATTCATTTTTATTTGTAGATGGTCTTCCATAGTAACCTCCTTTAGTACATTCTATCGATTGGAGTGGTAATATACGTCCGATAAGCAGGATAGGTCGCTTTAAAGGACGCCGCTGCCTGATTAATGGATTCTTCACTCTCATATAGTCCAAATACGGTTGGACCACTTCCGCTCATTAAAGATGTAAGGGCACCGTGGCTTATCATTAATTCCTTGATGGAGGTAATGACAGGATAGCTTTTTTCTGTAACGGATTCCAATACATTGCCCATATTCTGTATCATTTTTGTTCGATTACCAGTCTCAATTGCTTTTGTAATCTGATCGATATCCGGATGCTTCAACTGTTCATTCAGCTGTAAATGCTCGTATACAAATTTCGTAGAAACATAAATCGGAGGTTTTACAATCAGAATATAGCATGGCATTAGGGAAGGCAGGGGTGTCAGTATTTCGCCAATTCCTTCGGAAAGAGCTGTTCCGCGCATAATGCAGTAAGGAACGTCTGCACCTAATAAAACCGCACGTTTCATTAAATCTTCCCTGCTAAGGCCAAGTGAAAGCAGTTCATTGATTAATTCCAGTGTAGTAGCAGCATCGGTGCTTCCGCCAGCCATACCGGCAGCAACAGGAATATGTTTTTCCAGCTTGATTTGAAAGCCCTCTTTAATCTGAAATTCATCTTTCAAAAGCTTTGCAGCCTTATAAACAATATTATTCTCGTTTTTTGGTAAAAAATTTAAATTTGTTTCTAATTCGATATCTGAATGATTTGGATTAATAGACAGTGTAATCCGGTCGTGCAGAGATACTGTCTGCATGATCATTTTTACTTCGTGGTATCCGTCTGGCCTTTTCCCTAGTACGTCCAGACCAATATTGATTTTACCGTAAGCTTTGCCGTAAAGTGTTGAAATCATGGAATTCCCTCTTATTTGCATTATTGTATACACATTATACACAGTAAATTAAAATTTTGCAACTAGTGTATAAAACTAGTAACCATGGATATTACTTTAATAGGGAAAAGAGGAGGAATGGATATGAAAAGAAATCATAGAAAGAAAAAGAGGATAAATGGCTGTATGTTTCTGTTTATATTAAGCATTGCAGTTTTACTAATATGTGGTGTTATACATAAGAACAATGAAGGAGAAACGATACAAAAAGGAATTGCAGATCAGGTCATCCGTTTTCATGTAATTGCTAACAGCGACTCGGAAGTAGACCAAGGTGTAAAACTTCTTGTAAAAAACAAAGTGGTTATATATTTACAGAAAAAGCTAAAGGATGTAAAGACGAAAGCAGAGGCAGAGAAGATAATTGTAAAAGAAATTCCGGTAATCCAGAAAATTGCAAAGAAAACAGTGAGAGAGGAAGGGTATGATTATCCCTGTAATGTAAGAATGGGAGACAGGGCATTTCCTGTGAAAATGTATGGTGACCTTACATTCCCCGCCGGAACTTATGAGGCACTTCAGATAACCCTTGGAGAGGCGGAAGGACGAAATTGGTGGTGTGTTATGTTTCCGTCGCTTTGTATGGTGGATGGAACTTATTCGATTGTTCCTGATTCTTCCAAAACCTTATTGAAGCACGTATTAAGTCCAGAGGAATATGATACCGTATTGGGTCGAAAGGATATAAAAGTGAAGTATAAATTTAAAGCAGCTGAATGGTGGAACAAGCTTCGGAATAGGTTTTAACAAGCCTTCTAGTTGAAATGTACATTAGTCAATGATGTGACACCAACTTTTGAAAAATAAAAGGAACGGTATGGTACTATAGATTTTAACCAGTGAGCATGTAATGCTACACACTTTTCTTATTCCGCTTGACTACTTTTTATCTGCTGGGATGTGGTCTGTCAAGGTTGAATAGCACCCTTATCAGGGCATGACCTTGACAGGTCACACCCTGGCAGATTTACATTAAACAAGCAGAATAAGAATTATTGTGTTTCAAGTATGAGACGTTTTTGCAAAGGTGATTTCCAGCCCAATACCTGCATCGGTATGTTGTTGGATCGATTTAAATATCGTTTCATCTGTATCCGTAAATCATCATAGTCATAGAAAGACATATGATTATAAAATCGTTCCTGATCATTACGATGGCTTCGTTCGACTTTGCCATTGTGTCTGGGCGTTCTGGGACGAATTCGCTTATGTGCAATATTAAGTTTAGAACACAGCAGATCTAAAGGGTGTGTTCTATCAGATCTTTTCAGATGCGTGAATTCGGCACCATTATCGGTTTGCAGAATTATAGGCTTGTAACCGAAGTAAGCAATTGCCCGCTTAAGGAAGTCTACCGTGGAATAGCTGCTTTGCTCCATGTAGGGATAGATAAAACGTTCTCTGGAAGCCTCATCAATTACTGTGTATTGATAAAACTTTTGAGGGACAGTGCCGGAATAACAGGCAGTAGGGACATATTTAACATCCATTTGCCATTTGATTCCTAATTCGCCAGGAGTGTCGTAAGGCTGAGGTCTTCTTTTCTTTTTGGTAGAAGGTGCGTAACTGGAATAACCAAGTTTACGGTAGATACGATATAAAGATCCCGGGTGACGGGAGTAACCTTTGTTGGTGCGGAGCTTTCCGTACAATTCACACACAGAAATTTTGGGATTGCGTCTATGGTAATCCCGAATCCATTTCAATTCTTCATCCGTATGGGAATTGGGATGTTTTGAGAGAGGCCTATGGGATTTATCGAGCAGAGAATCCTTTGTCCCATCAAACTTTTTGTTCCATCGAAGAAGAGAAGATTTAGAGATATGATATCTTCGACAGACAAAAGAAACACCGACTCCGGAGCGATAAAGTTTGACTGCATAGAATTTTGTGTTAATTTCATGTGGCAAATATCGTTGTGAATGTGTTATTGTATTCATGACGGTTAAGTACTCCTTTTTGTTAGGGTTTTGGTTTGGCGATTAAAATTCTAATGTACTTAACCGTTTTTGTATAGTGCAAGGGTGTCACATCAATTGTAACCCTACAGTTTTAACAAGCCTTCTGGTTGAAATGAGTTGAAATATTCAGATAGAAAGAGTAGAATGGAGAAAGACTTGTTAGGAGGTTTTTTTATGTCACAGAATACACCAATTGGAGTGTTTGATTCTGGTGTCGGCGGACTGACAGTTGCCAGGGAAATCATGAGACAGATGCCTCAGGAGCAGATTATTTATTTTGGAGATACAGCCCGAGTACCATACGGAAGTAAATCCAAAGAAACAATTATCCGATTTTCCAGACAAATCGTAAAGTTTCTGCAGACTAAGAATGTGAAGGCAGTTGTAATTGCCTGTAATACAGCAAGTGCTTTTGCACTGGAAACCCTTCAGAGAGAATTTCCCATTCCAGTGATTGGTGTTGTTATACCAGGAGCTATTACCGCAGCGAACGCAACGAGAAGTGGAAGAATCGGAATTATTGGAACAGAAGGAACAATTAACAGCGGTATTTATACTCAGATATTAACGGAGATGAATCCAGGCCTTCAGGTCTATGGAAAAGCATGTCCGCTTTTTGTACCATTGGTAGAAGAAGGGCTGTTATACGATTCTGTAACGGTGGAGATGGCAGAACGTTATTTGAGCGAATTACAGGGGTATGATGTAGATACACTTGTACTTGGCTGTACACACTATCCGCTTTTGAGACGGACGATTCAGAAGATAACAGGTCCTGATGTAACTCTGGTAAATCCAGCTTATGAGACTGCAAAGCAGATTCGGAAAGTGCTTATGGATAATGGAATGGAATGTAGTGAGCAGATGCCAAATCATAAGTTTTTTGTTAGTGATGGTGCAGAAAAATTCAAAGCTTTTGCCAATACAATTCTTCCATGTGACGTGGTTGAGACAAAGGATATAGATATTGAAAAATATTAGAGATGGAATTGAGGATATACTATGATAAAGGATGTTTTAATTTCAATTAAGGGACTGCAGTTTGAAACCGGAAATGATGAGCCGGTAGAAATGATTGCTTCCGGAGAATATTATTTTAGAAATAAGAAGCATTACGTTCTTTTCGAAGAAATATCAGAAGAAAAAGAAGGACAGGGGCAAATATGTAAGAATACATTAAAGTTTTCAGACGAACAGGTAGAGCTGACCAAGAAAGGTTCTTCGAATGTGCATATGATTTTTCAGGAAGGAGAAAAAAGCCTGACTTATTATGGAACGCCATTTGGCCAGCTGATGATTAGCATTTTTACAAATAAGCTTCGTGTTACCCACAAAGAAGATGTGATTGAAATCAAGCTGGAATATGATTTGGAAATTAATCAGTCTTATGTATCAGATTGTGAAATTACAATTTTAGTTATTTCCAAGGACAGTAAGGAGTGCGGTATTATTTAATTCAATGCTTAGTTACAGATCACCTGGCACAATGTTTTCAATAAACTGTGCTTGGATATCAGGTGGTCTGTAAATGCACGAGTAGTTAAGTGATATCGCATTTACTATGTTTGGACGTGGTTTCCAGTATAAATAGAAAAGAGTTACAAAGATAAGTTAATTATCCTTGCAACTCTTTTTTAGTTTATAAAATATAAATTCAGTAAAGCTTATTTCTTCTTTTTCTTTTTTCCTGCATCAGCTTTTGCTGCTTCAGCATTTGCTTCATCCAGTTTTTTCTGGGCTTTTCCTTGAAGACGCTTCCAGAATCCTTTCTTTTCAGGCTTTGCTTCCAGGCTTGAGTGCAGGCCTTTTACATCCATAATATAAATGCCGCTGATAACAGCCTTTACTTCTTTTTTTACTGGAAGAACATCAAATACTTTTTCATCACAAATCATAGATAAAATCTGTGGTCCGATTTTACATTTAGCAATCGGAAGTTTGGAACGACGCATGTATTTTGGTGTCTGTTCCATTACAATTTTAGGTAGGCCGGAATCTGCAAGTTTCACTCTTTTTTTATCAATAACCAGCATGGATACTGTCTGGGAATTTGCCTGCATCTGAGTCTGGGCTGTTTCCTGGCGCTTTTGAAGTTTTGTACCGAAGCGGTATAACAGCACTAAGAGAATAATAATTACTACCAGGGCAATCAGTAAACCAATACCAAGTTTACTCATGGCCATCGCTAACATAGGAAATGTATTGTTACTATAATACATAAGACTATGTACCTCCTTATTGTTTAATTACGTGTTTGTACAATATTTTATTTTAGCACATTCGATTTCACCTTTTCAAGAGTTTCTTCTATAATCTGTCTGGAGTATGCACCGACAAACTTTTTATCTTCTTTTGATAACTGATCCAGGTAGATTGGTTCACCAAAAACCATGGTTACTTCCGTAGATTTAATCCATGGGAGATGTTTCTCAAAAACTTCGTCTGTATTTGTAATTGTAACCGGAATAATCGGACATCCAGTCTTCTGTGCAAATTTAAAACTTCCTTCATGGAATGGGAGCAGTTCATCACTGTAATTACGGGTTCCTTCCGGCATTATAAAAATAGAATATCCATCTTTAATCTGTGCTATACCCTGTAAAATTGTTTTCATTCCTTCTTTAATATTATCACGGTCAAGGAACAGGCATTTTAAATTCCGCATCCAGGTAGAAAGCAGAGGAATTTTTCCAATTTCTTTTTTGGAAACAAAGCCTGTCAGTCCTGGAATGCAGGAATAGGCAACCACGATATCAAAAAAGCCTCGGTGGTTTGCAACATATAAAACAGGTGTATCTTTTGGAATATTCTCTAGTCCAATAATATTTCTCTTTACGCCACCTAAAAAGCAGATGACACGAAATGCCCATGCAACATGTGCCTGGGAAATGCGGGCAACTAGTTTATCATTTTTGGTTATTTTACCAATTAGATATATAACAAGCAGGCATGGGATACTGTAAATAAAATATAAAATTAGAAATATAGCAATAAATAATGTTCTCACAATAGCCTCCTAATCATTTATGTCGTACATCAGTAATTATAGCAAATCCAGCTTTTATATTCAAGAAAATGTTATAAACGTGGGATTCTGTGCTGTGTAATATAATAGAGAAATGGAGGTGCCGTACTAAGTTCTTGGTGTGGCACCCCCGCTTCTTATTAAAAATATTTATTCTTCGTTTTCAGCTGTTTCATCAGATGGTATATCTGGTGTGTTAATAGATTCATCTTTTCCCGTTGTATCTTCCGGTTCCGAAGAAGGTTTTACGCTTGGTGAAGGCTTCACGGAAGGTTTCACTGAGTGGGAAGGTGACGGTTTCACGGAAGGCTTCGTTGACGGCTTTGTAGAAGCAGGAGCAGAAGGCTTGCTGCTTGGCTTTTTCGAAGCCGAAGGGGATGACGAGGCTCCAGAGGAACTGCCATGTGAAGAATTTCCGGAAGAAGGTTTCTTACTGGATGTTATTTCAGATGAACTGCTGTTACTGTGTGTAGTCTGCGTCTCTGAGGAAGCAGAGGATGATGGAATCGTACTCTGTGAAGGCGTTACAGCAGAAGAACTCTGAATCTGGTTTTCCTTTGTAGAGGAAGGAGCAGAGTAGCTAGGCTGCACACTTGGAGACGGTGTAATCACAATGCTAGGAGCAGAAGTGGATAAATCATTTTCATCTACATCCATGATGGAAGTGTCTTCATTAAGATCGTCATATCTTGTATCTACGTTATAATATTCTTCTAATGTTAAATCATTTTCATACAGGTAGGTGGAAAGAGGAACCCCTAGATAGCGGATGTGCCAAGGTTCATAAAAATAACCTGTAATGTTTTCTTTGTTTTCTGGATAGCGGATAATGAATCCATATTTATAGCAGTTTGAGGCAAGCCATTTTCCTTCTTTGGTATCACCGAAAGATTCGTTCAGACTGTAGCCAATGGCAGCGGAAGAAACATCCATGGCAAGGCCGCTCTGATGTTCACTGTTTCCAGGCTGTGCAGAGTATTTATTTGTATGTGCAGTTCCTTTCGTAGCTAAGTTCGTTGTATAAATTTCTTTCTGACGTGTGTAAGAACGGTAACCGGAGACACCACAAAGTTCGTATCCTTCCTCTGAAGCTGCCTTAAAAAGTATTTCAATGGCATCCGCAGCGGCAGAACGAAGATATTTTTTCTCGGCATCATATGAAATATTGAATCTAATATCAGGAACCACTAAATCTTCCGGAGCATAGTCAGATGAAAGAGCAAATTCTTTGTTGACCAGCTGATAGAGGCTTCCTTCATTAGTATCGACAGAATCTCTGGATGGCAGAGAGGATTTATCTTCTTTTGAGGAGGAATTGGGTGCTTTAGAAGAAACACCGCTGTTGGAATCTTTATTATAATAGTATTCCTGGTTTTCTCTGCTATGTTCTGACTGTGTAAAGGAGACAATGGATTTCACGCCAAGACCACCTATGATAACGGCAATCACTGCGCCAGCTAAAATCCTTTTTTTTATCATAACTCAAAACTTCCCATCTATATTTAATATGTCAAGGTCTGCTTTTTCGCCAGCAAAACCTATTTTATTATAACATAAGAAGTAAAAAAATCTAGAGAATTGTGTGAAAATTAATAATTACAAGATAATGAAGAATTTACAATAGAAAAGCACCAGAAAAATGGAATTTCCGGTGCTTTTGAAGAAGCAGGCTAAGTTTTTTCAAAGAGCTATTTCAGCTTTGCCAGTGTCATGGAGTCTAAAATGGAATGTTTTAAGTCATATAACTCCTGTGATAAATCTACGTAAACATTATGAGGGTTTATTAGTCGTCTTGTTTCATCCCATAATGTATTTAATTCTGCCTGGCAGTATTCTTTAATAGAAGAAACAGATGGAGATTCATATACGCAGGTTCCATTTTTAAACACAGGAACTAACATTTCACGAACTGTATACGTATCTGCATCTAAGTAGGTTTTCTTCCAAGTGGAAACTGGATCAAATATCATAAGTGGCTCATGTTCATCGAATGTTTCATGAACCAATGCGATAATATCCGCTTTAATTTTACCTGTTTCTTTTTCATAAATACGATAAACGGTTTTGTTCCCTGGATTTGTAATCTTCCATTGGTTTTCAGACAGTTTAATTTTTGGAATAAATTTCCCGTTTTTTTCGATAGCAGCAAGTTTGTATACACCGCCGAATGCAGGGCAGTCTTTGGAGGTAATCAGGTTGGTACCCACACCCCAGGAATTAATAGCAGCCTTCTGTGTCTTCAGGGAATCAATTAAGTACTCGTCAAGGTCACTGGAAGCACAGATTCCGGCATTTGGATATCCGGCATCATCAAGCATTTTCCTTGCCTTTTTGGATAAGTAAGCTAAATCACCACTGTCCAGACGGATTCCGTAGGACTTAGGCATTTTTCCGGCAGCTTTCAGTTCATCAAAAACCTGAATGGCATGTGGAACACCGGAACGAAGCGTATCATAAGTATCAACAAGAAGGGTTGTATTATCAGGATAAAGATCCGCGTATTTACGGAAAGCAGTCAGCTCGTCCTTAAAACTCATAATCCAGCTGTGTGCATGGGTTCCTAAAGCAGGAATTGCAAATTTCTTTGCACATAAAACATTACTTGTACCAGCACATCCGCCAATAACTGCGGCACGGGCACCGAGTGTACCGGCATCTGGGCCCTGGGCACGTCTTAAGCCGAATTCCATAACAGGATCTCCCTGGGCGGCATAGCAGACACGGGAAGCCTTGGTTGCAATCAGACTTTGATGATTTATAATATTAAGAATTGCTGTTTCGACCAACTGCGCTTCCATAATAGGAGCTATAACTTTTACGAGAGGTTCCATTGGAAAGACAACAGAGCCTTCAGGAATGGCATAAATATCGCCTGTAAAATGGAAGCCGGCAAGATAATGAAGGAAATCTTCATCAAAAATATTAAGGCTTCTTAAATAAGCAATATCATCATAGTTGAAATTTAATTCTTTAATATAGTCTATAACCTGATCAAGTCCTGCACAGATAGCATAACCGCTTCCAGAAGGATTTGTCCGGTAAAATACATCAAAAACGACTTTTTCATTGGTATCGTTCTTGTAATAACCCTGCATCATAGTAAGTTCGTAAAAATCAGTCAGTAGTGTGAGGTTCTCGTTCAACATGGTTCAACTCCCTTTTTTATTTTTGCATATATTATATGTACATTATCATAAATGAGGGGAGAAAGCAAGAAACAAATGGAAGTCAGGCTATTGAGAACACGGCATTCTTGTGATAAGATGGACAAGAGAGAGATAATGATAGAAATGACTCACACAGAAAATCAGGAGGTAATAAGATTGAGTAAAAAAAGAAACTGGTCTGCAAGGGGGATAATCTTTACTTTATGCTTGGGGATGGTTCTTTGCAATCTAGTGCCAAAAAAGGTTATTGTGGCAAAGACCAAGACCTGCCAGAAGGAAAGTTACAGCCTAAGTGATTATGTGAATAATGAGGTACTGGTTGAATTTGAGAAGACTGCATCCCAAAGTGAGATACAGGCACTTATCAGCAGATCCGGAATGGACGAAACGAAGAATGATGAAATTACATATGTATTAAAGACAAAAAATAAGGAAAGCTTATCAAAGGGGTTGGATATATTAGCTAAAAGCAATATCGTAACCTTATATCAGCCGAATTTTGTTTACAGGCTGGATAGTACTTCGGATTCTCTTTTGTCAAAAGACAGAGGAACGTATACAGCAGCTGGAAATACGGTTACTTACAATCAATGGGGAATTTGGAATGATGGAACCCAGAAGTTTTACGATCAATATGCAGTTGGGAAAAAAAATATACAATGTGCCAAGGGAATTGATGTGGATGTTGTCCCTATCTGGGAGAATATGCAAGGGAAAACAGGGGAAGAAGTCGTTGTAGCAGTTGTAGATTCTGGTGTTGACATTTCTCATAAAGGTCTTTCTGGACGTCTTTGGAAAAATACAGATGAGATACCTGGTGACGGCATTGATAATGATGGAAATGGTTATATTGATGATTACGATGGATGGAATACATATAAAAATAATAAAGACCTGAAAGATGAAATAGAACATGGAACTCATTGCAGCGGTATTATTGCAGCAAATGGAACCGACAATGTCTGGGGGGCTGTGGGAAATGCTAATGTAAAGATTATGCCGATAAAAGTATTCTGTGACGAAGTAAATGGAGATGAAGAAACAGTTGGTGCTACAAGTGCCAGTATTTTACGAGGAATGAAGTATGCAGAGGAGAATGGGGCGGAAATCTGCAATTTAAGCCTTGGCATGGAATATAATGATTTGGCGATGAGTAATTATATGAAGAATTCACATATGCTGTTTATCTGTGCTGCAGGAAATGATGGAGTGAATTTAAGCAGAAAACCTATGTATCCGGCATGTTATTCGACATATACCAATACGATTGCGGTTTCCAATATCAGATGGGATGGAGCACTTCATAGTACTTCAAGCTATAATGCTTCACTGGCAACCATTGGAGCACCAGGAACTGATATTTATAGTACAGTTCCTGGAAACAAATATGCCTATATGAGTGGAACTTCTATGGCGGCACCTTATGTCAGTGGAGTAGCAGCGTTACTGTATTCATACC
The DNA here is from genome assembly GCA_934438135.1 of uncultured Clostridium sp. Taxonomy (GTDB): domain Bacteria; phylum Bacillota; class Clostridia; order Lachnospirales; family Lachnospiraceae; genus Clostridium_AI. The sequence continues at coordinate 22,962 of CAKSBP010000031.1, read as the reverse complement.
TGGGCAAGCAGACAGCGGCTCAGTTAAAGCAGCGAATTGTACTTGGTGCAAAAGCGGATAGTTTTCTTCAGGGAAAAGTACAGACAAATGGTATCGTGGATGCATTTGGAGGTGTTTCAGTAGACGTGGATGCACCAACAATTACCACTACCACTACAATATACAAGAAGAAGGGTTATGCTGTTGTAAAGGCAGCATTTACAGAAGTTGGAACGGCTGGCTTTAAGACGGCAGCATATCTTGCGGGAAGAAAGACAACCTACGATTTTAATGGTGGAAATAATGGAATGGTGCTTGATGAAATAGATCAGTTCCGGGTAACCAAGACTGGTTATTATACACTTTATGCAGTTGATAAGAATGGAAATGAACAGATTAAGCGGATTAAGGTAACTATTCCGGTACCAACAAAGGTTACAATTAGGAGAACATCGATTACTCTTCGTAGCGGAAAGATATATCAATTAAATCCAAGCGTGATGCCTTCTGATGTATATGTAAAATATACGTATACATCTTCGAATAAAAGTGTAGCGGGGGTTACATCTGCAGGAAAAATAACAGCAAGGAACGCTGGAAAAGCAACGATTACCATAAAAACACAGAATGGAAAGAAAGTAACCTGTAAGGTTATCGTGAAATAAAGGCTGTTTATAAAATCGGGAAGTTCAGAAAGGAAGACTGATATATGACCGACATTGTTGTGAGTGTAGTAATAGCAGGAGCCTGCATAGGGATTATCTGCATAAAGATAAAGGATATCCGGAGTGGAAAAATCAGTTGTGGCGGCAGCTGTATCAGATGTGATATGGAATGTAGAAATCAGGGAAAATTAAAATGATTTTTAATAAAAATGGACGGGTAGAGGTTGTATAAAATTCTCCCGTCCTATTTTATTTAACAAAATCATTTATTCATATAGAAGTATTTAATATGTTATTTCTTGTATATTCTTTTGCTTCTTCCTCCGTGAGATGCTGTACCCAGTCTGGACGCTTGGCATGTTTTGCACCAGGACCATAATTTAAATATTCTGCAAAAAAGGCTGTTTCATGGCTTTCTGCTTTATCCCAGTCATGGAAGCCTTCTTTTTTAATATGAGCACCTAGTTCACAGTCGATAAAAACCGCTTTGGCAAAGTTTCTCCAAGGACGTCCTAGATATACGGTTTCTGAGTGACAGTCACTTGTGAAATTACAGCAGTTGAATACATAGCCGTACTTCTGGCCTTTCGGGGTAGAAGGTGCAGTTACATATCCGCTTTCTCCATCAGGCAGTTTTCTGGAATGGATTTCGCAGTTTTCAAAATAAGCAGTGGCACTGCCGAAAATGAAATCAATGGTTCCTTCGATATAGCAGCTGTCATAGAACTGTCTGCCGTTGGTTCTTGGTGCATATTCTTTTGGTCCTTTAAATCCACCAGGAATGATTTCAGAGGGAGGAAGTGGGCCGGTAAATAAAGTGTCCTGGTGTCCCAGGAGACAGCAGTCACGGAAAGTAAGCATGTCCGCATCGGCATAAACAGCAATAGCCTGTCCCGCAATATGTCCATCTCCTGCTGAATTTTGTATGGTCAGATTTTCAACCGTAGTATTATTCCCATTTACGAATAGTGTGTAAGAACGGAAAGTACCACGTTTTTCGCCGTTTTCTAATATGTCATAGGCACCATGTCCCAATGTTAGGATTGTTGTTTCAACGTCTTCTCCTCTTAAAGTAAGATTTGGCCGGTTAATTTCTAATTTTTCTTCATATGTACCGCTTTTGATTAGAATGATTTCTGGCGATGTCTGATCCTGAATGCTGTTGACTGCGCTTTGTATGCTGGAAAAGTCAGCAGGGGCTGTTTTGGCTACTGTTATCATGTGAAAAGCCTCCTTTATTTATGTTTAAAACATTATATCGCTGATGAAAGGAGAGTACAAATGAAATTATTACCATGTTTATTTATGCGTTTTTAAGGAGAAAAAGGGAAAACTAAATATAGTAATATTTCATGATTGAACGCATTGACAAACCACGGATTTTATACTATGATAAGGCTAATATTGATTTTAAAAACGAAGACGGAGACATTAAGAACTTATCCAAAGCTTAAGCGAACCAGGGATAGTGGAAGCCTGGTGCGAGTAGTTAGTTCCCAATATCACTCCCAAGTTGCAGGCTGAACGGATTCCAAGTAAGCTAAGCCGGTGTCCACCGTTATATGGAAAGCATATGATTGTATGTAAATAGGTGGTTAAATGAAAGTTATCGCTCTCATCCTGTTTGGATGGGAGCTTTTTTACGTTATAGGCTGAACCGAACACATACGGAAAAATAATTCAGGAGGTAAATCATGTACGAAAAAGTATCGACAAATCTTAATTTCGTTGAAAGAGAAAAAAAAGTAGAGAGTTTTTGGCACGAAAATGACATTTTTGAAAAAAGTATTGATTCCAGAAAAGAAGGGGAAACTTATACTTTCTATGACGGACCACCAACAGCAAACGGAAAGCCTCATATCGGACACGTTTTAACCCGTGTTATTAAAGATATGATTCCTAGATATAAAACTATGAAAGGCTATAAAGTTCCTCGTAAGGCCGGATGGGATACACACGGACTTCCAGTTGAACTTGAAGTAGAAAAATTATTAGGCCTGGATGGAAAAGAACAAATTGAACAGTATGGCTTAGAGCCATTCATCGATAAATGTAAAGAATCTGTATGGAAATACAAAGGTATGTGGGAAGATTTCTCATCAACCGTTGGTTTCTGGGCTGACATGGAACATCCATATGTAACTTATGACAACAACTTTATCGAATCCGAATGGTGGGCTTTAAAACAGATTTGGGAAAAGAAACTGTTATACAAAGGCTATAAAATTGTTCCTTACTGCCCACGTTGTGGAACCCCTTTATCATCTCACGAAGTTGCACAGGGCTATAAAGATGTTAAAGAAAAATCTGCTATTGCAAAATTTCCTGTAAAAGGAACAGATAACGAATACATTTTAGCATGGACAACAACTCCTTGGACACTTCCTTCTAATGTTGCACTTTGCGTTAACCCAGATGAAACTTATGTTAAAGTTAAAGTTCAGGTGAACGAAAAAGAAGATGTCGTAAAAGAAGGCGAAGAAGACACAGCTGTGGCAACAGAATATTACATTCTTGCAGAAGCACTTTTAAGCGTTCTGGACGGAAAATACGAAATCGTTGAAACTTATATTGGAAAAGACTTAGAGTACAAAGAATATGTGCCATTATTCGACTATGCGTTCAATAATGCAGATGGTACACCGGGTGATCCTGGTGAAAGAAACATGGTAAACAAAAAGAAAGCTTATTATGTTGTGTGTGACAGCTACGTAACATTAACAGATGGTACTGGTGTTGTTCATATCGCTCCTGCATTTGGTGAAGACGATTCCAAGGTGGGAAGAAAATATGATCTTCCATTCCTTCAGTTAGTAGATGAAAAAGGACAGATGAAAAAAGAAGTTACTGATTTCGCAGGCGTTTTCTGTAAGAAAGCAGACGAAGGCGTGTTAAAACTTCTTGGCGAAAAGAAACTGTTATTCAGCGCACCAAAATTTGAGCATAGCTATCCATTCTGCTGGAGATGTGATACTCCACTAATTTATTATGCAAGAGAATCCTGGTTCATCAAAATGACAGAAGTAAAAGATGATTTAATCCGTAACAATAACACAATTAACTGGATTCCTAAGACAATTGGAAAGGGACGTTTCGGCGACTGGCTGGAAAACGTTCAGGACTGGGGTGTCAGCCGTAACCGTTACTGGGGTACTCCACTTAACATCTGGGAGTGTGAATGTGGACATCAGCATGCAATCGGAAGCATTGAAGAATTAAAGAGTATGTCTGATAACTGTCCTGATGATATTGAATTACACCGTCCATTCATCGACGCGGTAACAATTAAGTGTCCTCATTGTGGAAAACCAATGCACCGTGTACCAGAAGTTATAGACTGCTGGTTCGATTCCGGTTCCATGCCATTTGCACAGCATCATTATCCATTTGAAAATCAGGATTTATTTAAAGAACAGTTCCCAGCAAACTTTATTTCCGAAGCTGTTGATCAGACAAGAGGATGGTTCTATTCCTTACTTGCAATTTCAACGCTTCTATTCAACCAGGCACCATATAAGAACGTTATCGTTCTTGGTCATGTTCAGGACGAAAATGGTCAGAAAATGTCAAAATCCAAAGGAAATGCAGTTGACCCATTTGATGCATTACAGGAATACGGCGCAGATGCAATTCGTTGGTATTTCTATATTAACAGTGCACCATGGCTTCCAAACCGTTTCCATGGAAAAGCTGTTCGTGAAGGACAGCGTAAATTCATGGGTACTTTATGGAATACGTATGCATTCTTTGTATTGTATGCAAATATTGATAATTTCGACGCAACAAAATATAAATTAGAATATGATAAATTAGCTGTTATGGATAAATGGTTATTATCCAGACTGAACACAGTAGTAAAAACAGTAGATGAGAACCTTGCAGCTTACAAGATTCCTGAAACTGCGAAAGCATTACAGCAGTTCGTAGATGAAATGAGTAACTGGTATGTAAGACGTGGACGTGAACGTTTCTGGGCGAAAGGAATGGAACAGGATAAGATTAATGCGTACATGACACTTCATACAGCACTTGTTACGCTTTGTAAAGCAGCAGCACCAATGATTCCATTTATGACAGAAGATATTTATCAAAACTTAGTAAGAAGCATTGATAAGACTGCTCCAGAAAGTATTCATTTATGTGACTTCCCAGAAGTAAATGAAGCACACATTGATAAACAGCTGGAAAAAGATATGGAAGAAGTTCTTGATATCGTTGTATTAGGACGTTCCTGCCGTAACACAGCAAATATCAAAAACAGACAGCCAATCGGCATGATGTATGTAAAAGCCGAAACTGTACTTTCTGATTTCTACAAGGAAATTATTGCAGATGAGTTAAATGTAAAAGATGTGAAGTTCACAAGTGATGTAAGAGACTTTACTTCTTATACTTTCAAGCCACAGCTTCGTACACTTGGACGTCGTTTTGGTAAAGAGATTAATGCATTAAAACAGTTCCTTGCTGAATTAGATGGAAATAAAGCAATGGATGAGTTAAATAAAAAGGGAACACTTACTCTTAACTTTGAAGGTAAAGATGAAGTGTTTGAACAGGATGACTTATTAATTGAAGCTGCACAGAAAGAAGGATATGTATCCGATTCTGATGATGGCATTACAGTTGTTCTGGATACAAACCTTTCTGAAGAACTGATTGAAGAAGGATATGTATTAGAAGTCATCAGTAAAATCCAGACTATGCGTAAGGATGCTGATTTCGAAGTAACTGACAGAATCAATGTTTATGTAAAAAATAATGATAAGATTCAGTCTGTTGTAGAAAGAAACCAGGATACAATCAAAGGAAAAGTTTTAGCCGATAACATTGTTTTCGGAGAAACGAAAGGATTTGAAAAAGACTGGAATATCAACGGAGAAGACGTTTGGATAGCAGTTGAGAAGAAAGCATAATTACGAAAATCAGAGTTGGCAGTAAAAAGCTGTCAGCTCTGCAAAAGAGGAATCTTCTGTGAAATATAGGGGATTCCTTTTTTTTCAATTAACTATCGATTTTCACTATCCTGCAATGGAAAATTGTAGTATAATAAATATGATAGCAGGTTTAATATACATAAAAATAATAATGAGGAGGCAGTTATGGATAAAATAACGAAGAAGGAATTTAAGGAAAACGTTATCGATTATTTGAAGGTCCTATATCGTAAGGAAGTTTCAGAAGCTACCCAGCAGCAGCTCTTTCAGGCAGTGTCCTATGCAGTAAAAGATATTGTAGTAGATCAGTGGATGGCCACTCATAAGGAATATGAAAAACAGGATGCAAAGGTTGTTTATTATTTATCCATGGAATTTTTAATGGGAAGGGCACTAGGAAATATTATTATAAATTTAAGTGCAAATGAAGTTATCAAGGAAGCAATCAAAGAACTTGGACTTGATTTAGACAGCATAGAGGATCAGGAGCCGGATCCAGCGTTAGGAAATGGAGGACTTGGTCGTCTTGCTGCATGTTTTCTGGATTCTCTTTCTACACTGGGATACCCTGCTTATGGATGTGGAATCCGATATAAATATGGTATGTTTAAACAAAAAATTAAAGATGGTTTCCAGATTGAGGCACCAGATGACTGGTTAAAGAATGGATATCCATTTGAAATTAAACGTTCTGAATATGCAACAGAAGTTAAATTCGGCGGTTATGTTGCGATTCGCAAAGATGCCAACGGAAGAGACCGTTTCATTCAGGAAAATTATCAGTCTGTTATGGCGGTACCATACGATCTGCCTATCGTAGGATATAATAATAACATTGTAAACACATTAAGAATCTGGGATGCAGAAGCAATTGATACGTTTAACCTGGATTCCTTCGACAAGGGAGATTATCAGAAGGCTGTCGAGCAGCAGAACCTTGCACGTACCATCTGCGAAGTGCTGTATCCAAATGATAATCATTATGCAGGAAAAGAACTTCGTCTGAAACAGCAGTATTTCTTCGTTTCCGCTTCTGTACAGAGAGCCGTATCCAAATATATGGAGAAACATAACGATGTCAGAAAGCTTTATGAAAAAGTAGCATTTCAGTTAAATGATACCCATCCAACTGTTGCGGTTGCTGAATTGATGAGAATTCTGATGGACTGCTATGATTTGGAATGGGATGAAGCATGGGAAGTAACGACAAAGACCTGTGCGTATACAAATCATACAATTATGTCTGAAGCACTTGAAAAATGGCCAATTGAATTATTCTCAAGACTTCTGCCACGTATTTATCAGATTATTGAGGAAATCAATCGCCGTTTTATTATTGATATTCAGGCACGTTATCCTGGAAACTATCATAAGATTGAAAAAATGGCAATCATTTATGATGGACAGATTAAGATGGCAAACCTTGCAATTGTCGGAGGCTACTCTGTAAATGGTGTTGCAAAATTACATACGGAAATTTTAAAGAAACAGGAACTGAAAGATTTTTATGAATATTTCCCAGATAAATTTAATAATAAAACAAATGGAATTACACAGAGACGTTTCTTATTACATGGAAATCCTCTGTTAGCAGGTTGGGTTACAAGCAAAATCGGTGATGACTGGATTACAAATCTGGCACATATTAATGAACTTTCTGTTTATGCAGATGATTTAAAATGCCAGAAAGAATTTATGAACATCAAATACCAGAATAAACTTCGTCTTGCAAAATACATAAAAGAACATAATGGCATTGTTGTAGATCCAAGATCCATTTTTGATGTACAGGTAAAACGTCTCCACGAATATAAGAGACAGCTGTTAAATATTCTTCATATTATGCATTTATATAACGAAATCAAGAGATATCCAGACATGGAATTCTTCCCAAGAACCTTTATCTTTGGAGCAAAAGCTTCCGCAGGATACCGTCGTGCTAAGGCAATCATCAAACTAATTAACAGTGTAGCTGACGTAATTAATAATGATGCTTCTATTGATGGCAAGATTAAAGTTGTATTTATTGAAGATTATAAAGTATCTAATGCAGAAATGATTTTTGCAGCAGCAGATGTATCGGAACAGATTTCTACTGCCAGCAAAGAAGCTTCTGGAACTGGTAACATGAAATTTATGTTAAATGGTGCTCTTACAATCGGTACAATGGATGGTGCCAACGTGGAAATCGTAGAGGAAGTCGGTGAAGAAAATGCTTTTATCTTCGGTCTTTCATCCGATGAAGTAATCAGCTACGAGCAGAATGGAGGATACAATCCAAAAGAAATCTTCAATATTGACCAGGATGTCCGTGCAGTTCTGACTCAGCTGATTAATGGATTCTATTCACCAGAAAATCCGGAATTATTCCGTGAACTTTATAACTCTCTGCTGGAATCAAATGGAGGAGAGAGAGCTGACCAGTACTTTATTCTGAAAGACTTCCGTTCTTATGAAGCCGCACAGAAGAAAGTCAGTGAAGCATACCAGAACGAAAGTGCCTGGGCAAAATCTGCTATTTTAAATGTTGCAAAATCCGGTAAATTCAGTTCTGACCGAACAATTGAAGAATATGCAACCCAGATTTGGAAACTGGATAAAGTGAAAGTAGAGCTGTAAGGGGGCTCCGACATATCTTTCTGCTGAAAAGATTTGTGAAAAAATCCATTTTGCTAGTGAATAAAGCTATTATATATGGAAAGAATACTAGCAGAGGTGATAATGGTGAAAGGACAAAATGATAAACTAAAAAACAAAGGTTTTTATGTTTGGATGTTATCTGGGGTATTAGTTGTCGTTTGCATTTGTGCAGTTTGTTTTAACATAACGGGTATAAATGATAAAAAAGATGCAACAGACCTAAGTAAGCCTATTGCTGAAAATACAACTGTAAGTAAGAAACCAGTTCAGCAGGATGCAGAAAGTAATACAGACAAACAGGGCGATTTAACAAAGTCAGGAGAAAATTCCATTGAATATGATGTCGCTGATGCAGCAGAGGAGCCGGAAAATAAAACGGACAGCGAGTCTGCAAAAGCTTCCGATGAACCAGCTTCCGTTGCCGTTATGGGAAATGGTACTTCGGTTTTAGGCAGTCTCAAATTTAATGAAGAAAAAGGCCTTACATGGCCGGTATCCGGCAATGTAATCATGAACTACAGCGAAGACAAAGGAATTTATTTTGCGACACTGTGCCAGTATAAATGTAATCCAGCGGTCATTATCGGTGCGGAAGAAGGTGCAGCAGTAAAAAGTGCTGCAAAAGGTGTTATTACCAGTATAAGTAAAAACGAAGAGACCGGTCTTACTGTAAAAATGTCCATTGGAGATAACTATACTCTGACTTACGGACAACTGAAAAATGTTACTGTTCAAAAAGGTGATGTGGTAGAGCAGGGAGCTGATTTGGGCAAAATCGCAAAACCTACGAAATATTATGTTGTAGAAGGTCCTAATCTTTACTTTGAAGTAGAGCAGAACAAAAAAACAGTCAATCCAATGTATCTATTAAAATAAGAAAAGGCCTTTAGGCAGAACTTCCTGTCTGAAGGCTTTTTGGTTATTGAGGGGAAACATTCTGTTCTAAATGCGTATAATAAAGTAGAGTACAGCTTAAGAAAAGACAGGAGCTTTCTACATAGGAAAAATCAGCAGCCGTAAATTTTTACGCAGAATAAGCTCCTGTATTTCATGATAATTCACAGTTCTATCGGCTGCTTCATTATAAATCAGGGTGCTTTTCTATTAGAAGGGCACCCCTTTTTGTATAGGTTAAATAGATTGGGAATTTCATCAAGAAATAGAAGAGATTAAGATGAATCACCTCTAGGAAAATCTCATATTGTGGAATGATTGGCCAAGTGTTACAATACGATAGTAAAAAGGAGGATAAGACAATGAAAAAATTAAAAATGTTTTTGTCTATCATATTGATTGCTGCTTTATGTCTGATGCCGGAATTTGATATTTTCGCCAAGTCAGCTGGCAATAAGTCATTTGGACAGGCAGTCGAAAGTGGTGTAGCTGCAAATTTGGATAAGGCGGCAGTGAAGCCAGAATTACAAAGAGCGAAGACATTAGCAGATACCGTAAATTCATCCAGCAGTGTTTTGATTTACGATAAAAACATGAATGAAGTAAGCAAGGCAACGCCGTATTATTATTCAAAGTTTTCAGAATTCAAAGCAACTAAGCTGAATACATTCTATTTTTCTGTACCGACAGCATATGCATTTAACACAGTTGTACCAATACATATTAACAGAGCAGGGGTTTTGATTTATTCTCTTGCAAAAAGCAGTGATGATGGCGTTATGGACAGTGGATTTGGGCTGTATAGCAATAAAACATGCACAGCAGCAGTAAAGAGCACTGACAGACAGGCAACGATAAAGAAAGCAGGTACCTATTATCTCAAAATCAATAAGTCTGCCTATGCAGCAGAGGAAGATACTTTATTCTGTGGTGTATTTGGACTTGTTAGTAACAGTAATGTAGAACTTACAAATAATGTAAGTGTTATTTCTTCTATTCTGTCAGCAGGCAAACCGATTTATTATAAAATTCATGTCTATGGCAATGCAGCAAAAGTAATGACTCAGATTACAACAGATAGTCATTCTTACGTGACATTATGTAATAGTAAAAAAGAAGCAATTGCTAAGCAGGAATATATCAAACGTGAAAGTGGAAAAGTCTTCTATATATTAAAGAAAGGGATTTATTATCTTCGTGTAAAGGCACCGGTAGGCTATGTTGTAGCTGAAACGGATAAGGAAACCGTAACAGACAGTTCTGGGGCAGGCTGGTCAAAAGCAGGAGTTTTAAAGCTTAACGGAAAAACAAAGTCAGCGCTGCTGTTTTTAAATGACAGTACAAAGAAAACATATTATTTTAAGTTTACAAATCCTACAACTCAGAAGATTTATTTGAATGTAGATTCCAGTTTTACATCCGGTCAGGCGAAAATCGAGTTTTTTGATGCCAAAGGAAGCAGCTATGGAACAGATACTTTAAATAACGGAATTGCTCAGTCTACTTATTTTACACCATATTCCGTAAGCTATTATAACTCTTCTGCAAAGACACTGCCAGCGGGAACCTATTATGTGAAGTTCACAAAGAAAACAGCAGATGCAAATGGAATTGTCAATGTGAATGTAAAGAATAGAAAATAAAACAAGGACCAAGTCAGACAGAAATGCCAGGCTTGGTTCTTATTTTGTACTAAGAATAATTTGTTTAAACAGCCATGCAGGAAACAAACTGATACATCAGTACAAAATGGCAAATGCTTCCGCCGATTACAAAAAGATGAAAGATTTCATGCATGCCGAAATTTTTATGACGGCTCTCAAATAGTGGCAGTTTGAGGGAATAGATAATGCCACCAAGCGTATAAATAATACCGCCGCTAATCAGCCATCCAAATGCAGTAGCCGAAAGATTGTTTAAAATCTGGGTGAAGCAAAGTACGCAGGTCCATCCCATGGCAATATAAATAACTGAGGAGAACCACTTTGGGCAGTAAATCCAGAAAAATTTAATAATAATTCCGATTATGGCAAAACTCCAGATAAGGCCTAATAGATACCAGCCAAAATGCCCGCCAACTACAATCAGACAGATTGGAGTGTATGAACCTGCAATCATAATGAAAATCATGCAGTGATCAAGCTTTTTTAATGCTTTATTTATCTTTGGTGAAAGATCCAATGAATGATACATGGTGCTGGCTCCATAAAGAAGAATCATGGTAACAATAAAAATAGAAAGCGATATAAGATGTATTTTATCCGGCTGTCTTCCGGCTTTAATTAATAAAGGTGTAGCAGCGAACATTGCCATAAGCATCCCAATGAAGTGGGTAATGGCACTTCCTGGTTCTTTTAGTCTTTTTTTGTTTTTCATAAAAAACGCTCCTTTCAAAGATGATGTATATAGAGTAGTATATGTAGTGAAGATATTAATATTACAACATGTAGTTTTGAAAGCCACTTATTACGACTCCAATATTACACCTTGTTTAAATAAAAAGCAATACGTTTTAGGAAAAATTTAAAATTTATTTTCCTATTATATTACACCATGATATAATGAAGGAAATTTAAATTGGAAGAAAGGAGTTTCTAATGGATATTTGTTTAGGGGATATTATTAAGTTAAAAAAACCACATCCGTGCGGAAACCAGGAATGGGAAGTATTAAGAGTGGGAATGGATTTTCGCTTAAAGTGCGTAGGATGTGGTCATCAAATCATGTTATCTCGGAAACTTGTTGAAAAAAATATCCGAGGGATCAGAAAACCAGAAGAAGAATAAGAAGAACATAGAATTACCAAGGTTAGAATTAAAAAAATGGGTTGAAATTTAGGATAAGCTGTGGTAGAATAGACAACTGTGAAACAATTTATATATTTTCCTTGTTCCCTATGAGAATAATTAATTAGGGAGCCAGAGACCAAAAGGAGGTGCACATAGCTATGAACAAATATGAATTAGCTTTAGTTGTAAGTGCAAAAATCGAAGACGATGCTAGAGTAGCAACTTTAGAAAAAGTAAAAGAAACTATCACTAAATTTGGTGGTAACATCACTGGCGTTGATGAATGGGGTAAGAAGAGATTAGCTTACGAAATTCAGAAAATGAAAGATGGCTTCTATTATTTCATCCATTTCGAATCTGAAAGCGAAGTTCCAGGCGAATTAGAACAATCCCTTCGTATCATGGAAAATGTTATCAGATATTTATGCGTTAGACAGGAAGCATAAATGAAGGAGGAATGTCCTCATGAATAAAGTTATTTTAATGGGACGACTGACAAGGGATCCGGAAATCAGATATTCACAGGGCGAATCATCTACAGCGATTGCAAGATATACACTTGCCGTTGATAGAAGGTTTAAGCGCCAAGGTGAACAGGATGCTGATTTTATAAGTTGTGTTTCTTTCGGAAAAATTGCAGAATTTATTGAAAAATATCTGCATAAAGGTACGAAAGTTGTTATCTGTGGAAGAATTCAGACTGGAAGCTATACTAATAAGGAAGGCCAGAGAGTCTATACAACAGATGTTATTGCTGAAGAAGTGGATTTTGCAGAAAGCAAAGCGGCGAATGCTGAGTATACAGCTAGTGGATATCAGCAGCCAGCAGCAAGACCAGAACCAAGTCAGGCAGTCGGTGATGGCTTTATGAATATTCCGGATGGAATTGATGAAGAGTTACCATTTAATTAGTAGAACTTATATACAGAACTGATTGATTATGAAAAACCGATATTAGGTAAGGAGGTCATGTTATGCCAGCAAATAGAAGTGATAGAGGCGATTCTCCAATGAAGAGAAGAGGCGGACGCAGAAGAAAGAAAGTTTGTGTATTCTGTGCAGATAAAGAAAACAAAGGAATTGATTACAAAGATATCAATAAATTAAAGAGATACGTATCTGAAAGAGGAAAAATTCTTCCTAGAAGAATCACAGGTAACTGTGCGAAACATCAGAGAGCTCTTACAGTAGCTGTTAAGAGAGCAAGACATATCGCTTTAATGCCATATACAACAGACTAATAAATCTGACATCTGATAGGATCACTACATAGGCGACTGTGTAGTGATTTTTTTTGGGCATACTTAACAAAATCCTGTTTTTATGCTAAACTTTTGTATTGAAATAATTTCTTAATAGTATATACTATAATTAATTTATAAATGCTTAACATAAGAGTTACATAAATAGATTTGTTATAAAACGCACATGTTGTAAAAGAAAAAAAATATATGCGAAAAGTTCGGTTTTCTGTACGAAAGATAAATTAGGAGATAAGCATTATGATTTTTTATTGTAAATTTATATAAATGATAATTTATCTGCTGTACATGAGGAGGTAGTAATATGTATCAAAATATTGTAATATGTGGAACAGGGGTATATGTACCTCCACACAAGGTTTACAATGAATTTTTTGTTGAACATTTTCATAAGCTTGGAATTGAAGCTGAACCTACAATGGAATACCTTGGGAGAAGGAAAAGATACTTTGCTGATGCAGGGGAATCTTCTTTGACAATGGGGTGCAAAGCGGCTAAAAATGTGTTAGAGAAGCTTGATATGGATCCCGAGGAACTGGATATGATTGTTTTTGTATCAGATACACCGGAATATACGGCACCTACAAATGCCTTAAAGCTAAATAAAATGTTGGGAGCCAAAAATGCTCATACCGTGTTTGACATGAATTGCAATTGTATTGGTATGCTTACTGCAATCGATGTAGTCAGCAGATATGTCCAGAGCAAAACAAGAATTAAAAATATTATGATTGTAGGCAGCTTTTTTGTCAGTTCAGTTGTAAATACAAAAGATAGTCTGGTATATCCTACATTTGCAGATAGTGCGGCTGCAGTCATTCTGAAAAATGTAAGTGAAGAGACGCAGAGAGGTTTTATGGATTCAACAGTGTTTACAGATTCAAATTATCATAATACAGTGTTGATGCCTGCTTGTGGAAACTCTAGAATCAGAGAGGATTCGGTCGATGATGATGAAAAAAAACTAGAATGGAAACCATTTGATTTCAGCTTCTTATCAGATAACTGGTCAACTATTATTGAAAGGCTGCTGGAACGATATGAATTAAAACCGAATGATATAAACTACTATATTTTTTCTCAGTTTTCAGATCCAGATAATTTATTGACACTTGAAAGCATGGGGGTAAGTGAAGGTAAGTACATATTTGTGGGAAAAGAATACGGATATACGGGGGTTACAAGTCCAATTGTTGCATTGAATAGAGCATGGAATGAAGTAGCAAAGCCAGGAAATAAGGTTGTTTTCTGTTCAGTTGCGGCAGGCTATTCCATGACAGCATTATATTATGTATTTTAAAAATATTAAATAATCGTTTAGGACAGTGATGAGGAGGACAATATGAGTAAAAATAAGATGGATGTTATAGAGGAGTATAGACTTCAGGTTACTAAGAGTTCAATGTTTCTTATTGTTAGTTGTCAGATTATCGCAGGTTTCTACTTTCCTATATTATATTTTTTAGGATTGTATCCAAGCATGTCCACTATTGCATTGACGTGTTTTTTTCTTGCAATGATGCTGCAAGGAGGAATTGGAATTTACATATCACGTACTTCTATTATAAATGGAGTATTACAAGAAAAGAAAGTAGTATGGATGAAACGTTACTTATGCTGGGTAGTTGTATTTAATGCAAATTATATTTTCTGGATGGTGCCATCTAGAGAAAGCTGGGTATTTGCATTTTTCTTTCTGCTTGTAGTAACGTTATTGTTGGATATGAGATTATTATTAACCTGCGAGGCGGGTGTTATGATTTCAATTGCGTTAGTATTTATATTTAAAAGTTCATCACGTCCACCACAGGATTTACTGATTCAGGATATGTTATTGAGAGGTGTTAATTTATTCTTAACCTGTTTAGGATTAATTGTATTGACTTATTTTACTGGAAATATATTATTAAATGCTAAAAAAGATGAGGTTCAGAAGAATGAAAACCGTACTCAGAAGGTATTAAATAAGGCATCTGAGCTTTCATCCAGTTTGAGCGAGTCAAGTAAGGCATTACTCACAAGTTTTCAGAATGAAAGTGCATCTACAGAAGAATTATCTGCAATTAGCGAAACACTTTTGGATGGCAGTAAGGCACTTTTGGAACGAGCACAGGAAAGTAAGCAAAATCTGAATGAGTTAAAGTCCAGCAACAAGATAATGGCTGAGAAGATGAAACAGGTTGATGTCATTTCCAATAGACTGGTTGGAATATCAACAGAGAATGAAGGCGCATTGAATAATCTTATGAATATTAGTGAACAGGTAGAAATGTCAACAAAGGAAACGATGACAGTAACACAGAAACTGCTTACGGAAACAGGAGAAATTGACCAGACACTCAGGATTATCAGTGATATTGCAGAGTCTATTAATCTGCTGGCCTTAAATGCCTCTATTGAAGCGGCTAGAGCTGGTGAGGCCGGAAAGGGTTTTGCTGTGGTGGCAGAAGAGGTAGGGAAACTTGCAGATAGTACAAAGTCATCGTTGAAAAATGTAAATGATGTTGTAGGAAAGGTAGAGGCTGGAACAGCTACAGTTGCAGAATATATGAACGGAAATGCGGAACAGCTTATGCAGCAGAATAAAGTCATAGCTAATACAGTGGAAGGAATTCGAAGTATGATAGAGATGCTGAAAACTTCGGCTGAAGCTGTTAAAGAGGCTGATCAGATTCAGAAAAAACAGGACGGTATTATTAATAATACGGTAGTCTTGAATGAGGGAATTGCTCAGGATATCGATCAGGAAAATGAAGAATTTAGTAATATTACTCAGCTTGTACAGGGAAATGCGGAAGAAATTGATGAACTTGTTGGGCAGGTAGATAAGCTGAATGCTATGGCTGCGGAACTAGAAGCATTAATTAGCGAATAATACATACAAAGGAGAGGAAGTTGTATGAAGTTAAATGAGATTGAGGACTATTTAAAAAAATTTCTGCTGACAGAAGGAATGGAAGAAGAAGATGTCCAAAACATGGATATTACTATTGGTGAACTAGGACTTACATCAATTGAGCGTATGAAAATTGCAGTTGCATTGAAGAAGAAATTTGGATATATGCCTAAAATAGCAAACAATGACGAGATAACACTGGTGCAGATATGCCAACAGGTCTTTGAACATGCACAATAGAACTAAATGAGTAAAAAAGAGGCTGTGAGAATTTAGAGTGTGATTTGTAACAGGAGGTAAACGTATTGTGTTTTGCGATTTGTCAGAAGAAAGATTTAATATCGCATCTTATGCAGTTGATATCTGTAATATTAAACATGGAAGGTCAGATAAGATAGCTCTTTACTATAAAGAGCAGAAGTATACATATGGGGAAGTTGCAGAGAAAATAAATCAGTATTCTAATTATTTCTTGTCTTGTAAAATAAAAATAGGCCAGAGAGTTGGAATTTATCTGGATGACAGTCCAGAATTTATTTTTACGTTATTAGGAATAATGAAATCAGGAGGAGTTCCTGTTTTAATAAATCCAAACTTTTCACAGGAAAACATTGATTACGTAGTGGACGATTCCAGAATGTCATGGCTTCTTACCAGCAGTAAGGCAGAGGATGTTTTCTCTCAAAAAAAATACGATTTTCTCGAACGAATTTTTTATATGGATTTAAAAAAAGAAAAAGTAGATACTATGAATATAGAGTGCGAGACAGCATATACAAGGAAAGATGATGAAGCATTTATTATTTATACATCTGGAAGTAGTGGAAAACCCAAAGGTGTAATTCATCTTCAGCATGATATGTTGATTTGCAGTGAATCCTATGCTAAAGGCATTTTGAAGATAACGGAAGAGGATGTTAATTATTGTCATTCTAAATTATCCTATGCATTTGGTTTAGGAGGAACAATATTTTTGCCATTTATAGCGGGGGCAGCTTCTGTTATTAATGATAGCGATGATTTATGTGATATAGCAGAAATCATGGAGAAGTATAAGCCAACATTATTCTTTGCAGTTCCATCTATTTACAATGCACTACTGGAACTTAATGAGGTAATAGAAATTCCATTTGAAAGTGTGCGTATTTGTGTTTCGGCTGGAGAATCTTTACCGAAGGCACTTGAAGAACAGATTGAAAAGGTATTTGATGTTGCGGTACTGCAGGGAATTGGATCTACTGAAACATTGTTTATTGCAGTATCTAATACTCTTGCAGAACATAAGTATGGAAGCGTCGGTAAGGCCATTCCTGGATATACAGTAAGCATTCTGGATGAAGAAGGAAGGAACGCTGCACCTGGAGTGATTGGAGAAATGTTTATCACAGGTGATAGTATTATGCAGGGATATTGTAACAATCATGCAGGGACAAAGGCTGCTTTATTTGGAGAGGGATTTAAGACAGGTGACATGTGCTATATGGATGAAGAGGGATTTGTCTGGTTTACAGGGAGAGAGAAAGATTCATTTAAAGTAAATGGCTCATGGGTAAATGCTTTGGAGATTGAAAATGCTATTATGGAAGATGAAATGGTAAATGAGGTAATAGTATCAGGTGAGGTAAGTACAAATAGTCTTACGTATATTGCTGCTTATCTGACAGTAAAATCCAAAGATTATGATGAGATTATTAAACGGGTTAAAAAGAAAGTAAAGCATAAGGTTGGCCGTTCAGTCTGTCCGAGCAGGTTTTATATAGTGGAAGAATTAAAAAAAGGTATAACAGGTAAGCTTAGCAGAAAAGATTTGAAAAGTAATAGAGTATTATATACAACGGATTAAATAAAAATGGTATGTTTCCTTTGGAACATACCATTTTTAAATCCAAAATAATTCTGAGACCATATATAGCCATTTTAAAAAGAACTTCCCATTATGCTGCAGAAATGTTATAATGAAAGGAATTGTAAGTATTCTTTTAAGGAGTATAGTAACATGAAATCTAAGATGAAGCTAAGTGGTTCATTAAAGGCATATCTAAGATGGCCGTTTTTCTTGTCCGTATTGATATTGTTTATGAACATTAGCATATTTTTTGTGGACAGGACTGCAGGGTTTGTTATGCTTGCTTACTTTTTTATATATGTGATAGTATCCAGTTCTATTTTTATGTATAGGTATTCTAAGCTTAACAGCGATTTGATAAATTTTGCATCCAATTATGGACAAGTACAGAAGCAGCTCGTCAAGGAAATGGTACTTCCTTATGGCATTGTTGATATAGAAGGGCATCTGCTCTGGGGAAATGATGAATTTCTTTCAATTATTGAAAAAGAGTCTGTTGCCAGAAGGAATATATCTAATATTCTGCCTGGAGTATGTAAGGAAGTATTTCCGCAGGATGCACAGGATGAAGTGATTAATATTACGTATAATGATTCTAATTATAAAGTCATTATGCGCAAGATTGTCATTGAGGGCTTGGAAGAAGGCCTGGAAGATGCTGTGGACTTTGAACCAGAAGATAGAAATGCATTAATTGCAGTTTATTTGTTTGATGAGACAGAGATTGTGTCTTGTATCCGTGAGAATAAGGAGCAGCGTATGATTGTAGGGCTTCTTTATATTGATAATTATGAAGAAGCGTTGGAGAGCATTGATGAAGTACGTCGTTCATTGCTGATTGCATTGATTGATCGAAAAATTAATAAGTATTTTCAAAACATAGATGCAATTGTTAAAAAACTTGAAAAGGATAAATACATTATTATTTTCAAACAGAAATACTTATCTGAACTGCAGTCAACGAAGTTTTCTCTGCTGGATGAAGTAAAAGCCGTGAATATTGGAAATGAAATGGCAGTTACGATTAGTATTGGTCTGGGAGTAAATGCGGAAAGTTATTCCAGAGGCTATGAATTTGCCAGAGCAGCTATTGACCTTGCATTAGGGCGAGGCGGTGATCAGGCTGTTGTCAAAGAAGGAGAAAAAATTCTCTACTACGGTGGCAAGAGTGTTCAAATTCAGAAAACAACAAGGGTAAAGGCAAGAGTAAAGGCTCATGCACTCAAAGAATTAGTTGAGGCAAAGGATAAAGTGATTATCATGGGGCATAGTATAGGTGATGTAGACTCATTTGGTGCTGCTATCGGTATTTACCGGATTGCCAAGACATTGGGCAAGAAAGCGAATATTGTAATTAATGATGTAACAAAATCAGTACGTCCTGCTCTAGAAAGGTTTACTGGATCGGCGGATTATGAAGAGGACATGTTTTTGAATGGACAGACAGCAAGAGAAATTGTAGATAAGAATACTTTGTTGGTTGTCGTAGATGTAAATAAACCTAGTTATACAGAATGTCCGGAATTATTGAATCTGACCAAGACGATAGTGGTACTTGATCATCATCGTCAGACAGGGGAAAGCATAGAAAATGCAGTCTTATCTTATATTGAGCCATATGCATCTTCTACCTGCGAAATGGTTTCAGAGATTTTACAATATATTGGAGATGGGCTTCGCCTTCGTTCAGTAGAAGCAGATGCATTGTATTCTGGAATTATCATCGATACTGATAATTTTCAGACCAAAACAGGTGTCCGCACTTTTGAAGCGGCAGCATTTTTACGCAGAAATGGTGCAGATATCACAAAGATACGAAAGTCTCTGCGCTGCGATGTGGATGAATACCAGATTCGTGCTGCTGCAGTGAAAAATGTCGAGGTTTACCTGAAAGTATTTGCAATTACAGAATGCAATGCAAAAGGTTTGGATAGTCCTACAGTAGTAGGTGCTCAAATTGCAAATGAGCTATTAAACATAAATGAAATTAAAGCATCATTTGTCCTGACTGATTTTTCAGGAAAAGTATATATCAGTGCACGTTCCATTGATGAAGTGAATGTTCAGCTTATCATGGAACAGCTTGGTGGAGGCGGTCATATGAGTGTTGCTGGTGCCCAGCTCGAGAATGTTACTGTTTCAGAGGCAATTGAAATATTAAAAGAGACATTAAAGAAAATGAACCAGGAAGGAGAAATATAGATGGAAGTTATTTTATTACAGGATGTAAAGGCATTAGGAAAAAAAGGGGAAAAGGTTAAAGTTAATGATGGGTATGCACGTAACTTTATTTTAAAGAAAAAATTGGGTGTAGAGGCAACTAGCAAAAATCTGAACGATTTAAAGCTTCAGAAACAACATGATGAGAAAAGAGCACAGGAAATCCTAGAAGAAGCAAAAAGGTTTGCAGAAGATTTAAAAGACAAAGCAGTTATTGTAAAATTAAAAACCGGAAGCGATGGAAGAACATTTGGTTCCATTTCTACAAAGGAAATTGCGCATGCAGCGAAAGAACAGCTTGGTTTGGATATTGATAAAAAGAAGATGCAGTTAAATGATTCTATTAAATCATTAGGAGTGTTCCGTGTGTCGGTTAAGCTTCATCCAAAGGTTACAGGGGAACTTGTTGTAAAAGTACAGGAATTATAAGACTAAAGGTGATACGATGGAAGAGGCAATTATAAAGCGAATATTACCACATAGCATTGAGGCGGAACAGTCAGTTGTTGGTTCCATGATTATGGACAGAGATGCTATTATTTCTGCCTCTGAGGTTCTGGAAGATACAGATTTTTATCAGAAACAGTATGGAGTACTGTTTGATGCTATGGTAGAGCTGAATAATGAAGGAAAGCCTGTTGATTTGGTTACTCTCCAGGAAAGGCTGAAGGAAAAAAATGTACTGCCAGAGTTATACAGCATTGACTTTATACGTGAACTGATTGCAGCAGTGCCGACATCAGCAAATGTCCGTTATTATGTGAATATTGTAAAAGAGAAAGCGATACTGCGGAATTTGATAAAAGTAACAGAGGATATCACAAATAAATGTTATCTGAATAATGAGCCAATGGAAGAAATTCTGGAGGATACGGAGAAAAAAATTTTCGATGTAGTTCAGAATAGAGGCTCTAGTGATTATGTTAGTATTCAGGATATTGTGATTCAGGCAATTGAAAGTATTGAAGCAGCTTCTAAAAGTAAGGGAAGTGTTACAGGAATTCCAACGGGATTTTATGATTTAGACTATAAAATGTCAGGACTTCAGCCATCTGACTTGATTCTGGTTGCCGCAAGACCATCCATGGGGAAGACAGCATTTGTATTAAATGTTGCAGAATATGTAGCATTAAAGGTCAATGTAACAACTGCTATATTTAGTTTGGAAATGTCAAAGGATCAACTGGTTAAGCGTATTTTGTCTATGAATTCAAAGGTAGATTCTCAGGCGATCCGAAGCGGTGAGTTAAAGGATGAAGATTGGGTGAAGTTAGTAGAAAGTGCAAACCTGATTGGTAATTCTAATTTAATTATTGATGATACACCAGGTATTTCAATTAGTGAACTTCGTTCGAAATGCAGAAAGTTTAAGTTAGAGAAGAATCTGGGATTAGTAATTATTGATTATCTGCAGTTAATGTCAGGTGGTAAGAAGTCGGAGTCCAGACAACAGGAAATTTCTGAAATTTCCCGTTCTTTAAAGGCACTAGCCAGGGAAATTAATGCACCGGTTATTGCACTGTCGCAGTTAAGCCGTGCGGTAGAGCAGAGGCCGGATAAACGCCCAATGCTTTCGGATTTACGTGAATCCGGAGCCATCGAGCAGGATGCCGATGTGGTTATGTTTATTTATCGTGATGATTATTATAATCATGATTCAGAAGATGCGGGAATTTCTGAGATTATTATTGGTAAACAGAGAAATGGTCCAACAGGAACGGTAAAGCTGGCATGGCTGGCTCAATATACAAAGTTTGCGAATTTAGAACGGGAACGGTAGCCTTATTATTAAGGCTACCGTTTTTTGTGTCTGAAAATAAGGCTTCTATATGGTGCGTAAAATGTGTAAGACTCCTATTCATTTGCCGTCACAATTGTGAAAGTACTGCTGAATCAAGGAAAAGACTGTCTATAAGTTTTGTGAATAAATTCTTAAAATGTATTGAAATCAAAAAAGCGTGTGTTATAATGAAGTATATGGAAATTATATACATATATTAGGAGGAATACCATGAGCCAAGTTAGATACATTATATCGGATGCATCGAAACAAATAGATGTAGAACCACATGTATTGCGTTACTGGGAAGAGGAATTAGGTATTAAGGTGCCTCGAAATGAAATGGGACACCGGTACTATAGGGAACAGGACATTGAATTGTTTAAAGGTATAAAAATGCTTAAGGAACAGGGGTTTCAGCTCCGCGCTATTAAAATGGTACTTTCAGATATTCCTAAAATAGGACAGCTTGATAAAAAAAGCATTATTATGCTCAAAAATGAACTGAATGCCCAGGTGTTATCGATGGATCAGACTGCCAGCGAACAGCAGGTAAAAGCAGTGGAAGGCAATGTGGTAGAACTCGAAAGAAAAAAAGCTATAGTGGACAAGCCGTCCAGTCAAATTTGCACAACACAGACAGATACTGTCGTAAAGCATGATGAAAATAAACTTGCTCAATTTAAAGTCATTATGAGTAATATTGTCATGGATGCTCTACGTGAAAATAACCGTGAGTTCTCAAAGGCAATGAGTAGTGCTGTTTCAGAGAATGTTTTAAAAGAAATGGACTATATGATGAGAATGAAAGAAGAACGAGAAGAAGAAAGATTCAAGCAGCTGGATGACTCTATTCGTTCCAGACAGAAAGCAAGAAAAGAAGTATCAGCAACTGGTGAAGGAAAGAAGAAAAGGAGAAGAGGCTTGTTTCGTAAAAAAGCATAAAAAAAAGAGTCCCTGCAAGAATGCGGAGGGACTCTTTTTTTGAGTTTGCGCGCCATGGGCGCACTCTAACGGGTGAAAGTCCCTAATACGCCTAGATAACAAGGAAGTATAT
>CAKSBP010000030.1 GCA_934438135.1 uncultured Clostridium sp. | reverse complement strand
CTGAGAATAATATTTACTTTTCAACGTGCAATGCCAGTGTTTTGCCGGCATGATCACTCAAGATTCCGAGAGATTATACATTATATTATAATCATCATCCCATTTTACTACCACTCCTGGATGATTTAGTTTGTATTTGGAATCATACTCCTTATACAGCAAATACTGGCTGCGTTGGCGATTCTTTAGGGGTAATCAAGGGTGCTGCTAACATTAGAACGAATAATACGGATATTCCATCTCCTCAAAGTAATTCTTTAGATTCACTCATGTCTCAAAATGAGATTGCAACTAAATATAACAGTGTTACATTGGATGGAGAAAACATAGAGCCGTACTATACCGGTGGAAGTGATATTTTTTATCGATTAAATGGTTTAAAACTAGTGTATCGCTTCAATCCAGATGTACCAATCAAAAAGCGGCCTAAATTAACAGATACATCTCTATCTGAGTATTTAAACGCTAGTAGTTGTATTGTATCATTAGGAAAGCCGGGAGATGGACATAATATAGCTGTTATAGATAATAAAGTATATGATATGCGTACAAATACTACATGGGCTAATCCAACTAATACAAACGCAAGGATAAAGCCGAGTGAATGTAAAAAAGAATTGACTGACTATAACGATTATTACGTAGAGTATATTTATAAATAATTAATGAATTTCAATAGATATTGTGATTGAAATGAAATCGTATTTGATTCGGAATAACTAGAAGGAGAAAGTCAATTCCCATGAAAATGACTTCTCCTTCTACGTTTAAAAATACTTTATTTGCTGATTTGTATTCTCAACAGCTTCTACCAGCCGAAAATAAAGTATAAGAACAATTTGAACACATGCTTCTACTCTCTCACCACAAATACCGGCACGGGCGGATTATTTTTTCTGTTACAAAACTCACTTCGAATCACTACATATTCCTTCGAATCAATTCCTTTCACATAGTTAAGAATTCCATCTTTCTCCTTAAAACCAGTATCTCCTCCACTATAAATACAAAGGCTCATAATCCCACCTTTCTTTAACAGCTTCAAGCCCTTTTCAATCGCCTGAATACTTGTATCCAGTTTCGTTGCAAATTCATGGCTTGTCCCTGGCAGGTAGCCGAAGTTGAACATAATAATATCCACACTTCCTTCTTGTGCATACTTGTCCATGTTCTCGTGTCCATCTAATTTCAGTTCCCAGCCAGAACTAATGCCTGCATCTAAAAGACGTTTTCTGGTCTGTTCGATTGCTGCTTCCTGGACGTCAAATCCAATCAGCTTCGCTGGCTGTCCGACTAATAAAAATTCCGTATCATATCCGTTTCCAACGGTTGCATCAATATAAAATCCATTTTCTTTTTTAAAATTACGAACGACATTGTGTACGTATTCTACTATCGTATAACGCATGTTCCTTTTCTCCTTCTATGTTAAATCAGCCGCAGGCGGATCCATCATCCCGCCTGCATATATTTTTTCTTCTATATTATAATCATAACGCCAATTTCCTGCAATGTTCTAGATTTGCAGAATCAAAGTTGCATAACCCAGCTGATTCAGATTTTCTTCATAAGCTTCTGCCTCTTCAAACGTATCAAATTCCTGTGAAAAGACGCCAAGATATGAACCTTTCTGATAAATATAAGTGGTTATGCCTTCCTCTTCCAGCTGCCTCTGTAAGTTTTCTGCATTTTGTCGGTTATTAAACAGTCCCATCTGGATAACATACTTCTTTTCTGGCTTCGGAGCTGGCGGATTTCCATGATTTCCTTGATTCTGCTGAATACTCATTAAAATTCCACGAACAATAGCTTCTGCAATCTGATTAAAATACTTATCAAAAAGTTCATTATCAGAATCTGAATTTAAGAAACCAATCTGAAGCATTAAAGCCGGCATTCTGATTCCGCGAAGAATTTCATAATCACTTCTTACTTCACAGCCAAGATTATCGTAGCCGACTTGCTGTAACTGTATCTGGATATTTGCACACATATTGCCTTTAATCGGTTCATTATTAAAAATTAAAATCTGTGTGCCATCATATGTGTTTGGATAAGGACTTGTATTTCGATGAATGGAAATGAAAAAGTCTGGATTTTCTCTGTTTGCCTGTTCAATTCTGTCTGCTGTTGAGAAAAATTCATCAGCTGTACGTGTATAGGAAACATTGATGCCTGCATCAGTTAATAATTTACCAATTGCCAAAGCAAGCCTCAGATTATCATCTTTTTCTAATCTGTTATAATAAACGCCGCCATTATCAAATCCGCCATGTCCGGCATCTATCATAATTTTTACTGCCATAACAATACCACCAAATTTCTACTTCAATTTAATTTATGCCACGCTGTTTCAAAGAGTGAATAAAATCGTGGAAAAAGACCAATAGTATTAGGGAAACAAATTAAAAGAAAAGTGAGGTTCAATTATGAAAGCAATCGTTGATCAGGATACCTGTATCTCATGTGGAATCTGTATTTCCGCCTGCCCAGATGTTTTTCAGTTTAATGACGATGAAAAATCATATGCCATTGTAGATGAAATTCCAGAGGACTTAGTAGAAGATGCAAAAGGTGCAAGAGACAGCTGCCCAGTTGATGCCATCGATATTAAAGAATAATTTATTTCTATAAACAGCAAGAGCCTGCTTATAAAAAGCAGGCTCTTGCTGTTCGAAAAACGATCATCTGTTTTTAATATTTAATTAAGTCAAACTTTCCGATAAACGGCAGTTCCCGTGCATTTCCATTTAAGGTATTGATAAAACCATAAAGAAAATAGCATAAACCAATTAAAGACACGCAGGCTGATACAAGACTATGGACATATGGTATAAATGTAAAGAACCGTTCCACAATATCCAATACCGCCATCACAATAAAGAAAATCAGTCCCTGATTTGCATGAAACTTGGCAAAACGGGAATTCGAACGTGCTGCCAACGGAATCCAGAACAATAGTGGAATGTAGGCAAGAGAAGAAACTCCCTTATTTCTACGAATATCTTCCACATCAAATTCGCTTGTTCTGTCCGCTGTATTATGAACGCCGTCTTTTAAATCTTTAAATGGGTCATTCTGTTGAAACTGTGGCATATTATCCCTCCTAGGTCTGCTTACTACTTATCTCTGTAGTAATTAATTAAGCATCCTTTCAGTATAATAGAACGTTCATCATCTGTCAATTCACCCAGTTTTAAATCAAATTCAAC
The DNA here is from genome assembly GCA_934438135.1 of uncultured Clostridium sp. Classification (GTDB taxonomy): domain Bacteria; phylum Bacillota; class Clostridia; order Lachnospirales; family Lachnospiraceae; genus Clostridium_AI. Next base: position 36,055 of record CAKSBP010000030.1, on the reverse strand, counting down.
TAACTTATCTTTTACAACGTAAGCTTTGATTACATCTGCTTTTTCTGCTACCGCTTTCTTTATGTCTTTTACAAAAATATAATCTCCTAATTCAAATGGAAGTTCTCCATCAAATAAGAATGGAAGCATACCCCAGTTAATCAGGTTGGAACGATAACGTTTCGTTGCGTATTCTGTTGCAATATTTGCAAGCCCGCCTAATACTTTCTGACAGCTGGCAGCCTGCTCACGGGCAGAACCATCACCAGGTTTTACGGCATAAATCACGCTTCCAATTTCTGTCTCTTCTGGTTTTACCGAACATTCTTTATTGATTGTTTCAAAGACTGTTTTTAATTCCGCATTATCTACATAAATATCATTTCCTGCAATTCTTGCTTTTTCAGAAAGCTGAATTTGTTTTGCTCGTCCAACATATTGGGGATCCTTTCTGGACAGTGTAAATTCAGCAAGTCCAAGTGGATTGGAACGGAAAGAAGATGTTTCACCAGATGGAATTAATTCATCCGTTGTTGTAACAGGGTCATGGATGACAGAAGCTACTTTTAATACAAGGTTGTCTGTTAAAGGAGACATTTCCGGCCAGTTTGTAATATTAGGACCAAATTTAATTTCTTCATTTTGGTCAGCTTTACCGAGTCCATTATAAACACGGTTTTCATAAATAGAACTGTCGAAGAAATATTTTGGTTTTGTAAATTCTACATCAACTTCTGTTGCAGCTGTTAAATAACCTTTGTTTGCAGCTGTTGCAGCGATAGAACGAGCATCCATTAATGCAACGGAAGCCACCTGACCCTTCGTAATCTTGGAACCTTCACGGTTCGGGAAGTTACGTGTAGAATGACGAACACTTAAACCACGGTTTGCAGGAACATCTCCGGCACCGAAACATGGTCCGCAGAATGCAGTACGGATCGTTGCACCTGTAGCCATTAAGTCTGCTACTCTTCCATTCTTAACCAGTTCCATAAATACTGGCTGGCTTGCTGGGTAAACACTTAAGGAGAATTCATCATTACCAATGTATTTTCCGCGTAAGATATCTGCTGCATCACAGATATTTTCAAATCCACCACCAGCACATCCAGCGATAACTCCCTGTTCTACATAAAGTTTACCACCGTGAACCTTATCTTTCAGTGTGAATTTCACTTCTGCATTATCAAGGCTTACTAATGCTTTCTTCTCAACATCGTCAAGAATATCCATTAAGTTTGCATTTAACTCGTCAATTGTGTAAGTGTTACTTGGATGGAATGGCATAGCAATCATTGGTTTAATGCTGGATAAATCTACATAAACTAATCCATCGTAGTAAACAATGGACTTTGGTGCTAATTCTTTAAATCCTTCTTTTCTATTATGTATCTCATAGAATTCTTTTACTTTAGAATCTGTTTTCCAGATGGAGGACAGACAGGTTGTTTCTGTTGTCATAACATCGATTCCGATACGGTAATCTACGCTTAGGTTTTCAATACCATCACCGATAAATTCCATTACTTTGTTCTTAACATATCCGTTTTTAAATACTTCTCCTATAATCGCAAGAGCGATATCCTGTGGGCCGACACCTTTCTGAGGTTTTCCAGTTAAGTAAACACCAACAACATCTGGCATATTAATATCATATGTTTTTTCCAGCAGCTGTTTTACAAGTTCTGGTCCGCCTTCTCCGACTGCCATAGTACCTAATGCACCATAACGTGTGTGGCTGTCTGAACCTAAAATCATCTTTCCGCCTTCTGCAAGCATTTCACGGGCGAACTGATGGATAACTGCCTGATGAGGTGGTACATAGATTCCACCGTACTTCTTTGCACAGCTTAAACCAAACATATGGTCATCTTCATTAATGGTTCCTCCAACTGCACATAAACTGTTGTGGCAGTTTGTCAGTACATAAGGAATTGGGAACTTCTCCAGCCCGGATGCTCTTGCTGTCTGAATAATACCAACAAATGTGATATCGTGGGAAGTTAATTTATCAAATTTAATTTTTAACTTATCCATATTTCCAGAAGTATTATGGTTCTGTAAAATCTCATAAGCCATAGTACCTTTTTTTGCTTCATTCTTGTCAACAGCCTGGCCGCCTAAACGCTGTTCAAGTTTTGCTGCCGCTTCGTTATTCTCTTCAATAAGTTCTGTACCATTAATTAAATAAGCACCTTTATCAAATAACTTAATCATCATTTTCCTCCTGTTCCAGCTTTACATTTTATCTTTTCCATTATAATAAGGCTAGGAAAATATTGCAATGGTTTTATGAAATTTAAGACTGACCAAATATAGTAGTTAAAAAATATGTAATGTTTTCCTGTTCCAGTGTATGTTTTCTTTGTGCGATCATATGTTCTAATTTTAATTTATCACATTGAAGAAAAAGCATTTCTGTTCCATCCGAAAACTTCTGATAGACTGCTCCTTTTGAAAAATCATATTCAAAAAATGGAATACGCCCTTTTAAATAGTCCAATTTTGTTTTCCTAAACAATTCATCTGGTTTTAATATCATATTTTTCACATCACTGACTCCATAAGATTTCAAAATCTGAAAAAGTCCTCCTTCCTCAAAATTTTTGAAATAGGACTCCTTTGACAAGACTCCACTGTATGCATTCGTTCTCATTGTATAGAAAACACCTGTCGCTAAAGGCACAATTCTAGAACGCTTTCCTTTAAATTTCTCTTCAATTTTTTCCAAAAATTGTTCCAGTGCCGTTAAATCATAATGAAATTCCCCAGCATCTATTTGGGGGATAAGGTGACTAGGAATAGACACTGCTGGCCCCAGCCCCATTTCGCCATTCCACAGAACGGAATTTAATGGTTTTTCCTCATCCAGATTATATTTCATGGCAGTCTCACCATCTATAATCTGAATTTTTTTTCTGTCCTTTCCACCATATACAGCATTTTCTCTATGTAAATCCGCCATTCCAAGCAGCGAAGCAAACGAAACCAGTGCCATAACAGACGTTTCATTCACCTTCTTATCTTCTCCTTTTTGTAACTCGTCATGTTCATAATACTCTACTGCTGAACCATGTTCACTGACATCAATGCCAAGTTTTCCAATAGATTCCTTTTTTAAGCTTATGTTTTCATTGTTAGCTTTTACAAAGTTTATTTTTCCCTTTTCAAGAATCTCCTTATTATAAATAGAAGCCAGACTCCGTTCTTCCCCCTCCTTCTCTTTTCCATATACCATCTTTTCAAATGATTTATCTTCTGGTTTAATGACAACCTTTTTCTTACTAAACCAAGCTTTATAAGTAACAATACAAACCCCTACACCTCTTGCATGCATATCGCTGTCTGTCAGGAAAATTTTTTCTACCGAAGACTGCTGGTAACGTATTCCCCAATACAAAATATCGTTTAATGTCTGTTCAATCGGCTCCTTTAGAGTCGCTGCCACTTTTCTCATATTCTCTATCTGTATCTCGTTAAAATACAAAGAAAACTCCTTTACACTTTGCAACTTTGCTCCCGTAGTTAAGGAAAATATTTTTCCAAGAATACATTCTATTGTATTTTGTTTAGAAAAAGCTGTCTTTACTGACTCAAAAAGCTTTTCCGCCTTTCTTTGCCATTCTCCATATTCTCCTTGTATTTTAGCCTCTAGAATGAAGTTTCTTACCATGCACATAGCTTGTTCACATAGTGCATCTATTAATTTTACTTTCCTATTCTTATCCTCTTCCTCTTTCATCCTTTCTTCTGGTGTCTGATTTGTTTTCACTGCTTTTGGCAATTCCACTGCTCTAAACTGCTCTGCCTTCAGCGTTTTCTGCAATGCCCCCCCTTCACTCTCTGAAGGTTTTTCCTTCTTTTTATCAAGGGAATTCCTATTTTCATAAACATTTTGATTCGTATGCAAAGCCTCCGTTTCTACCTTGCTCATATCATACTGGCACATCGTACTCCTCCTCTTTTATTTAATCAATGCTCTTTATTCCATTTGTAAGTTATTTCGCCGTTGTCAAAGATGCTGCAGATGAAATGCAAATATTCCGATTGTTTTTTAACACTACCTAGAATAATAGCTTATGATTTATTGTATCATACTTTTACATCTATATTATAGTTTTCTTATCATACCATAATTAAGAATAGAACTAACGGTCAGTGGCATTACATATTATTATAGCCTTCTCTACATTGTTGCAATGTCAGTGCAAATATGGAAACTATCCATCTCTCAATAATAAAATTCTTTCCATTTCCCATATTGTCTTTTCCCTCCACTTGTATTACAATAGATGGGATAAAATTTTGGTCAATTCATAACTTATAATTTTACGGAGGTAGATATGAAACATGTAATTAGTCCCCTTGATCTCACACTGGAAGAATTAGATGCTCTGTTAACACTCGCGGCAGAGATTAGCAAAGAACCAAAGAAATACAGCAATGTATGCCATGGAAAAAAATTAGCAACTCTATTTTATGAACCAAGCACAAGAACCCGACTAAGTTTCGAAGCAGCAATGCTTAACTTAGGCGGCAGTGTACTTGGTTTTTCTTCTGCTGATTCCAGCTCTGCTGCAAAGGGCGAAAGCGTTGCTGATACAATCCGCGTAATTTCCTGTTACGCAGATATCTGCGCGATGCGTCATCCAAAAGAGGGTGCTCCTTACGTGGCTGCACAGTATTCCAGTATTCCAGTTATCAATGCTGGTGACGGCGGACATAACCACCCAACTCAGACATTAACAGATTTGCTTACCATCAAATCTTTGAAAGGCCGTCTCGACAATATGACCATTGGTTTCTGTGGTGATTTGAAATTCGGACGAACTGTACATTCCTTAATTAACACCATGGTACATTACCCAAATATAAAATTCGTTTTAATTTCCCCCTCTGAACTTTGTATTCCAGAATATCTTCGTGAGGAAGTACTAGATGAAAACCATATTGAATATAAGGAAGTACAAAGTCTGGAACTGGCAATGCCAGAACTTGATATCTTATACATGACAAGAGTCCAGAAAGAACGTTTCTTCAATGAAGAAGATTATATCCGTTTAAAAGATACGTACATCCTAGATAAACAGAAAATGAATCTGGCAAAGAAAGATATGCTGGTACTGCATCCGCTTCCTCGTGTCAATGAAATCGCACTGGAGGTAGATGATGATGAAAGAGCGGTTTATTTCAAACAGGCTCAATTTGGCGTGTATGTACGAATGGCACTTATTATGAAACTGCTGGAGGTAGATAAGACATGTTAAATATTAGCGGATTAAGTCAAGGTGTGGTAATTGACCATATTGCTGCGGGTGGCGGCATGCAGATTTACAACTATTTGAATCTGGAGAAACTGGATTGTTCCGTGGCTATTATTAAGAATGCTAAAAGCAACAAAACGGGCAAAAAAGATATGATAAAAATTGAAGGAGCAATTGATATAGATTTGGATATGCTGGGTGTTTTGGATCATAATATTACTATCGACATCATTGAAAATGGCAAGATTGTTGAAAAACGTCACCTTAAACTTCCTAAGATGGTAACTAATATCATTAAATGCAGGAATCCTCGCTGTATTACTTCCATCGAACAGGAACTTCCGCATAAATTCAAGCTGACAAATCCTGAAAAAGGAATTTATCGTTGTATTTACTGCGAGCAAAAATTCAAAGGAAACAAATAAGATGCAATATAGTATGACAGAGGGAAAGCCCGCAAAATCACTGATTCTATTTGCGCTTCCCATGATTCTAGGAAACTTTTTCCAGCAGCTTTATAATATCATTGACTCTATCGTTGTTGGAAACTATATTGGAACGGATGCTCTGGCCGCAGTCGGCGCATCCTTTTCCATCACTTCATTATTTATCGCCGTTGCCACCGGTTCTGGAATCGGATGCTCGGTTATTATTTCTCAGTATTTTGGTGCCAGACAATATCATTCCATGAAAACAGCAATTTACACTGCTCTCACTTCTGTTTCTGTCTTAAGCATTCTGCTGACAGGAATTGGATTGATTTTAAACCGTGGTCTTTTACGCCTTATGGGAACTCCAAAGGAGATTATGGATACCGCCTGTATTTACCTGATGATTTATTTCTGGGGACTGTTTTTCCTGTTTCTTTATAATATTTTAAATTCTGTATTTAATGCATTAGGTCAATCCATGCTTCCACTTTTATTTCTTCTGTTCTCATCTGGAGTTAATATTTTCTTGGATTTATTATTTGTCATTCATTTTCAAATGGGCGTTGCTGGTGCTGCATATGCTACTTTAATTGCCCAGGGAATTTCTGCATTACTCAGCTTTCTGATTTTAATGCAGGTTTTAAAAAAATTTGAACTAGAAGAGCCTCCAAAACTATTTGATTCTACAGCCCTTAAGAAAATGATTACCGTTGCGGTTCCATCCATTATCCAACAGTCTATTGTTTCCATGGGACTTCTGTTGGTGCAGTCCATCATCAACCGATATGGTGCTTCCGTCATCGCTGGCTACACTGCTGCAACAAAAGTCGATAGTATTGCCATTATGCCAATGGTTGCGGTTGGAAATGCTATGTCCACATTTGCTGCCCAGAATATTGGTGCAGGCAAAGCAGAACGCGTCAAAAAAGGCTGGATAGCAAGTCTGATTCTGATTGCATGCATCAGTCTGACGATTACTCTTTTGGTTTTTCTATTTGGGGATACATTTATTGACTGCTTTTTAAAAACTGGAAATGATAAAAAAGCAATTAGTACCGGAATTCGATACATTCGGGTTGTTTCACTGTTTTACTGCCTGATGGGATTTATGAATGTGACAAACGGTATATTGAGAGGTTCTGGAGATATGGGTGTCTTTATGCTAAATACACTAATTAATTTTGGAACAAGAGTGCTACTGGCTTATATACTTTCTATATTTATTGCCGAGAGTGGTGTGTGGTGGTCCATTCCAATCGGATGGTCTATTTCACTGGTAATCGCTTTGATTCGATTTAAGAGTGGAAAATGGAAAGAGAAAGTTCTGATTTAGAACCTTCTCTTTTTATTTTTATATTATAAAATCTTATTAGAATAATCCCGTAATTTCTCCTGATTCATTCACGTCAATGTTCTCCGCAGCTGGTTTCTTTGGAAGTCCAGGCATTGTCATGATTGAGCCTGTAATGGCTACGACAAATCCTGCCCCAGCAGAAACATAAGCTTCCCGGATATTAATTGTAAAATTTTCCGGTCTTCCTAATAAAGTCTTGTCTTCGGATAAAGAATACTGGGTTTTCGCCATGCAGACCGGCATCGTACCGAATCCGAGTTCTTCCATCTTCGCAATTGCTGTTTCTGCTGCTTTAGAAAATGCAACGTTAGCTGCACCATAGATTTCTTTTGCAACAATTTCAATTTTCTCTTTAATGGAAGCATTATCTTCGTAAAGTAGTTTGAAGTGATTTTCTCTGTTTTCAATTGTTTCCATTACCTTATTGGCCAGTTCAATTCCACCTTCTCCACCTTTTTCCCAAACTTCAGATAATGCGAACTCGCATCCTCTGCTTTCACAGAATTCTTTTACATAAGCAAGTTCTTCATCAGAATCTGTTACAAAACGATTTAATGTAACCACACAAGGGACACCATATTTTTGAATATTTTCAATATGCTTTTCTAAGTTTACGATACCTTTTTTCAGAGCTTCTAAATTATGTTCTGCTAAATCCTGCTTTGCAATACCACCGTTGTATTTTAATGCACGAACTGTTGCAACCAGCACAACTGCATCCGGCTTCAACCCAGCCATACGACACTTGATATCAAAGAATTTCTCTGCACCAAGGTCAGCACCAAATCCAGCCTCTGTAATTGTATAATCTGCTAATTTCAGAGCTGTCTTTGTAGCACGGACACTGTTGCATCCATGTGCAATATTGGCAAATGGACCACCATGTACAATTGCTGGTGTATTTTCCAGCGTCTGAATCAGATTTGGCTTAATGGCTTCTTTTAATAAAGCTGCCATAGAACCAACTGCATTTAGTTCTTTTGCAGTAACTGGCTTTCCATCATAGGTATAAGCAACGATAATACGACCGAGACGCTCTTTCAAATCCTGCATATTTTCAGCCAGACAGAGAATCGCCATAATTTCAGAAGCAACGGTAATAATGAAGTGGTCTTCTCTCACTACACCATCTACTTTTCTTCCAAGTCCAACTACAATATTACGAAGCACTCTATCATTCATATCCATGCATCGTTTCCATACAATCTGGTTTGGATCGATGTTTAATGTATTACCCTGCTGAATGTGATTATCAAGCATCGCAGCGAGCAGATTATTTGCAGAAGTAATAGCATGGAAATCTCCAGTAAAATGAAGATTCAATTCTTCCATTGGAACAACCTGGGCATATCCACCTCCTGCTGCACCACCTTTCATACCAAAGCATGGTCCTAAAGATGGTTCTCTTAACGCAATAACAGATTTCTTACCTAACTGTCCGAACGCCTGCCCCAGTCCTACTGTAGTAGTCGTCTTTCCTTCTCCTGCTGGAGTTGGGTTGATGGCTGTAACCAGAATGAGTTTTCCGTCTTCTCTATCCTTAATTTCTTCCCATAGACTATCTGAAAATTTTGCCTTATACTTTCCGTATAATTCTAAGTCATCCTCTGTAATCCCTAATAAAGAAGCAACTTCCCTGATATGTTTCATCTTGGCTTCCTGCGCAATCTGTATATCTGTCTTCATGCTCTGTTCCTCCCGTATATCACATAGATTTATAACAGTGACGCCGACACATGTCCGTATACGGCACACATGCTATCTCTTTGTTTTGTAAACTACAAATCAGATAATACCATATACGACTGTATTTTACAACTCTCTGTCCAGAGTTTTCTCAATATAATCCAAATATACTGCCACTATATTAAGATTCGAACTTTGATAAAGCATCCGCGAGCCAACGACATCCTCGATTTCGTTGAAAATAAGTTCTCCCTGATCACCGATAATAAAATCGATCCCAACTAAATCAAAATCAAATATATTTATAATTTTCTGAACCTGTTCTCTCTCTTTTGTGGACAGGTTATAAAACTCCACTTCGCCCCCTAAAGAGAAGTTTGACTTAAATCCATCTTTCGCTGTTCGAAGCACTGCACCAATGATTTCTCTTCCAACCACATAAACCCGCAGATCCTGATGACGGGTTCCTGTTAATGGCTGGATTACAACATGGTCATCCAGCTTTTCATAGATTTCGTGTAACTGCTGCGTATCCGTTTCCTCTGTAACCAGAAATACCTGACTTCCACCATGACCAGAAACTGCTTTAACTACATATGGACGCTTCTTCCTTTCCAGATTTTCCATCAAAAACAGTTTATGCACAAACTGACTATCTACCATAGGAAGTTCAAGCTGGGCTACGTATTGATAAGTTCTCGCTTTATCATTACATATTTCCGCTGTTTTCGAATTATTAAATACTGGTATCTGCATTGCTTCCAGCTGTTTCGTCAAAAGCGGATAATTCATTCGGACAATTGCAAAGTCTGGCTTCTTATCCTTCTGATTCTGATAGTTTAAAACATACTGCCCATTTTCCACACCAAAAGAAAGTTCTTCAATCAGAACAAGCTGGATATCCATTCCACGTTTTGCGCCTTCTTCTCTATGAAATTCAATATATCTGGCATTGCGTCTAGCATCCTGTCGGTTATACAAAATCCATCCTGTCCGTTGTTTCATACGTGGCCTCCTTCTGCTGTTATCTTCTGCACAATATCTTCTATAATAAAGTCTGCTGTATTTACTCCCGTACAATCATAAATATTTTTAAAATGTGCATTGGAATTCACTTCACAGATAATTGGTCTATCCTCTTTATCAAACAAAATATCCACTCCTGCAAAATCCAATTCTAACGCCCGAACGCAGGCCAGAGCCAGTTCTCTCTGCTCTTCATTCGGTGTATACGGCCTCATTTTTCCACCATTAGAAATGTTAGCACGGAAATCTCCATTTTCAGAATAGCGGTACATAGCAGTAACCACCTTATTTCCCACAATCTGAATACGAATATCCCTGCCAAAGCTTTCTTCTATAAATTCCTGAAAAATCACCTGTCTGGATACTCTAGAAAGAACTTCTTCCCGATTGTGGCATAAATATACCTGCTGTCCAAAGGAACCAAAGCATTCTTTTACTACCATAGGATATCCAAGTTCTTTTTCAATCGTATCTAAAAAAGAATACTCTGTGTAACCAATACTTGGAAAGGTCATTGGCACAGCAAATGTTTTCGGCATTCGGATTCCTGCCTTTGCAAGTATAATATGCGTCAGTGCCTTGTCATCACAATTTTCAATAGCAGAAGCCTTATTAAACACCCGAAGTCCCATTGCCTCTAACTGCTTGGCAAGTTTAATATCTTTATCCCAGAACAAAATAAAATCTGCATCCATAAAAAATGGCTTTTCCCTTCCACCTATGCAGGACATCATTTCTACATTTGTTTTCGTAATAAGTTCTACACCTTGTCTGTCTGCTGCTTCTCTCAGCCATTCATACAGTTTCTCAAATTTTTCTGTCCGCAGAAAATGATTGATTACCAGATAGCCTTTCATTTCTTAAACCTCTTCCTTTGTTTATACATAATCGTCTACAAACTGCTCAAACTGTTCCTCAGACATAACAACCTTTCTCGGTTTCGTTCCTTCATCTTCACCGACTACACCAGCTTCGTACAGCTGATCCATAATTCTGGAAGCACGGTTAAATCCAATTTTAAATACACGCTGCAGCATTCCAATAGAGGCCTTGTCCTTTTCAATAATAAATTTCGCTGCTTCAATAAAATATTCATCCCTGTCATTAGATGGACCTGCAGTCCCTGCTCCAGGCTTAGATGCTGTCGTAATTTTTTCTACGACCGAATTATCATAAGACGTTTTGACGTCCTGTGTTAAGAAGTCTACCACTGCACTAACTTCCTGATCCGATACAAAAGCCCCCTGCACACGGATTGGTTTTGGATATCCTGTCGGATAGAACAGCATATCACCTTTTCCTAATAGTTTTTCTGCACCTGCACCATCAATAATGGTTCTGGAATCTACTGCAGAAGATACGGAGAACGCAATTCGAGACGGAATGTTCGCTTTAATTACACCAGTGATGACATTAACCGACGGTCTCTGAGTTGCAATAATCAGATGAATTCCTGCTGCACGGGCTAACTGTGCCAGACGGCAGATGCTTTCTTCTACTTCGCCTGGGGCAACCATCATCAAATCGGCTAACTCATCTACGATAATAACAATCGAAGGCATCTTCTGAAAACGCTCATCTTCCAGATATTCTACACTCTTGACTTTTTCATTGTATCCTTTTAGATCGCGGACACCAAGCTCCGCAAATTTATTATAACGTTCGGTCATTTCTGCTACTGCCCAGTTAAGAGCAGCTGATGCTTTCTTTGGGTCTGTTACAACTGGAATCAAAAGATGTGGAATGCCATTATAAACGCTTAACTCTACGACTTTTGGATCGACCATAATCAGTTTTACCTCATCTGGTCTCGCTTTATAAATAATACTCATAATCAGCGTATTAATACATACAGATTTACCAGAACCAGTTGCACCTGCAATTAGAAGATGAGGCATCTTTCCAATATCGGATACAACGGTCTTTCCTCCAATGTCTTTTCCGACTGCAAAGCATATCTTGGATGAATGCTTTTTAAATTCCGGACTTTCAATCAGTTCTCTAAACATTACCGCTGAGTTTTCTTTATTCGGTACTTCGATTCCAACTGCTGCTTTTCCTGGAATCGGTGCTTCAATACGAATATCTGCTGCCGCAAGATTCAGTTTGATGTCATCCGCAAGATTGGTAATTTTGCTTACTTTTACTCCCTGTTCCGGATGCAGTTCATATCTCGTAACCGTCGGGCCACAGCTGACATTTGTAATGTTTACTTTTACACCAAAGCTCTCCAATGTCTTGTGAAGCTTATAGGCAGTTTCTTTTAATTCATCATCACTAGTTTCGTTACCATCATGTTTTGGTGCCTGCAGCAGCTGAACTGGTGGAAATTGATATGGTTTTGGCTCTGGCTTTGGTTCCTGCTTTTCTTCTGCAATCTTATCGATAGCAGCTTCCTGGATTTTATCTGTCACCTTGGATGTATCTTCCTGTGGCACAGTCGCTTTTTCTCCCATCTTATCAACTCCATCAGCGTCTCCAGCTGCTATTCTCATTGCCGGTGTTTCAGAGACACTATCTATTCTGTTCTTGGTTTCCTCTTTCTGTGCCCAAACAGTATTCTGTTCTGCATTTGACTGAGTATCCATATAAACTGGATTCCTATCCGGATTCGATTCTAGCGATTCCATCATAACCGGTGGTATTTCTTCCGCCTCTGATTCTACACCTTTCAAATTTTGTTCTATCGGTGCAGCCTCTGCCCGTTCCACATGAATCTCTGGTATTTCTTCTTTTTCAAACTCATTCATAACTTCTTGAACTACCTGTTCATCCACTGGTTCCATTTTTGCATGTACTGGATTAAATTTCTTCCTAAGTTCTTCTTCGTATACAGGAATAGAACCTGTATCGGGAACAGTCTGGGAACGCTGAATTGACATATGTTCCAGGCCTTCTGGAAGAATTTCCTCCATAGCAGCAGGGTCTTTCCTTTTCTCTTTCTTCCCTTTCTTTAACTTCTGCTTGTCCTCAGTTTTTCCAGAAATTATATCTGCTGTCTCTTCCTTCGGCTCTTCTTTGGAAATGGTAAATGTTTTCGCTTTACGTTTTGGCTGTGCCGCAGGCTGACGTCGTTCCATTTCCTCATATTCCTGACGTCTTCGTTCCCTCTCTTCTTTCCGCATCTGCATACGGTAGACACTCTGCTTTCCTAAATAAGCAAAAATCAGTTTTTCTGTTATAAACATAAAAAGAAGCACTCCGATTCCTAGCAGAATCACAACTGCCCCGATTGTGCCAAATAAATGTACCAGATTTTTCGAAAGGATTCCACCGATAACTCCGCCTCCAAGTCTGGATGCAGAAGATGCTTGATAATAATCACCGATTTTCATTCCCATTTCATTTTGTCCCGTTGCCATCTGAAGCAGTGCTGTCAGGACAATCATAAGACAAATAATACTGATAAACTTCCGTTTTGCTTTCCGGTTTCCCCGGTTAGATATATAAAATGCCATTCCTATAAAACCACCAAATGGCAGAAGGTAATTCATGACACCAAAAAGACCGAACAGAAAACTGCTGAGATAGGTGCCCATTGTGCCACACATATCAAAATTACTCAACACAAGCAGTATACAGACTACCAGTGTTACTACAATTGTAATTTCATCCATATATGGTGCAAGTCCTTCGTCTTTTTCTATCCGTTTTCTCGTTTGTCGTTTCCGGCTGGTCGTATTACCTGTTTTCTTTCTTCCCTTTTGATTTGCCATAAAAATCGTTCCTCTTATTTCTATTCAATCTATAAATCATCATCCAGACAGATTATTCCTCATCTGATTAAATGACAATCTTATACTAGTGCCCACACCACTGCCAGCGTTCCTGCTAACAGACAGTAATATGCAAAGTATTTATATTTTCTGCCACGTACTACGATTAACATTGTCTTAATACATATGTATCCAACAACTGCGGCAATCAGTGCCCCAAGAAGGTACATCCGCATTTTTTCTCCTGCAACCGGCTCTGCGGCAAAGTCTTTCAGTTCGAGAACCATAGAACCCAACACTGCTGGGATAGAAAGGATAAAAGAATATTCCACTGCAAAATTCTTCTCAAATCCACACATAAGACATGCAGCAATCGTTGTTCCAGAACGGGATATTCCTGGAAATGTCGCAATTCCCTGGGCAATTCCCACTGCGCCAGCTTCTCCATATCCGGTTTCATCTGGACCCTTTCGTCCTGGCTTTACATTATCGGCAAGTAATAATAAAAGTGCTGTTATAATTAGTCCAATTCCCGGAAGAAGCACGGTTGTCATCGCATATTCAATCACGTCTTTTAATAAAATTCCAAGAATGCCGGTAGGTATTGTAGAAACCAGAATCATTATGACAAACTTTCGATATGGACTATTTACAATCCTGTGGTAGCTTCCCTTTCTTATCAAAAACCTTCCTATATTATAGAAACAGTCACCAAAAATGCCAAAGCCTTCACAGATAAGCTTCTTTATATCACTCCAGAATGCAAGAAAAACCGCCAAAAGTGTCCCCACATGAAGCAGGATATCTAAAAGCATTCCTCCCTCCAGATTCAGATGCAAAATCTGCTGGAACAATGCCAGATGACCGGAACTGCTGATTGGCAGAAACTCTGCAAGTCCCTGAATGATTCCCAATATGATAACCTTTAAAAGTTCCATCTGTCCCCTCCATAAAATAACTGGTTTTTTACCAGTATATTCAAAGAAAGATATACTTAGAACTAAGCCAAATCTGCCTATATATAAAGAAAGCAGATTCAAAGCCGTAAGGTTTTGAATCTACTTCATTATAACGTTATTATTTGGGGATTGCAAGGAAAACTAATTCTTGTGCGAACATTCTTTCGACCAAAAGACCTTACCCAAAAGCCTGTAAAATTTTATTCCCTGACAATATATAATTTATACTTATCTTATCAAAGAAATGAATTCCAAAAAAATGTAACATAATCGGAAAGGCAAAAATTATTATAGTTAATAATATAGTGCTTACTGCATTCTTTGTAACTCTTGCTAACCCACACATAATAAATTCTATTATACAATACCCAGCTATCCTTATTGCGAACAGAGCAATACAATATATCAAAATATTTTTATATGCTCCACCCGCCCAATTTAATCGTCTAATATTTCCAATCTTTTGAAATATGCTATGAAATCCATACTTTCGATAAATGATAATAAACTCACTTCCATATACAATCCATACAATTCCAACCATTGTAATATTAGAAATGATAAGTTTATCTATCCACAAATTCATCCTGCCCTTTTCCGTAGCTTTTAAGAGACGATTTATTCCTGTTTCATATTCATTTGCAAAAAAGCCTCCCAAACATACAGCTATTGTAACAACACATATTAGTGCATTTTTCATATCATCATCTGCTCCAGCTTCTGTTATACCAAATAAATGATTCCATCCATCTTCATAGACAAATGCATAATGCTGTAATTTGTGCTCTTTTATATAATTCAAATTATTCTCCACCAATTGAAACGCACTTCTTCTTTTCAGTTTTAATTCATAATAAGCAACTATTTGATTCTTTTCATTTTCTGATAATTTTCCATTAACATAATCATTTTGAGCCATCTGAATTTGCTTTTCGACCTTTTCCATTTTTCTTTTTTCTTTTTGTATGTAGTTTTCCTTTTTCGAAGATAAATTTCCCTCTAATTTATTCATATAATTTTTATAGTAATATTCCTCTTCCGTCAAATAAACCGATTGGTTAAACGCATTATACCATAAAACCGTCATCAACCCTATAAGTAAAATAAGCACTCTATTTCCTATAAAAAGTTTATACATTTCATGTCGAAAAATTGATATATTTACTTTTTTCCTATCCTTTCTCCCCTTCCATACACCAATAGAATATTTGTGATACCTTTTCCTGCTTTTTCCATACTGGATTATATTTATAACAATAAAAAGAATGGTACATATCGTAAGAATCCATACGCATACTACATAGTGTGAAATCGGCCGCCCTAATACATTAATATTTAAATAATTTTTGTAAAATGGTGCCACTCTCATACAATATACAAAATTAAAATATCGCATATTTGAAAAACACATATATTTAGGAATATACGTCAAAATCAAAGATGCTATATAAATGAGAATACAGGACATAATAAAAATTGTATCATTTCCAGCTAGAATTGATAGCAGCGTCAGGATCACCCCTAACGTAAACAAAACGAATATTTTTTGTAATAAATATTCCATCAAATAACAACCAATGCTTTCACAAATTGTACACTCACCAAATCCTACTACTGACTGTATCGGCTGCCGCAATGGAATCTTCCCATATACCTGCCATGTATAAAGGTAAATGCTTCCCCAAAATAATACAATAATAAGAGCACATGCAGCCAGCATTACACATAGTTTAACGATTAGCAGCTTTCCTCTCCCATTCAACGTTGAACGATATAGCCTTATGCTCCCACTTTTTCTGTCTTCCATAAAAAGATAAATACAAAGTATCATCAACATAATACTCGGACATAGATCAAATCGACTATTTCCAAGTATTTTACTAAGTCCTATTGTCCCCGAAAAATACACCGAAAGGTTCTGAACTTTTTTATAGTCATCATCTTTTTTATCAAGATTTCGTCTTGTAAAATCACTTTGAAAATTCAAAATCATTGGGATTGATTTCCTACCCTGTATATCTTCTCGAATCGATTTTACGTGCTGATTATAATTTATACATTGCTTTAATTCATCCAGTATCTGTACTAATAAATCCGCTTCTTCACTAAAATTTTTTCCGTACTTGACACAATCCTCTGATGAATATTCCCCTTTGATTTTTTCATACCACTCATTCGAGAACCCTTCCTCCTTTGCAATATTATAGCTTGTAGTAAATTCTGAACTTTCAGCCCCTGCTATTTCTAACTCGTTTTTATATGCATTCATCACTAGTCTTTTCACACATTCTTCTTTTGCCCGCTCAAGCTGTATTTGTTCTGTATTTCCAAACTGTTCATAGTCTATCTTAAATTTCCTATAGTATGATTCAGAAAAATCATCTGTATTTGTGTACAAAAATAGTACAAAAAAATTCATAAGAAAAAGTAATAAAAAGCTAAAACGTATCAGATTAGTATGCAACAGTTTTTTTCCTTCACCTAGTATCAGACTGACAAATCCAAATTTCATTTCCTTACTCCTGCCTAAATACATTTTCATCATTAAATTCATATAAATAATAATCTTCTAATGTTGGAACCACTTTGTTTATTATATATTCAACTGGCTTTTCACTACTAATTATACGAACACGTACCTTTTCTTTGTCACGTGCAAGATTCGTGACCAAATACTTATTTACAATATCAGTCACTTCATCTTCGTCACAGTTTATTTCAAATACATGTTCACTTATACTTGTAATAATTTCTTTTGGACTTGACTTGCAAACTAAACTTCCATTCTTTATAATAATAATTTCTTTTGCTATATATTCTATATCCTGAACCACATGTGTAGCTATCAGAACGATTTTATCCTTTGAAATTTTAGAAATAAGATTTCTAATTCGAATTCTTTCTTTGGGATCTAGTCCTGCTGTTGGCTCATCCAATATTAGCACTTTAGGATTGTCCAATATAGATTGAGCAATCAAAAGCCTTTGTTTCATTCCACCAGAATATCCACCTATTTTACATCCAAGCTTTTCTTCTAGATTTACTGCTCTTGCCGCATTCCTTATCTGAACAGAAGCATTTTTTGCATCCATTCCCTTCAAAGCCGCCATATAAGCTAAAAATCGTTCCCCCGTAAAATATGAATAAATTCCCTGCTGCTGTGGCATGTATCCAATTATTTTTCGATATTTTTTTCCTAATTGGAAGATATCCTTTCCATCACATAATATTCGCCCTTCGGTAGAACACATGTCGCTTGCAAGCATATTCATAAGTGTAGTCTTACCAGCTCCATTTGGACCTAATAATCCATAAACTCCATCACTTAATTCCATAGATATACTATTAACTGCGCACTTAGTTCCATAATATTTTGATACATTTTCAAAATTTATCTTCACCAAATTCACCTACACTATTTTTAGAATTTTTTCTATTTCGTTAAAATTTTCCCCTTATATACTTCATATGACTGTAGAAATTCTTTTCTTGATAAAATTTTAGGTACAAATCTGCTTTTAGTGTAAACATCTCCATCTTTTAAATCAGAGTAATCCCCATCATCTAATGCAATATATTTACCTGATGCTGAAATTGCCACTACTAAGTAATTTTTTCCCTTGCATTGTCTATAGCATATTTTTTTCTGAATATTATATAAAAATGTATACTCTGTATCTGTTATGTAAACATTTCCATTCAGGAACGAAAATCTAGAAGTTTTTGTTCCCTTCATTATAACTTCTTTATCCTCATCATAACTTTCAAAATAAGTTTCTTCATTCTCATACTCTAATTTTCTTCTAAAACAAAACAATGTATTTTGATAAACAGCTGCATCCTCTATAAAACTTTTCTCCTCTATATTGTCAAAACATTTTTTTACTTTCTTTGACTTTATATTGTAAGAAAAAAAAGTACTTCGGAAACATTGCTTAAAGCTATCAAAATCATTCCCTTTTTCCATTTTCCCATCATAATAACGATATAGACAATATATTTGATTCCTATCATCTGTTTGACAAATTTTTATAGAGCCATTATGTTGACCATCTTTTTGTTTTACGGTATATAAAGTATGGTTTTTTTCAGTTTTAAGATCATATACACGCAGAGAATTTGTCGTACTTCCATTCTCTAGGAGTTCACCTTGTTTATCTACATTGTAATAGCCAAATGTATAATACAATTTTCCCTGAAATGCATACATACTATCTGCGCAACCTGCTGGAAAATCAAACAATTTCCTTCGATTACTACCATCACAGTTACACTCATACAATGTTTCTTTTCCACAGCCTTTTTCAACTTTTTCTGTATCCAATGTAATGCAATAAAGCTTATTATTATACAAAAGCATTCCCATAGAATTTTCGTAATAAGAATCTCCCTTATTACTTTCTAGGGTAATCTGCTTTTTTGTTCTTCTATCATAATATTGGGCAATATTATCCTTCATATAATAAAGTCCTTGATCATCTAAAATATTTTCTGTAAGCGGCTGATAGCTATATTCCTTTGGTGAAAATGTTTCACTCACCATAACTTTACTTATAACAAAATATGTAACTACAATTATTAAAAAAAGCAAAAACATTATCTGTATAATTTTGCCCTTCTTCATATGTTCACTCCTTTATAGTATAATATGATACTTTATTAAAACATCTGATTAAAATTAGAGGATATTAGTTTACGCTAATATCCTAAATAAATGCAAGAACAAAATTTAATTCCATTTAATACGCTACTGTTGCCTGTCCATAAGCATTACTCGAAGATGAACCTGCTTTCGTCTTTTTTACTACACTTCCAGAGTTTACATATGTATAAATACTTCCCCCTGAAACCATATTATAAGGATCAGTTCCTACATAAACTCTCGGTGCACAATAATATGTAGCTGTAAAAGCATTTACTGCTGTTGACCCACTCATATATACATGCATTTTTCCAAGCTGAAATGTTCCACTTTGAGTATATACATAAAGAGTATATCCACTTCCTCCACTCGTATTACAAACAGGAGTAGACTGTGTCGCTGCTCCAACCGAAACTGTTTGACCAATCATTGTTACACATAATGCACTACATAATAAAAACTTCTTAACTAAATTCATATAACCCTCCCCATATTGTCCTTACATTTGTCGCCTATATTGTATTCCTTTTATTCAAATATGTCAACTATTGTCTTATTTTTTGTATAAATGTAATTACACATTTTTATATAAGCGAGTAGGAAATATCAAATACTCATTTCACACTCGCTTACACTCAAAGATAATACACATTCAATATTTACTCTTTACAGGAACAAGAACACTGTTTGGAGTTTCCGCTCTGAACACTCTGCTCTGATTCATCTTTTTTCTTCTCATCCACCATGCTATGCAGTTTTTCCAATGCTTCTCGAATTCCACCTACTGCATCAATAATGCCAACATCTACCGCCTGATGTCCCACAAGAATCGATCCAATATCTTTCGTCAACTGCGTTGTATCCATCATCAGATTTTTCAAATGCAGATAATCAATGTTGGAATGTGCCACCGTAAAGTTCAGGATTCTATCCTGAATTTTTTCCATATATTCAAAAGACTGCGGAACACCGAGTACCATTCCAGATACACGTACAGGATGAACAATCATAGTTCCTGTTGGCACAATAAAACTATAATCTGCGGATGTTGCAAGCGGAACGCCAATGGAGTGGCTGCCTCCTAATACAAGAGAAACCGTTGGCTTACTTAAGGAAGCAATCATCTCTGCCATAGCAAGACCAGCTTCTACATCGCCACCAACGGTATTAATCAAAATCAGGACACCATCAATTTCCTTATTGTCCTCAATTGCTGCCAGCTGTGGCAGTACATGATCATACTTTGTTGCTTTATGTTGTGCCGGAAGGCACTCGTGTCCTTCAATCTCTCCGATAATAGAAAGAAGATGTATTTTTAAATCTTTTCCGTTCTCATCGAGTGTTACCTGTCCATAATCATTAATTTTTTTCCGGTCCAGTTCTTCAACTTCCTTTTTCTCTTTCTCAGACTGACCGCCTTTACTCTCTTTTGCCATTTGAATACCTCGACTTTCCATAAGAATGCCCTTTTAGTATTCGCAGATACAGAGAAAGTATGCATGATTATCCTTTGATATTTCCTACCAGAGAAACTGATTTTTCATTCCATTTTAAATATTTTCCTGCAAAATTTCGAATCTCTTCACAAGTTACTTTATAAATTTCTTCACAGACTTCTTCTGTACTTTTAATGTATCCTTTTGTCAGGTATGCTTTCCCATTATTGTAAATCTTAGACTTTGTACTTTCATTTCCAATAATTAAATCGGTTTTTAACAGCTGCTTTGCCTGTTTTAATTCTTTTTCGGTAACACCATTTTCACAGATTTCCGCCACTGCTTTCTCAATTTCTTCCATCGCCTTGTCTAACTTTGATGGGTTCAACACTGCATCAATATGGAACAATCCTGCTGTTTCATAAATGCTTTCATAAGAATAAATAGAGTAGGCAAGTCCTGCATCTTCCCGAAGTCTCTGAAACAATCTAGAATTATCTTCTCCTCCAAAAATCGTATTCAACAGATACAGTGCATATTTATCATCTGATAAATACGAAATACAAGGGAATGCAATATTTAAATGCACCTGTTCCATATCTTTGACACGTTTATAAACAACCGGACGATAAACAGGTACCATTTCCACACAATTTTCCTTGGATACAGTAAAAGAAGAAAAACATTTTTCCAGCATCGCAAGAACTTCTTCTTCTGAAAATTTTCCTGCAATTGACAGTACCATTCGATCCGATGTATACATCTCCTCTTTATAAGCAAATAATTGCTGTTGGGTAAAGTGCTTTACATTTTCGCGCTCACCAGAAATAATATAGCCAAGAGGGGCATCCTTCCATGCCTCTTTCTGAAGCATTTCATGTACCAGGTCATCCGGAGAATCGTCATACATATCAATTTCTTCCAAAACCACACTTTTTTCCTTTTCCAGCTCTTCTGGCAGAAACAAGGGATTGGTCAGCATATCCCCAATTAGGCCGATTGCTTCTGGAATCTGTTCTGACAACGTAGTCACATAAAAAGACGTGCTCTCTTTCTCTGTAAAAGCATTCAAACTACCTCCCAGAAGTGCCATTTCTTCTGCAATCTGACGTGCTGTCCGATTTTTCGTGCTTTTAAAGAACATATGCTCGAGCATATGAGAAATTCCATTGTTTTCTGCATTTTCATAAGCAGACCCCGTTTTCACATAGACACCAAAAGATGCACTGTGAAGATATTCAATCGGTTCCATGATAACTGGAATTCCATTACTCAGCTGTTTTATGATTACCATCTATCGTTATCCTTCCCTATTTTAATCAGCAAAAAGCGATGCCCTCATACACCACTGCACCGAGAGCATCACTTTTTCCTTTGCATATCAGATTTCTCTGATACTTGATTCTATTTTACATGCTAAACCAGCACATATTATTTTTTATTTTACATCTTTCATGCTGAAGCTGATTCTTCCCATTTTATCTTTCCCCAAGCATACAACTTTCACTTTATCACCTAATGTTAAGACATCTTCTACATGATTGATTCTTTCTTTAGAAATCTTAGAAATGTGAACCATTCCTTCTTTTCCAGGAGCAAATTCAATAAATGCACCAAATTCTTTAATTGCAATTACTTTACCTTCAAAAATCTGTCCTTCCTTGAAGTCTGTTGTGATAATATTAATTAAACGGATTGCTTCTTCTAACATAGCACTATCTGTACCACATACAGATACGGCACCATCATCTGTGATATCAATTTTAACACCTGTCATTTCAATAATTGTATTGATTGTTTTACCTCTCTGACCAACGACATCACCAATCTTCTGAGGATCAATCTGAATCTGGCGAATCTTAGGTGCAAGTTCTCCAACTTCATGTCTTGGCTCTCCAATACATGGAAGCATAACATTATTTAAGATGTGCATTCTTGCTTCTCTTGTTCTCTTTATTGCTTCTTCTATAATCGCTCTTGTCAGACCATGAATCTTAATATCCATCTGGATTGCTGTGATACCATCTTCTGTTCCGGCAACCTTAAAATCCATATCGCCAAAGAAATCTTCCAGCCCCTGGATATCTGTTAATACGATATAATCGTCATCTGTATCACCTGTAACAAGACCACAGGAAATACCTGCAACTGGTTTCTTAATAGGAACACCAGCAGCCATCAATGACATCGTAGATGCACAAATAGAAGCCTGTGATGTAGAACCATTGGATTCAAATGTTTCGGAAACTGTTCTGATTGCATATGGGAATTCTGCTTCTGTTGGAAGTACAGGAACAAGAGCACGTTCTGCTAATGCACCATGACCGATTTCACGACGCCCTGGTCCTCTGGATGGTTTTGTTTCACCAACAGAGTAACTCGGGAAATTGTAGTGATGCATGTAACGTTTTGTTGTTTCTGTTTCATTTAATCCATCAATACGCTGGGAATCCGATAATGGAGCAAGTGTCGTAATGGTACAAATCTGTGTTTGTCCTCTAGTAAACATAGCAGAACCATGAACTCTAGGAACAATATCTACTTCAGCAGCCAGCGGACGAATCTGTGTAATTTCACGTCCATCTGGTCTCTTATGATCTTTTAAAATCATCTTTCTGACTGTTTTTTTCTCATACTGATAGATTGCATCCCCTAATAATGCAAGCCATTCTTCATTTTCAGCAAATGCTTCTTCTAATTTTTCTGTAATCTTCTTGATGTTTTCTTCTCTGTCCTGTTTTACATCTGTAAATACAGCAGCTTCCATCTCTTCCTGTGGAATGATTTCTTTGATTGCATCGAATAATTCCTGTGGAACTGCGCAGCTTTCATATTCATGTTTTGCTTTACCGCATTCAGCAACAATGCCATCGATGAATTTGATAACTTCCTGATTTACTTCATGTGCTTTGAAAATAGCTTCAATCATCGTATCCTCTGGCACTTCATTAGCACCAGCTTCAATCATGATAACTTTTTCTCTGGTAGAAGCAACCGTTAACTGTAAATCGGATTCTGCTTTCTGTGCATTGGATGGGTTGATGATAAATTCACCATCAATTAAACCAACCTGTGTTGTTGCACAAGGACCATCAAATGGAATATCTGAAATAGCTGTTGAAATCGCAGAACCTAACATAGCTGTTAATTCTGGACTGCATTCTGGATCTACAGACATAACCATGTTATTTAATGTAACATCGTTACGGTAATCCTTAGGGAATAAAGGACGCATAGGACGGTCAATAACACGGGAAGTAAGGATTGCATTTTCAGAAGCCTTGCCTTCTCTTTTATTGAAACCGCCTGGAATCTTTCCAACAGAGTATAATTTTTCTTCGTATTCTACGCTTAATGGGAAGAAGTCAATCCCATCTCGTGGTTTGTCAGATGCAGTAGCCGTTGATAATACTACTGTATCTCCATAATGCATAAATGCAGCACCGTTAGCCTGCTTCGCAACTCTGTCAACATCTACACGAAGTGTTCTGCCGGCAAGTTCCATAGTAAAACTTTTGTACATAAAATAATCTCCTTTTATTTTTATAGTTGGCAAACATTCATTCACCTTGCTTGGGAGACGCCGAAACAACTGAACAAATCACTGAATCCACAGCCAGTGAGCTCTTCAGAAGTCTCGGGTTACATCTCCACCCACAATAACTTCATCTATTATATCACTTATAGATTTAATTTTCCACATGTAATTTCCCACTTTTTCATTTTTATGAATAAAAACAGATAAAAAGAATACGATGGCAGGAAGCAATACTTTTCTATCTTTAAAAACGAAGGCTGCCTCGGATTTCTCCCCGGCAGCCCGTAACTTATTTTCTGATGTTCAGTTTCTGGATAATCGAACGGTATCTTTCAATATCTTTTTTCTTCAGGTAATCTAACATACCTCTTCTTTTACCAACCATCTTAAGAAGTCCTCTTCTAGAATGATGGTCTTTGGCATTTACTTTCAGATGCTCGGTCAACTCGTTAATCCGTGTTGTCAAAAGAGCAATCTGAACTTCTGGTGAACCGGTGTCCTGTGAATTTCTTCCGTACTCTTTAAAAATCTCTTCTTTTCTTTCTTTACTAAGCATTCGTATAACCTCCTAATGATTTCGTTAAACCGGATACGAAGCAATGGCCGGAGTTTCCGAATACTTTGTATCGGTAGTAATAGGATACCCGGTTTGGGAGATTTTATTCATGCTTATAATCAAAAAACTGCCCCAGAACTTAAGCTCTGCGGCAGTGAAATTATTCTTACTATTTTCTTAAGCCTAATTTTTCAATTAAAGCACGGTATCTTTCGATATCTTTGCCTTTTAAATACTCTAACATATTACGTCTCTGACCAACCATTTTCAGAAGACCTCTTCTTGAATGGTGATCTTTTTTGTTTTCTTTTAAGTGTTCTGTTAAAGTATTAATTCTTTCTGTTAATAAAGCAACCTGTACTTCTGGTGAACCTGTATCCTGAGCATCTCTACCGTATGCTGCAATGATTTCCTGTTTCTTTTCTGTACTAATCATTTTAAAATCCTCCTAAATTATAATCACCATATGCTAAGAGCAGGTCGGATTCTTCCTGGCCCTGAGCATCGGTTCTGAGTGATTGTACACTCAACTCTGTTATGATAGCATAAATTTAGGACTCTGTAAATAGCAATTATAAAAAATCTATTACTAAATGTTACAGAGTTCCGCAATAAAAATCGTCAGAAAGAATACAATTAGTGACAATAACAGCAGTTTTTGTATAGATTTCTTCTGTTTCTGGTGATTTAAAATCAGCCACATGGCTGCAGCACATTCCATTGGATAAATAAAACGAAATGGTATAAACTCAAGCAAAGCAAGAATTAACATAAGTACTGCAAGCATCAATGGAAAAATGTCACTCTTTCTCATCTTTCTCACTTCCGTTCTGCATTTGTATCTCCTCTATTTTACCACTATTTTATTCTGTTGCAAATACCTTCTTTCCCCTTCCTTGACGCCATTCTGTCTCCATGTTATAGTTTTTTATTGGTATTATCTAAATAGAACGTTTTCATTTTTTTGAACAAGCCAGAAGGAGATGACACTATGATTACCATACCTCTGTCTCTACATTCTGAGACACCTTTGTATGAACAGATTTATACGTATATAAAATTCGAGATCCAGAAAGGAAATTTAGCTGAACACACTAAACTTCCTTCCACCAGAGGACTTGCCTCCCACTTATCTGTCAGCCGAAGTACGATAGAGCTTGCTTATAGCCAGCTGGTTTCTGAGGGCTATATTGAATCCAAGGAAAAAAGCGGCTATTACGTTGCCAGTTTAAATACTCTGCTATCGGTTCCAGCTATTCAAAGAACTAAACAGAATCCTCCGCCCAAAAAAGAATCCAGACTTCCTTATGACTTTTCGCCATTCTCCGTAGATTTAAGCCATTTTCCCTACCAGATTTGGCGGCAGCTGTCCAAAAACTGCTTAAGTTTTAACACTGATTTATTTCTCTCAGGGGAAAGTCAGGGGGATCAGCCGTTTCGAGAAGCCATCACCAGTTACCTGCATCATTCCCGTGGAGTACGATGCCAGGAAGAACAGGTAGTGGTCGGTGCCGGCGTAGATTACCTGCTTCAGCTTCTCGGCGGACTTTTTTCCAAAGATACCATCTTTGCATTAGAAAATCCTGCTTACATGAGAGCCTACCGGATTTTTCATGGACTTGGCTTCCAGACGCGTCCGGTAAAAATGGATCTGTCTGGTATGGATATCAGCCAACTCTCTCAGTCTGGTGCCGATATTGCTTATGTAACACCGTCTCATCAGTACCCATTAGGAATTGTCATGCCTGTAAAACGCCGCCTGGAACTGCTGGAATGGGCAGCTCAAAAGGAAAGCCGCTATATTATTGAGGATGATCACGATAGTGAATTCCGTTATGTAGGAAAGCCGATTCCTTCCCTGCAAGGACTGGTGGAACAGGAAAAAGTGATTTATATTGGAACATTCAGCCGTGCGATTGCACCTTCCATCCGTGTCGGTTATATGGTTCTCCCAAAACCACTCCTGAAAGAATATCATGAGAAACTCTTCTACTACTCCTGTTCGGTCTCTCGCATTGACCAGGCAATTATTACGAAATTTATGGAAGAAAATTACTTCGAACGACACTTAAACCGAATGCGAAAAGTATATAAAGCAAAACACGATGCTATTTTACAGGCATTAAAGCAATTTGGCAGCCACATTTCCATTGAAGGAGAAAATGCCGGTCTTCATCTTGTAGTCTCCATGCATACGAAGGCATCAGAAACAGATATCATAGAAAATGCAAAAAAAGAAGGAATACATCTTTATAGTTTAAGCGAACATTACATTCAAAAACCAAAAGAATATATTCCTACTTTTTTAATGGGATTTGCAAATATTTCAGAAGAAAATATTCAGACAGGAATCCAGAAGCTGTATCAGCTGTTTGTTACGAACAAGTGGCTTTAAAATACTCTTTGGAAAACAGACAGTCTCTTTGCATCTGACTCTGTAATTCTTTTAAAGAAGTAAATTTCTGCTCGCCCCGCTCATACGCATGAAGCTCTACTTCAATGGTCTTTCCATAGATATTTTCATCAAAATCAAAGATAAAGGTTTCAATTCCTTTTTCATTCTTATCACCAATTGTTGGTTTATAACCGACATTGGTGATTCCACTATAAATCTTCCCATCAATATGGATTCTAGATGCATACACACCATTCGGCGGCACCAGCTTTTCAGCATTTGGAACAATGTTTGCGGTCGGCATTCCAAGTGTCCTTCCGATTTGATTTCCAGAAATAACTTCCCCCTTTACCCGGTATGGAGCACCGAGCATTTTATTGGCTTCTTCCATTTTCCCCTCTAAGAGAGCTTTTCGGATTCTTGTACTGCTGACTTCTCCACCATCCATAATCACTTTATCAAATGCCGTTACCGTAAATCCATACTTCTCACCTAGCTTCTCAAGAAGCTCAACATTTCCGGCACGATCTCGTCCAAAATGATAGTCTTTTCCAACAACAACTACCTTTGCATCCAGCCTGTCAACCAGGACTTCTTTTACAAACTGTTCCGGCGTCATATGCATAACTGACTCATTAAACGGAAAGGATACCAGATAATCGGACCCAAGCTCACGAGCACGATCTACTTTTTCTTCCTCCGTATAAATAAGTCTCATGGAATTCGAGGATAAGAAAAAACCCGGATGCACAAAAAATGAAAAAGTTACTGCTGTGTAACCGGTTTTTTTTAAGGAAGTTACATATTCAATTAACAACCTGTGTCCCATATGAAAACCATCAAATTTTCCTAACGAAACCGCCGTATTTTTAAGCTGGAAATCTGAGGTATTCCAGATATATTTCATGCCTTCCTGCCTCTCTTCTTCGGTAAACTAAGATAATGTGCCGCTAAATAAAGAACAGCTTTACTGGTTTTAAATTTCCTGCACCCTCATGCTCGAAAATCCCGATAAAACGGTTTGCGGCATCATATACCCGTACCTGTTCTGCCTTATTAAACTTTATACTTTCACTAAGCTGTTTATTCAAAAGCTTATTTCCATTATCCACATATTTCTGATACTCTGGAAGTACAGAAACAGAACGAAGGTGTGTAAATAATGAATCCGGTTTTTTCACGTATTCTTCTATCTTTCCTTCCTTCACCAATTTCTCTACCTGTTCCAGTGTAAGGCTTTCACTCACTTCAAAACAATCCACTTTTGTCCGTTTCAACTCACTCATGGCCCCACCACATCCAAGCTTTTGCCCAATATCATGACACAATGTACGAATGTAGGTTCCTTTGGAACATTCCACGGACATGCAGACCTCTTTTTTTTCCATATCAATGCTGTGAATTTCCATCTGATAAAGAAATACTTCCCTCGGCCTGCGTTCAATGACTTTGCCTTCGCGGGCCAGTTCATAAAGCTTTCTGCCATTTACCTTTAATGCAGAATACATTGGCGGAATCTGAGCATATGCACCTAAAAAAGAAAGTACTGTTTCACGAATGGTTTCTTCATCCGCCAGCACCTCAGCCTCAGCTAAAATTGTCCCTGTCATATCCTGAGTATCTGTTTCCACACCAAGTTTCAGTACCGCTTCATATGTCTTTTTCTTATCCGTTAACAAGTCGCAGACTTTCGTGGCCTTACCAAGGCAGACCGGAAGTACTCCAACGGCATTCGGATCCAGTGTACCTGTATGGCCGATTTTTTTCATTTTCAGAATGCCTCTAAGTTTTGCAACTACATCATGCGATGTAAATCCCTTTTCTTTATAAATATTCAGTATACCGTCCAATTCTCTAACTCCTGCTCTAATGTTTCTTATTTAACTGCTCTTCCATATGAAGTGTGATATTATTAATAACATCATAAATAGAACCAGTCAGCGTACATCCGGCTGCTTTCACATGACCGCCGCCGCCAAATAATTTTGCAATAGCACTGACATCCACATAATCATTAGAACGCATGCTTACCTTATAAATCTGGGGTCCTGTTTCATGAATCAGAATTGCTGCTTCCACGCCTTTTGTAATGCGAAGCTGGTCAATCACACCATCTAAATCCTTTGCTGTTGCATTATAAAAATCCATAATATTCATTTTCATATAGGAAACAATACATCTGCCATCTAGTACAAGAAAACTCTCTAGAAGACATCTTCCTAAAATCTGATTCTGCACATATGTTTTTTGAAAGAATGTTTCATCAATAATCCTGGAAAACGGAATATCATACGTTATTAAATCCGCTGCTGCTTCCATGGTTTCTTTCGTTGTATTGGAATGTTTAAACACTCCTGTATCATGTACAATACCTAAATATAATGCCTGTGCCAGATCTTTATCCATTGCATCCTTCTCTAATACGTTATAAAGAATTTCAGAGGTAGAACTTGCCGTTGGCACAACATGATTCAGTTCTGCAAAATTCTGATTCGTTATATGGTGATCAATGTTGACCGTGGTTTTCGCCCGGTGAAATACCGGTTCCGAAAAACCAAGACGGTCTAAGTCACCGCAGTCCAGGGAAACAAATAAATCATAGTCTGCCTGATCCAAATCGGCTACTTCATTTTTCACACAATCGGAATATGTCAGGAACTTAAATTCATCCTGAACATATTCCAAATAACAATCAACTTTTTTTAAAGGATACTTTTTCTTCAAATAGTAGAACAGCCCCAAGCAGGAACCAATGCAGTCTCCATCCGGTCTTACATGACCACTAATTGCAATTGAGTCTGCATGTTCAAATTTCTCACTAATTGAAAGCATCATTTAGTTGTCGTCTCCTTCCTCCGTTGTGCTCTCTGCTTTTGATACAGATACACGATTCACATCATCAATTTTCTTTGACATGTTCACACCATATTCAATGGACTGATCCATTACAAATGTGAGTTCTGGAGTGTTTCTTAAGTTTAAATTTTTTGCAAGCTGGCTTCTGATAAAAGGACTAGCCTTCTTTAAGCCAATTTCAGTAGATTTTCGGCTTTCTTCATCTCCTAAAACACTGATATATGCTTTTGCAAATTTTAAGTCAGGTGTCACTTCAACTGCAACAACACTTGTCATTGAATTGATTCTTGGATCCTTAACTTCCATGCTGATAATACGGCTTAATTCTCTCTGAACTTCGCCGTTGATACGAGTATTTTTAATACTGTTTTTTCTCACTATCTAGGCACCTCTTCCATTACGTAAACTTCAATTTTGTCTTCCTCTTTGAGATCGTTGTATTTTTCAAATACAAGACCACATTCATAACCAGCATTTACTTCTTTAACATCATCCTTAAACCTCTTAAGAGATGCTAACTGACCTTCGAAAATCTGCTCTCCATCTCTTGTAATACGTGCAGAACATCCTCTTACAACTTTTCCGTCTAATACATAAGAACCTGCAATGATACCAACACCGGAAGCTTTGAATACCTGACGAACTTCTAAGTGACCAATTACTTTTTCTTCGAAAATCGGATCAAGAAGTCCCTTCATAGCTGCCTGAATATCTTCAATTGCCTGGTAAATAACACGGTACAGACGCATATCAACTTTTTCACGTTCTACCATTTCTTTTGCTAAATTATCTGGTCTTACGTTGAAACCAATGATAATTGCATTAGAAGCACTTGCAAGTGTAACATCGGACTCGTTAATTGCACCAACACCACCATGAATAATGCGAACTGCAACTTCTTCGTTTGATAATTTTAATAAGCTCTGTTTTACGGCTTCTACAGAACCCTGAACATCCGCTTTTACAATAATGTTAAGTTCTTTGATATTACCAGCCTGAATCTGAGAGAATAAACCATCCAGTGATAATTTTGCTTTGGTATCATCCAGAAGTTTTTCTCTGCTTTCTTTAATATAAGTTTCAGAAATATTTCTAGCTTCTTTTTCATTATCTGTTGCCATGAAAATTTCACCTGCATCCGGAACTTCATTTAAACCAAGAATTTCGACCGGCATAGAAGGACCTGCTTCTTTTACACGTCTTCCTCTGTCATCCATCATAGCTCTGACTCTACCATAAGCAGAACCAATTGCAAGTGTATCTCCTACATGAAGAGTACCTTTTTGTACTAATACAGTTGCAACCGGACCTCTTCCTTTATCCAACTGTGCTTCGATAACAATACCTCTTGCCTTACGGTTTGGATTTGCTTTCAATTCAAGGATTTCTGCTGTTAATGCAATCATTTCCAGCAACTGTGGAATGCCTTCTTTTGTATGAGCGGATACAGGAACAAAAATTGTATCACCGCCCCAGTCTTCTGCAACTAATTCGTATTCTACTAATTCCTGTTTTACACGTTCGATATTTGCACTTGGCTTATCAATCTTATTTACTGCAACGATAATCTCAACACCAGCTGCTTTTGCATGACTGATTGCTTCAATTGTCTGAGGCATTACACCATCATCTGCTGCAACAACTAAAACTGCAATATCTGTGGACTGTGCACCTCTCATACGCATGGATGTGAATGCTTCATGACCAGGTGTATCCAGGAATGTAATCTTCTGATCGTTAATAGATACAACAGAAGCACCAATATGCTGTGTAATACCACCAGCCTCTCTATCTGTTACATTTGAATGGCGGATTGCATCCAGAAGGGACGTTTTACCATGGTCAACATGACCCATAACACATACAACAGGTGGACGTTTTACCATTAGGCTTTCATCTTCTTCTTCCTCTTTCAGTAATTCGGCAATAACATCTACTTTTACTTCCTGCTCTGCAATAATATCGTATTCTAATGCAATTTCCTCTGCCTCTTCAAATGTAATTTCACTATTAATAGAAACCATTTTACCCTGTAAAAATAATTTCTTAACGATCTGAGCAGCTGGAATCTTCATCTTATCTCCCAGTTCTTTTAACGTTAATGTCTCAGGAATTGTAATCTGTGTAATTTTTTCTTCTACAACAGGTTCCACCTTAGGTTTCTGGAAAGCGCCTTTTCTGTTTGGATCTTTCTTTGGCTGTTCTAGCATGCCTTTTTTGTTATTACGTTTTCCATTTTTACCTTTATTCATACCGCCATCAAATTCTCTGTCCTGTTTATTGTATCGGCTGTCTGTCTGACGTTTTCCTTTGTTCTGTGCACGGTTAGGCTTCTGAATTTCTTCTGCCTTTGCGATCATCTTATCTAAGCTTTCGCCTGGTTTAGAACCTGGACGTCTTCCATTTCCACCATTATCACGGTTATATGGTCTGTTTCCATCTCTTCTTGGTCCGTTATTGTATGGTCTGTCTCCGTCTCTTCTTGGTCCATTATTATATGGTCTGTCTCCATCTCTTCTTGGTCCATTATTATCTCGGTTGTATGGTCGTTTTCCATCTCTTCTCTGACCATTGTTGTCACGGTTGTATGGTCTATCCCCATCTCTTCTCTGACCATTATTATCTCGGTTGTATGGTCTGTTTCCATCTCTTCTCTGACCGTTATTATCTCGGTTGTATGGTCTGTCTCCATCTCTTCTCTGACCGTTATTATCTCGGTTGTATGGTCTGTCTCCATCTTTCTTTTGGCCGTTATTATCTCGGTTATATGGTCTGTCTCCGTCTTTTCTCTGGCCGTTATTATCTCGGTTGTATGGTCTGTCTCCGTCTCTTCTCTGACCATTTCTATTGTCATGACGACGGCTGTTGTTCTGACCACCCTGACGGTTTCCACCCTGATTTCTGTTCTGGCCTTTGTTATCTCCATTATCTCTACGTTCTACTTGTTTATTTTCTTCTCTATTCTCCACTTTAACTTCTATCCTTTTTTCCTCTTTTTGCACATCAACTGTTTTCTCTTTTTGGATGGAACCATTTGCCTTGTTTTCTACTGGCTTATCCTGATTCCCTTTTTTAATATTTGTATTATTTTCTATAACATTCACTACTTTCTCTGTCTTTTCTTTTCTGACAGTGCTTTGTGGCTTTTGAACTGTTTCATTTTTGACAGCATCCTCCTGTACTTCTTTCTTCTTTTTCTCAGAAGCTTTTTGAACGCTGAATGTATTGTTATTATCGCCCTTTATGTCAACTTTTATTTCTTTCTTATTCGTGTCGTCGGCTGTCTTTTTGGTTTTGTCGGCTTCTTTGCTGATTATACTTTCATCTTTCTTTTTTGGCGTAAAATTTTTTAATACATAGGCTATCGCATCGTCCTCAATGTTGCTTTGAGGACTTTTCGCGGTGAAGCCGTTTGCACTTAACTTTTTCACCAAATCCGTACTTTTTACATTTAGACTTTTCGCTAGTTCGTATATTCTCATTTTCGCCATACTGCCTACCTCCTATAAAAGTTGTTTTTCGACTGCACGGGCCAATCCCTGATCAATAAATGCCAAGGAAGCTCTTATTTCCTTTCCCATAGCATGACCAAGTTCCTCTTTCGTAGCAAATACGTAAAGTGGAACCTCATAAAAATCACACATGTTTGTAAACTTCTTTTTCGTATTGTCTGAGCAATCCTCTGCAATAATGACCAGACAAGCTTTACCTTCTTTTACTGCTTTCTCTGTCATAAATTCCCCACAGACTACATTTGCGGACTTAACACCAAGTCCGATGTAGGAAAAAGCTTTATTTTTGTTCAATTGTCTTCAACTCCTTTTCAAGCTGCTCATAAATTTCGTCTGGAATCGCGACCTTCAAAGAACGTTCTAAAGCCTTCGTCTTTCTGGCCTTTTGAAAGCAGTCAAAAGAATTACAGAGATAAGCGCCTCTCCCGTTTTTCTTTCCGGTAACATCAATCACTATCTCTTCATCCGGCGTCTTAATCACACGGATTAATTCTTTCTTGCTTTTCATTTCACCACAACCGGTGCATTGTCTGAAAGGGATTTTCTTTTTCATCATATAAATAAAAACCTCCCTTTCTGCTTATTCCTCAACATCATCTGTTATGTCATTCTGGATGCGAGGCATGCAGCCATCGTCAAATTCATCATCTGTAAATTCAAGTTCATGAATGGAACCTGGGTTCGCCTGAGATTCACTCTTGATGTCAATTTTATAACCTGTCAGTCTTGCAGCAAGACGTGCATTCTGTCCTTCTTTACCAATAGCAAGTGACAGCTGGTAATCTGGAACAATAACTTTTGCACTCTTTTCCTCTAAGTCTACATCTACAGAAACAACTTTTGCCGGGCTTAAAGCATTTTCAATTAAAATCTTTGGATCTTCACTCCAGTTAATAATATCAATCTTTTCACCACGCAGCTCATTTACGATTGCATTTACTCTGGCTCCGTTCATACCTACACATGCACCTACAGGGTCAATGTCAGGATGTTCTGTATAAACAGCCATCTTTGTTCTGGAACCAGCTTCTCTTGCAATACTCTTTATTTCAACAATTCCTTCACGGATTTCTGTTACTTCTGCCTCGAACAGACGTTTCACAAGTTCAGGATGTGTTCTGGAAACTGTAACTCTAGGTCCCTTTGTTGTATCCTTTACTTCAACCACATAAAGTTTAATGTGTTCGGTTGGCTTGAAATGCTCACCTTTCACCTGTTCGTTCTCCGTAAGAATTGCATCCACCTTACCAAGATTCACGCTTACGTTGTTACCTACATAACGCTGAACAATACCTGTTACAATATCTTTTTCTTTACCATAGAACTGATTGAATAATACTTTTCTTTCCTCTTCACGGATTTTCTGCACAACAACCTGTTTTGCCTTCTGTGCTGCAATTCTTCCGAAGTTTGCAGGTGTTACTTCTACGTGAACAATATCACCAATGCTGTTTAATGGGAATTTTAAAATTCCTTCTGCAACGCTGATTTCTGTTACAGGATCCATTACCTCTTCTACAATCTTTTTCTCTGCATATACAATAACTTCCCCTGTTTCACGGTCAATGCTTACTCTGATATTGTCCGCTTTGCCAAACTGGTTCTTACATGCTGCAACAAGAGAATTTTCCATTGCTTCTAACAGAAGATCCTTGCTGATATTTTTTTCCTTTTCAATCTGATTTAATGCTTCAATTAATTCTTTATTACCTTTGTTGCCTTTTGCTTTATTGCTGTTTGCAGCCATTTTTTTATCCTCCTAAACTATGCTTCTCTTCGTTTCTTTCATCTTTGCCGGCTTTTCGCTGTTAAAAATGAATTGCCAATCTGATAATTGCGATATCCGTGCGGTTTAATTCCAGTTCTTTACCGTCTTCCATCTCAATCGTAACTGTGTTTTCATCGTAGCGGGTCAGTACGCCGTCAATTTCCTTTACAGAAACTTCTTTTTTCTTACGCATCATCTTAATGCCTTTGTAAAGTTTTACTTCCACATCCTCACCGATGCTTCTGGCAAAATCTTTTTCTTTCTTCAGCTGGCGTCCAAGTCCCGGTGAACTCACTTCTAATATATAGGATTCATCAATATAATCTTCTTTATCCAGTAATTCGCTCAGTTCCCTGCTGACTGTTTCACAGTCATCTACTGTAATGCCGCCTGGCTTATCAATGTATGCTCTTAAAAACCAATTAGAACCTTCTCTTACATATTCCACGTCAACCAGTTCAAAACCATTTTTCTCCAGTATTGGTTCAATCAAGTTCTCGGTACGTTTTTCGTATTCTTCTTTTCTGCTCATTTAAAAACTCCTTTATTTTTCAATCACAACGTGTTCTGTCTGCTGTAATCCGCTCTAAAAAGCTTCTAACATAAATACGAGGAGTGAACCTGCGTCCACTCCTCATAATCTTACCGTATCGTACACTTCATGTACTCTGACTATTAGTTTAACACTTCTTACCAAGGATTGCAAGGGTTTTCGAAAATGTTTTTCAAAACCTCTTCAATTCTTCTGCTGTTTTTTCCACCTGAATCCAAGGTATACTTTTCTTTCTTCTATTATTTTTTTCATTTTTTTTAAAAAGTACTTGCATTTTTCGCATTCCTGTTGTATTATATAACTCGTTATTAAGGCCTGTTGGTCAAGCGGCTAAGACGTCGCCCTCTCACGGCGAAATCAGGGGTTCGATTCCCCTACAGGCTA
>CAKSBP010000029.1 GCA_934438135.1 uncultured Clostridium sp. | reverse complement strand
AAGCTACCTCCTAGTTTTAGAAGTAGTATAGAAGAAAAAACGAGTTATGAATAGGCGTGTGATATTTGACGCTTACTCGGAGAAGGAGAAAATTATGAATAAAAAGGAAATATAGTTTCCATACATCATATGTTAATGTTCATCAGCAGTAGGTTCTCCATCACAGCTTAAAGCGTGGGGTTTCCATACATCATATGTTAATGTTCATCAAAGGAGGTTTACCTAAATGGAGAATGGTACTCAAAGTTTCCATACATCATATGTTAATGTTCATCCGGTTGAAACGTAAATTGGTTCTGCTTTATGCCTAGTTTCCATACATCATATGTTAATGTTCATCAAGAACTATTTAACGCCGCACAGGAACGCTATAATAGGTTTCCATACATCATATGTTAATGTTCATCATGGACTGTTGCGTAGCACTGGACATGGCAAATCGAAGTTTCCATACATCATATGTTAATGTTCATCCTCTACTGGATCATCTAACAACGCTAACAAAACGTGGTTTCCATACATCATATGTTAATGTTCATCATGGGTGCACCGTTCCCTAGTATGTTGGTTGTGTGGGGTTTCCATACATCATATGTTAATGTTCATCATAGACTACCAGACACTACACTTGCCACCGCATTGGGTTTCCATACATCATATGTTAATGTTCATCTGCACTCCGGATTCTCAGATCGAATAAAAAAAGTGAGTTTCCATACATCATATGTTAATGTTCATCTCATATCGGAATATTATCGCTTATGTCGTTTTTGTGGTTTCCATACATCATATGTTAATGTTCATCAGCTTTATTGCCTGTTATCTTGCTAAAAATATAGAGTTTCCATACATCATATGTTAATGTTCATCAGTTGCCTTAATGCCGGAATCGTTTGCTAATCAGGGTTTCCATACATCATATGTTAATGTTCATCTTCCTTGCATCTAAAAATGAAGATCCTTCTATTTAGTTTCCATACATCATATGTTAATGTTCATCTTTCGAAAGTGCGAGAGACGAGGAAACCGGACAGAGTTTCCATACATCATATGTTAATGTTCATCGGTTGATATGCCAGCGTTAAGTACATCTATTGAAAGTTTCCATACATCATATGTTAATGTTCATCTTTGGATGGTAGTGTATACTGCTATCTAGATACAAATTTTCCATACATCATATGTTAATGTTCATCGTATGAAATCCTTTATTAAAAGCCCTTTCATAATCCGTTTCCATACATCATATGTTAATGTTCATCTAGCGGCAGCAGATACCACTTTTAAATCCGTCTCGTTTCCATACATCATATGTTAATGTTCATCGAAAAGAGAAAGCAAGTTTAAAAATAGACGTCTATACGTTTCCATACATCATATGTTAATGTTCATCATATTTGTATCAATAACGGTTCTGCTATGCAGCAGGAGTTTCCATACATCATATGTTAATGTTCATCTAATATTTCAAAAGTGCCTTTGCTCTTGCCTTACCCGTTTCCATACATCATATGTTAATGTTCATCGAGGCAGCAATGGAAAAACAGCTATTGCAAAAGATAGTTTCCATACATCATATGTTAATGTTCATCGGT
Source organism: uncultured Clostridium sp. (assembly GCA_934438135.1). Lineage (GTDB taxonomy): Bacteria > Bacillota > Clostridia > Lachnospirales > Lachnospiraceae > Clostridium_AI. The sequence continues at coordinate 42,483 of CAKSBP010000029.1, read as the reverse complement.
GTAATAAATTCAGCTGTTCCATTGTCAGACAGCGTTTCCATACATCATATGTTAATGTTCATCAGAAAAGCTTTGATTGTTCTCTATCATTTTTCCAAGTTTCCATACATCATATGTTAATGTTCATCTTCGAAAACGTCTTCTGCTCTTATCGTTGGGCTATAGTTTCCATACATCATATGTTAATGTTCATCATATTGATGTTGTGGTACTATATTCTGCTATTTGGGTTTCCATACATCATATGTTAATGTTCATCTGGACTCCCTTTCTGATTTTTAGCCAATATCATTCTAGTTTCCATACATCATATGTTAATGTTCATCGAATGTAAGCCGAGAATGGCTTGAAGATGGACGTGGGTTTCCATACATCATATGTTAATGTTCATCGAAGACAAGCCACTCCGGAAGAAATAAAAAAATCAAAGTTTCCATACATCATATGTTAATGTTCATCAAGAGTGGCAAAAAGATTTAAAAAAACATAAAAATTAGTTTCCATACATCATATGTTAATGTTCATCTACATCCGAGAGATGTACGGAAAGGAGCAGTAATGTTGTTTCCATACATCATATGTTAATGTTCATCCAACGTAAATACGCCATTTCTTATATATAAGAATACCACAAAATCTAGATTTTACAACCCTTTCCGCAATTTTTTCCCAACCGAATGATATTTTTATAACAATCCAAATCAATAACCTTACATTCCTCTGTTTCTATGTCTTTGCATGATTTCGACAAAATTTAGAGCTGGAAAAACTCAATGTAATTTCCGTATTTTTCTTTATATAAAATAGTATAGTATGGAATTATTATATCTTTTAAATAATTTTCGTTAAAAATTTAACTAAATCTATATGATTTATTACTTACATTCCTCTATCCAATCTATCTTCTATGTATTTTCAAGCATTCTTCAGTGAATTTCTCTAAAAAACATCGAAACCATCTGGTTGGAAATCCGAACATTTTGATTAATAGAACAGATTTCCAACTTATTTACTTATTCATTCTTCAGTAAAACAAATGGTGTCATCTTTATCTCTTCAAATACAACTCTCTGGTAATGCGGACTTAGTGGAAACATCGCTTCATTTTCCACTGTTTCCACCGTAATTGCCGGTTTTTTAAAAACCTCCGAGTAATACTGCACCGTATTGCCTCCGCTGTCCCCTGGTTCAATTTCCTCTGACGGCGGCAGCAGCTGGTAATCTGTGAGTGCAGCAATCAATTCCCCTAAGCGCTTCTGCTCCTGATTATATCTTTCCGAAAGGGCATTCCGATAATAATAAATTTCCTTTCCTCTGGAATGGTAATCTATATATCCAGTAAATGGTATTTCCTGCATCAGCTGCATCAATGCCGCTGTTTCATACTCACTTCCCGGATAATCCCCTGTCTTCTTTCTTCTCCAGCTGGACGCTGGAAAATTCCGATTAATATCCACGCCTCTTCCATTAAATTTCCACTGATAAAATGGAAGATTCATGCGTAATGCCTGCTTTTTTAAATGCCCATTTTTGATTCCATCAAATCCTTGCACGGCAATTACGTATCCATCTGGATTTACCAAGGGTACCATATAAATGGTCACTGTTAATAAATAATCCCGCCATTCTTCACAATAAAATTCTGCCATACTAAGAAGTACCATTGGATTTATGGATTCCCGTCCATGTACTCCTGCTGTCAGTAAAATATTCTTTTTTCCTCTGCCGATTTTCAATAAAAAGATATCCCGATTATCGTAACTCCGTCCAATACATGTATAGGAAACATAATCTGGATAATGGCTCGCCAGATATTTTGCGTATGCCGTTAAATCCTCATAGTAAAACAGTTGATCCCAGTTTACATTTTCCATGCTGACACCACACGCTTTTTTATTATATTTTATGTGCGAAAAAATTCCAATATGCAAGACCTTTAAAAACAAATGGCTTAAGAAAGTATTTCCAGGCAGAAAAAAACAGACCATGCAGGGCCTAACAGTTTCCCGTCTGCCTCACTTGGCCTGTGCTATTTACCCTCGGATTTGTCCGTTTCCAAAGATAATATATTTAATGGTAGTCAATGCTTCTAATCCCATTGGTCCACGGGCATGAAGCTTTTGTGTACTGATTCCAATTTCTGCACCAAATCCAAATTCAAATCCATCAGTAAAACGAGTGGATGCATTCACATAAACAGCTGCTGCATCAATTTCATTTAAAAACTTCAAAGAATTATTGTAATCATTAGTAATGATAGCTTCAGAATGCTTTGTATTATATCGGTTGATGTGAGCAATTGCTTCATCAATGGAATCGACTACTTTAAGAGAAATAATGGAATCCAGATATTCGGTTCCCCAGTCTTCATCATCTGCTTTTTTAATTTCGCCACAGATGCTTACTGCGGTTTCATCTCCACGAATTTCTACCTTCTTCGTAAATAAACGCTCTGCAATCATTGGAATAACTTTGTCAGCCACTTTTCTGTGGATAACTAAGGACTCACAGGCGTTGCAGACACCCATTCTCTGAGTTTTTGCATTGTCAATAATATTCACTGCCATTTCTAAATCAGCGGACTCATCTACATAAATATGACAGTTTCCCGTTCCTGTTTCAATGACTGGAATTGTACTGTTCTGGACAACTGTTTGAATCAGGCCTGCACCACCTCTAGGAATCAACACATCAATGTACTGATTCAGCTTCATCATTTCCTGCGCAGCTTCATGAGTCGTATCTGTTACCAACTGAATAGCTGTTCCAGGGACACCCGCCTTTACCAGTGCATTCTGGATAACTTCCACAATTGCCTGATTAGAATGAATGGCATCACTTCCACCACGTAAAATCACTGCATTTCCAGTCTTAAAGCACAAGCCAAATGCATCAGCTGTTACATTTGGACGGGATTCGTAAATAATACCGATAACGCCAAGAGGCACTCTCTTTTTCCCAATCTGAAGGCCGTTTGGTCGTGTTTCCATGGAAAGCACTTCTCCAATCGGATCTTTTAATGTAACAATCTGCATCAATCCTTCGGACATTGCTTCGATACGTTCTCTGGTTAATTTCAGACGGTCTACTAAAGATGCTTTCACACCTTTTTCCTGCGCATTTTTTACATCGATTTCATTCTGAGCTAAAATTTTATCTGTTTCTGCAATCAGAGCTTTCGCAACCTGAGTAAGTCCCTGATTTTTTGTATTCTGATCCATTTTGTTTAACACCGTCGCTGCTGCTTTGGCATTCTTCCCCAACTCTTCCAAATAACTCATCGCTCATCCTCCTCTATATTATCCTTTTATCCGTAACAATCCGATCAACTTTTTCATCGTAATTCTCTGCTTTCAGTGCATCCATAATCTGAAAATCGAATGCCAGGGCTGTTTTCTCAAATGAAACATTCCGATGAGAAGCAAGATACCTGTCATAAAAACCGCCACCATATCCAACCCGGTTTTTCTTTAAATCAAAAGCAAGACCTGGAAAAATCATCAGTGCCCTTTCTGCTTTGGAAACTTCAGAACCAGAAGGCTCTAAAATCCCCTGATATCCAGGCTTTAAATCAGACAGAGAGGAAATTGTGTAAAATGCAATATCCTTCCCTTCTACCCGAGGCACAACAACTTCTTTCCCCAGCTCAAGCGACCGGCTGATTAAATTTCTGGTATCTACTTCCTGATTATAGGATACATAACAGTATACCGTGCGTGCTTCTAAAAAACAAGGCAGTTCTTCCAGTTTTTCCATAACCAGCTTACTTCTTTCTTTAATCTCTTCTGGTTTCATCTGTCTTTTTAAGCTTCTTACGATTTCTCTAGCTTCTTCCTTTGTGACCAAAGTTTCCGTCATGGAAACCACCCCTTATTTTTTCTTCTTTTCCTCAGCAAGCTTTTTCAGTTCTGTAACAGAACCATCTGGTTCTAAAATCGAAACGTTATTTAATGTTCCTCTCATATTATTGCGGATTGCTGCAATATAATCTTTTCTTAACTGCGCCTGCTCGATTTTCTCTTCTGGAGTCAGTCCTTCCTTCTGAGATTTATGATATAATTCATTAATTCTTGTAATTTGTTCCTGGTTCATTTTATATCTCCTTTTATGCTTTTTACTTATACTGCTCTGTTCTGATATAATCCATTAGTTTAAAATTCGGATCTTTATGGGCCTTAAACAGAGTTCCAACATTTTTGCCTGTCATAATAGCGTGAATATTGCCAATGTCATCGCCATTTGCAATTACCATATCCACCCCTGAATCTGCCGCAATTTTCGCAGCAGAAATCTTAGTTGCCATCCCGCCGGTACCAACACCACTTTGTGCACCTTTTCCCATACTTTCCAGCTCTGGCGTGATTTTCTCAACGTAATCAATAAATTCGGCAGCTGGATTTTTATGTGGATCATCCGTATAAAGACCATCTATATCCGACATAAGAATCAGCAGATCTGCTCCAATTAAGGCAGCTACAATTGCAGACAGCGTATCATTATCTCCAAAATTTACTTCATCAGTTGTAACCGTATCATTTTCATTTACTATTGGAACTACACCAAGTGTCATCAGCTCACGGAATGTATTCTGTGCATTTTTGCGACTGATATCATTAATCATTGTATACTTTGTCATCAAAACCTGTGCAGTTACCTGATTATATTCCCCAAATAATTTCTGGTAAACCATCATAAGCCTTGCCTGTCCCACTGCTGCACACGCCTGTTTTACTTCCGTTTCAGTGGGTCTTTCCTTCAGTCCCACTGCTTTTCTTCCAACTGCAATTGCCCCTGAAGAAACGACAATGACATCTTTCCCCTGATTTCTAAGATCCGTACAAATACGAACCAGTCGTTCCATTTTCATTAAATCCAAGCTGTTAGTTGATTCATGGGTAATGGTAGATGACCCGATTTTAATAACAACCCGTTTCTTATGCTTTAACATCTCTCGATTCATAGATGTTCCTCCTTTTATAGCTTGTATTTCCCTGCAATTGCTTCAAATACTTTAATTCCATCGATTGCTGCTGACGTAATGCCACCTGCATATCCGGCTCCTTCCCCGCAAGGGTAAATTCCGGTTACGCTTCCTTCAAGGTTTTCATCTCGGACAATTCTTACTGGAGAAGATGTTCTCGTTTCCACACCAGCAAATACAGCTTCTTCGTCATAATATCCTTTTATTTTTCTATCAAATGCTTCCATACCTTCAATCAATGTCTTGGAAACGTAATCCGGCAGACAGTTTCTAATATTTCCGAATATATAACTTCCTTTCATGCAAGGTGTAACATGACCAAATCCCTCACTGATTTTATTATCCCTAAAATCTTTAAATAACTGAACGGGAATCTTTCCGTTTCCTTCTTCATAAGCAAGGCGTTCCCATTTCCGCTGGAATTCCATTCCCGCAAGAATAGAATCACTGCCAAAGTCATCCGGCGTAACAGTTACAATCAAAGCACTGTTTGCATTACGCTCATTACGCTCGTAGTTGCTCATTCCATTGACAACCAGACGCCCTTTTTCAGAAGAGGAGTTTACTACAAATCCACCTGGACACATGCAGAAAGAATACACACCACGTCCCGTAGATGCCTGATAGGTTAATTTATAATCAGCGGTTGGAAGAATTTCATGTTCCATGCCATACTGGGATTCGTTAATCATTTCCTGAGAATGTTCCACACGAACACCAATGGCAAATGCTTTTGGCTGCATTTTCACATTTCTTTGTTGAATTAATTCAAAGGTGTCTCTTGCACTATGCCCTAATGCCAGAACAACTACTTCACAAGGCACGATTTCACTGGCGTTAATTTCTACACCAGCAACTTTTCCTTCTTCTATTTGGATATCTGTCATCTTGGATTCAAAGTGCACTTCTCCGCCAAGTGAGATGATATGATTTCTCATATTTTCAACTATGCTACGAAGATGATCGGTTCCAATATGTGGCTTATTCAAATAGCAGATTTCCTCTGGTGCACCATAGTCACGGAATGTTTCCAGCACTTTTGTAATTCTTCCAGTCGGATCTTTTACCGCTGTATTTAATTTTCCATCAGAAAATGTTCCAGCACCACCTTCTCCGAACTGTACATTGCTTTCTGGATTCAACTCTCCTGTTTTCCAAAAATGTTCTACATCCTGAATACGTTCATTTACACATTTTCCTCGTTCAAATACAATCGGCTTTAACCCTGCTTTCGCAAGTTCTAATGCACAAAACAGTCCTGCCGGTCCCATTCCAATAACAACAGGACGATGCTCCAGCTTTTTAGAACCTGTTGGCTCAAACTGATATTTCTTTGGTGCATACGCCATAATATTCGCATTTTTATTCTTTTTTAAAATAATGTTTTCTTTTGGTGTAGAAACACTTACCACATAAATATATTTTACCGCTTCTTTTTTTCTGGCATCAATAGATTTCTTGATAATATGAAAGGATTTTAAGTCTTCTTTTTTTAAATGAAGCAGTTTTAAAATCTCTTTCTTTAATACTTTTTCTTCCTGTCTGGGATTCACTTTGTTTGTTCCCGCTTCTACCGGAAGTTTCCTCACATCTATTTTCAGCTGTGTAATCTTAATCATGTTTTCTCCTAACTAATCGTTTTCGCCCCATGCTGCTTATTTTCTACCGGCACTGATTCCTGCCAGACGTCCGCTGGACCACGCCCACTGTAAATTGTAGCCGCCGCAGATTCCATCTACATCCAGAATTTCTCCGGCAAAATATAAATTTTTAACCAGTTTAGATTCCATAGTTTCTGGTTCTACTTCTGTGGTATCAATCCCGCCTGCACAGACCTGGGCATTTTCAAACCCATTGGTATCTGTAATATGAAAGATAAGCTGTTTCATTTTGAAACACATGGCTTTCAGTTTCTCCTCAGAAATATCTTTCATCTTCTGAGTAGCTTTTATGCCACATTCTTTCATTAAGACGAGCATAATCTTTTTATTCAGTAAACCATTCAATGCTTCCTCTGCCTGATTTAATCCGAACTTCTTCTTTCTCTCAAGCAGGTTTTTCTCTAATTCTTTTCCACCGATTCCTGGGAAGAAATCCACTTCTACCGTAACCACTCTTTTTTTCAAAAGTGCCTTTCCTGCATAACGGCAAATCTGGAATACTGGAATTCCGGAAATTCCATACTGCACCAGCTGAAGTTCTCCCGTATCCTTCATACAGAACTTTCCGTCAATAAAAAGAGACACGGTAGAGTCATTACGCACGCCGCCAAGGGCTTTACAGAAGTCATCTGAGGCCTTTAATCCGGTTAGGGCCGGGCTAAGAGATGTAATGGAATGACCAAGGTTTTTTGCCAGTCGAAAACCACTTCCATCAGAACCCTGTACTGGTGAAGCCTTTCCGCCAGCTGTAAGAATCAGTTTTTTGCAGAAGACAGCTTTCTCTCCGTATTTTACCAAAAATCCTCCCTTTTCCCTTTTTATTTTAGAAATCTCTGCTCCAAGGATACTCTTCACCCCAAGGCGTTCTAACTCAAAGCGAAGTGCATCTAAAATCGTGGCAGCCTGTCCTGAATAGGGATACATATAACCATTCTTTTCCTTGGAAATCACTCCAAGGTCTTCAAAAAATGCTATGGCATCCTCTGCCGTAAACTGCTCCAGCGCATACGTCGGAAAGCCTTCATTGTCGCTTCGGTAACAACTGGCATCCTGAAAACGATTGGTAAAATTACATTTTCCATTTCCCGTTGCAAGAATCTTTTTTCCAATCCGTTCTTTCTTTTCCAGAATCAGCACCTGACTGCCCTGTTTTTTACAGGCGATGGCCGCCATCATTCCAGCTGCGCCACCGCCGGCCACTACTACATCTATATTCATATATTCATCCGTCCTGTATTTGTTCCTATTCTAAAATGACATATTGTATGCATTCTATCTGTTTTATTGTAACCATAAGTTACAAAGATTGCAAGTGGAAGGCAAAAAAAGAAGGAACAGCCTCAGCCATTCCCTTCCTTTCTTTATGCTTCCAGTTCCATTTCCCGCCTTCTCTGTTCCAAAAGAAAATCACAGATATTCATCCACTCCACATCTCCTGATGCTTCAGAAAACTGTCCGTCCATGGAAATCACAATTTTTCTTCCAGGTTCCTGCATACTCTTCAATACACCAAATTCCTGGCTCACAATCATTTCATTTTCCAGATATGGTACTGTTTGAATATACATTACCTCATCATCCCTCATAGCAACAAAGTCAATTTCCCAGCTTCCGTATTTTCCAGTATAAACTTCATAACCTCGGCGCAGAAGTTCCAGATAAACTACATTTTCCAGCATTCCATTTACATTAGAAGACGGTCTTCCAAGCAGACCATACCAGAATCCATTATCACATAAATAATATTTTTCCAGCGTACTCATTTCACGATTCTTTTTGATATCAAAACGTGACACCTTATAAAATGCCATTCCTTTCATCAATGCTTCAATATAATGGTAAACTGTTTCCACACCTGCCTTATTGCCTTGACTCTTTAAAATATCTGCAACCTTCTTAGGTGACATAATATCTCCTACATGCCAGGCCAGAAAAAATGCAATTTTTTCCAAAAGTATCGTATCACGGATATCGTTTCTCTGAACAATATCTTTAAGCATCGCATAGGAATAAATTCCGCGGATATACTGTTTAATCATATGTTCATCCGCGACCATAGTATGAACTCCTGGATATCCTCCAAATTTCATGTAATTTTCAAACATACTGTCATGAAGGATTTCTTTATAACCGGCACCCATTGCATCTATCTGAAGAAAATCCAGATATTCAGCAAAAGAAAGCGTATACATTGGAATAACCACGCACTTTCCCTCTAGTTCCGGTATCATCTTCGTGCCAACCGAACCAGTTACGTACAAATCACATTCTACTTCCTGCATAAATTTAATTGCAACCTGTTCCCACTGTTCCACTTCCTGCACTTCATCTATTAATATATATATTTTTCGTTTATTTTTCTTCGCTAAATCACAAATATAGCGATACAAAGACTGCTGATAGCGAAGACCATCATACTGGTAATATTCAAAATTCACCTGAATAATATCTTCTTTCTGAATCCCATGCTCAATCAGCCTGTTATATACAAAACTTAAAAGTGTTGACTTTCCTGTTCTCTTCGGTCCTGAAATAACTTTAATTACTGGCTTATCTATAAATTTCTCAATTTTCCTAATATATTGTTCTCTTTCGTACATTTTAGTCTCTCCCTAGTTGTCTATTATAATTCATTGTGTATTTTAATAATAAAACAATTTGTTGTCTACGTCAAAAGTTTTCTTACTAAAAAATTTTTTTCAAGTTCAGTATTTCAAAATATATGTCACACCGTCTTACATTAAAAAGCTAAGACTCACTTTCGTGAACCTTAGCTTGTATAACTTTCCAACGTACTGGCAAGTTCCTTATCATCTTTTATATAAACACCATATTTAAGTTGTGCCTGATCCTCTTCCGGAAGAGAAGAAACAGAAATCCCTGTATTTTCATACACTGTTTTCTTATCGCTATAATAAACAACAACCTCATCATCACAGTTCTGAAGATAATATTTGTAAACAATCGCCTGACTATTATACGTTTTCTTCACAACAACCTTATCGTTTGCAAAGCTCTCCAAATTAAAGGAGACCAGTCCTTTATTATATTCTGAAATTGGAATATCCTGCATATAATCATTCAGATAGTCAATAACTTGTGATCTGTTTAACCCAACCATTGCATTCGGAATATTTTCCTGCCTGGATGTGGTCTTATCCGTTGCCATATCATAAATCTGAAGCGTATACTTTGCATCTGGCGATACTGTATTTTCATTGTGCCTTCCTGCTTCTTCGGCTTCTTTCTGCAATTCTACACTGACCTGGCTCTTTTTCTGTTTCGTCGTATCCTTACTAAAATCATGAAGTGCATGTTCATAGCTGAAATAATAACAGGCTGACATCATAATAATCAGTCCCGCTACACAGATGGAATAAATCGTGACTTTTTTCATCCGGAACCCTCCATTCCTTACCATTTTATAACAAAAATCGTTCCTGTCAATCTTATTTTCCACCCTTATTATTTCCATATATATCTATTTTATACGCACATTCCAATAAATCCTTTAAATCAGGCTCAGACGTCTTCCGATCTGATAAAATGTCCGTCCAAATGGCAGCATTTCGAATTCTTCCTTTTCAAATATCTGTAGTTTTAGAATCAGCACAAAATAACCAGCCACTGCTGCCACTATAGACAGCACCATTGAAACAAGATAGCTTTGCATCATCCAGAACAAAAGCTGATAAACAAGAAAGGTCCCTCCACCCATAACGACGGAAGCCAGAAATGGCAGAAGAAAAGTCTTTCGTATTTCCTGCTTATAGTAAAGTTCTTTGGAGACATCCCGCCAGTTCAGTATCGATACCACCATTGGGAAGGTTATATTTCCAATAACCAGTGTGTAAACTCCTAGATTCGTCAGCCAAAGCAGCACTGCAAGCAATGGAATGTGAATCAGCAGAGAAATAAAGGAATTCCAAACCGACCGGCTCACCCGATTAATTCCCTGTAAAATTCCACTGGTCGTTATGGATAACGCATAAAATACTATCGCAGAAGCTCCCCAGAATAAAAGGCTGGCTGAAAGCCCCCAGTATTCCGGCAGTTTTTGAAACAAGGTACGCATAATCGGATATGCCAGTGCCATCAGCCCTGTCATGCTTGGCAATGCAATAACCATATTAAATTTCATCGAAGATGCCACCTGCTTTCGTACCACATCATATTGTTTTATCTGGAGGGAAGAAACAATACTTGGCACGACAGAAGCAGAAATAGCAGATGAAATAGAAATCGGAAGCATCAGCAATAACTTATACTGAGCTGTGTACACACCAAGCAATGTCGATTTCACATTATCCGCAACACCTTTCCAGTCAAGAATGTTAGAAAATACCGCATCATCCACAATTGCACTAATCTGATACACGGTCTGGCTTAACAGAATCTGTGTAATGGTAACCACCAGCAGTTTATAAATATCTCTCGTTTCCATCCAGCTTCCACTCCGATCACGCTTCTGCTGTTTCATAAGAATCGGACGATGCCAGACATATAACAATACAAGAAATAAAAGAGCTGCCCCTGCCCCCATCAGTGTTCCCATAGTACCCCCTGCGGCTCCATAAGCACTGATTTCTTCAGAAAGACTATGTGCTTCCATAAAGATATATGCTGCATAAATACTGACAGCTGCATTGACAATCTGCTCCAAAATCTGAGAAAATGCTGTTGGAATCATGGTATTTTTTCCCTCATAAAATCCTCGAAATACACCAAGCATGCCAGCAATAAAGGTGGCTGGTGCTAGAATTCTTAAGGGCTTTTCAGCTCCTGGCATCTTATAAAATGCTGCCAGAAAGCCTGAACCAAAATATAAAAAGAGTGCTGCCACTCCGCCGACGATAACCGCCAGCACAAGTGCACAGCGAAAAACTTGATTTGCATTCCGGTATTGACGGCTTATATTCTTTGCCGCAACCAGCTTCGATACTGCCATTGGCAGACTATAGGAAAATAAAATTAAAATCAAATTGTAAATATTAAATGATACTGAATAAATACCGTTTCCTTCTGTCCCAAGAATGTTCGCCATCGGAATCCGGTACAGAATTCCAATCATTCGGACAAGGATAGAGGCTCCCGCCAGGATGCTTCCCTGCACTAAAAAACGTTCTGATTTTCTAACTGTATCCATGGTAACCTCCTGTTATTCCCCGCCGGGATGATTTCCTACGAAATCGAAAGTTTAGACAGACGTTTTTTTGGATAAATGGCAATATACGTCTTACCTGGATTCATCGTAAGTTTCTTTCCATCCGCTCCGTAATACGTCCTTGTCTTATCCGATTCGTTCTTCTCCCATGTAATTTCTTCTGCTTTTCCATTGGTAATATAATACCCCTTTCCAGATGCATGCTCAATATCCATGGTCTGATAACCATTTTTATCAATATCCCATTCATTTACGATCTGGATGATAATATTTTGGAAAGAAAGCTGTTTTCCAGCTGCTTTATCTATATGGGCTCCACCAAACTGATAACGGTCATAAAGCCCTGTCTTTTTATTGTACGTAAAGTATGGTGATGTATAATTTGAAAAACCAAGTATTACTTTATCTGCTGTTTTTCCTTGAATATCTGTATTATCCTCATAAAAGTCAAATGTATTTACATTTTTCCGAAGTCTAGTACGATAACCAAGCTGTTTGGTTCCCTTTATAACTCCATCATAACTTGCAAATGCATTGTGTGGTGCCTTGATGCTGTTATCCCGGTAAAATACCGTAGAACCAATGGCAGAAAGTCCACTTAAATTATCCACTCTCAATTCAGAAATTTTTGCATCTGCATATTTAGTCTGTCCAAAATGAACATAAATTGCATCGTATTCGTCTGCGAAACTGACAAAGTAATGTCTAGCACTTCTTGTAGAGCCAATACGTTCTGCATCAAAGTCCTCAAAAATCCCCATCATTCTAGTAATGCCACCTTCCACAACTGCCTCATATAAAATAGATGCCTGGGAAGTTCCACTCTGTGGATTTGCTGCCAGAATATTGTTTATCATAATGGCATATGGACGTTTCTTCGTCAAAGACTTCTTTATCCACTCACCAGTTAATGTACTTTGGGCTTTTCCTTTATGAGTTTCCACTTCTTTTGTAGCTTCCGGCTCCATAGAAGGTTCTTTCGTCTCTACCTCTTCTGTTTCCTGTAAGGGAATTATTACGTCAGTATCCTTCTGTTCCTTCTTACAGCCTGATAACGCCACTGCAAATAAAACCAGCACAATGGCAGCCTTGATTTTCTTATTCATTCCTCTACTCCAATCCTCTCAAAACGAAAGCCGTTTTACTCTGACCTGTTTCGTGTAATATGACATCTCTTAAGAATTTCTTCCTGTTTTTGTTCCATAACTACTCTTTCGTCATCCACCATATGATCGTACCCCACTAAATGAAGCATACTATGTGCAACTAAAAATCCCAGTTCTCTTTCTCTGCTATGTCCATAAGACTCTGCCTGTTCTTTGACTTTATCCACTGAGATTACAATATCGCCCAGTAATAATTCACCAGTTTCAGGATTAAAACTGTCAAATGATGTTTCTTCCAGTTCTTCAAAATCTGCCGGCACCTCATATTGTGTCATTGGGAAAGATAAGACATCAGTTGGACGATCAATTTCTCTGGTTTCTAAATTAATCTGATGAATGTCTTCGTTATCAGTCAGCATAATGTTTACCTCTGCCTCATAAGGACAGTCAACGTAATCCAGTGCTTCATTTACTACTTTATGAATAATCTCTTCATATGGAATGTCTAACTTCTTCTCTGTTTCATATTCAATGTTTATTGTCATCTTTCTGCCTCCAGGTCTGCCTGCATTCCCGCACAAAGTCCGGAATGCCTCTGCTTTCGTTTCTAATTATTTTTTCACAGTATTAAAATAATACTGTTTCAACCGTTCTATTTCTTCTTTTGACATTTGATTGCTGGAAAATACACCGACTTCCATTCTCTTGTTAAAAATGGACTCTACCACTTTATCTACAGGCACATTTTCCTGTCTCTTTTCTAAATACTTAATCGTAGATACAATGCTGTCACTCAACATGACTACAACTGCTTCTCTGGAAGTCGGCATCTTGTAGTTAATATTATGCTCTTCCACAACTTTTCGTATTTCCTTTGGCACCTGATGCTTTCTAAGCATTTTCACCCCCTCTTCCACGTATCTTCCACCATGGACCCTTCCATATTCATGATAAAGCCCACCGATTCGTGCAAGTTCCGCATTGGCTCCAACCACTTTTGCCGCACCTTTTGACAGTTCCGCAATTTCTCTGCAATGTTTAAACAGCGGATAGGAGAACTGCTTAATTTCCTCTGTGACTGCTTCTTCTTCCCGGAATACAATTTTCCGTTCTTCTTTCTTCTTTTTGATTTTTCCAAGCAAAGGCTCTGTTTTTTTCTCTTCTGTCTGCTCTGTTACTGCTGCAAATTCTGTCTGCACGGCATAGACCAATATAACCAACAATGCTGTGCTGACTAATTCCATCCAGATTTTGCTCGAATAACTGATTTCAAAATTATTCTGTATCAGCATAAAAGCACCATTGGTTGTCAGCAGTATTAAAAGAATAAACAAAATATTTAAAAGCCTATTCATAAACCTGCTAAGGAAAATACACAATGCTCCAAGGGTAAATACACAGACAAAGGAATCCATCCCAAATCCATTTACCATACAGTATGTCACGGATAAAATCAATTGAAATGCCGTTCCCATATATGGATGAAGATACAGCCCCAATAACAGGGTTCCTGCCATCCAGAAATTCAAAACCATCACTTCCCTTGATACTATGACCATGAGAAATGAGCCGAAATAGCATAACAGCGTCAAAGGAAGCTTCTTTCCTTCAAAGTTTCCAGAACATCCATATATTTCTAAGGATAGGGCAAATACAAAAAAATATTCAATGTTCCAGAAAATAATTTTTGCAGCCTGTGTTCCAGTCACTCCAAAAAACAGTTTTCCAGCAATTCCTCCTAACAGCACCAATGCACTGATTACAACTACAAAGCGAATACAGGGGGACAAATCCACCCTGCTTTTCTTTTCTATCTCATTCATAATTTAAAACAGTTCTTCTTTCTATTTCATTTTTCCTATTTTTCACGGTTTTTTCTTATTGTACGCTCTTTTCCCTCTTTGTTCCTTTTTCCGCCTTTATTTGTCCTTGCTTCGTATGCATCGTACGCCTTCACAATCTTTTGTACAAGAGGATGACGGACAACGTCCTGACTGGTCAGATAAGAAAAACCAATCTCATCTACTTTGCTTAATACTTTTAATGCTTGATCCAGACCAGACTTCTGACCTGGTGCCAAATCTTTCTGGGAAAGGTCGCCCGTAATAACAACTTTCGAACCAAAACCAATTCTCGTTAAGAACATTTTCATCTGGGCTGGCGTCGTATTCTGTGCTTCATCCAGAATAATAAACGCATTATCCAGTGTACGTCCTCGCATGTAGGCAAGAGGTGCTACCTCAATCAGACCTTTTTCCATATTTTTTGCATAACTGTCCGGTCCCATAATCTGATACAGTGCATCATACAATGGTCTTAAATACGGATCAACCTTACTCTGTAAATCTCCTGGCAGGAAACCAAGTTTTTCACCAGCTTCAATGGCAGGTCTTGTTAAAATAATCCTGCTTACTTCATCATTCTTAAACGCAGTAATTCCCATAGCCATAGCAAGATAGGTTTTACCGGTTCCAGCCGGTCCTACACCAAACACAATCATTTTCTTTCGAATCTGATCCACATATTGTTTCTGTCCCAGTGTCTTTGGCTTAATCGGTTTTCCCTGAATGGTATTACAGATTAAATCAGAATCAATTTCTACAATCGCACTTTCCTTATCGTTTTTACTCAATGACAAGGCGTAAGAAACATTCTGCTCCGAAATGGTATTCCCTCGCTTTGACAGTTCAATTAAATTCAAAAATACACTCTTTGCCTTGGCAACACCTGCCGCACTTCCGATTACTTTAATCTCTCCATTTCGGGACACTACCGTTACATTCAGTTCTTTCTCAATCAGCTTAACATAAGAATCAAACTGTCCGAACACATTTTTTTCGTGTTCCATTGGAATATCAAGTATCGTTTCCACTATGCTCATCTGTTTTCGTAATCCTCCACTCTGTTTCATTTATTTCTTTGGTTTCATGCTGAGGCTCCCATACTGTCAGGGTTCCCTGTGAAACACAGTAATCCTTCCCCATTTGTATCTTCACATTATGACTTTTAATAACAACACCTTCCTCTTTCAGTTTCTTAATATAAAGGAAAAAGTATTCATTCTGCTTCTTCACTAATTCTTTCTTGGAATAGGCGGTGTTTTGTTCGATATATTCTTCATAGATTTTCTTTTGAAAAGAAATAGGAAGCACAAACGAATGGGTTAGTTTCATATTTTTTTCTGTTGCTATTATATCATACTTTTTTCCGGAATGAAATTTTTTCAGCGGATTATATAAATTTAATCGTCGATCTAATATGCGGATTCCATATTTTTTTATAATCCGTCCCGTTTTTTTGTGTTTTTTATACTGTACCGGAATAGATTTTTTATAGCTGTATTGGGTTTCCAGATATACATCAGAATCCGAAACAACTGGTTCCTTCTTTACAACTTCTCCTCCATCATCTGTAATCTCCAGTACTCCCGAAACAAGAATATCCCCTTTCTTCACTTTTGCTCCTTTTTCTACTACTGGAGTTCCCTGTCTGGTTATAATGGAAACAATGGTCCCATTGTGACTGGCTATAATATGGCATGGTGTAGTAGCGGATTCAAAGGGTACCGGCATATTCGTCTCTACAATTTTCAAATTTAACTTAGTTCCTTTGATTTCCGCAGATATCCATCCTATGTCTGTATATTTTTTTCGAATTGCTTCTTCTATCTTCTGACAGTTCAGCCTGCTTTTCATAACTCCAGGCTTTACACCTATCTCAGACAGATATCCAAAAATCACATCTTCTGTGTAAGAATAATTTCCTTCCAGATTCACATCCCAGATATACAACGACAGTATGTATACAATTGCCAGAAATAAAAGAATTCCAATCACAAAACCTCTATGCTTTTTCATCCGGTGTTCCTTAAATACAAAACCGTATCGATGAATAATTTTCGGCCTTGTATGGGTCTTCCTAGCAATCGGCCTTATCTGCCGGTATCCATCGACTGTCATGTAGAAATCATAACCATCCTTTGTTTTAGACAGATTCCAGATTAAAATATTTTTATTCCGGCATAAGTTGATGAAACGTTCGGGAGAATATCCTTCAATCCGGACATGAAGATATCCTCTGAACCACTTAAAGAAGCGGATGAGCATCGTATCTCCTCCTTAGCAATATTCCACTCGGTTAATTTTTCCTGATATTCTCATTTCATCGTCGGTAAAATAATCAATATTTAAATTCTTCCCCACAATATGAATTCTGCAGTTTTTCGTCTGAATTCGGATAATTTCACCTGTATATTCAATAATTCCTTTATAATTTTCAAGACAGAGCTGATTCGTACCTGTAACGGTTAGAATCGGGGCACACGTCAGTACATCTGCTGGCAGCTTTAAATTCTGTGACAGACTCTCTAAGTAAGACTGTTTCTCTAATTCCATACGATTTTTCGACTTCTTCTCAAATTTGGCATATAAGGTCTTTTCATTTTTCTTTTTGAATTTGTTGTGATTCGATTTGAACTTCTGCCCCATAGAGATACCTCAGCCTATGATATTATTACTATTGTATGACCGATAAAAAAAGATATTACAGAAAAGGAATGTACATTTCCATGAATCGCAAAAATCCCTTTAGACACAAGGAACCAATCCTTTTGTCCAAAGGGATTATCTACTTACTTCTATATTTCAATTATTGAAATTTACGTTTACGAGCAGCCTCAGATTTTTTCTTACGTCTAACACTTGGCTTTTCATAATGCTCTCTCTTACGGATTTCTTGTTGGATACCTGCTTTAGCACAGTTTCTTTTGAATCTGCGTAGAGCACTATCTAACGTTTCGTTTTCTTTTACGATAACATTTGACATAGTCTCACACCTAACCTCCCTCCAGTTGTGTATTGTGCTTTTACAACTGTTTGGGTAATTTAAATAGCACTATTATGATTATAACATAATTTTCATATTCGTCAACTGTTTTTTGATACTATATGAAATTTTTTTGATGTAATTTTTTCTAACGAAAGCCAAAATATTAATTTCCAGAAAATGTATTACACCAATCTGTCTGCCAGTTTAAAATCAGCTGACAGATAACTCATTACCCTTGAATCTGTTCTTCTAATACAGTGGCAGCTTTTTCCATAGCATCTTTTATTCCGTCTGGATTTTTTCCACCAGCCTGAGCCATATTTGGACGTCCGCCGCCTCCGCCACCAACGCAGGACGCAATTGCTTTGATTAAGTTGCCGGCATGGGCACCTTTCTTCATCACATCATCTGTTACCATGGCAAGAAGGCTGACTTTTCCGCCTAATGCGGAACCAAGTACAACAACACCGCTGCCTAATTTATCTTTTAACTGGTCACCTAATGTACGAAGACCATTCATATCAACATCAGGAACACTTGCAGCAAGCACTTTTACACCTTTTACTTCTACTACTTGGTCAAGAACATCACCAAGTGCTTTTTTTGCAAGCTTGTTCTTTAATTTCTCATTCTCTGACTGTAATACTTTGATTTCCTCTAACATAGATTCAATCTTCTTTGTCAGATTATGAGGTTCTGTTTTTGCCGCTTTAGCAGCTTCTTTTAATTTCGTTTCAATTTCTTCAAAGTGACGGATAACCCCTTCACCTGTTAACGCTTCAATACGTCTTACACCAGCAGCAATACCTGCTTCTGAAATAATTTTGAAGCTGGAAATAACACCTGTATTCGCTACGTGGGTACCACCACATAACTCAACACTGAAATCCCCCATTTTAACAACACGTACTACATCACCGTATTTTTCACCAAATAACGCCATAGCACCTGTCTTCTTTGCTTCGTCAATGGACATCTCCTGTGTTACAACAGAAAGATTTAAAGAAATTTCTTTATTTACAAGTTCCTCTACTTTTAAAATCTGTTCTTCTGTTAATGCCTGGAAGTGTGTAAAGTCAAAACGGAGTCTGTCATGTGTTACTAAGGAACCAGCCTGCTCTACATGATCACCAAGAACCATTCTCAATGCTTTCTGTAATAAATGGGTTGCACTATGGTTCTTACAGGTATCCTGTCTGTTTTCTACATCAACAGAAAGTTTTACTGTCTCATCTTTTAAGATGGCACCTTTTGTAACAACACCAACATGTCCGATTTTGCCACCCTGCAGCTTAATCGTATCTTTTACCTGAAACTCACCGTTTGCACCAGTGATAACACCAATATCAGCCTGCTGTCCACCCATGGTAGCATAGAAAGGTGTCTCATCCACGATAATAGTACCTGTCTGTCCTTCACCAAGAGAAGTTACAATTTCATCTTCTGTTGTCAGAACCGTTACTTTAGATTCATGCTCATAACGATCATATCCTACAAATTTACTTGTAATAGCTGGATCAATTGACTGGTAAACCGTTACGTCAGCACCCATATAGTTTGTTGTCTTTCTTGCGCTTCTGGCTTTCTGTTTCTGTTCTTCCATTGCTCCCTTAAAGCCATCTTCGTCTACACCAAAACCCTTTTCCTCAAGAATTTCTTTTGTCAAGTCAAGAGGGAATCCGTAAGTATCGTAAAGCTTGAATGCATCTGCACCAGCTAAATCCTTCTTACCGGATTTTTTCATTTCCGCCTCTAAATCTTCCAGAATAGTAAGGCCCTGATCAATTGTCTTATTAAACTTATCTTCTTCTTCCGTTAATACGGTAAAAATCATAGCTTTCTTTTCTTCTAATTCTGGATAACCGTCTTTGGAAAGTTCAATTACTGTCTCACTTAATTTAGCAAGGAATTTATCCTGAATTCCCAGAAGTCTTCCATGTCTTGCAGCACGACGTAATAATCTTCTTAAAACGTAACCACGTCCTTCATTTGACGGCATAATACCATCGGAAATCATAAAAGTCACAGAACGTATATGGTCTGTAATCAGACGAAGAGAAATGTCTTTCTTTTCATCCTCACCGTATTTACATCCTGCCATTTCAGCAACTTTATTTAATAAAGTTTTAATTGTATCAATCGCAAAAATAGAATCTACGTCCTGCACAACCACAGCAAGTCTTTCCAGACCCATTCCTGTATCTATGTTTTTATTTGTTAATTCTGTATAATTACCTTTTCCATCATTTTCAAACTGGGTAAATACGTTATTCCAAATCTCCATATATCGGTCGCATTCGCAGCCTACTGTACAGCCTGGTTCCCCACAGCCGTATGCTTCGCCACGGTCATAGTAAATTTCAGAACATGGGCCACAAGGACCAGCACCGTGTTCCCAGAAGTTGTCTTCCTTGCCAAAACGGAAAATACGTTCCTTGGCAATTCCAATTTCTTCATTCCAGATACGGAATGCTTCATCGTCTGTTTCATATACAGATGGATAAAGACGACTTGGATCAAGACCAATTACTTCGGTTAAAAATTCCCAGGACCAGTGAATGGCTTCTTTCTTAAAATAATCACCAAAAGAAAAGTTACCAAGCATTTCAAAGAAAGTACCATGACGTGCTGTCTTACCAACGTTTTCAATATCACCTGTACGGATACATTTCTGGCAGGTAGCTACTCTTGTTCTTGGTGGAATTTCCTGTCCTGTAAAATATGGCTTTAACGGAGCCATACCCGCATTAATTAAAAGCAGGCTCTTGTCGTTCTGAGGAACCAGAGAAAAACTCTTCATAACAAGATGGCCTTTGCTTTCAAAAAAGTCTAAATACATTTTTCTTAATTCGTTTACACCGTATTTCTTCATGTGAATCCTCCCGGATAGTTACTTATATTCGTACACAGTCTTCGCTGCTGTATGTTTGATCTATGGAGGCATTTATGCCTCCATAGACACTAAGGCTTAAGATTTCTCCTAAGCCTTGATTTTCATATCTTTATTTTTGCGATACGCTGCACCTGCTTTAATGCCAGCAAAAGATACTGCTCCTAGAAAAATAAATTTCGCAAGAAACCATAAAAAACCAGTTAATAAATACATGCTAGAACCTCCTATCTTCTATGTGCTAATTCTTTCATAATATCATTCCAATCAACACCGCATTCTACCATGAGAACCATCATATGATAGAGGAAATCAGAGATTTCATACTTTAATTCCTCCGCTTCCGGATTTTTCGCTGCAATTACAATTTCTGTTGCTTCCTCACCACATTTTTTCAAAATTTTGTCGATTCCTTTGTCAAACAGATAATTCGTATAGGAACCTTCTTTTGGATGTTTCTTGCGGTCGGTAATAATATCATACTCTTCGGTTAAAACCATTAATGGGTTCACATTGTCATATTCTTTTTTCACCAGTTCGTTAAAAAAACAAGAACGGCTCCCAGTATGACATGCTGCACCTATTTGATGAACTTTGGCTAAAATCGTGTCTTTGTCACAGTCCAGCTTTAACTCCATCACGTATTGATAATGACCTGACGTATCACCTTTACACCAGAGTTCATTCCTGCTCCGGCTCCAATACGTCATTTTGCCCGTTTCAATGGTCTTATTATACGCTTCCCGGTTCATATATGCAACCATTAATACTTCATTGGTTTTATAATCCTGAGTAACAACAGGAATCATTCCATCACTGTTTAACTTAAATTCATCAAATGAAATCTTTGAATCAAACGTGTTTACTGCGATTCCTTCCTGCCTAAGAGAACGTTTTACTTTCATGATGCTCTTGTTCAGGTAGTGGTTGGTAGAAATTCCCTCAACCTTTTCGTAAGAACAGAGTATAAGCAGATCATTCCGATTCAGGCTATCTCTTATTATAACCGGTATGTCAAGATTCCATAATGCATTTTTTAATTTTTCTCCGGTATTTACATGTTTTAACAAAATACTACCAAATCCATCTTTTGTTACACGTTCCATTACTGCCGGGTCATAAAACTCTTCTTCGCCAATTTCCAGCAGCAGCTGTTCCTTTCCAAACCTCTTGGAAGCTTCTTGGGCTGCTTCATCTGCTTTTAAGATTTCATTTTTAATAACAACACGCTTTGCACCAGTATACAATGCTTTTTTTACATCTTCGAATCTACTTACATAAATACCAGTAAAAAAAGGAATATCAATTTCTTTTCCGATTTTCTTCAAGGTTGCTAAAAATTCTTCTCTGGTTTTTTCATCCTTTGCATAATTATAAATAAAAATTTCATCTGCTCCATTGAGTGCATACTGACTTGCTTCTTCAATAACACTTGCTTCCAGTTCGTTTTCTGCATTTATGTATGGAATCAGCTTTTTATAATCCATCTTGTTCTTCTCCTTTATCAAACAATTCTATTGTATGCTTTAAATATGATGTTTCAGATTGTTTTCATAGCCAATACTGATAAGCATTTTATAATGCGCCTTTTGTTGATAAAACTCCTGTAATTCTTTCATCATACTGGACAGCTTCATCTAATGCTTTTGCAAATGCTTTAAATGCTGCTTCTACAATATGATGATTATTGGAACCATTCATCTGTTTTAAATGAAGATTCATTCCAGAACCATAAGAAACTGCATAGAAAAACTCTCGTACCAGTTCCGTATCCATCGTACCAAGACGCTCTACAGTCAAATCAAGATCGTATACCAGATATGGCCTGCCAGATAAATCTAAAGCACAAAGCACCAGTGTTTCATCCATAGGCAGCAGAAATGAACCAAATCTCTTGATTCCAGCTTTATCTCCTAACGCTTCCTTGATTGCCTGACCAAGAACAATACCTGTGTCTTCTACGGTATGATGAGAATCCACTTCCAAATCCCCTTTTACCGTCAGGTTCATATCAAAAAAGCCATGACGTACAAAGCTGTTCAGCATATGATCAAAAAAACCAATTCCAGTATCAATCGAAGCCTTTCCTGTACCATCAATGGCAAATTCCATAACAATATCGGTTTCTTTCGTTTTTCTTTTGATGACTGTCTTTCTGTTCTTCATAGCCTAAAACCTTTCTCCAGGTACCGCCAAAGTTTCACTGGCAGTACTCTTTTATTATTTTATTATAATACAACATATTCTATTTTTCAAAGCGGACTGCAATGGAATTAGCATGAGCAGTCAGCTGTTCGGATTCTGCAAAATGAACAATATCTTTATAAACCGGCTCTAATGCTTCTCTAGAGTAAGAAATAATACTGGATTTCTTAATAAAATCATCCACGCTGAGTGGCGAGAAGAATTTCGCTGTTCCATTAGTAGGAAGAATGTGATTTGGTCCTGCAAAGTAATCCCCAAGAGGTTCGCTGCTGTATTCTCCTAAGAAAATCGCTCCAGCGTTACGGATTTTTGTCATAATATTAAATGGGTCTTTTGTTACGATTTCCAAATGTTCCGATGCAATATCATTTGCTGTTTCAACTGCACTTTCCATGGAATCTACTAAAAGTATATATCCATAGTTTTCCAGTGATTTTTCCATAATTTCTCTTCTAGATAGAATTTTTAAGTAACCATCGATTTCTTCTGATACTTTTTCTGCCAGTTCTTCACTAGTTGTTACTAAGATTGCGGAAGCAAGTTCATCATGTTCTGCCTGGGATAATAAATCCGCTGCTACATAATGTGGATTCGCTGTTTCATCTGCAATGACTAAAATCTCACTTGGTCCAGCAATAGAATCAATGCTCACATAACCAAAGACCGATTTTTTGGCAAGAGCTACAAAGATATTACCAGGTCCTACGATTTTATCAACCTTAGGAATACTCTCCGTTCCAAATGCCAGAGCTCCAATTGCCTGTGCTCCACCAACTTTATAAATTTCCTGTACACCGGCTTCTTTTGCTGCTGCCAGAACAACCGGATTTACTTTTCCTTCTTTATTTGGAGGAGTTGTCATGACAATTTTATCGACACCTGCTACAACTGCCGGCATAACATTCATTAAAACAGAAGATGGATAAGCAGCTTTTCCACCTGGTACATAAACACCAACCTTTTCCAGAGGTGTTACCTTCTGTCCAAGAATCGTTCCTTTGGATGTAGTATCAAACCAGCTATACTGCTTCTGTTTCATGTGATAATCACGGATATTAACAAGGGCTTTACGGATAACATCAAGAAGACCTGGTTCAATAGAAGCATAGGCTTCGTCGATTTCTTCTTTGGTTACACGGACATTGGATGCATTAATATCTGCATGATCAAATTTTTTTGTGTAAGCAAATACGGCTTCGTCTTTCTTTTCCCTTACTTCATCCAAAATTTCTTTTACTGCACTTTCATACTGTCCATAATTATTTGGACTTCTTTTTAGCAGATCTTCTAATATGTTCTTTTTCGTTTCTTCTGTCAGCTTTACAATTCTCATAGTCAGTCTGTCCTTTCCTTTTTCAATTTCTCCCCTGATTGCTATTGTATAGAATCAATTACACGCTTTAAGTTATGAATCAGATCCTTGATACGCTCATGTTCCATCTTCATGCTTACTTCATTTACAACCATGCGGGCCGATAATGGACAAATCTCTTCTAATACAACCAGTCCGTTCTCTCGTAAGGTAGAGCCTGTTTCAACAATATCAACAATTACTTCAGATAATCCAACAATTGGTGCCAGTTCAATGGAACCATTTAATTTAATGATTTCTACGGTCTGGTGCTTTTTATTATAAAAATAATCCTTCGCAATATTGGGATATTTCGTTGCAACACGAATCAGTTCTCCACTATGTAACAGTTTTTCAGCTTCTTTCGGTCCGGCAACACACATTCTGCATTTACCAAGTCCAAGGTCCAGAACCTCATACATTTTACGGCCTTCCTCCAGAATGGTATCCTTTCCAACCACACCAATATCAGCTGCACCATACTCTACATAAGTCGGAACATCCGTTGCTTTCGCAAGGAAAAATTTGAGCCGAAGGTCTTCGTTTACGAAAATCAGCTTTCTGGAATCCGGATCATTCATTTCCTCGCAAGTAATTCCAACCTGTTCTAAATACCCCATCGTTTTCTTTGCAATTCGGCCCTTTGCCAGGGCAAATGTTAAATATCTGTCCATGTTTCCATCCTCTCCTAATCCGCTTATTTCGCTGTGCTTTCATTATCTATAAATTCTTCCATGGATGGAACCGAATCTTCATTATCCACATACAGCACTTCTCCTACAGAAAATTTGCTTACATGCTTGATATAGTCTTCCAAAGAAAAATCTTCACTCTTACGAATCAACATAACTTTTTTACCCTGTTTTCGTAAAATACCTGCAAGTTCAATAGCCGTTTTCCGGAATTTCTTTTCATAAAGAATACAGGTTCCTGCCTTTTCCAGCTTTGGTTCAATCTTTTGTCTTCTCAAAGCAATCATCAGCTGATCCACTTCAATTGCAAGACCAATAGCTGGTGCTTCCTTTCCAAACTGTTCCATCAGATTGTCATATCTTCCACCCTTTACAATTGGTTCTCCCGTTCCATACGTATATGCTTTATAAATAATTCCTGTATAGTAATTATATTTGCTTAACAGTCCTAAGTCAAAGGTTATGTATCCGCTAAGTCCATAACCATCCAAAATGGCATACAGCTTTTCCAGCCTGTCGACTGCTTTTAAGGCACGTTTACTGGCTGTCAGTTTTTTAGCGTTCTTTATATTTTCAATATCACCAAACATATCCGCAATTTTTAAAATCAGAGTTTTTAAGTCTTCTGAAAGTTTCTTCTCCGAAATCAGTTCTTCAACACCGAATACATTTTTCTTTTCAATCAGCATTTTTAATTCCTGGGTTTCTTCTTCATCAAAATCAGCCTCTTCCAAAATTCCATTCAAAAAGTCTGCATGTCCAATTTCTATCTGAAATTCTTTTAATCCCGAGCTTTTTAGACAGTCAATTGTTAATGCAATCATTTCTGCATCAGCGTCTACTGTTGCATCATTAATCAGTTCTGCACCAAGCTGTGTTGTCTCTTTTAATTTCCCCTGATAGCTGCTGCTGTTAATAAAGGTATTCCCTGCGTAGCAAAGACGAAGTGGAAGTCCTTCTTCCTTATAATATTTTCCAAAGCAGCGTGCAATGGATGGTGTAATATCTGGTCTTAATACCATTGTGTTTCCATATCTGTCAAAAAACTTAAACATTTCTCTGGAAGGAATCGTCCCTCTCTCCTGGTTAAATACATCAAAAAATTCAAACATTGGTGTCTGAATGTCACAGAAACCATAGGATTTAAAGACACGATGCATGCTTTCCTGTACGGAAAGCTTCTGTTCACATTCACCATTGTAAATATCACGCACACCTTCCGGGATATGTAAAACGCTCTGTTCTAATTTATGTTCTGAAATTTTATAGCTCATAGTTACCTCCAATTCACCGTAGTAAAGTAGTAACGTGATAATTCGCTACTAACCGAAAATACAGATTTATTATATAAAAATTTAGATTTCCTGTCAACATGGCAATCATTTTATCCGCATTCCAAAGAATCATTTATTACATATACATGGTATTTTGTATTAGAAAATGGTATAATAAAAATTAAACGACAGATTTTTTTTACTTGATATTATATTCCAATTTTCACCATCTTGTATGAGGTGTAGTTCGATATTATATTTTCTAAGGAGGAGATAAACTTATGAAATCTATACGTACTAAAATTGTCATGACGGCAATCATCTGTGCTTTGATTTCTACCTGTATCTGTGGAATTATCAGTATACATAATACTACCACCACTGTTGCTTCCGATTCCAGACAGCAGATGCATCTAATTACAAAGAATCAAAGTGAGCAGGTTAACAACATTCTCTCAAATATCACGCAGTCTGTAAATACCCTTTCCAATATTTCCATTTCCTATCTGGATGACATGGAAAAATTTCAGACAGACAGCCGCTACGTAGACCATTACACAGAACAGTTAAAACCAATTTTTCTACAGTTTGCTCAGAATACACAAGGTGCTTTGACAGCATACATACGCTTTAATCCAGCCTTTACCAAACCTAATTCCGGTCTGTTTCTGACCCGTAACTCTACAGAAGACGACTTCCAATCCTTAATACCTACTGACTTTTCTAAATACGACCCAAGCGATACTGAACATGTAGGCTGGTACTATGTGCCACTAAAAAACAAGAAACCAACCTGGATGGAACCTTATTTAAATTCTAACCTAAATATTTACATGGTTTCCTATGTAATCCCAATTGTCGTTCATGACGTTCCAATCGGTGTAATTGGTATGGATATAAATTTCAGTCAGATTTCAGATATTGTAAATAATTCCCATATTTTTAAAACAGGTTATTCTTTCCTCACATCCTCAGATGGAAGAATTATGTACCATAAAAAATTGAAAACAGGTTCCTCTCTTTCCGATACGGAAAAATCTCTTTCCACAGTCGTATCTGCTCTTCGCACTTCTTCCAAAGAGGGCACACCTGTTTCCTATACTTACCAAAAAAGCAAAAAAACGCTTTATTATAGCAAACTCAGTAATGACATGTGCTTTATCCTGACTGCCCCGGATAAAGAAATCATGGCAAAATCCATGAATATGCAGAGAATGATTTTTACTGGCGGTATCGCAGCTCTAATCATTAGTATTATATGTGGTATTTTCAACGGTTCCCGAATTGCTGAACCGATTATGGAAATCGAAAAAATCATTATTGAAACTTCAAATTTTGTATTCCGTCCAAGTAAAAACAGCAAAAAGCTCCGCAGTTTAAAAGATGAAACCGGTCAAATGGCTCGTTCTGTCCATGATATGCGTAATAACCTAAGAAAGATTGTATCTGATATCTCAGAAACACACGCCAGCCTCAGTAATACAATGAACTATTTAAAGGATACTACTGGAAATGTAACTGTTATGAGCGAGAATAATTCTGCTACAACAGAGGAACTGGCTGCTGCCATGCAGGAGACTTCTGCTACCATGGATACCGTAAACGGAACCATTTCACATGTAGAAAAACAGGCTGCTACAATTAAAGAACGCTCTTCTTATGGAAAGGAGGCTTCACAGAAAGTCAAAGGCCGTGCAGAGGCATTAAAAGTTTCCACCCAGGAGGCAGCTGAACGCACTAGGCAGATGTATGACACTGTAAAAGAAAAAACCAAAGCCGCTATCGAGAAATCACGGTCTGTAGAAGAAATTGATAAGCTGACCAGCACCATACTTGATATTTCTGAACAGACCAATCTGCTTGCTTTAAACGCTTCTATTGAAGCTGCACATGCCGGGGAAGCTGGCCGTGGTTTCAGTGTTGTTGCCACAGAAATCGGACAGCTTGCCTCCGAAACTTCTTCTACTGTTGAAGATATCAAACAAATTATTGAAGATGTGCATATGGCAGTAAGAGATATGACTGACTGTCTCGCTGAAAGCTCTGACTTTCTGGAAAATACCGTATTAAATGATTACCGCAGTTTTAAGGATGTATCTATTCAATACGCACAGGATGCACAGGGATTTGAACGTGATATGACCAATATCACTGATGATGTGTATACACTGGAAAAAGCAATCACCGAGATTTCCGAGGCTGTAAATGGTGTAAACAATACGATTGCGGAAGCTGCTGAAGGTATTTCTGATATTGCAGAAAAGACCCAGGAAACTTCTAAACTAATCGATAAAGATAATGAACTGGTAAATAACAGTCATGAACACGTAGAAAACTTAAGGACTATTTTAGATATGTTCCATATTGAAAAATAAGTTTCAATTATTCCATTAAAAAAAGCAGACTGCAAATCATCAGCCTGCTTTTTTTTATTTTTCTTTCCTCTCATTAAGATCCATATTAATTCCTTCCAGGTAGTGCACAAATACACCATTGTAAGTAGACAGCTGGTAATGTGGATCTAACTCCTCATATCGGAAACTCTTTCTTCCACCTTCCCTGGCACGATTCCAGAATTTCATCAAGTCCGTAAATTTCAAATAATAGAAAATATCCTTCTGAGAAAAATAAAGGAGCAAAAAAGAAATTCCACCTTGCTGCTCAAACTGTTCCATAAAGGACACCTGATGTTCATGAATATTCTGAAGCGGAAAGGTATCCGTATTACATTCTTTTGCATCAAAACAGACAGGTATTCCCTGCACTGCCCCAATATAGTCCACCGTACTCTTCTGCTCAAAATAAGCCAGTGTAATATGGCGGGTTGCCGAATCAATCCGAATCGGCTTAATCGGCGTTGGAATTTTTTGAATCAGTGCAAGTTTATTATCCTGATATTTTTTATTGGAAAGATTGATCAGTTCCTCCAGCGTCTGCCCCCTAAGTCCCCTGGAATTCCATGATGGCATAGCCTTACCCTCCTAAAATATACTTTTTATAATCCGTTCAAAATAATCCGGAAGAGGTGCAAAAAAGGTCTTTTCAGATAGATTAACTAGTCCCTCTTCTATCTTTGGAAAATTCAGTTCATAGGAATGAAGAAGATGATGCTTTAATTTAAAATTCTTTTTAAAATATTTATTTACCTGTACATCGCCATATTTCCCATCCCCTATTACCGGATGACCGATACTCTGTAAATGTGCACGAATCTGATGAGAACGACCGGTCACCAGTTTCACACGTAACAATGTATACTCACCATTTGTTTTTAGCGGGGTATACTGCGTCTTAATAAAATCGGCTCCCTCTGATGGCTCCTTCGTAATGGTTACTTTGTTATGACTCCGGTTCTTAGTCAAATATCCCTCAATGCTGGTTGGCTTATCAATCTGCCCCTTTACAATACACTGATAATACTTATCCATATTTCGTACCTTTAACAAAGCACCCATTTCTTGAAGGCCTTTTAAAGATTTTCCTGCTAGAATCAGACCACTTGTATTCCGATCAAGACGATTGCATAGACCAGGGTGAAATACCGCCAGTTCTTCTTTTGTAAGCTGTCCGGAATGCAGTAAATATGCAGTTACATACTCTGTCAGGGATTCGTCTTCCGACTTTGCTTTCTGAGAAAGCATCCCCGCCGGTTTATTAATTACAAGAATATCATCATCCTCATAAATAATGTCTAATTCTACCTGTGGCACTTCTGCTGCTGTCTGCTCAGAAAACTTTTCAAAAGTTTCTTCTGAAAAAAACATCTGAACAATATCTCCTTCAATAAGCTTCTCTGTTCCATCTGCTTTTTTCTTATTTAACGTAATATTCTTTTTTCTTAACATTTTGTAAATAAAGCTTTTTGGTGCTTTGTTTAAATATTTCGCCAATAGCTTATCAAAACGCTGTCCTGCTTCATTTTTACCTACTTCTATCTGTCTCACCGTATCATCCTCTATACAATCAATGATTTAATGTAGCTGACTACATGTTTCCGTTCAATATCTGTCACTTCGTGAGGCTTGATATTCTCAAGAGCACTCATAAACTTTTTTTCATCTCCAAGAATTTTCACATTATAGTCTGCTCCCCAGTTTCTTATTCCTTTTGTCAAATATTCATCAATATATCTGACATCCTGACCTTTTTTTCCTGCCACTCCTATTACTGTTCCCTTTCCCTCTACTAAAAAATCCAAATTCATTACTTTTTCCGAAGAAGTAATCACTAAGTCAGAATATAACTCCATTCCATCAAGATCCATTTTTTTCACACGTTCAAAGGCTTCCTTAGAAGGGGAGTGAAAAGGAAATAATACGACAAACTCCACCATGCTTTTTGCAAATGGAAGTACCATTAAAATTGCCAGCATGGTACAAACATTTTTGGCATCTCTTTTAAAAGCCAAAAAACCTCCTAAAAATATTATAATTCCAATTAACACATATAAAAAACTTTGTAGCAGATACACTTTCTTTCTGTGTCCAATATAGCCATAACCGCCCTTTTCCTTTTTTCCCTTCATTGGCTTATCCTCCTATCGTTTGCTTTTCTTTGGTTTATGCACGCTGCGAATCGTTTTCTTCTTTGCTGGCTTCTTCTGATTACCTCTAGATTTCAATCCATCCCTTTTCTCATTTCTTCCTGAAAATTCCCGTTCTGACTTCATTTTTCTTGGACGTATCAGACATTTTTTTTCAAATCCAATTAAATCTGTACGATGGGCTATCCGCAATGCTTCTGCAACCAAATCATAATTATCCGGATTACGGTACTGAATCAATGCTCTCTGCATTGCCTTTTCATGAGCACTCTTTGGTACGTATACCTTTTTCATCGTCCTTGGATCATATCCTGTGTAAAACATACAGGTAGATAACGTGGATGGTGTTGGATAGAAATCCTGCACCTGTTCCGGCATATAGCCAAGATCACGAATATATTCTGCCAGTTCCACCGCTTCTTTCATCGTAGAACCTGGATGAGACGACATAAGATAAGGTACAATAAACTGCTTTCTGTCTACAGTGTCATTGATTTTCTTATAGCGTTTTCTGAATTCTTCGTAAACATCATTTTCCGGTTTTCCCATCAAATCCAGTACCGAATCACTGATGTGTTCTGGTGCCACACGAAGCTGTCCACTGATATGATGCTCACAGAGTTCCCTTAAAAAGATATCACAGTTTTTGTCCTCCATAATATAATCAAAACGCAGTCCAGAACGGATAAAGACTTTCTTTACATTTGGAATGCTCCGCAGTTCACGAAGAAGTTTTAAATAATCCTTATGATCTACCGTCAGATTCTTACATGGTTTTGGCACAAGACACTGCTTGGTGCTGCACACACCTTTAGTCAACTGCTTTTTACAAGAAGAGTGGCGGAAGTTGGCAGTTGGGCCTCCAACATCATTAATATATCCTTTAAAATCTTTCTCTTTGGTCATCTGCTTTGCTTCTTCCAAAATAGACTCATGGCTTCTTACCTGCACAATTCTTCCTTCATGGAAAGTAAGAGCACAGAAATTACAGCCTCCAAAACAGCCACGGTTACTGGTAAGACTGAATTTAAGTTCTGTAATAACTGGAATTCCGCCTTCTTTTTCATAACTTGGATGGTAGGTTCTCATATAAGGAAGACTGTACACATCATCCATTTCCTGCTCTGTCAGCGGCAGTGCCGGCGGATTCTGTACGATATATTCCTTTTCTTTATATGGTTCTACTAAAGTTTTTGCAGTATAAGGATCCGTATTTAAATACTGCTGATAGAAACTCTTTGCATAGGTTTCCTTATTCTCGCAGATTTCCTGATAAGACGGCAGAATAACCGGCTCATACAGACTGTCCAAATCCTTTGCTTTATAAACCGTTCCTTTTACGAACGTAATATCTTTTACATCAATTCCCGAACTCAGGGCATCTGCAATTTCCACGATAGAATGCTCACCCATTCCATAAGAAATCAAATCCGCACCAGAATCCAGTAAAATGGAACGTTTTACTTTGTTGCTCCAGTAATCATAGTGTCCAAGACGGCGAAGACTGGCTTCAATTCCACCGATAATAATAGGTACTTTTTTATAAACTTTTCGAATCAGATTGCTGTAAACAATCGTCGCCCGGTCAGGACGTTTTCCAATCACTCCTCCAGGAGTGTAGGCATCCTGATGACGTCGTTTTTTTGCAGCCGTATAATGATTTACCATCGTGTCCATATTTCCCGCAGATACTAAAAAACCCAGTCTTGGTTCTCCAAATACCTGAATGGATGTTTCATCTTTCCAGTCCGGCTGTGAAATAATACCGACACGGTATCCTCTGGACTCTAACACTCTACTGATTATCGCAGGTCCAAAAGAAGTATGGTCTACATAGGCATCACCGATTACGTAAACAAAGTCTACGCAGTCCCAGTTTCGTTTTTTCATATCCTCACGGGATATTGGTAAAAAATCATGTATCATAATGTCCTCTTTACTAATATGCTTATTACAGCAGTTCTCTCCAGTCCGTAAAACTATGAAGATAAAAATCTGCCAGTTTTTTTTTCTGTCCATCGTCCAGCTTTGCAGCTTCGTCATAAACAGCACATACTTTCATTCCTGCTGCTTTTCCTGCAAGAATTCCAGAAATAACATCTTCAAATACCAGACAATTTTCTGGATTTACATTAAGATTTCTGGCTACCAGCTGATAAATATCTGGTGCCGGTTTTCCTTTGGGTACCTCACAGGACGTATGAATGGCATCAAAATAGTCATAAAGACCACGTTTCTTTAAAACCATCGTTGCAAGCTCTATGGAATTGCTTGTGGCAATTCCCAATTTGATTCCTTTCTCTTTCAAATAATCCAGGAATTCAAACACACCATCTTTTACAGTTACTTCATTTTCATACTTATCCCAGGCCATCTGGTTCCAATCGCTTTTTATGCTTTCAATGGGCACATCCAAAGAAAAACGTTCTTTAAAATAAACCGCGGTTTCCGAGAAACTCATTCCTTCAATCTCTTTCTGCAGATCCTCTGGCAGTTCTATTCCATAACGTCCCAGATACTCGATATCGATGTCTTTCCACATCCACATAGAATCAATTAATGTCCCATCCATATCAAATAATGCCGCTTCCGTCTTTTTTAACATGTGTTCCTCCTAAGCCTTCCCTTTTTTTAACAAATCTATTTCTTCCTCTGTGAGCATTCTATACTCACCAGGTTTTAATCTTTCATCCAGACAGAGTGCCCCCATACGGATTCGTTTCAGGAAACGAACCGGCTTTTCAACCGCCTGAAACATTCGTTTTACCTGATGGAATTTTCCTTCTGTAATCGTAAGATTGACCTTTGAAAACTCACTACTCTCCAAAATTTCCAGAACAGATGGTTTCGCATCCAGTTCCGCATCCACATGGAATCCCTGTCTAAACAGCTTTACATCTTCTTCCGTCACCATTCCCTCCACGATTACAAAATAGGTTTTGTCAATGTGCTTTTTGGGAGACAGAAGTTCATGCGCCATTTTACCATCATTCGTAAGGATTAACAAGCCTTCGGTATCTTTATCCAGTCTTCCTACCGGAAACAAATCCTTCCGCATGTTATCCTCAATTAAATCAAGTACCGTCTTATCACGCTTATCCTGTGTTGCAGAAACAACGCCCTGTGGTTTATTCAGCATAATGTATTCCACTGTGGCATAACCAACCGTCTGTCCATCTGCTTCTACTTCATCCTGTTCCGTATCCACTTTCGTTTCCGGCTTTTTTACTGCTTCTCCGTTCAGAAAAACCTGACCGCTTCGAATCATTTTCTTTACTTCCGAACGGGTTCCTACCCCCATATCGGCAAGATATTTATCCAGTCTGAGCATTGTCATATTTAGAACAGCCTCCAGCCTGGAAGATATTTATTTTTAAGGCGTCCGCCTCCTGCTTTCCCCCATCCTACCGGATATCCATCCACTAGGACAAGCTGCCAGCCTTTTAATTTTTCGTCTTCTATATCAATGGTTTCCCCTTTTAAATACTTCCGTAAATCCAAGGAATCGCTTGTAAAGTTCAAAGTATGGGCATACGCGTCTTTGCTTAAACACATGGCAAGTGCCTGGCTTGGTTCAAAACGATTTTTTTTCTTTTCCCCCATTAACAGTCCATTTCTTAAAATACGAAGTCCTTTTAAGTCAGGAATTGCGTTTGGCACTAGGTATACTCTTTCTCCATATTCTTCAAAATGGCGATCCGTTAAATCTAATTTAATATCTGCCATAAACTCTTCCATTCCCTTTGGAATCTTTGGAAGCTTCGCAGATGGTTTTGGATTCGCTGTATACTCACCCTTCTTATGAAGCAGTGCAACGAAATGTCCTTCTCCATTAATTTTATGCGGCCATATACGGAAAGTATGTTTGAGCTGCTCATCCCCATTTTCAATCCACTCTGGACGTCCATGGGAAAATCCTTCGTAAGCATCTACTTCCATAACTTCAAATTCTTTATAATTATCTAACAGATACTGAATGCTTCCTTCATTCTCTAAAGGAGAAAAGGTACAGGTAGAGTAAAGCATAGTTCCACCTGGTTTTAACAGCTTCACTGCCGCATCTAAAATAGATTTTTGAATTTTATGGAAAAATTCTGGTCCTTGTTTCTCCCAGCTCTTAATAATAGAAGGATCCTTTCGAAACATTCCTTCTCCGGAACATGGGGCATCGATTAAGATTTTATCAAAATATCCGCCAAAATAATCACACAAATGGTCTGGTACTTCGCTTAATACAACACTGTTACTGACACCAAATACTTCAATATTTTTTAACAGTGCTTTTGCTCTGGAACTACTGATATCATTGGTAACCAGCACACCCTGTCCTTTCAATTTTGCTGCAAGCTCCGTGGTTTTTCCACCTGGAGCTGCACACACATCCAATACATGATCACCAGGTTCCACTGGCAATAAAGATGCCGGAGTCATAGCACTTGGTTCCTGAATATAATAAAGTCCTGCAAAATAATAAGGATGTTTTCCTGGCTGCATTTTTTTCTCATAATAAAAACCATTTTTCGTCCATGGCACCGGCTTTATTTCAAATGGACTTATTTCTTCAAACTGTTCTGGAGTCAGCTTTAATGTATTGACACGCATCCCCGCATACGGTGTCTGTGAAAAGCTGTCTTCATACGCTGTATACTCGTCCTTTAATAATGTTTTCATTCGTTCAAGATAATTCTGTGGTAAATTCAAAGTATGTCTTCCTTTCTCTACTTTAAGCTTTGTGCTCTGTACCCTTCCGAAATAATATCCAGCTCTTTATTAAATCGTTCCAGCTGTTCTAAGTCGCCTTCCTCATAAATCTTAAAAAATTCTGTCTGAATTTTCACAACTTCTCTTTTGTTAGCAACACGGTACAGATTCTGAATATTCGTAAGAATATCTGCTACGATATTTGCTTTGATACGGAAAGAATTCTGTGCATCCATAATTTCCCCACGGACGCTGGACATTTCCTGATCCAGCACAACAATAGCCTCTGCTGCATTGGACAGCCGTTCTCTAATATGAGGCGGCATGTTTTCTTTATATTTATACTGTAAAGAATGCTCAATGGTTGCCCAGAAGTTCATGGCAAGCGTTCGGATCTGAATTTCTGCTTTCAGCCGCTTTGGTCCATGCATGGTCTGCACGGTATACCAGATAATTAAATGATAACTCCGGTAACCGCTCTCTTTCCTGTGTTTTATATAGTCTTTCTCGCTTTTTACTTCCATATCATTGCGTTTTTTAATGATTTCAACTACTTTATCTATATCTTCAACAAACTGGCAGATAATTCGAACACCAGCTATATCATCAATTCTATCCTCAATTTCTTCGATTGGTATTTCCTTCTTCTGGGCTTTTTCCAGAATACTGGAAATCGTCTTCACACGTCCATTTACCTGCTCAATTGGAGAGTAGATTCCTGTGTTTCTATATTCATTAATGATATGGTTAAATTTTACAGTCAATTCATCTACCGCAAGTACGTAGGGATCTAAAATTTCCCTCCATAATAGTATTTCCATAATAACCTCTCCTCACTTTTAAGCATACTTGCTTATTATATCATAATTCATTCACTTTTGTTATAAAATTTTCGTTTTTTCTCTTCATAAAACTTTAGTATGTAATAAGGATTTACACTCTTTTCTTTCCCTTTATCCATTAGATAAATTCCTACGTGAAGGTGTACATCAAACTTTCCAGTTGTTCCTTGAATCCCATATCCGCTGTCGCCCATATAGCCAAGCAGCTGTCCTGCTTTTATATTGGTTCCCTCTTCCACATTTTTGGCGTATTCATCTAAATGGGCATAGTAAAAATAGCCGCCAGATGGACTGCGCACTCCAAGACGCCAGCCTCCCAGAGGAAGCCAGCCTTTTTTCTCTATAATCCCATCGGTCATGCTGACAATGGGAAAATATCCTGCTTCATTATTGCTTGTCATAATATCACAGCCTTCATGTTTTCGTTTTCCTCCATAGGTCCGTTTTCCTCCCCAGGAATTATCAAAACTAACAGTCTCTCCTCCGTAAATATCCTCTGCCACAGGGAAACATTGTATATCATTAAGCAATGTCTGATACATGGATTTGTATCGGCTATAAAGAGGACGCAGGGGGCCGATTCGTATAGGAATTGTTTTCTTCTTATTTTTCATGGGATTCATCTGTGTCTGAATCATATGAACCGTAAGCACATCATAAAATTCCTGAGTTCCCCATTCGTATTTCTCAGTCAGTTTGGAAAGCATGGTATTATCCAGGACAAAATTTCGAAAGCCTTCTGTGTCTGCAACAGCTGGATAAAAATAAATCAGTTCTGTTTCGAGAACACAGATACAGACTGGAATCAGTATTAGAAGGAATGAAATAACTATATTTTTCAACCATTTTTTCAGCTTCATGACAGCGCTCCTAACGGGTATGGGATATCAACATATTATTTATATGATGAGATATGATGAGATATGACTGGAAGAATAATGAAAGCTTTGTTAGAACGATAATGTTCTCCAAAAACAAAAGCTCTCCACAGATAGAAAAACAGCCATAAAAAGCATTTCCATGCTCTAAGTGGCTGTCCTCATTCACCCTACGGTTTGCTTGTATTTATTTGTTCACTCACATCTCCAAAAATAAACTCATGCAGTGCTGCAATATTTTCACTCTGAGTATCCATAATGAGCACGGACATTCCTCTTACCCTGGCACTCTGATATTTTTCATCCACCGGAATACGGCTTGTTTCAAGGGTATTTGGCGAAATAGTAAGTACCAGATACATATCCTCTATCATCTGAGTTTTCGTCAGATTCGTCGTTACCATGGATAACAAATCTGGGAGCATCGCTAAAAGTTCCAGACTGCTTTTTGATTTATATTTATCAAAAATAGCAGTTAATAGTTTTCTCTGTCTCTGGGTACGACCGAAATCATTAGCTTCTGTTCCAGTAGAAACATAGCGGATTCTGGCATATCCAAGTGCCTGATTCCCATTCATGACCTGAGTACCAGCTACTACATGCCGATTAGATGGCTTGGAAATATAATTAGTTCGATTCAGATAATCTGCTTCCCGCTGGTTTAGAGTAATTTCCACCCCACCAAGTTTATCAATTACCTGCTCAAATGAATCGAAATCTACTTTTACATAACCATCAACCTGTAAATCAAAATTTAATTCCAGCGTTTCCATAAGAAGCTCCATGCCTCCTATATGAAACGCTGCATTTAATTTATTATCGCTGTATCCTGGAATCTGTACATACAAATCCCGCATAATGGATGTCAGCTTCACAGCTTTTTCTGGCACATTGATAGTAGCAATCATAATGCTGTCAGTTCGTCCCCGGACAATGTCTCCTATTTTTTCTTCTCCAACAAGCAGGATATTGATAACATCATTTTCATGGCGTTTAAATGCCTGTTCATTCCAAACAATGTCATTTGGATCGGTTTCTTCCAGATTATCTGCATTTTCATCCTGTTCGAAATACTCCGTTCCATCCCCTGTGTCTCCATTCTCATACTGGACTTTATTCAATAGATAATTCGAATATAGAAACACACCCCCGGTGATTACCGCTAGTACTATAACAGTACTAAGCAAAATTTTTGTTCGCTTCTTCATGTGCCTTCCACAAACCTTCTTTATTTCATTTTACAGATTTCCTCAATAACACCTGTTACATAATTGTAAACACGAATTACTGAAGAAATGGACATTTTTTCACATGGTGTATGAATATCCAGAATATCTGGTCCAATAGAAACAATATCCAATCCTTCCATCTTATCAGAAAGAATTCCACACTCTAATCCCGCATGAATTACTTCAATTTCTGGTTCTTTCTTATACTGTTCCACATAAACTTTTTTACAGATTCTCGTTAGTTCAGATTCTTTCTTTAATTCCCATGCCGGGTATTCACCATGTACTTCGTAAGTTCCGCCAAGAAGGGAAATAAATTTTTCCAGTTTATTTCCTAAAAATACTTTATAGGTAGAAATAGAACTTCTGACAGAATAAGAAAATACTGCTTCTGACTCTGACATCTGGAAAATTCCAAGATTTAAAGAACTTTCTGGAAGCCCTGCAATATCGCTGCTCATTACCTGAATTCCATTTGGTGTAAATAAAAGCACTGTCAGAATTTTTTCCAGTGTCTCATGTGTCAGAATTTTTTCTGTAACAATAGTACCAGAAACTTCTGTTTGAAGTTCAAAATCTGGTTCACTTGCTGCCAGTTCTCTTTTATAGTTTTCATAAAAAACATTGATTTTATTCAATACTTCATCTGTATCAGCCTGAGAAACTAAAATTTCTGCAAAGCTTTCTCTTGGAATGGCATTATCCTTTAATCCACCATTCATGGAAGTTACTTTAAAAGAAGCCTGACTGGATAATTCAAATAATAATCTTCCAAGTAACAGATTGCTGTTGGTTCTATTATTTGTGATTTCCATTCCGGAATGTCCACCTAATAAGCCTTTAACTGCAATTTTAATTTTTACGCCTTCCGCATCTTCTCTTACTAAAGGAAGCTTCATAGTAGATGTCATACCACCAGCACAACCAACTAAAATTTTTCCTTCTTCTTCAGAATCTACATTAATCATATATTTTGCATTCAATTTACCTGTATCCAGTGCCATGGCACCATCCATACCGATCTCTTCATCTGTTGTAAAAATCATTTCCAAACGAGGATGAATCAAGCTTTCATCAGAAAGCATAGCCAGTCCAAAGGCAAGTGCAATACCATCATCTCCACCTAATGTTGTACCTTCAGCATAAATATAATCACCATCCATACGAAGCTTTAAACCTTCTGTCATAAAATCATGCTCCGTATCACTGTTTTTTTCACAAACCATATCCATATGCCCCTGTAAAATCACCGCCGGCACATTTTCATACCCCGGTGTTGCTTCTTTAATAAGAATAACGTTTAATGCTTCATCTTGATAGCATTCTAATCCTTTTTCTTTTCCAAATGCATACAGGTAATCACTGATTGCCTGATTATTTTTAGAACCTCTTGGAATATTTGAAATTTCCTCAAAATAATAAAAGACTTTCTTATAATCTATTTTTTCTAGTACCATCTTTATTCCTCCATTCATATTCTCTTATATTTGTAGTATATTGAAACTGTGCTATCTTATTCAGCCACAGCAGTTTCTATGTTTGTGTTAATTACTGGAATTTCAGTATATCTCTTACTTCAAATGAAAAAGGCTGCCTAAAAAAAGACAGTCTCCCTCATTCTATCTGAAATTTAATTTTTAAAACTATGGACTGGCGCCGGTATTCTTCCGCCTCGATTCACAAAATCATCACAGGCAAATTCATTTACCCTCATAACTGGCGCATATCCTAGAAGACCACCAAATTCAACCATTTCCCCAACCTGTTTTCCAATAACCGGAATAATACGTACTGCTGTTGTTTTCTGATTAATCATACCAATTGCCATTTCATCTGCAATCATACCAGAAATAGAGGATGGTTTTGTATCTCCAGGAATAGCAATCATATCAAGTCCTACAGAACATACACAAGTCATTGCCTCTAACTTTTCAATACAAAGTGCTCCTGCCTGAACTGCATCTATCATGCCCTGATCTTCACTGACTGGAATAAATGCACCACTTAAACCACCAACATAAGAAGAAGCCATGATTCCACCCTTCTTAACCTGATCATTTAATAATGCAAGTGCTGCCGTCGTTCCTGGTGCACCAGCATGCTCCAAACCCATTTCCTGGAAAATCTCAGCAATACTATCGCCAATTGCAGGAGTCGGAGCCAGTGAAAGATCGATAATTCCAAATGGAATACCAAGTCTTTTGGATGCTTCCTGTGCAACTAACTGCCCAACTCTTGTAATCTTAAATGCCGTCTTTTTAATTGTTTCACAAAGTGTTCCAAAATCCTTGCCCCTTACTTCTTCTAAGGCTTTCTTTACAACACCTGGTCCACTGACACCAACATTAATAATAGCATCTCCTTCTGTTACACCATGAAAGGCACCTGCCATAAACGGATTATCATCTGGTGCATTACAGAAAATAACCAGTTTGGCACATCCTTGGGAATCGGTTTCCTTGGACGTTTCCAGTACAATATTTCCTAATAGCTTAACTGCATCCATGTCAATTCCTGTTTTGGTGGAACCAACATTAATGGAACTGCACACTCTGTCCGATTTTTTCATTGCCTGAGGAATACTACGGATTAACAGTTCATCGCTCTTTGTCATTCCTTTAGATACAAGGGCAGAAAAACCACCGATAAAGTTAACTCCTACTGTTTTTGCCGCACGGTCCAATGTTTCTGCAATCGTCACATAATCTTCTGGTTTTTTACATGCTGCAGCACCTACCAGAGAAATTGGAGTAACCGAAATTCTCTTATTTACAATCGGAATTCCATAATCTCTCTCAATTTCATTTCCTGTCTTTACCAGGTCTTTTCCTACTGTAGTAATTTTGTTATAGATTTTCTCGTTTAATCGTTCCAGATTATCATCTGCACAATCTAACAGGCTGATTCCAAGTGTAATCGTTCTAACATCAAGATTCATCTGTTCTATCATGCTATTGGTTTCAATTACTTCATGTATATTAATCATTACCTACTACATCCTTCCTTTTGCCAGCCATTAGATTCTATGCATTTTATTAAAAATTTCCTCATGCTGAAGTTTAATAATGCAGTTCATTTCCTGTCCGATTTGCTCCAGTTCCTCAGACAACGCAGTGAAATCTTTTGATGCCTCATTCGTATCTGCAATCATCATCATATTAAAAAATCCCTGTACAATCGTCTGTGAAATATCCAGAATATTCACATTATTATTTGCGAGATACGTACATACCTTTGCGATAATGCCAACACTGTCTTTCCCTACTACTGTTATTACTGTCTTCTTCATAATGAAACCCTCCTGATTTTTTATCTACATAAAACTACCCGGAAATAAGCGGTAAGCCAGTTCTAAAGTTCAGAACGCCAGGCAGTATGTCAACATCTGCATAACATAGATGGCTGTTCCCTCTCTGCTACTTCTATGGATACATCACGGAACGGGCTGTCACTCTGTGAAAGTTCATATTTCACGGTTTCATATGCCAGATCCGGATAATTATTTTCCTTGCTTAAATGTCCTAAAAAAATCTGCTTTAACCCTGGATGAAGCAGATGGTTTATCAAACGTCCGCAGTTATCATTAGACAAATGTCCAAGTTCACCTAAAATTCGTCTCTTCAATACATAAGGATACTTCCCTACCTGAAGCATATTAATATCATGGTTTGCTTCCAGCAGCAAAATCTCAGAATCCTTTAAATGTGAAATAATCGCATCATTATAATTTCCAAGATCGGTAGCAACCCCAAGCTTGTGACCATCTGACTCCAGTGTATAAGCTACTGGATTTGCAGCATCATGTGGAATAGAAAACGGATTCACCTTTACATCGTTTACAAAAAACGAAACCTCTGGTTCCACAATATGAAACAAGGCAGGATCTATTTTCCCTAAGCTCTTCATACGGTTCATCGCACTAAATGTCTCTGCTGTTGCAAATACTGGAACTTTATAACGTCTCGCCATTACTCCAATTCCCTGGACATGATCTGAATGTTCGTGTGTAACCAGAATCCCGTCTAATGTTTCAGGATTCACATCAATATCAAAAAGCCCTTTTTCAATCCGCTTACAGCTGATACCGGCATCAATCAATAATTTTGTATTTTTATTTCCTGCGTAAATACAGTTTCCAC